>NZ_CP095864.1:1920331-2560442 GCF_023100845.1 Gordonia sp. PP30 | reverse complement strand
CTCGACCTCGACGATCCGGAGGCGGCGGTGCGGGTGCTCTCGTCCCACGACCTGCGGGCCGGCCGGACCGGTACGGAGGCGGCGCGGCTCTTCAGCGCGTATGCGAGCGCGCTGTACGCGGCGGGCCGTCGCGCCGAGGCGCTGACCTGGTACCAGAACGCCGCGGCAGCGGACGTCGACGACGCGACCGACGCGGAATACCAGCTGCAGGAACTCCTCGCCGAGGGTGTGGACGAGTCGGCCGTCGCCGGGACCGGGGAAGACGACGAGTCGCTTCTCGCCGGGTACGACACGCTGCTGTTCGATCTGGACGGCACTCTCTACGAGGGGCACTCGGTGCTGCCGGGGGCGCGGGACGTCGTCGACGCGCACGTCGACCGCTGCTTCTACGTCACGAACAATGCGAGCCGGTCCGCCGAACAGGTCAGCGATCACCTCGCGGATCTCGGTTTCCGGGCGACGCCCGAGCAGGTGATCACCAGCGCCCAGGTCGGCGCACGACTCGTCGCCGAGCGCGTCCCGGCGGCGTCGAACGTGCTGGTGGTCGGCGCCCCGTCGCTGCGGGCGGAGATCTCGGCAGTGGGGCTGAATCCGGTGTCGAGCGCCGACGACGCGCCGTCCGCGGTGATCCAAGGCCATTCGCCGGAGACCGGATGGACGCAGCTGTCCGAGGCGGCGCTGGCCATCCGCGCGGGCGCCCTCTGGGTGGCGACCAACACCGACACCACTCTCCCGACGGAGCGCGGTCTGCTCGTCGGGAACGGCTCCATGGTGGCGGCGGTGGCCACGGCCATCGAGGCCACGCCGACGGTCGCGGGCAAGCCGGCGGCGCCGATCATGCGGGAAGTGCTCGCCCGCAGCCGGGGCCGTCGTCCGCTGATGATCGGCGACCGGCTCGACACCGACATCGAGGGCGCCGTGACGGTCGGTATCGACAGCCTGCTGGTGCTCACCGGCGTCACGACGGCCCGGAAACTGCTGGCCGCCGCCCCGGCGCAGCGGCCCGTCTACGTGATCGACGACCTGTCGTGCGCCGGCGAATCGGCGGACGCGGTCCGGATCGGCGCGCAGCCCGACTGGCAGGTCACGGTGATGGAGAACCGGGTGACGATCGAGCCGAAGGGCGTGCCCCGCGCCGCCGCGCTCCTGCCCGCACTCACGCACGCGGTGTGGACGGCCGACGTCGGCGGCCTCGATCTGCGGATCTCGTCACCGGACCCGGTGACCACACAGCGGCTCGGGCTCCTCGGTCTGACCGAGAGCCAGTGATCGGCCGTGCGATAGCCTGGGCAGGTTATGACCGGACCCGATCGCGCCCCGATGAAACCTGGACCCGGACCGTCGCCGGCCGCTCTGGCGGCACGTGCCGCCCAGCTGACCGCCGAGCCGGGCGATCCGGCGGATCATCCGGTGACCGGCGAAGTCCGTGAACTCCTGGACGAAGTCGCCGCCATCGCGCAGGCGACCGACGGCGACTTCGACCTCGCCGCCCTCGCCCGGCAGGCCGAGATCCTTGCTCGCGCCCACGATGCCCTTTCGGCGGCCCTGGAAGACGTCGGCCGTGGCTGAGCCCGGTCTCGGCGGGAGACGCTGATGGCGCCCCGGGCACGACTCGACGCCGAACTGGTCCGTCGCGGTCTGGCGCGCTCGCGGGAACACGCGCGCGCGCTGATCGAGGCCGGCCAGGTCAAGGTGAACGGCACCGTCGCCTCGAAACCGGCCACCAACGTCGCTAAAGACACCCCGCTGCTGGTCACCGAGGCCGACACGGACGACTGGGCCTCGCGCGGCGCGCACAAGTTGCTCGGCGCACTCGAGGCGTTCGAGCCACTCGGGCTGACGGTGGCGGGACGACGCTGCCTCGACGCCGGCGCGTCGACCGGCGGTTTCACCGACGTGCTGCTCCGGCGTGGCGCCACGGAAGTCGAGGCCGTCGACGTCGGCTACGGCCAGCTGATCTGGCGACTGCAGAACGACGACCGCGTCCACGTGCACGACCGCACCAACGTCCGCCACCTGCAACCCGATGCGATCGGCGGGTCGGTGGACCTGATCGTCGGCGATCTCTCGTTCATCTCGCTGAACCTCGTGCTACCGGCGCTGGCCGCGTGCCTGCGGCCCGGCGGGGACGCCCTGCCGATGGTGAAGCCGCAGTTCGAGGTCGGCAAGGAGCGCGTCGGCGCCGGAGGCGTGGTCCGTGACCCGGCGCTGCGGGCCGAGGTGGTCGCCGACGTCGCGGCCACCGCCGCGCGGCTCGGGCTGCGGACGCGGGCCGTCGAGGCCAGCCCGCTGCCGGGACCGTCGGGCAACGTCGAATACTTCCTCTGGCTGCACAAACCCGAGGCCGACGGGCACCTGTCGGAGGCGGGCGATACGGTTGACCTGATCAACGCGGCGGTCGCACGGGGGCCTCAGTGACCCCGGCGGGCCCCGCACCGTCGACCCGGGAGGAAACCGCCGTGCACGACGATGCCGCGCGCTCCTTCCTGCTCGTCGCGCACACCGGTCGCGATGAGGTGACGAACACCCTGGACATCGTCGGCCGGCGCTGCGCGCAGGCCGGGATCACGGTGCGGATCCTCGACAACGACACGCGGCTGCCCTCGGCGGGACCGGATCAGCACTGGCACCCCGTCGACCCGGAGCGGCTGCGTGCCACCGGCGTCGAGGTCGAGATCGTCCGGGCCGGCGCCGATTCGGCCGCCGGCTGCGAACTCGTCCTGGTACTCGGCGGGGACGGGACCTTCCTGCGCGCCGCGGAACTGGCCTATCCGGCCGGCGTACCGATCCTCGGCATCAACCTGGGGCACATCGGGTTCCTCGCCGAGGCGGAGGCGCACGTCATCGACGACGTCATGGACCGCCTGGTCGGTCACGACTACCTGATCGAGGACCGGATGGTGCTCGACGTGGCGGTGCTCGACGCCCAGCAGGGCCGCTCGCTCGGCCACACCTGGGCGCTGAACGAGGTCGCCGTACAGAACCGGTCGCACAACGGGGTACTGGAACTGGTCACCGAGGTCGACGGCCGTCCGGTGTCCGCGTTCGGCGCCGACGGCCTGCTGATCGCGACGCCGACCGGGTCCACCGCGTACGCCTTCTCCGCGGGCGGGCCGGTGATGTGGCCCGACCTGGAGGCCATCCTCGTGGTCCCGAGCAACGCGCACGCGCTCTTCGCCCGGCCGATGGTGACCAGTCCGCGTTCCCGGATCGCGGTCGAGGTCGACGCGAGCGGCCGGCCGGCGGTGGCCCTGTGCGACGGCCGGCGCATCCTCGAAGTCCCACCGGGCGGGCGGGTCGAGGTCTCCCGCGCCGCCACCTCCCTGAAATGGATCCGCATCGGCTCCGAACCGTTCGCGGACCGGCTGGTGACCAAATTCTCGCTTCCCGTCACAGGGTGGCGCGGAAGGAGCTGAACAGACCGTGCTCGAAGAGCTGTCGATCCGCGGACTCGGCGTACTGGAGTCGGCGTCGGCCGAGTTCGCGCCCGGTTTCACGGTGCTCACCGGCGAGACCGGCGCGGGCAAGACGATGATCGTGACCAGCCTGCGCCTGCTGTCCGGCGCGCGGGCGGATGCCGGGCGCGTGCGCACCGGTGACGAGAAGGCCGTCGTCGAAGGACGATTCCGGTTGCCCGCCGCGGGCGAGCGGTCCGCGCTGATCGACGACGTCCTGGAATCCACCGGTGCACAGATCGATGACGACGACACCCTGATCGCCGCGCGCACCGTCAACGCCGACGGCCGGTCGCGGGCCCATCTGGGCGGCCGGTCGGTACCGGCGGCGACCCTGGGCGACGTCACCGGCGAACTGCTCGCGATTCACGGCCAGAACGACCAGCTCCGCCTGGCCCGGCCCGATCAGCAGCGCGCCGCCCTCGACCGGTTCACCGGTACCAAGGCCGCCGACCTCCTCGCGAAGTACCGCAAGGCGCGGACCGCGTGGCTGGAGACCCTGGACGAGCTGGACCGTCGGCGCGCCGACTCCCGGGAGATCGCCCAGGAGGCGGACCGGCTGCGGTTCGGATTGCAGGAGATCGAGGCGGTCGCGCCGGAACCAGGGGAGGACGCGGATCTGGTCGCCACCGTCAAGCGGCTCACCGACCTGGAGGATCTGCGGGCCGCCGCGGCCGGGGCCCACCGGATCATCGCCGGGGACGGCGGCATAGAACCGAGCGTCGTCGAGGGCCTCGGCTCGGTCCGCTCGCTCCTCGAATCGTCCGACGACGCCGCGCTGGCAGACCTGCTGCCGCGCGTCGCCGAGGCGCTGGCCGTGGTCGGCGATGTCGGCGACGAGCTGTCGGTGTACCTGGCCGGGCTGCCCAGCGACGCGCAGGACCTCGACGCGCTGCTCAGCAGGCAGGCCGACCTGAAGCTGCTGACCCGGAAGTACGCGGCCGACATCGACGGCGTGATCGCCTGGGCCGACGAGGCACGCGCCCGGCTCGCGCGGATCGAGGACCCGGAGGGGTCGATCGAAGAACTCGAAGCGAAGGCCGGGCGGGAGCGGGAGAAGGTGGCCGAACTGGCCGGGAAACTCCACAAGCTCCGCGCCGGCGCCGCGGGGAAGCTCGGCGGCAAGGTCTCCGCCGAACTGGCCGGCCTGGCGATGGGCGGCAGCGAACTCGCGGTCGCCGTCGACCTGCTGCCCGGCGAGGACGACCGGCTCGCCATCACCGTCGACGGCCACCGAACGCAAGCCGGGGCCGACGGCGCGGACCGCGTCGAATTCGGGCTCGTCGCGCATCAGGGCGCGCGGCCGCTGCCGATCGCCAAATCGGCGTCCGGCGGCGAACTCTCGCGCGTGATGCTCGCGCTCGAGGTGGTGCTCGCCGAGCCCGACTCGGGCGGCGTGATGGTGTTCGACGAGGTCGACGCCGGGGTCGGCGGTGCGGCCGCGGTGCAGATCGGTGCCCGCCTCGCCCGGCTCGCCGCGCGACACCAGGTGATCGTCGTGACCCACCTGCCGCAGGTGGCCGCCTTCGCCGACAACCATCTGGTGATCGGCAAGGTCGGCGGCGGTGCCGCGGGCCGGCAGACGTCGACACTGACGGCCCTCGATCGCTCCGAACGCGTGGCCGAACTAGCGCGCATGCTGGCCGGTCTGGGCGACTCGGACACCGGCCGCGCCCACGCCGAGGAACTCCTGGAAACGGCCGAGGCGACCCGCGCCGAACGCTGATGACATAGCGTCTCGTGTTCTTAATGTGACAAAAGTTGCCGTTGTTGCGGCGCGCCTCCGTGTGATCCTCGCCGCGGCAGATCAGGATCGTGGGCATGAGGATGCCCGCCTTGCTCTCCCGCCGCACCGACGACCTGCCCGGTACCACCGGTATCGCCCGCATCGACAAGAAGACCAAGCGACTGGTCGACCGCGCCGGCCACGGTGACATCGTCATCCTGGACGAGGTCGACCTGGACCGGCTGACCGCCGACGCGCTGGTGGAGGCCGAGGTCGCCGCGGTGGTGAACGCGTCGCCGTCGATCACCGGCCGCTACCCGAACCTCGGGCCGGAGGTGCTGGCGGCATCGGGCATCCCACTGCTCGACGCGGTGGGTCCCGAGGTCTTCGCGCGGGTCAAGGAGGGCGCCAAGGTCCGGCTGTACGACGACCGGCTCTACCTGGGCGACCGCGTGGTCGCGCGCGGCACCGAACTCGACGAGCGGGCCGTCGCCGACGCCATGCTGGAGGCCAAGACCGGTCTCGTCGACCATCTGGAGGCGTTCTCGGGCAACACCATCGAGTTCATTCGCAGTGAGTCGCCGCTGCTGATCGACGGCGTGGGCGTGCCGGAACTGCACGTGAAGCTGGAGGGCCGCCACGTGGTGGTGGTGGGCGACGGCTCGGACCGGGCGGCCGACCTCAAGGCCCTCAAACCATTCATCAAGGAGTATCAACCGATCATGATCGGCGTCGGTATCGGCGCCGACACCCTGATGAAGGCCGGCTACAAGCCCGCCGTGATCGTCGGCGACCCCGAGGAGATCAAGACCAACACGCTCAAGAGCGGTGCCGAACTGGTGCTGCCCGCCGATCCGGACGGCCACGCCGCCGGTCTCGAGCGGATCCAGGACCTCGGCATCGGCGCCACCACCTTCCCGGCGATCGGCTCGGCCGGCGACCTCGCGCTGCTGCTCGCCGATTTCCACGGCGCCGACCTGATCGTGACCGTCGGCCTCGGCGGCTCGCTCAACGACTTCTTCGACCGCAGCCGTCGCGACCAGATCCCGTCGACCTTCCTCACCCGGCTCAAGGTGGGGCAGAAGCTGGTCGACGCCAAAGCCGTCGCGACGCTGTACCGCAGCCGCGTCAGCGGCGCCGTGATCGCCGCGCTGCTGCTGGCGGCGCTGATCGTGCTCATCGTCGCGCTGGCCATGACCGGCACCGGCGCCGGTGACTGGATCACCGCCGCGTGGCATCACGTCACCGATTGGGTCAGCGGACTGGGGTCGTCCAGCTCATGATCTCGCTGCGCCAGCATGCGATCTCGCTGATCGCGGTGTTCCTCGCCCTCGCCGTCGGCCTGTTCCTCGGCTCCGGCTACATCGGCGACCGGGTCAACGCGCTGACCGGCACCGATCGCGACAAACTGGGCACGCTGCAGGACGAGAACGACGCTCTTTCGCGCCAGGCGAACGTCGACGGCGGTTTCATCAAGGACGTCGCGCCGCGCCTGGTCAACGGCCTGCTGGCCAAACGCTCGGTGCTGCTGGTGACCGCGCCGAACGCCTCGGACGCCGACACCGAAGCGGTGAAGGGCCTGATCAGCGACTCCGGCGCGAGCTTCTCGGGGCAGATCGCACTGTCCACGACGCTCGTGAAGGACGAGAACGCCGCCAAGCTCGGCTCGATCATCGACCAGTCGATCCCGGCCGGCACCGCCCTGCGCGTGGACTACACCGACTCCGGCTCCCGGCTGGGCGACCTGCTCGGGGCGCTGCTCCTGGTGCGCGACGGCGGCCGCCCGCTGCCCGACACCGATCGCACGACCGCACTGCAATCGCTCCGCGCCGGCGGCTTCCTCGACTACGCGGAAGGCACGGTGAAACCGGCACAGCTGGCCGTCGTGCTGACCGGCGGCGGCCTGCCGTCCGATTCCGGTGCGCAGGGCCAGCTGGTCGGACGGCTCGCCGCGACCCTGGCCAGCCGCGGTGCGGGCGGTGTTCTCGCCGGCCGGCAGGGTTCGGCGGACGGTGCCGCACCGGTGGCCGTCGTCCGTGCCGATCCGTCGCTGGGCAAGTCGCTGTCCACCGTCGACGACGTCAACGAGCAGACCGGCCAGATCACCGTGATCCTCGCGCTCGACGCCGAGGCCGCCGGCCGTTCCGGCGCGTACGGCTCCGGTCAGGGTGCGACGTCGATCACGGTTCCGGCGCCACGCGGATAGCGGAGCAGAGTGTCGTTCCCCGGTGGGCGCGGATGCTGTTAGGCTGAAGTCCCGTAGGTATTCAGCCTTGACGGGAGCCCATAGTTGCGATCACTGCGCCACGTGCAGCCAGGAACCAAGCACATCTTCGTCACCGGAGGTGTCGCATCGTCCCTGGGTAAGGGGCTGACGGCCTCCAGTCTCGGTCAGTTGCTCACCGCGCGCGGACTGCGCGTGACGATGCAGAAGGTAGACCCTTACCTCAACGTCGATCCGGGCACCATGAACCCCTTCCAGCACGGGGAGGTCTTCGTCACCGAAGACGGCGCCGAGACAGACCTGGACATCGGCCACTACGAGCGCTTCCTGGATCGCGATCTCAGCGGTTCGGCGAATGTGACCACCGGCCAGGTGTACTCGACGGTGATCGCCAAGGAGCGGCGCGGCGAGTACCTGGGCGACACCGTCCAGGTGATCCCGCACATCACCGACGAGCTCAAGGCCCGCATGATGGCCATGCACGAGCCCGACGCGAACGGTGAGGCCCCCGACGTGGTGATCACCGAGATCGGCGGCACCGTCGGCGACATCGAGTCGCAGCCGTTCATCGAGGCCGCGCGCCAGATCCGGCATGACCTCGGCCGCGACAACGTCTTCTTCCTGCACGTCTCGCTGGTGCCGTACCTGGCGCCGTCCGGCGAACTCAAGACCAAGCCCACCCAGCATTCGGTGGCCGCGCTGCGCAGCATCGGCATCCAGCCCGACGCGCTGATCCTGCGCTGCGACCGGCCGGTGCCCGAGGCGCTGAAGAAGAAGATCGCGCTGATGTGCGACGTCGACATCGACGGCGTGATCTCCACGCCGGATGCGCCGTCGATCTACGACATTCCGAAGGTGCTGCACGCCGAGCGGCTCGACACCTACGTGGTGCGCCAGCTCGGGCTGCCCTTCCGCGACGTCGACTGGACCGTCTGGGGCGACCTGCTGAACCGCGTCCACGCACCGCGCGAGACGGTGACCGTCGCCATCGTCGGCAAGTACATCGACCTGCCCGATGCCTACCTGTCGGTGACCGAGGCCATCCGGGCCGGCGGTTTCGCGCACTACGCGCGCACCGAGATCGTCTGGGTGCCGTCCGACGACTGCGCCACCCCGGAGGGGGCGCACAACGCGCTGCGCGACGTCGACGCGATCATGATTCCCGGCGGGTTCGGTATCCGCGGGATCGAGGGCAAGCTCGGTGCGATCGCCTACGCGCGGCACAACCAGATCCCGCTCCTCGGGCTGTGCCTGGGCCTGCAGTGCGTGGTGATCGAGGCCGCGCGGTCGGTCGGGCTCACCGAGGCCAGCTCCACCGAGTTCGATCCGGACACCCCGGACCCGGTGATCGCGACGATGGCCGACCAGGAGGCCGCGGTCTCCGGCGACGCCGATCTGGGCGGCACCATGCGGCTGGGGTCGTACCCGGCGGTGCTCGCCCCGGGCAGTGTCGTCGCACGCGCCTACGGTGGCACCGAGGTGACCGAACGGCACCGTCATCGCTTCGAGGTGAACAACGCCTACCGCGACAAGATCGCCGAGTCTGGGCTGGTGTTCTCCGGGACCTCGCCGGACGGCCATCTGGTCGAGTTCGTCGAATACCCCCGGGACAAGCATCCCTTCCTGGTGGCCACGCAGGCGCACCCGGAGCTGAAGAGCCGCCCGACGCGGCCGCACCCGTTGTTCTCGGCGTTCATCGAGGCGGCGCTGAAATACAAAGCGGCAGAACGTCTTCCGGTTCAGCTCGACGGCTACGACCCGACCGGCCTGAACGACGCCGACGCCGAGGCCTGAGCGACATGGGCGAGCCGGGATCGCACGAGTTCTCCGTCCGTGATTCGGAGACGCTCTACCGGGGCGCGATCCTGGAGTTGCGGCGCGAAGAGGTCGTGATGCCCGGGGGCGGTACCGCCCACCGCGAGGTGGTGGCCAAACATGCCGCGGTGGCCGTGGTCGCGCGGGACGAGCAGGGGCGGATCGCGCTGGTCCGGCAGTATCGTCATCCGATCGGACGGCGCCTGCTCGAACTGCCGGCCGGGCTGCTCGACGGAGGCCCCGGCGAGTCGCCGTTGCAGGCGGCGCAGCGGGAACTGGCCGAGGAGGCCGACCTCGCTGCCGCGACGTGGCACACGCTGGTCGATCTCGACTCGTCGCCGGGCTTCACCGACGAGGCGATCCGGGTCTTCTACGCTGAAGGGCTCAGCGTCGTCGACGGGGGCCCGCGCGAACACGAGGAAGCCGACCTCGCCGTCGTCTGGACGGGACTGGACGACGCCGTCGCCGCGGTGCTGAACGGCGAGATCGTGAACGCGATCGCGGCGGCCGGGATCCTCGCCGCCGCGGCGGCTGCGCGCACCGGCGCGCCGCTGCGCGCTCCGGACGCTCCGTGGCCGGACCGGTCGCGGAGATTCGGGTCGTGACGGGATCTGTCGAGACCGCCGCCGCGCTGTACCTCGACCACCTCACGGTGGAGAAGGGTTCGGCGGCCAACACGGTCGCGTCGTACCGGCGTGATCTGACGCGATACGCGGCGTTTCTCGAGAGCCGGGGGATCGGTTCGCTGGCCGAGGTGACCGAGCCGGACGTGCGGGAGTTCCTGGTCGAGCTGCGCCGGGGGAGCCCCGACGACGGTGTGCCGCCGCTCGCCGACTCGTCGGTGGCGCGAACTCTGGTGGCGGCCAGGGGGTTTCATAAGTTCGCCGCCGCAGAAGGGATCGTTCGCAGCGACGTCGCCCACGCGGTGCGGCCTCCCAAGGCGGCACGCCGGCTGCCGAAGGCCCTGTCCGTCGACGAGGTGCTGGCGATTCTGGAGGCGGCCGGTGCGCCGGATCATCCACGGGCGCTTCGTGATCGGGCGATGCTCGAGTTGCTGTACAGCTGCGGTGCCCGGATCTCGGAGGTCACCGCGCTCGACGTCGACGATCTCGATACCGAGCACCGCGCCGTCGTGCTGCGCGGTAAGGGCGGCAAGGAGCGGATCGTCCCGGTCGGGCGTCCGGCGATCGCGGCGGTGGACGCGTACCTGGTCCGGGGCCGGCCCGCGCTGGTGAAGCAGGGGACGCCCGCACTCTTCCTCAACGTCCGCGGCGGCCGGCTCTCCCGGCAGAGTGCCTGGCAGGTCCTGGTCGACACCGCCGCCCGCGCCGGGATCGAGAAGGAGGTGTCGCCGCACACGCTGCGCCACAGCTTCGCCACGCACCTGCTCGACGGCGGCGCCGACGTCCGCGTCGTGCAAGAACTGCTCGGTCATTCGTCGGTGACGACCACGCAGATCTACACCCTGGTCACGGTGAACACCATGCGCGAGGTCTACGCGTCGGCGCATCCGCGGGCGCGGTGATTCTCCGGGCTCGCGCAGATCCGGTGCGGCGTGATGCTCGTCGTCGACCTGCGGATCGTCATGGCTCAGCGGGCAGGCATAGGGTGGGCGCCATGGACGACGGGGAATCGAATACCAGCGTCATCGACGAGTTGGCGCGAGTTGCCGCCGCGGATCGGTCCGGTCTGGACGCCCTGTGGCGGGCCGTGTTCGAGTTGGACGAATGGTGGTTCATCGCGCGCGGGCTCGGTGCCGACGGCATGCCCGGCGACGACACTCACCCGTTCATCGGAGTGCTCGACGGCAAGCCGTTCCTGATGGCCTTCACCGATGGTGAACGGGCGCGGCGATTCGCTCTCGCCAACGGGCTCGGCGCCGCGGACGGGACCGCGCATGCCCTCGCCATTCCGCCGGCCGGCATCGTGTCGACGGCGCCCTCGTATCGGCAGCAGGGAGTCTTCGCGATCGTTTTCGATCACGGCTCGACCGGGTTCTTCTCCCCGCTGGAAGACCTCGCGGCGATCCAGCAGTGGGTGCGGTAGCCCGCGCACCTCTGCCGGACCGGGACGCTCAGTGCGCGAGACCGGCGACGATGTTGATCACCATCGCCACGATCACTGTGCCGAAGAGGTACGAGAGGAGGGCATGGGGGAGAGCCGCCCGGCGCATGCGGGTGCCGGACAGGTCCGTGTCGGAGATCGCGAAGCTCATGCCGACGGTGAAGGCGACGTAGGCGAAGTCGCTGTAACAGGGCGGATCCTTCTGATGGAAGTCGATTCCGCCCGCATCACCGGAGAAGTACTCGCGGGCGTAGTGCGCGGCGAACACGGTGTGGATCGCGGCCCACGAGACGACGATCGCGGCGACGGTGCCGAGCAGGAATGACCGGCTGCTGTGCGCGAAGAGCACCGCGCCGATCGCGGTGAGGCTGGCGAGGGCGCAGGCGACGACGATGAGCAGCGTGGCCAGATGTGTCGGGTCGTCGCGGCTCGCGTGCCATTCGGTGGCCGCGGCATTCATCCGACCCAGCACCAGCCACGTCCATGCGACGTAGAGCGCGGCGGTGATGGCCCATCCGTAAAGACGCGGATCGATGCCGGTGGTCGCGGTCAGGATCGCGGTGATCGTCATTCCGAGGACGGCGCTGATCAGGAGTCTGACCAGTGCGGACCCGGCGCGAAGGCGATGATCGGTGGTTCCCACCCGATCCACCGTAGGCCCGCCTCTCGCTACAGGTGGGTGTCGACGAACCCGATCAGTTCCGCCTCGACCGCCGTTCGCGTGGCCGGCTCGTTGTGGATCTCGTGCCGTACACCGGGATACACGACGGTGCGCCGTTGGCCGAATCGAAGGTGATCTCGCGCAGCGCCATGGCGTTCCTCTCGATGGGGGTCGGTCCCGACCGTAGGTGAGCGGGATAGCCTCCGCCTCACTTCTCTCACAGCGATGAACCACGGCGTCCGCTGGCTGGGCGGGTCAGAGCGTCCGCTGGCTGAGCCGGACGAACGAAGTGAGTCCGTGTCGAAGCCGAGCCCCAGGTCCGAGAGCTACTCGGAGGATTCCTGTAACAGCTCCGGAAGCGGTACACCGAGTGCGTCGCTCAGCGCAACCAACGTGCTGAGCCGCGGATTCGCCGGTGACCGTTTCGTGCGATCGCTGAGTCCGCTCTCGAGGAGTTGCAGGTGGTTGGTGCTGATCCCGACCTGTTGCGCGAGTGCCTCCTGACTCAGGCTCTTCTGCACGCGGAGATGGGCGATACGAGTCCCCAGCCGCCGCGCAAGCAGTTGCTCGACAGCGGATTTCGACACGGATCAAGCGTGTGACCGCAGCCCTGTCGGAGCCACCATGTATACATGGGGAAACCTGGTTTACATGGGGAGGATGTCGGTGTCGGACGCGCAGATCGCGAACCCGGGGATCAATTCGGCGGCTGGTGGAGCAGTGAATCGATGACGCGAGGTGCACATGGGGAGGAGGGCAACCGATAGATGACAAGTACTCGTCACGCTGAGAGCGACGTCGTCCTCGGCACGTTGCGGACGACCGCGAGCCATACGATCGGCATTCCGCACCTGGTGGAGCTTCTCCGCGAAGTGCCATCGGACGCACCGGCCGAGCGATACCGAGAAGCGGTCGTGGTAGACAACGTCCTCGGCCGACCGACCCAAGCCGGCCGGCAGCGATCGTTCCGCCATCTCCGTGAGCTGTACTTCTTAGACCCTGTTCGTCCGGAGTTCGCGGCGCTCCGGCACTTCTGGGTGATCGATCCCTCGTCGCGCCCGCTTCTTGCCGGGCTTCTGGCTTTCACCCGTGACGAGGTGCTTCGCGCTTCGTATGCGGCGATTGCCGACCTTCGCGCCGGTTCGAGCGTGGCATCGGCCGATCTCACCGCCGCCGTCGCCGCGCGGTTCGGCACGGAGATGTCGGAGTCGACGCTCGGAAAGACCGGTCGCAACACCGGCGCCTGCTGGACCCAGACCGGTCATCTCGCTGGACGGGCCAAGAAGGTGCGCACCGGCATGGAGGCCGGCCCGACGGCTATCGCATACGCGGCCTACCTTGGACACCTTGCCGGCGGACGTGGCCTCGGAGTTCTCGACAACCCGTGGTCGCAGATCCTCGGGATCGATTCCGGCCGTTCTCTGGAGGCGCTGCGCGACGCGTATACACAGGGCCTCCTCGATCTCCTGGTGGCGGGCGACGTCGTTGACGTGTCGTTCCCAGCGCTCGGCGGTGACGCATGAGCCGCATCTCAGACCTCGTCGACGCCTACCAGGCCGAGTTGTCCCTCACCTGGAGAGACAACGTTTCCGGCGGCGAACGCGTCTGGATACTCGCCTATGCACCGGACCTTGAGCGCCAGATGCGGCACGCGCTGCCGAGTATGGAGTTGGTGACGGCCCAGTCGGGGCGCGGCTGGCAGGTACTCGATATCACCGACGACTTCGGTCGCTGGTTGTCTCCGCATCGGCATGCGGAGGCGTTCTACGAGGAGCCGACGGACCTCACCCAATCAATCCTCGATCAGTTCGAGACGACCCTGGCAGCGCGTATCCGCCGGACTCTGGAAGCGGCTCCGGCGAACGCAGTCGTGGCACTTGTCGGAATCGGTTCGATCTTCCCGTTCCTGCGCGCGTCGAGCGTCATCAAGTCCGTCGATTCGGCCGTGACGGGCCGCCTCCTCGTGCTCTTCCCGGGATCTCACGACCCGGCGAGTCATTCATTCCGCTTGCTCGACGCCCGCGACGGCTTCAACTACCGCGCTCGTGTCATCGATTCGCAGAAGGATCCCGCGTGACGATCAACAACGACCTGTTCATCCGCCCGCCGCTGAGCTTCGAGATTCCGAACGACGGTGTCACCAACGTCGATCGCCCGAAGGATTCCAATCAGTGGGACGTCCTCAAGTACGAGCTTGAGAGCTTCGTTTGTGAGGGCGAGTACGAGCATGGTCTGCAGCGCATCCTCGACTCGTACACCGGTCACCGGAACCGGACGACCCAGCCCGCGGTGTGGGTCTCGGGCTTCTATGGCAGCGGCAAGTCCCACCTGGTCCGCGTGCTGCAGCATCTGTGGGCGGACACCAAGTTCCCGAACGGTGCGACCGCGCGCGGTCTGACCAACGTCCCGCAGGGCGTCCATGAGCAGTTGACGGAGCTGACCACGCTGGGCCGCCGCGATGGGGCGATGCCCTGGGCGGCCGCAGGTGCGCTCGACAGCAGTGGCGACTCGCTGAACTCCGTGTTCCTGTCCATCGTCCTCGGGTCGGCGGGGTTGCCTAACCGCGTCGCGCCCGCCCGAGTTGCGCTGTGGCTCGCGAGCAACGGACATCTGGAAGCCGTCCGTGACCGCATCACAGCCGACGGTGGGGACTTCATCGAGGAACTGGGCGAGTACAACCTCAGCACCAGGCTCGCGAAGGCCATCCTCGCGTCCGATCCGGAGTTTGCTGCCTCCGCCAAGGACGTGCGAGCCGCACTTCGAAGCCAGTTCCCGCCCGACACGCGATTGTTTTCCACGGACGAGACTATCGCTCTGCTCAAGAAGATCCTCGAGTACGTCGGGAGTGGGCAGATTCCGCCGTCGCTGATTGTCCTCGACGAGGTGCAGCAGTACATCAGCGGCGACGGCGGTCGCGCGATGGAGGTGCAGAACCTCGTCGAGTCGGTCTCGCGCGAACTCGACGGTCGAGTGCTTCTCATCGCCACCGGCCAGCAGGAGCTGACGGCCGACCCGACGCTACAGAAGATCCAGGACCGCTTCACCGTCAAGGTCGTTCTCAAGAACCAGGACGTCGAAGCAGTCGTCCGCCGCGTGCTGCTGAGCAAGGAACCCGCCAAGCGGTCCGAACTCGACAGCACCCTCGCGTCAGTCGCCGGTCAGATCTCCCGCCAGCTCATCGGCAGCCAGATTCAGCACACCGCCGAGGACGACAAGGACCTTGCCGAGGACTACCCGCTGCTCCCGGTGCGCCGCCGCTTCTGGGAGCACGTCCTCCGTCAGGCCGACGCCGGCCGAGCCGGACAACTGCGTTCACAGCTCCGCATCGTGCACGACGCGAACCGTCAGGTCGCCCCGGATTCGGTGGGCACGGTGGTTGGCGCCGATTTCCTGTACACCCAGAAGAACGAGGACCTCAATGGCGCCGGCCTGCTCCTGAAGGAGACGCAGACGCTGATCCACGAGCAGGGGCAGAATGACCCACTGCGCGGGCGGGTGCTCGGGCTCATCCACCTCATCGGCTTGCTTCCGACTTCTGGTCACGGTGACATCGGCGTGCGCGCCACGGCAGATCATCTCGTCGACTTGCTCGTCGAAGATCTCGCCCACGACGGTGACCGGCTTCGGCAGGAAGTCCCGGCTGTGCTCCAGGCACTCGCCGACGAAAGCATCCTCCAGCAGGACGGCGAGGAGTTCCGTCTCCAGACCAAGGCGGGCCGCGAGTGGGACGAAGCCTTTCGCAGACACCACGTGCAGGTCGCCGACAGTGAGGTGAGCACCGAGCGCGACTCGCTGCTGCTCGCGGCGGTCAGACAGTCGTTGCCCGCGTCAATTCAGCAGGGACGCGCCAAGGTGTCTCGCAAGCTCACCCTCCACTCGGGTGCCTCGCACCCACCGGAATCTGAGGCGATCCCCGTGTGGCTCCGCTCCGAGTGGGACGAGGGAATCACGGCAAAGCAGTTCGACGAGGCCGCCCGGAGCCTTGGGGTCGAATCGCCGATTGTTCTGGTTCACCTTCCCCGGCTCCAAGCTCTCGCGGTGGCAGCGGCGATCCGCAACAAGCTCGCGGCGCAGCGCGTGATCGACCAGCAGGGCATCCCACAGGAGCCTGAGGGTAAGCAGGCTCGGAGCGCGATGCAGACGCGCCTCAGCCGCGCGACAGACCAGGTGCGCGCCCACGTTCTCGACGTCATCTCGCAATCAAGCGTGCTTCTCGGCGGCGGGACCGCGCCAAACGGGAATGAGCTGCGCGAGAGGATCGAGGCGGGCGCGCAGGATGCCGCGACGCGGCTCTTTCCGCGATTCGCCGAGGCCGACGACGATCGCTGGGAGCACGTGATTGCCCGTGTCCGGAACGGGTCAGCCGTCGACGCACTCAAGGCCGTTCAGTACAACGCTGACCCCGAGCAGCATCGAGTCGTCAAGGAGGTGCTGAGTCGCATCGGTTCGGCCGGAACTTCGGCAGCGGACGTCGAAAAGGCCGTCATCTCGAGGCCGATGGGCTGGCCGAAGGATGCGTTGAAGGCAGCTCTCGGTGTGCTCCTCGACACCGGAGTGATCCGGGCGACGCTGAACGGGAGCGATGCGACCACGGCCGATGTGCTCAAGCAGACGCGCCTTGGCAGTGTGCAACTCCGCCGTGAGGTGGCGGTCCTCAAGCCTGCCGAGAGGATCCAGGCACGTCAGGTGCTGAGCACCCTGGGGTTCCCAGCTGACAACGAAAGGCTCGACTCGGCGGTCGAACTGGCCGTGAATTCACTCGTTCAGCGAGCGAAAGATGTGAGCGGACCGGCGCCGCTTCCCGACGTCAGAGTGCCCGGCGGCATCCAGGCCATCGTCGGTCTCTCGGGCAACGACCGAGTGCACGCCTTGTTGGGCGCGAAGGAAGATCTCACGAGCTTCAATGACCAGCTCACCGATTTTGAGCTGCGGTGCAAGAGCAGGATGCCTTCCCTGGCACTGGCGCGTTCGCTCGCCGCATCCTCAGCGGATCTCGACAGCGCGACGGCGACCCGTGACCGATTGGCGGCCCTCGACGTGAGCCGCGACCTCCTTGCCGACGGCGACCCCGTCGCACCGATCGTCAAGGATCTGGCGGACGCGCTCCGCGACGCGATCCACACGGCCGCAGGCGCGTTGACCGCTGCCCGCACGAAGGCAGTCGAGGATCTTGAAGAGCAGGTGGCGTGGCAAGCGCTCGATGAACTGCAGCGCAGCGCACTCCTCGCCGAGAACCATCTCACGGAAGAACCCGAGCCGAACCTGGCCGACCCGGAAGCTGTGCTGGCGGCAGCGCAGGCACGACCACTTCAGGGGTGGACGGCGGAGTTGGACGCCATCCCGCAGCGCGCGAATCGCGCGCTGGATGCGGCCCTGCGGCGCACGACTCCCGCGGCGACGACTGCGACGGTGAAAGTGGTGACGACGAGCCTGAGCAGCGCTGACGAGGTCGAGTGGTACGTCGACAACCTGCGAGCCCAGCTTCTCGATGCCCTGAACAAGAACGACATGGTCGTGGTGAAGGGCTGAGCATGACCACATCAACGACCGCCGTTCTCAACTCTGGCCAACGGAACTTCCTGGACGGCCAGACGCAGCGCGCCCGCGCGGCGGCGCAGCGTGCGGCCGAGGGCGCCCTGCGCGTACTCTCAGTAGGCGAGCCGAGCCGGCCCGGCCATCTGAGTGACGAACAGAACACCCTTCGCCTCGCGCTTCGCGATAAGGCGCGGCAGCTCGGGGATGCCACCTCGCGTGCGGGCGCGCCTCTGACGAATCTCGTTCACGACGTGGCATACGAGCAGTGGCACCGATTGCTGTTCGCGCGCTTCCTTGAGGTCAACGGACTCCTGCGCCACCCCGAGTATTGCGACGTCCCGTTGTCTCTGGAGGATTGCGGCGACTTTGCGTCGGACCTCGGCGAGCGCGATGAGTGGGCTGTCGCCGCTCGTTTCGCGTCGGAGATCCTCCCCGGTGTCTTCCGTCTGACCGATCCCGCCGTTCAGGTGCGGTTCGCGACCGAGCACCGCGCCGCGCTGGAACGTCTCCTGATGGAGATCCCGGCGGAGGTGTTCACGACTGAGGATGCGCTCGGCTGGGTGTATCAGTTCTGGCAGACGGCCGAGAAGAAGCGGGTAAACGAGTCTGGCGTCAAGATCGGCGGGGCCGACCTGTCTCCCGTCACACAATTGTTCACCGAGAACTACATGGTTCGCTTCCTGCTGGAGAACTCCCTCGGCGCGTGGTGGGCGGCGCGTCATCCCGAGTCGCCGCTCATCGGCACGTGGGAGTATCTCCGACGCAATGAGGACGGAACTCCCGCCGCGGGCTCGTTCGACGAATGGCCCGAGCGAGCCGCTGACGTCACGGTCATGGACCCCTGCTGCGGTTCCGGACACTTCCTCGTGGCCATGTTCGGGATGCTCTGGCGCATGCGCGCCGAGGAGGAAGGTCTCGCTCCGGCGGAGGCACAGGACGCGGTCCTCCGCGACAACCTCCACGGTCTCGAACTCGACCCGCGCTGTTCCCAGATCGCGACTTTCAACGTCGCGCTGGAAGCGTGGAAGCAGGGCGGGTTCCGGCAACTACCGGCACCGAGGATTGCTTGTTCAGGTGCACCGGTCCGTGCTACTCAGTCCGAATGGGAGGCCCTCGCGAGAGACGACAACGAACTCCGCAAAGCGATGACTCGGCTCCATTCGCTGTTCCGGAACGCGGATACTTTGGGTTCCTTGATTGATCCTCGGTCAGGCCTGGAAGGTGACGCTCTGTTTGGTCTCGACACGAGCATTGGACTCGTGTGGCAAGACCTCGAAGTGGCTCTCGGAAAAGCGATGGTCAACGACGCCGGCCCGAATCACGTTTTGGGTCATACGGCCGAGGAGGTAACATCGACCGCGGCGTTGTTGGCCAGAAAATATCACCTGGTGGTAACAAATCCTCCTTACTTGGGGCAGTTGAAGCAGAGTGAAATACTGAAAGAATATGTCGACTCGGCGCTGCCAGACGGCAGGTCCGACTTGGCTGTCGCCTTTCTCTCCCGCATGCGAACCTTGACTTCGGTGGGCGGTGCTGTAGCGGCCGTAGCGCCGGAGGAATGGCTGTCGGCATCGCGTGCTCAGAGATTTCGAGACGCCATCCTCGTGAGCTCATCATTTGCTCTACTCGCGCGCCTTGGATACGGGGCTTTTTCTACCCCGCTGCGTGTGCAACCATTGCTTTCTATCGTGGTTGAGAACACGCCTAGAGATGGCCACAGAGTTGCCTGCGCGGACGTGTCGGGGTCGACCGGTGTTCTTGGGAAGTCGGAAGCGCTGCAGGAGTCCGACGTGACTCGACCCAGGCAGTCCGATCTTGTTATGCAAGGGCGAATCACGCTGGCGCCTGGAAGCGGTGACGCCCCGCTTGCTTCGCTGGCGGACTTTGTGGACGTTAGGGCTGGTCAAAAGGCTGGTGACGTCAACCGTTTCGAGGTTGCCTTCTGGGAGGTTCCGAGTCTTGGAGGTGTCTGGGAATATCTTCAGACGGCGCCCACCGAGAGTCTCCCAGTGTCCGGTAGATCGCGCCTGATTCG
Organism: Gordonia sp. PP30; assembly: GCF_023100845.1. Lineage (NCBI taxonomy): Bacteria > Bacillati > Actinomycetota > Actinomycetes > Mycobacteriales > Gordoniaceae > Gordonia > Gordonia sp. PP30. The sequence goes on along the minus strand of NZ_CP095864.1, from coordinate 2,540,927 downwards.
TTGGGAGCAAGAATGCGGATCCATGGCTCGGCTTGCTGACTCTGTCAAGCACTTAAACCACGTCGCGCAGAACTGGCGTCGGGGAAAGCCGCTCTGGGGAAAGCTGGGAGTCGTGTTCGCACTTATGGGGGGAGATCTTCGGTTCACCCTCTATAGTGGCGAGATCTATTCCTCGACCTGTGCTGCCGTAGTCCCGCGAGATCAGTCATTGTTGCCGGCGTTGTGGGCGTTCGCGCAATCTGGGGATTGGGCAAATGCGGTCAGAGCGGTGAAGACTGGAATAGCTGTTGACCCGCATGACCTTACGAGAATCCCATTTGACATCGAGCGATGGCGTGAGATGGCGGGGACAATCGAGTTTCCGAGCCGGCCGACTTCGACTGATCCTAGGCAGTGGGTCTTCAACGGCTCCGTCGCTGGGTCGTCTCACCCGCTGCAAGTGGCAGTCTGTCGCTTACTCGGTTTCCAGTGGCCTGAGCAGCGGCCCTTGGAGGATCTGAGTCGATTTGTGGACTCTGACGGGATTGCTGCGCTCCAGGCATTGCCTGGTGAGCCCGATCTATCAACTCGCCTTCGAGCATTGTTATCTGCAGCGTATGGTGTGGCGTGGTCGAGCGGCCTTGAACGCCAGCTCGTTGTTGAGGCAGGAGGGAAGAACGGCAAACTCGAAGACTGGCTCCGTGACCAGTTCTTTGCCCAGCATGCGAAAGTCTTCGATAATCGGCCATTTCTCTGGCACATCTGGGATGGTCGCAAGGACGGATTTTCGGCGATCGTCAACTACCATAAGCTCGACCGGCGAACGCTCGAGAAGCTGACCTTCACGTCCTTGGGCGCGTGGATCGAGCGCCAGAAGCATGAGGCTCGTGCCGAGCGTGCCGGCGCGGATGCGCGACTGGCCGCCGCCGAGGATCTCCAGCGCAGACTCGAGCTCATTCTCGACGGCGAACCGCCCTACGACGTGTACGTCCGATGGAAGTCGATGGCCGAGCAGCCCATTGGCTGGGATCCCGACCTTGACGACGGGGTCCGCCTGAATATCCGTCCCTTCGTGACCGCCGGCGTGCTGCGCGCGAAGGTGAACGTTCACTGGAAGAAGGATCGCGGGAAGAATCCGGACGGGTCCGAACGCCACAACGACCTCCATCCGACACTCGACGAGCGTCGGGCTGCCCGGCGACAGGCGGAGGCCGCCGGATGACGCTCGTGCGTGCCGTCGTCGCCGATGCACTTCGCGACGCCGCAGCCTTCAACACAGGGGCGAACTCCGCACCGGCGGCTGTGCTGTGGGCTGACCCCGATCGCGCGTGGGAGCCGGTGATCCGCAGTCTTCAGGAGGCGCTGCCCGTTCTCGTTCTCGGCGAGTACGACCCGGCGGCTGCGCGGGGTCCGGCGCTTTGGATTCGCGCCGTCCTCGCCTCGCCAGAATTAGCGGAGCTTCCGGCTCATCTTGTTGAGTGCGATGACGGCAGTCCGTGGGTGATCTATCTACCCGGTGTCAGCAGGAGTGCTGTGGCCGCAGCGTCGACGCCCGACGACCCGCTCGCGCCGCTTGTCGAGATCGCCATCCGTTCCAACTGGTGGCCGTCTGCTCACGGCCAGACGCCGTGGACGCCGCACTCGTTCCTCGCGTCGAAGCACGGCGCGGCGCTCGACCTCGCGGGCGATGCCGCGACCAGGTCCGCCCTCATGCAAATCCTGGACAAGTTCCTCGGCGAGGACATCGACGATCTCAGGCGCTTGGGTAGGCTCGACGCCTCGCGTCTGCACCGCCTCGTGCTCGATGATTCGGTTCGTACCCTCCTCGAATGGATGAACGACCCGGACGCCGTGCGCGCCTCGCTCGAAGACGCGCGCTGGCAGGCTCTCATCGCTTCCAGCAAGTCTGTCTACGCTTTTAGTCCCGAGAAGGACGGCGTGCTCACCGCGGCCAGCAAGCTCGGAAGTCGCGCGGGCGACTGGAGGGCGGTCTGGCAACGGTTCGCGGAGAATCCCGCCCGTTACCCGAACATCCCCGGACTGCTCGACCAGGCGCGCCCCGCTGTGGTGCCTCTGTTCGGTGACACCGACACCCATCCCGACTCGTGGCCGTCGTGGAATCGCGAGCAGGAGGACGCGCTGCGAACAGCCCTCGGCGCGATTGCGGCCCATCCGAACCCCGGCGTGCGGGTCAAGGAACTCGCCGCCGAACATTCGGCACGCGAGGACAACGTGTGGGCGACTCTCGGGCAGGCGCCGCTCGCGCGGGCCGTCGGGCACCTCGCCGAACTAGCCGATCGCGTGGCGACCGGGGCGCCGGCCGCGGACCTCGAGGATCAGGTCGCTTGGTACGGCGGTGAAGGTCACCTGATCGACGACCTCGCCCTGCGGGCCATCGGCTCGGCCAAGAGCGCGCGGGATCGGGCCGCGGTGACGAGTGCACTTGGGGCCCTCTACGACCCGTGGGTCGACGAGTCGGCCCGGGCATTCCAGCAGGCGGCGGTGACCGATTACTCCGGGCAGACCGGCCTGGACATCGCGGCGGGTACTGCCGTCGTCTACGTCGACGCGCTGCGCTTCGATCTGGCTGCGCGTGTGACTAGACGGTTGTCTCCGCTTAGAGCCGCCGTCGAGACCCGGTTGGCCGCCTTCCCGAGCGTGACGCCGACCGGCCAGCCGGCCGTCGCCCCCATCGCGACCGCCGCGGGTGGCGGAGGTGCCTTCGACGCGGTCGATGGACAGGGTCGGTCCCTCAAAGGCGCGGTGCTGCGCTCGGCACTCGCAGGTGCGGGTGTTCAGTTCCTCGAATGGGACACTGCGGAGACCGGCGACCCCAGCGGTAAAGCATGGACACAGACGAACTCGATCGATTCGCTCGGGCACTCCCACGGACACGCGCTTGTCGACCTCGTCGACCAGCAGCTCGACCTCGTGACCGAGCGTGTTCGTGGGCTGCTCGACGCGGGGTGGCGGAAGGTCGTCATCGTGACCGATCACGGATTCCTGCTGCCCGGCCGGCCGGCACAGAAGGTCACTCTGCCGCGTGGAATCACCGAGGACGATGCGACGCGCAAGCCGCGCGTGGCGCGCTTGAAAGCCGCGGCTGCTCGCCCGGATTTCCCCGTCGTGCCCTGGACCTGGGATTCGCTTGTCGACATGGCGAGCGCTCCCGGAATCGCGGCATTCGAGGCAGGCCGCTTGTACGAGCACGGTGGGCTGAGCCTTCAGGAGTGCGTGATTCCCGTCGTTACGGTGACGGGCGGTGACACCGCCGGTGCACCCGTCCAGATCGAGGCCGTCCGATGGACGGGGCAGCGATGCCGCATCGATTACGGACCCGCCGAGGCGGACATCGTCGCCGAGATTCGCCTCAGCCCGGCCGACGCATCGAGTGCTGTAGCCGGGCCGAAGGCGCCGACCGAGCCGGCTGAGGTCAAGGTGCTTGTCGATGAAGAGCAGGCCCCCGCCGGTGCCGCTGCGTGGGTCGTGCTCCTCGACTCGAGTGGTGGGGTCCTGGCCCAAGCCCAGACCACGGTGGGAGGTGCCGAATGACCGAGACCATCACGCTGGACGAGATCGACGAGACCGCCGCGTCGGCGTTCGAGGGCTACGTCGTGCGCAAGGATCTTGCGCAGCAGTTCAAGGGGGCGTACCCCGTTCCGACATATGTCGGCGAGTTCCTCATCGGGCGCTACTGCGCCACCACCGACCCCGAGGAGATCGAAGAGGGCCTTCAGGTGGTGCGGCGCCTTCTGGCCGACCGCACCGTGCGCGCAGGCGAAGAGGAACTGTTCAAGTCGCGTGCTCGCGAACGGATGACCGTCAAGCTCATCGATCTCGTGAAGGCCAGGCTCGACGCGAAGTCGAACGCGTACGTCGCTGAGTTGCCGAGCCTCGGCCTGCGGGATGTGCGGATCGACGACGCGGTCGTCCGCGACAACGAGCGCATGCTTACAGGCGGCTTCTACGCCGAGGTCGACCTGCACTACGACGCCGCCATCGCGGACGAGAACAACGGTAGGCCCTTCGCCGTCGGCTCGCTGCGCCCCATCCAGCTGTCCACACGGGACTCACTCTCACGGCTGGCCGAAGGCCGCTCGCGGTTCACCACCGAGCAGTGGAAGCATCTGCTACTTCGATCGGTCGGCTTCGAGCCCGCACAGCTCGGTGACCGCGAGCAGGACGTACTCCTGCTGCGCATGGTGCCGTTCGTGCAGCGGAACTTCAACATGGTGGAGCTGGGTCCGCGCGGTACCGGCAAGTCGCACCTGTTTCAGCAGGTGTCGCCGTACGCGCATCTGATCTCTGGCGGCAAAGCGACAGTCGCCCGCATGTTCGTCAATAACGCGACCGGACAGCGCGGCCTCGTCGCGCAATACGACGTGGTCTGCTTCGATGAGGTCTCCGGCGTGTCCTTCGACCAGAAGGACGGCGTGAACATCATGAAGGGCTATATGGAGTCCGGTGAGTTCTCCCGGGGCCGTGAGTCGATCCGCGCGGACGGATCGATCGTGCTCGTCGGCAACTTCGACGTCGACGTGGCCCACCAACAGCGGATCGGCCACCTGCTCTCGCCGCTTCCACCGGAGATGCGCGACGACACTGCGTTCATGGACCGCATCCACGCCTATCTGCCCGGCTGGGACGTCCCGAAGCTCAACCCGACGTACTTCACTCACCACTTCGGACTCGTGAGCGACTTCCTTTCCGAGTGCTGGTCGCGACTCCGCGACCAATCCCGCCTCGCCTCGATCCAGGGGAGAGTCAACTACTCCGATGCTTTGTCGGGCCGAGACCTGTCGGCCGTCAATAGGACCGTCGATGGTCTGCTTAAGCTTCTCTACCCCGAAGCGGAAGCTGTGATCACCGACGAGGACCTCGAGTGGGCGGTGCGCATCGCCCTGGAGTGCCGCCGTCGCGTCAAGGAACAGCAGCGGCGTATCGGTGCCGCCGAGTTCCGGAACACGCAGTTCGGCTATCGCCTCGGTGAGGGGGTCGAGCAGTTCGTATCGACGCCCGAGTTGGCGAGTCCCGACTCGATCGGTCTCGACCCGCTGCCGCCAGGTCAGGTCTGGGCCATCTCCGAAGGGAGCGGCGATGTCGGCCCTGGGCTCTACCGAATCGAGGCCGCGGATACCCCGGGTTCGGGCGCCCGCGGGCTGCTCAATCAGGCTGCGCCTGCAATGCTCCGGGAGAGCTTCAAGGTCGCCGAACAGAACCTCATCGCCCAGGCCCGGCAACTGGTAGGCGACCGTGACCCACGAGAGCACAATCTCACCGCTCAGATCCGAGCCCTCGACGCCGCTAAGACTGGGGCAGGCCTTGGCCTCCCGATCCTGCTCGCTCTTGCCTCCGCGATGCTTCAGCGGTCGGTACGTGGCGGGCTGATCGCGGTCGGCAACCTGTCACTCGGCGGCGGGGTCGAGACAGTTCTGAACGCTGCAGCCCTCGCCGAGCACGCGATGGAGAAGGGCGCGTCTGCCCTGCTCCTGCCGGTATCCGCCCGCCGCCAGCTATTGGATGTCAGCGACGAGGTCGCGACCAAGGTGTCGTTTATCTTCTACAACGATGCCCAGGACGCCCTGGTCAAGGCTCTCGACGAGTGAACCAACAGAGTCGCGTCTTCTCACGCCCGGTGGCCTGACCACGCGGGTGGTGGTCAGGCTGCCAGGAGTCGTTCGAGGATGGCTTCGGTGCCGGATCCGGTGTTGGCGGGTGGGGTCGTGGCCCGTGCTGGTGGGTCGGTGTCGCCGAGGCGGTGATTGACCGTCGGGGGCGGGGTGCGTTCTGCTTCCGGAACATCAGGTCCGACGCGGAGCTTGTCCGGATGGAACAGTGGATTGACGATCCACGGCCCGGCCCGGCCGACCGGGCGCCAGCCGCCGCGGCCTTTGTCGGGGCCGTCGGTGAGGACGGTGGATTCCCAATCCCCGGGCTGTTTGCCGTTCCAGCGGTTGTGTGTGCCGCAGGCGCCGCCGAGGTGGTCGATGTCGGTGGGGCCGCCGTCTTGCCAGTCGGGCATGTGGTGCATCTCGCACTGGGTGAACGGGCGGGTGCAGCCCGGTGCGGTGCATCCGCGGTCGCGGGCGAACACGGCGAGGCGCTGTGCCCGCGACGCCAACCGATGCGCCCGGCCCAAGTAGAGGGGCTGCCCGGTGGCCTTCGAGAAGACGGCCAGGTGCGGGACGGAGTCGGCGGCGATCTTCACCAGATCTGACACCGGCATCCGCGTGCCGGTCGCGGTCCAGGCGATCCCGGCCTGCCGGGCCAAGTCCTCATCGGTCACGGTAACCACGATCTGATTGCGCAGATTCCCCGGCTTCACGGACGAGAACTGCGCGTTCGCCCACGCCAGCAATGCCAGCAGCGCGTCGTGCTGGCGGCGGCCCAGGAGTCGGGTGTCGCGTTCAGCCGCCGCGGCCAGGACAGCCGGGTCAAGGCCGGGCTGATCGGCCGCCCCGTGGGGAGAGTCCGGATCGTCGGGGTTGTTCATGCCGGGGGCGGCCCACTGGGTGAACATGACCTCGAACTCGGCGCGCAACTGCGGGGTCATCCGGGCCTGCACCGCGCTCATCAGCTGCCGATCCTGGGCGCAGAGCCGGAATTTCGCCTGCCGCTGGCGGTCCTTGTCGTCGGCCAACGTGCCGTCGGGGTCGAGGTGAGCCAGGATCCGGTTCCCGACCATCGTCAGCCCGGACGGGGACAGAATGCGGGCGGCCGCGGCGAGCATGACCTCGGCCCTGTCCCGTTCGGCAGGGTCGACCGACCGGGGAATCTTGTCCATCACCTCCTCGATCACCATCACGTGCGCCTCGCCGATCGCTCCGTCGGCCACGGCGCGTGCGGTTTCCGGGAACGCCGGATCGCGGCGCTGCCCGGTCAACTCGGTGAACGAGCCGATCCCGGCCGCCGTCACACGCCGTCGCTTGGACTGACCGTCCCCGAGCCGCAGGCCCTGGGTGAGTAGTTGGTGCATGGTGTTGTAGCCGGCCCGCCGGTACACGCCACGATCGGAGATCTCCACGAACAGTGCGGCGTCGACGGCCACACCTTTGCGGCGGGCCTGTTCGCGCGATTCCAGCAGATCGAGAAGCCCGTCCTCTGACAGCGCCCCCAGCGGTGCGCTGGCCAGGGATTCCTCGGCGGCATCGATCACCGCCACCAACTCGGCCGGCGCCAAACCGGCCAGGACACCGCGGGCGTCGAACGTGTCGTTGTCGCTCATCGCAGGCCCCCTTTCCGGTCGGTGGCGGATAGTTCTTCCCCTACCCCCAGAATACACACACCGTGATGTGTAGACAATAGTTTGATAGAACCTACTTTCGAGTAGCCGGGCGATCTCATCCTCCGCACGGAAGAAGCGGCACGCGGGTACTTTCGCGGCCCTCGCGGATGACGCGCATGCGAACGGGTATCGCGGACGCGGCGGGTATGAACCGATCTCGCCCGGCACGACCCCCAGGGGGAGCGCCTCAACGGGGTTCCGGTCGTCGCCGACTACGATGAGAGTGATTCACGAGCGGGCGGGTGCCGTCCGCGGTCGTCAGGCGAGATCTCGCCGGGGAGGAGCAGCGGACAGGTGAGCCCGACTACGCCCGATTCCACCGGCCGACTGCCGCGGGAAGGCGCCGAGGGGCCGGTGCTCGGGCCGACCGGGCGGCCGTACCGCGACATCCCCGACCCTCGTCCAGTGGACCGTCACGGCCCGGCGAAGATCGTCGCCGTTTGCAACCAGAAGGGCGGTGTCGGCAAGACGACGTCGACCATCAACCTGGGCGCCGCGCTCGCCGAGGCGGGCCGGCGGGTGCTGCTGGTGGACCTCGATCCGCAAGGGGCGCTGTCGGCGGGTCTGGGAGTACCGCACCACGAACTCGACCTGACCGTGCACAACCTGCTGGTGGCGCCCTACGCGGCGACCGACGACGTGCTGCTCGGTACCCGCGTGGACGGCCTCGACCTGCTGCCCTCGAACATCGACCTCTCGGCCGCGGAGATCCAGTTGGTCAGCGAGGTCGGCCGCGAGCAGGCGCTCGCCCGGGCACTGCACCCGGTGGCCGACCGGTACGACTACATCCTCATCGACTGCCAGCCGTCGCTCGGCCTGCTGACCGTCAACGCGCTGGCCTGCGCCGACAACGTGCTGATCCCGATGGAATGCGAGTACTTCAGCCTCCGCGGCCTGGCCTTGCTGACGGACACGATCGACAAGGTGCACGACCGGCTCAATCCGCGCCTGACGCTCGGCGGCATCCTCGTCACCATGTTCGACGCCCGCACGCTGCACTCGCGCGAGGTGATGGCCCGGGTGGTCGAGGTGTTCGGCGACGCCGTCTTCGACACCGTGATCAACCGCACGGTCCGTTTCCCGGAGACCTCGGTCGCCGGCGAACCGATCACCTCGTGGGCGCCGAAATCGACTGGCGCGCAGGCGTATCGGGATCTGGCCCGCGAGGTCATCGCCCGCAACGAGACGTAGGCGTGTCGACGCAGGCGCCGTTCGAGGTGAAGCTCACCAACTTCACCGGCCCGTTCGATCTGCTGCTCAACCTGATCAGTCAGCACCGGCTCGACGTCACCGAGGTGGCCCTGCACGTCGTCACCGACGACTTCATCGCCTACACCAAGGCTCTCGGTCCCGACGCCGATCTGGAGCAGACCACCGAGTTCCTGGTGATCGCGGCGACGCTCCTCGACCTGAAAGCGGCCCGTCTGCTGCCGTCGGGACAGGTCGACGACCCCGAAGACCTCGCGCTGCTCGAAGCCCGCGATCTGCTGTTCGCACGGCTGCTCCAGTACCGCGCCTACAAGCAGGTCGCGGCGCTCTTCGCCGAGCTAGAAGCGACTGCGCTGCAACGGTATCCACGTGCGGTGTCGCTCGAAGCCCGCTACTCCGATCTGCTTCCGGAGGTGGAGCTGGGTGTCGACGTGGCGCGGTTCGCGGAGATCGCGGCGGCCGCGATGGCGCCGAAGCCCAAACCCACCGTCGGCCTCGACCACCTGCACGGTTCTCAGGTCTCGGTGCCCGAGCAGGCCAAGCGGGTCAGCGTCCTGCTGCGCGCCGCCCGGGGCGGGATGCTGACCTTCGGGCAGCTGGTCGCCGACTGCGCCGACGGCATCGAGGTGGTCGCGAGCTTTCTCGGGCTCCTGGAGCTGTACCGGGAGCGTGCGGTGACCTTCGAGCAGGAGGAGGCGCTCGGCGTGCTCCGCGTCGGCTGGACGGGCGACGCCGACGAGACCGACATCGAGAAGGCGATCGAGAAGGCCGAGGACTACGGGTGAACGAGCAACTGGACCACGACCCCACCATCGACGACGAGGGGAGTCGCATCCTCGACGACGACCACCTGCGCGGCGCGCTGGAAGCTGTTCTGCTGGTGGTGGATTCGCCGATCTCGACCGAGGAGCTGGCCACCGTCGTCGATCAGGACCGCGTGCGGGTGCGCACCATGCTCAAGCGGATCGCGGACGAGCTCACCGAGTCCGGCAGCGGCATCGATCTGCGCTACGCGGGCGACGGATGGCGCTACTACACCCGTTCGGAGTACGCGCCGTACGTCGAGAATCTGCTGCTCGACGGCGCACGCAGCAAGTTGACCCGGGCGGCGCTGGAGACGCTCGCCGTGGTCGCCTACCGCCAGCCCGTCACCCGCGCGCGGGTCAGCGCCATCCGGGGAGTGAACGTCGACGGCGTGATGCGGACGCTGCTGGCCCGCGGCCTCATCAATGAGGCGGGCACCGACCCGCAGACCACGGCGACCACGTACGAGACCACCGAACTCTTCCTGGAACGGCTCGGGCTCGCGTCGCTGACCGAACTGCCCGACCTGGCGCCGCTGCTGCCCGACGTCGACGTGATCGACGACCTCGGGGAGGAACTCCTGGACGATCCGCGATTCGCCAAGCTGAGTGCTCAGGCGGCACAATCAGACGTGGACACCTCGGCGGAGGTCCTGCGCGACGCCGACGGGGAATGACACACAACTGAAGGATTTTCACTATGGGAACCGCTAGCCGAGACGGCAGACCGGGACAGGGTGACGGCGATCGTCGTGCCCGCTCTGCCGGTGACAAAGGGAAGAAGCCGGCCGGAAAGAAGCCGGGCAAGCCGGCCGCCGGGAAGAAAGCCGCAGGTAAGAGCGCCGGAGTCAAGCGCGGCGCGCAGACTCCGTCGAGCCGCAAACCGCATCGCAAGGGTTCACGACCGGACGTCGCCTCCGGCCGGATCCGCCTGAACAACGCCAAACCCGCCCGCCACCAGGTCGCCGAGGTCGACGCCGACGGGGCGACGTACGTCGCCGACGGCATGCGGCTGCAGAAGGTGCTCGCCGCGGCGGGTGTCGCCTCCCGGCGTGGCGCCGAGGAACTGATCGCCGCCGGGCGCGTCGAGGTCGACGGCCAGACCGTCGTCGAGCAGGGCCTGCGCATCGATCCGAACACCGCGATCATCAAGGTCGACGGCGCGCGCGTGGTGATCGACGAGACCAAGCAGTACCTGGCGCTGAACAAGCCGAGGGGCATGCAGTCGACCATGAGCGACGAGGAGGGCCGGCCGTGCATCGGTGATCTGGTCGCCGAGCGCGTCATGAGTGGGCAGCGACTGTTCCACGTCGGACGGCTCGACGCCGAGACCGAGGGCCTGATCCTGCTCACCAACGACGGCGAGCTGGCGCACCGGCTGATGCATCCGTCGTACGAGGTCCCCAAGACCTACCTCGCCACCGTGCGCGGCCAGCTCCCGCGCGGCATCGGCCGCGCGCTGCGCGACGGCATCGAACTGGACGACGGCCCCGCCTACGTCGACGAGTTCGCGGTGCTGGAGGTGCACGAGGGTCGCACCCTGCTGCGGCTGGTGCTGCACGAGGGGCGCAAGCGGATCGTGCGACGGCTGCTCGCGGAGGTCGGGTTCCCGGTGCAGCGTCTCGTGCGCACCGACATCGGCCCGATCGCACTGGGCAACCAGCGGCCCGGCAGCATGCGCGCGCTCGACTCGAAGGAGATCGGGGCACTGTACAAGGCGGTGGGAATGTGACCGCGGCGATGACCGACAGCGTGGACGTGGTCGCGATCGACGGCCCGGCGGGCACCGGCAAGTCGACGGTGGCGGGCCGGCTCGCCGAGCGCGTGGGCGCCCACTACCTCGACACCGGCGCCATGTACCGCGCGGCCACCCTGGCCGCGCTCCGGGCGGGCGTCGCGCCCGATGACGACGACCGAGTCGCCGAGGTGGTCTCCGGGAGCCGGATCCGGCTCGACGAGGGCTCGGCCGGCGAGACCGTCGTCTGGCTCGGCGACGACGACGTCTCGCGGGAGATCCGTACCGACGAGGTGACCGCCGCGGTGTCGGCGGTCTCGGCGAATCCCGTCGTGCGCGAGAAGCTCGTCGCGCTGCAGCGGGCGCACGCGGACACGTCGTTCCTGGTGGTCGAGGGCCGCGACATCGGCACCGTCGTCTTCCCGAACGCCGCGCTGAAGGTGTTCCTGACGGCCACCCCGGAGGCGCGCGCGGAGCGCCGTCACCGGCAGAACCTGGCGGCCGGCCGGCCCAGCGACCTCGCCGAGGTGCTGGCCAGCGTCAACCGCCGCGACCACCTGGACTCCACCCGCGCGGTGAGCCCGCTGCGGCCCGCGGACGACGCGGTGCACGTGGACACCAGTGACCTGACCCTGAATCAAGTGCTCGACCGGCTGACGGAGCTCGTCGGCGAGCGGATCGGAGTGCGCGATGTCTGACGAGAACTTCGGCGACGACGTCGTCGACGACGCCCAGAACCACGAGGACACCGGCGGCCACGACGGCGACGGCTACGACGGCGACGGCACCTGGAGTGACGAGTCGGAGTGGGATCTCTCGGACTTCCTCTCCGATGAAGACGCCGAACTGCAGGAGACGCTGCCGGTGGTGGCCATCGTCGGGCGGCCGAACGTCGGCAAGTCGACGCTGGTGAACCGGATCCTGGGGCGGCGCGAGGCCGTCGTCGAGGACATTCCGGGCGTCACGCGGGACCGGGTGTCGTACCCGGCGAACTGGACCGGCAAGCGGTTCATGGTGACCGACACCGGCGGCTGGGAGCCCGACGCGAAGGGGCTCCAGCAGTCGATCAGCGCGCAGGCCGAGTACGCGATGCGGTCGGCCGACGTGATCGTGCTGGTGGTCGACGCGACCGTCGGTGCCACGGCGACCGACGAGGCCGTCGCCCGCACGTTGCGCCGCTCCAAGGCGCCGGTGATCCTGGCGGCCAACAAGGTCGACAGCGAACGCGCCGAGGCCGACGCCGCGGTGCTGTGGTCGCTGGGGCTGGGGGAGCCGCAGATGATCTCGGCGTCGCACGGCCGTGGAACGGGCGACCTGCTCGATCTGATCCTGGCGAAGCTGCCGGAGAAGCCGCGCGAGCTGAACCCGGCCGGTGGTCCGCGCCGGATCGCGCTGGTCGGCAAGCCGAACGTCGGCAAGAGCTCGCTGCTGAATCGTCTTGCCGGAGAAGAACGTTCGGTGGTCGACAATGTCGCCGGCACCACCGTCGACCCCGTCGACGAGCTGATCGAGATGGACGGGAAGTGGTGGCAGTTCGTCGACACGGCCGGTCTGCGGCGCAAGGTGCGCACGGCGAGCGGGCACGAGTACTACGCGTCGCTGCGCACGCGCGCGGCGCTCGACTCGGCTGAGCTGGCACTGCTGCTGATCGACGCGAGCCAGCCGATCACCGAGCAGGATCTGCGGGTGCTGTCGATGATCGTCGACAGCGGGCGCGCGCTGGTGGTCGTGTTCAACAAGTGGGATCTGGTCGACGAGGATCGCCGCTACATCCTGGAGAAGGAGATCGACCGGGAGTTGTCGCGCGTGCCGTGGGCGCGGCGGGTCAACATCTCGGCGACGACGGGTCGTGCGGTGCAGAAGCTGGTGCCGGCGATGGAGCAGGCGCTGGAGTCGTGGGACAAGCGGATCCCGACCGGCAAGCTGAACAACTGGCTCAAGGAGATCATCGCCGCGACACCGCCGCCGGTGCGCGGTGGGCGTCAGCCGCGGGTGATGTTCGCGACGCAGGCCGCGACGCGCCCGCCGACCTTCGTGCTGTTCACGACGGGCTTCCTGGAGGCCGGTTACCGGCGGTTCCTGGAGCGGCGGCTGCGCGAGGAGTTCGGCTTCGACGGTTCCCCGGTGCGCATCAACGTGCGGGTGCGTGACAAGCGGGAGCGGCGCAAGTAGCGGCTTCCCCGCCGCACCGGGTGCCGGTGCGCCTGTGCGATACTTCCCGCCATGGACATCGGCTTCTTCATCATCGGAATCCTCCTGTGGGGCATGCTCATCGGCGCGGCGGCCCAGTGGATTCTGGGCGTCAACAAGCCGTCGACGATCAACTGGGGCATGGCCCTCGGTTCGGGTGTGATCGGCTCGTTCGTCGGCGGTGCGCTCGGCAGCCTGATCGCCGGCGAGGGCTTCCATTTCCGCCCGAGCGGCATCATCGGCTCGCTGATCGGCGCGCTCATCGTGACCCTGATCTGGGTGTGGATCGACCGCCGCAAGGGCGATTCGTGATCCGGCGGGGTCGTGCGCTAATGTAGTCATCGCTCCCGCAGGGGAGCGTCCCCGCGAGGGGAAACGGGCTGTGGCGCAGCTTGGTAGCGCACTTGACTGGGGGTCAAGTGGTCGCAGGTTCAAATCCTGTCAGCCCGACTGGAAATTCTCGGAATGCCGCCCCCACCGATGATTCGGTGGGGGCGGCTATTGTCTTGTCATCCGAAACCCGCCAACGGCGCAGTAGATGCTCGATCTGCGACACCCAGGTTGCCGGGCGCGCCCGGTCGGTGCAGAACCAGTGGTGGCCGATGACATGAACGTGTCAGGGGGTCGCCCAGAGCAACTGTTCCCATACCTCGCTGGCGACGTCCTGGTAGTTGATGGTGGCGTTGATCAGTTCGCGCAGTTCGTGGTGATCGTCGAAGCTGGTGGGCAGCAATGGATCATGGATGATCTGGGCGATGGCGCGGGCACCGAGCGGCAGCGATTCGCGGGCGAATTGCTCATCGTCTTGGCTGCTTCGCCTACCGAGCGAGGCGGAAAGCTCGGCGCGCACTTCCCGATGGCTGCGGTGCAGTGCGGCCACATCCCAGCAATCCCGCAGCTCCGCGGCATCGTGGACGTCGAGATCTACGATCCCGAACACGCTGACCCGCGTGTCGGTGAGCTCGCGCAGCGTCCGCACGCCACCCGCCAGGTTGGCCGGGCGCATCAGCAGTGACCCCCGCCAGCGGGTGAATCCGAGGAGATCGAGCTCTCGCTCGATCCGACGCAGCTGGGTGCGAGTGCCGCTGGCCGTCGAGGTGTCCGCGCCGATCCATGTTCCGTCCCAGTCGACGAGGCCGGCCAGACGTGTCCGCCAGTGTCCGACGTGGGCAAAGGTGTTGAGACCGGTGGCATCGAGCCGGTACTCGCCGCGGCCGACTCGTTCCAGTGCGCCTTCGTCGGCCAATCTCATCGCCGCCATCCGCACGCTTGCCTCGCTGATCCCCACGATCTGGGCGGCACGACACATCGAGGCGATCGTAAACACCGCTGCCGGTCGCGCAGTGGCGAGATCAAGAACGAGTTTGCGGGCGGAGAGCACGTCGTCGTTTATAGCAGCTCCGAGCCCTTTTATAACGGCAATTGACAACTTGGTATCAGCGAGTGTTATATCGACGGTGTGATTGAAGACATAGCCGAGCTGGTTCGCTACGAGTCCGATGGGTCCGTGGTGACTATCACGATCAACCGTCCGCACGTGCGCAACTGCGTCGATGGTCCGACGTCGCACGCGTTACGTGCCGCCTTCGAGCGATTCGAGGCCGATGGCGATGCGAAGGTGGCGATTTTGACCGGTGCCGGCGGGACGTTCTGTGCCGGAGCCGATCTCACCGCGGTCGGGGACCCCGATCGGCGCAACGATCTCGATCCCGATGGTGGTGGATTGGGTCCCATGGGTCCCAGTCGCATGGCGTTGAGTAAGCCGCTGATCGCTGCGGTCGCAGGCTACGCCGTCGCGGGCGGCCTGGAGTTGGCACTACTCGCCGATATCAGGGTGGTCGAGCGCGACGCCACCTTCGGAGTGTTCTGCCGGCGCTGGGGTGTCCCGCTGATCGACGGAGGGACCGTTCGCCTGCCTCGGATCGTCGGGCTGGGCCGGGCATTGGACCTGATCATGACCGGACGCCCGGTGGATTCCCAGGAAGCCTTGGCGATAGGCCTGGCCAACCGGGTCGTGGATTCGGGAACCTCCCTGGCGGTCGCAACGGAGATCGCGCAGCAGCTGGTCGGCTTTCCCTTCGACTGTCTGCTCGCCGACCGTGAGTCGGCATATCGCAGCTTCGACGTCTCCCTCGCGCAAGCGTTGCGCGCCGAAGGCGCGGCAGGCGTTCCCATCGTCGCTCGCGAAGGCGAGGCCGGCGCGGCCCGATTCGCTCAAGGTGCGGGTAGGCACGGAGCCTTCTGACCGGCCGCCACCGACACTGCCATTCCGAATCCCTAGGAGAATCCCATGTCTGGACCAACCACCAGAGAACTCATCATCCGCGGTGCTCGCGAACATGCCGACCGCGTCGCGGTGGTCGTCGGCGACGAGGAGCGCACCTTTGCTCAGGTCGATACCTTGAGTAACCAACTCGCCCATGCCTTCGCGTCGGTAGGTGGCGGCCACCATGCCAGGGTCGGCCTGCTGGTCAACAACGGACTGCTCTCGGTGCCGGTCGATATGGCGTGTGTGAAGGCCGGCATTAATCGGATCCCGTTGAACTCTCGGCTGTCGGTTGATGAGCATGCCCGCATGCTGCGCGAAACGCATTGCGATCTGGTTATTTACGGTGCGGATCTGGCGAATCGCGCCGCAGAGTTGGCGGCGCTGCTGCCCGAGGTGCGTTTTCATGGTCTAGAAACCGGGTCCGATTGGTCTGCCGCGTTGATGGATATCGCGGCGAGCATGCCCTCCACCCTTCCCGAGGTGCCCGTCGAACCGGACGACATCATCTTGACCCTCTTCACCTCGGGTACCACGGGAACCTTGAAGGCCGCACAGCACACCCAGTCGTCCTATGCGGGTATCTGCCGCAACGTGTTGCTCAATCTGATCCCGGTACAGCCCGACGATGTGATGCTGCACGCCGCCAGTCTGATTCACGCCTCTGGCGTGTTCGTGCTGCCGTTCTGGCTTCGCGGCGCCAAGACGGTGATCCTGCCGGGATTCGAGCCAGGTGCATTTCTCACGGCCATCACTCGATACCGGGTCACTGTGATCAACCTGGTGCCCACGATGATCCAGATGCTGACCGAGCATCCCGACTTCGAGACGACGGAGGTCTCGGAGCTGCGTCGTGTCATCTACGGTGCCTCGCCGATGCCGCGGCCGACCATCGAGCGGGCAATGGACGTGTGGGGGCGAGAGCGGTTCTGGCAGTACTACGGGCAGACGGAGATCCCGCTGACGATCGCGGTACTGCGGCCCGAAGACCATGTCGGCGAACGCCTGGGAGCGTGCGGGCAGATCTCGGCCGATATCGAGCTGCGCCTCATCGACGACGAGGGAAGCGACGTTGCACCCGGGTCACCGGGCGAGATCGTCGTCCGCGGCCCGTCGGCGGTGGCGGGGTACTACGACGCGCCCGAACTCACTGAGCAGACCTTCCGTGATGGCTGGGTGCACACCCGAGATGTCGGCATGCTGGACGAACACGGATTCCTCTACCTCAAAGACCGCACCTCGGACATGATCATCAGCGGCGGCTACAACGTCTATCCGCGTGAGGTGGAGGACGTGCTGCTCGAGCATCCGGCGGTACGCGAGGTGGCCGTGGTGGGAACCCCGGACCCCACCTGGGTGGAAGTGGTGACGGCGGTGATCGTGGTGGGCCCCGAGGTAGTCGCCGATGAGGCGCTCATCACCGAGCTCACCGCCCATGTCGGTACCAGGCTGGCCGGATACAAGAAGCCTCGTCGGGTGATCTTCACCGACGCCATCCCCAAGACCGCGGTAGGCAAGCTCGATCGCCGGACGCTGCGCGGCGCGCTGGCGCGGACGTAAGGAGCGGACCCGCAGCGGCCCGAGGTAGCCGACTCGCTGGGACGTGGGGCATTGGCAGGCGATCGGCCAAGGAGACGACGATAGCGCTCTGACTCCGCTTGAACCTGGAACGCGCTGCATGTTTTGTATCAGTGGAACGGCATGCAGGTCGATGCGGCGAGGTTCGCGGCCGCCCGGCTGTAGCCGGCTCGGGTATACGCCCGGTCCACAGTCTCCGGGCGGCTCAGTCGCGCGGCGACTGGTCTCCCAGATAGTCGGGATCGTCGACCAGGGTGTCGATGTGCACGCCCAGGAGCCGCCCGGCGTCGTCGTAGGTGGCGACCACCGGGTAGAAGCCGTCGCCCCAGCCCGAGTGCGTCAGTACGACGTTCTCGCCGTTCTGCGCGCCCGGCATGACGATGTTCGCCGAACCCGCCACGAGATGTTCGGCGGAGTCCATCAGCGCGAACCAGGAGTCCGGGCGTCCGGTGTCGAACACGGCGTCGTACCAGTCGCCGTCCGGCATGCAGCGAGCGACGGCCGCGGCGTCGGTGAACGCGACGGTTCCGGCGTCGACGCCGACCCCGTAGTACTCGCCCGCGGGCGCCGGTGCCCGGCCCTCGGGCACGACGAACTCGATGCGGGCCGGGGTGCCCTCGGCGACGATCACGCTCAAGTGGCTCTCCCGGAGGTGACTGCCGTCTTGCGCGTCGCTGACGTCGACGACGGTGACGGCCACCGGGTAGGTCCCCGGCGGCACCGCGACGACGAGTCCTTCGCCGAGGCCGACGTAGGGGTCGCTGGCTTCCAGGCGGCCGCTGCGAACGTGGAGTTCGCCGAGGGGGACGACGGTGTGCTCGCGGCCGCCGAAGCGCCCGGCGCGCAGGGCATGGAACTGGTCCGGATTCATGATCGGCGACGCTACCGGAGGGGGCCGACATCGCGTCTGGACGCCCGTCGCGCGGTTAGGGTGAGACGATGTTCGACGCTGAGCGGGACCCGGCGGTGGTGGAGTTGGGGATCTTCGTCACCGGTGCGCCGGAGATCGCCTGGCGGGCGCTGACCGAGCCTGACTCGATCGCGCGCTGGCTGGCGCCGACGATCGGGTTCGCGCCCGCGGTGGGCACGACCTTCATCGTGCAGGTTCCGGTGCCGGGCAAGCCGGCCGCCGAGATGTCGTGCCAGGTGGTCGCGGCCGACGAACAGCGGCAACTCACCTACAGCTGGACCGATCTGCGCGGGGAGCCGCCGCTGCGGTGGCTGGTCGACTGGCAGTTACGGCCGCAGGGGCGGGGAACGCGGGTGCTCCTCCATATGAGTGGCTTCGACGTGACCGATCGCCGCCAGAAAATGGCCCGCAACGCGGTCGAGCGCGGCTGGAACAACACTGTCCTGCCGAAGCTCGCCGCTGAGATCGACGCCCTCGGCGCGGGCTCAACGGAGTGAGCCCGCGCGGGAGCGGGCTCAGCCGTCCGCTCGTCGTCGTGTCGTGTGCAGGGCTGCGACGGCGGTGCCCGCGGCGAGCACGATGACGGCGCCGACGAAGATCAGCCCGGCCCGGCGCAGGCCGAGGGGCTCGGCGAGCAGGCCGACACCGATCGCCGGGACGGCCAGCATCATGTAGAGCCCGGCGAAGAACGACGACGACACCTCCCCGCGATGCTCCGGCGGGACCTGCTCCACGGTCGTCGCGAGGCCGGCGTTGAGGCACACGCCGCCGGAGATCCCGAGGACGAGTGCCGCGGCGAGGAGGGGCCACAGCGTGATGGTGCCGAGGGCCGTCGCGAGCAGAGTCGCCGCGACGACCAGACCGGCACAACCCGCGGGGATCGCTGTCTGCGGGCGTAGACGGCGCGCGATGAGTTGGCCCGCCGCCATCGCGGCGAAGGCGAGAAAGACCACGAACCCGGCCAGGGAATGGCTGTGCAGCCCCAGGTCTCTGGCGAGGAACAGCGCCGACACGGCGGTGAGCACGCCGGTGACCGCGAAGCCGGTTCCGGCGGCGAGAACGGCGCGGGCGAACGCCCCGCGGATCGAGCGGGGGACGTGCAGGCGTCGCGGACGGATCCGCAGCCGACCGCGGTCGGTGGGCGCCGGGGCCCATGCGAAGAGACCGGCGAGGGCGATCAGACACAGCACGACATACACCGCGAAGGGCGAGATGAGCGGGTGTGGCGCGACGTCGGCCAGCACGCCAGCAAACAGTGTTCCGAGGGCGAGTCCGCCGGTGTTGGCGGCCACGGCGAGGGTGCCGCCGAGTGCCTTCTTTCCGGCCGGGAAGAGATCGATGACCGCGGCGGTGCCGGTGCCGCTCATCAGCCCGGCGGCCAGACCGGACACCACCCGCGCGACGATCAGCAGCGCCACCGACCGCGGCAACAGGAAGAGCAGCGCGCTGAGCAGAGCGAGACCGACGGCGAGGAGGAACACGGGACGGCGCCCGACGTCGTCGGAAAGCCTCCCGAACAGGGAGAGTGCTCCGACGACGCCGAGGGCGTAGACGGCGAAGAGGACGGTCACCATCAGCGGTGAGAACGCCATCTCGGACGCGTAGAGGGAGTAGAGGGGTGTCGGGATGGTCGTGCCCATCATGGTGACCAGGAAAGCGAAGGCGGTGGCGGCGACGGCCGCACGTGCGGAGGTGCGGCCCGGTGGGCCGGCGACGTCGAGGGTGGTCATGGAGGCTCCGGTTCAGAATTATTAGACATAGTGTCTCGTAATGAATGTCACATGCCCGAGTTGCGCCGAGACCGACGTCCGGCGCTGGGTAGGGTCGGGGCATGGGAGAAGCCATGCAGGCGGCCGGTCGTCCGCGCAGCGAGCAGGCCAGGCTTGCGGTATTGCGGGCCGTCGACGACATGCTCGTCGAACACGGATACGCGGCGATGACCATGAAGGGGATCGCCGAACGTGCCGGTGTCGGCCGCCAGACCGTGTATCGGTGGTGGTCGTCGAAGGCGGAGATTCTGCTCGAAGCGAGCGCTGCCGACGCCGCGCGTGAACTCGCCGTCGTGCCGCAGGCCGATCCCGTCGCCGAGGTGGCGGCGTTCCTCGCCGGTCTGTCCGCCTTCCTGACCTCGTCCGACGCGGGGCTCGCCTATCGCGCGCTACTCGGCGAGGCGCAGCACGACGCGACGGTCGCCCGGCTCCTGCGGGGCAGCGACATCCTCGGTGACGCCGCCCGGGCGGTGGTGGGTCGCCTGATCGCGCGCGGGACGCTGTCCGGTGATCCGGAGGCGTTGGCGGCCGAGTTGGTCGGACCGACGCTGTACCGGATCCTCGCGGACGGTGAGCCCGTGGACGACGCCGAGTCGCGGCGGATGGCCGGGCGATTCCTGCGCTGAGCGCTCCCCAGACGGTGGAGCGGCCGTGTCAACCGGATTCCGTGGGAGGTCGACCGGAGCGCGTATCGGCAGGTGGGTGGTCGCGACGCTGTCAGTTCTCCGGTGTGCTGGCGAATCTGGACGACGCGGGTCAGGTGGCGCCAGCGGCGTCCAGATTCGGCAGCGGGGTCCGGGACGCCGGCGCCGTCGCCCGGGAGTCTCGACCGGGCAGGAAGGCTTGGTCGGCCTGAGCAGTGCGCGGCTGCCGTAAGGTGAGCCGCATGAACATGTCGAAGGTCGTTTTCGGCTTCTTCGTGTTGCTCGCCGCGACGCTGAACTTCGGGTTCGTCATCGGCGACCTCTCCGATCGCAACGAGCACAGCGTCTACGAACTGTTCGCGGCGATCACCGTCAGCCTCATCGCGACGGTGCTGAAGTTCGGGGACCGGACGCAGCTCGGCGCGGTCCATCTGGCGACGAGTCTGGTCGCCGACCTCCAGTTGCTGGCGGCGGTGGTGGTGTGGGTGATCGCGCAGCAGGTCAGCACCCACGGTCTGACGTCGGGCGCGGTGGCCAGCGTCGTGTCGCTGGCGGCCGGTGCGCTGCTGGCCAACCTGGTCTCGGTGACCCTGCTGGTGGTCGAGACGGTCACCTTCCACCGCGGCTGATCGGCCGTGGTCACCAAGCGGCACCCGCCGCGACGCCGGACGAGGGAGCCGGCCCGCAAGTACGAGGATCCGACCTCGGCCACCGTCTTCGTCGTGCTCCGGCGCATGCGGGCGCCGCTCATCACGCTGATCGTCGTCTTCGCGATCGGGGTGGTCGGCCTCAGCCTGATCCCCGGGCGCGACGAACTCGGCCACACGGTGCATCTCACCCTGTTCGACGCGTTCTACGTGATGAGCTACACCGCGACCACGATCGGCTTCGGCGAGACGCCGTGGCCGTTCACGATCGCGCAGCGACTGTGGGTCACCGCGTGCATCTTCATGACGGTGCTCGGCTGGGCGTATCTGGTCGGCACGCTCCTGTCGCTGGTGCAGGACCGCGGATTCCGCCAGGTGCGGGCCCGGCACCGGTTCAGTCGCCAGGTGATGCGGATCCGCGAACCGTTCCTCCTGGTCGCCGGCTACGGCCGGGCCGGGGAGGTGCTGGTTCGCGCGTTCGACGCGATGGCGCAGCAGGTGGTGGTGATCGATCCGAGCGCCGAGCGGATCGACGAACTCGATCTCGGCTCGTTTCGCACCGAGGTGCCCGGGCTGGCCGCGGACGCCGGCGACCCGGCGCAGCTGCGGCTCGCCGGCATCGATCACCCGTGTTGCGCCGGGGTGCTCGCCCTGACCGGCGACGACCAGGTGAATCTGGCGGTCACCATGGCGGCGGCGCTGCTGCGGCCCGACCTGCCGGTGATCTCGCACACCATCGTCGGTTCGACGGCCGAACAGATGCGGGCCTTCGGCACCCCGACGGTGATCGATCCGTTTGAGCGATTCGGCGACCATCTGCGACTCTCTCTGCACTCACCGGCCGGATACCAGCTGCTCACCTGGCTCGAAGCCGGTCCCGGTGCCGAACTGCCCGAACGGGGCCGGACCCCGCCGCCCGGACGGTGGGTGGTCTGCGGATACGGCCGATTCGGTCACGAACTGACGCGCTACCTCCGGGAGGTCGGCGTCGAGATGACGGTGATCGACGCCCGCGACATCGCCGACCTCGACAGTGGCAGCGGTATCCAGGTGATCACCGGCGATGCCAGCGAGCCCGCCGTCCTGGCGCAGGCGCACCTGGACACCGCCGTCGGCCTCGTCGCCGGCACCGACGACGACGTCGCCAACCTGTCCATCCTGGCCGGTGCGCGCAAGCGCAACCCCGAGCTCTTCCTCGCCGGGCGACAGAACCGGCCCACCAGCGCGGAGTTGTTCGACGCGATGAACCTCGATGCACTGCTGGTGCCCAGCGACGTCGTCGCGCACGAGGCGTACGCGCGTATCAGCTCACCGCTGCTGTCGCGCTTCCTGCGGCACATCCCGGCCGAGAACGAGAAGTGGGCCGCCGACCTGATCTCCCGGCTCGTCAACGAATGCGGGCGCACCCTGCCCGCGCTGTGGAAGATCCACCTCGACGACGACCACGCGCCCGCGATCGTCGGCCGGCTGAGTTCGGGCGAGGTGTGCCTCGGCGACCTCCTGCGTCGTCCCGAGGACCGGACGCGGCGGCTGCACATCGTGCCGGTGCTGCTCCTGCGGTCGGACGGCACCGAGATCGCGGCACCGCCGATGGACACGCGTCTGGAACCGGGCGACGAACTGCTCCTGGCCGGCAGCGGCCGGGAACGGCGGGGCGTCGAGTCGACGCTCGTGGTCGACGTCACCGCCGCATACGTGCTCGGCGGGGAGCGCCTGCGCCGCGGGCCCCGGATACCCGCCGCATGGCGCCGCCGGCCCTCGGAGGACGACGTTTAGGAACGTCTAGAACGAATCGCCGACGCAGAGCGTCGAGACGATCCGGCTGGTCTCGCCGGTGGCGGAGGTGGCGCGCGCGGTGGCGGCGTCGGACGCCGCCGAACGGGTCCCGGCGGTGGCCGTGTAGTACGCCGACGAGCCGCTCGTGACGTGCGCGACGGCTGCGCAGCCCGAGCTGAACGTCGAATACCCCCACGACTCGTTGAAGCCGTAGTTCGCGGCGGCGCCGAGCAGGGCGTCCTGGCTCGGGTAGTCCTTGAACCGCACCACCCGGCCCTGCGGGCTCACCACCAGACCCCACACGCTGGCGGGCTCCTCGGTGGAGGTGGTGGTCGAGGTGAGCGTCGTGGTGCTCGGAGCCGGGCCCGGCGACGGGGTACCGGAGCTTCGCGAATTCGCGAGATAGAGCGCACCGGCCACCACCCCGACGCTGAGCAGGATCGCGAGGACCGCGAGCACGATGGTCGTCGACGACGACCTCGAGCGCGGCGTGCGAGCGGGAACACGGGCCGGCGCCGGTGGGGCGGGTCTCGGCGGGGGAGGCGCCGGCGCGGTGAACGGCCTGGTCCCGCGCGGCGGCGGCGCGGAGGGCGCGGCCGGCGGCGGGACGAGCGGCACCGGGGCCACCCGCGTCGGCGGGCGTATCGACGCGGGTTCGCCGCCCGCGGTGAGGGCGGCGGCGAACGCCGCGCACGACGGATAGCGCTGCTCCGGCTCCTTGGCCAGGGCGCGCGCGAAGACCGGATCGAGTCCGGCCAGCTCGGGGACCAGGCTGCTGATCGGCGGCGGGGTGTCGTTGAGCTGTGCCGACAGCAGCGCCGCGGTGGACAGTCCCGCGAACGGCGGCCGCCCGGTCAGCAACTCGTAGGCGGTGCAGGCGAGCGAATACTGGTCGGCGGCCGGCACGTCGCGCTGCCCGCGGACCGTCTCCGGCGCCGAATAGGTGAGCGTGCCCACGAACGAGTCGGCGGCGGTCAGCGAGGTGGCGCCGGCCAGCCGGGCGATGCCGAAGTCGAGGACGGTCACCCGGTCGATCGCCCCGGCATCGGTGCGCCCGACCTGCACGTTGGCCGGCTTGACGTCGCGGTGGACCACGCCGCGGCGATGCGCGTAGTCGAGGGCGTCGCCCGCCTGCCGGACGATCTCGCGGACCTCGGGAAGCGGCAGCCGCCCGACCCCGGCGAGATCGTTCCCGGCGAGGAACTGCATGGTGAACCACGGGATGCCGTCGGTGATCCCGTGGTGATAGACGGTCACGATCCCCGGATGGTCCAGCGACGCCACGGTGCGGGCCTCGGCGGCGAAACGCGCGGCGAAGTCGCCGTGCGCGTCGACCGTCAGCACCTTCAGCGCCTCCCGCCGGTCGAGATGCGGATTGCGGACGAGGAACACGGTGCCCATCCCACCGCGCCCCAGCAGCGAGAGCACGTCGTATCCGGCGAAGACACCACCCGGGACCGGACCGGTCATCGACTCTCACCTCCTCGTCCTGTGCCGGCGGCCGACGCCGACGGTTCACGCCGCATGGTATCCGGCGGCTCCGACTTCGGTGAGAACGGTAGGGTGGCGCGGTGACACCGATCCGGGGCGCCCTGCTGGTGGGCGGGACGTCGAGCGACGCGGGGAAGAGCCTGGTGACCGCCGGACTGTGCCGCTCCCTGGCACGCCGGGGCGTCCGCGTCGCCCCGTTCAAGGCGCAGAACATGTCGAACAATTCGGCGGTCACCCTCGACGGCGGTGAGATCGGCCGCGCCCAGGCGCTACAGGCGGCCGCCTGCGGGCTCGAGCCGGATACCCGATTCAACCCGGTTCTCCTCAAGCCCGGGAGCGACCGCCGGTCTCAGGTGGTGGTCCGCGGCCGCGCGGTCGGCGACGTCGGGGCCGGTGACTACCAGACCTGGCGGGCTCGTCTCGCCGACCTCGTCCACGACGAATTGTCTTCTCTCCGAAGCGAATTCGACGTCGTGATCGCCGAAGGGGCGGGTTCGATCGCGGAGATCAACCTCCGCGCGAACGACCTGGCGAACCTCGGCCTCGCCCAGCGCGCACGACTCCCCGTCCTCGTGGTGGCCGACATCGATCGTGGCGGCGCACTGGCCGGGCTCTTCGGCACCACCGCGGTGCTCGACCCCGCCGATCAGGAACTCGTCGCCGGGTACGTGATCAACAAGTTCCGCGGCGACCCGGCGATCCTGACCCCGGGACTGGACATGCTCCGCGAGCGCACCGGGCGGCCCACCCTCGGCGTGCTGCCGTTCCATCCGGACATCTGGATCGACGCCGAGGACTCGCTCGCCAGCCCGGTCGGCCGCCGCGTCGGCCCCCCGGCCGCCGGACACCGGGACGCCACCCTCGCCGTCGCCGCGATCCGGCTGCCCCGCGTCTCGAACGCCACCGACGTCGAGGCGCTCGGCTGCGAACCCGGCGTCGATGTGACCTGGGCCGATGACCCGGCCGCCGTGGCCGCCGCCGACCTCGCGGTGCTGCCGGGCACCCGCGCCACCGTGGACGACCTGCGCTGGCTCCGCGAGCGCGGCCTCGACGCCGCGCTCGCGCGCCGCGCCGCGCAGGGCCGCCCGGTACTCGGCATCTGCGGCGGCTTCCAGATGCTCGGCCGCACCATCGACGACGACGTCGAATCGCGTGCCGGCACCGTCGACGGGCTGGGCCTGCTCGACGTCGCCATCGCCTTCCATCCGGACAAGACGCTGCGCCGGTTCACCGGTGACGACGGCCGGAACCCGGTGCGCGGCTACGAGATCCACCACGGCCGGGTGGTGCGGTCGGCGGAGACCCCATGGTTGCGCGACGACACGCTCGGCCCCGAGGGCGCGCGCCGCGGCGCGGTCTACGGCACGCATTGCCACGGACTGCTGGAGAGCGACGACTTCCGCCGGGCCTTTCTGACCGAGATCGCGTCGGCGGCCGGCAAACCGGGCTTCGTGCCCGAGCCCGGCCTGCGCGTGACCGCCGTCCGCGAGAACCAGCTCGATCTGCTCGCCGATCTGGTTGACGAACATCTCGACATGTCGGCTGTGCAACGGTTGCTCACAGATGGCGTACCGGCGCTGCCGCGCGTCCTAAGCTGGCTGTCGTGGAATCCGAGCACCTGAAGGTAGAACACGACGGCCTGACGTTCGACGTGCACCGCAGCGGCCCGCCCCGCGGACCGTGGGTGGTGCTGCTGCACGGCTTCCCGGTCGACTCGTCCTGCTATGACGCGGTGCTGCCGCGCGTGCACGACGCCGGCCTGCGGACCCTCACCAT
Organism: Gordonia sp. PP30; assembly: GCF_023100845.1. Taxonomy (NCBI): domain Bacteria; kingdom Bacillati; phylum Actinomycetota; class Actinomycetes; order Mycobacteriales; family Gordoniaceae; genus Gordonia; species Gordonia sp. PP30. The sequence continues at coordinate 2,514,869 of NZ_CP095864.1, read as the reverse complement.
CGATCAGCGCGGATACAGCCCGGGCGCGCGCCCGGAGGCCGTCGACGACTACCGGCTGGACCGGCTGGCCGGCGACGTCCTCGGCGTCCTCGGCCACTTGAACATCGCGTACTCGATGCTGGTCGGCCACGACTGGGGCGGCATCGTCGCCTGGCAGCTGGCGGCCAAGCACCCGGAGCGGTTCACCAGCCTGGTCGCGGTCAGCACCGGCCACCCGTCGGCGATGGCCGATGCCCTCGCGCTCGGTGACGATCAGCGGACACGGTCGTCGTACATCAAGGACTTCATCGCCGAAGGTGCCGAGGAGACGCTGACCGCCCGCGGCGGCGTCCTGTTGCGTCGCGCGGGGCTGTCCGCCGACGAGGTGAAGCCGCTGCTGGAGCCGGGCAGGCTGGCCGGGCCGCTCGGCTGGTACCGGGCCAACTTCACCGGGAACATCGCCGAGACGCTGAAATGCCCGCCGGTGGAGATCCCGACCACCATGCTGTGGAGCGACGGCGACGCCGCGCTGGGTCGTGACCAGGCCGAGCTCTCCGGCCGCTACGTGTACGGCGACTACCGGTTCTCCGAGCTGCACGGCGTGGACCACTGGATTCCGCAGCGCGCGCCGGAGGCCGTCGCCAGCGAGATTGCGCTGCGCTCCGCGCTGTTCTGACCGGTCAGCCCAGGACCGTGAAGCCCGGGGCGAGGCCGTCGCGCCCGGTCATCGCCCGCAGTACGGTGACCGCCCGGCCGGGTTCGGCCAGTGCGGCCGCCAGTTCGATCGCCCGCGGGGCCGCCCGCAGCAGATCGGGCCCGGGCTCGAGTCCGAGGGCGCTCGTCAGGTCCAGCGAGTGCACGGTCAATTCGAAGGCGCGGGTCGGCAGATAGTCGATCAGGCGCATCGGGCCGACGGGGGAGAGCAACGGCGCGTCGTCGGGCAGCACCGGCACGAGATCGCCGACGCGATCGGCGATGGTGAGGGCCGCACCGACCGGATCGTCGCCCAGATCGAGACCGGCCGCGACGCCGCGCGCCGCGACCGCGGCGGGGTCGCCGACCGAAGCGAACGCGGCCCGGAAGTAGGCGATCGGGCCGTCCAGGACACTCTCCGGGTCGATCGAAACCCCTTCTGCCGCGGCGAGATACGACTCGATGGTCAGGAAGGCCCGGCACGTGTGACCGAGAAGGGAACGCACCGTCCAGTCACCGAGTCCAGGATCGTCGAGCCGGGCCGGGTCCAGGCGGCCGATCGTGTCGCGGAAGCCGGCGGCGGAGCCGTCGAACCAGCCCCGGATCTCCTTCGCCGAGATCGGCATCTCAGTCCAGTTCGAGCCCGAGGAGGGCGTTCTCCAGCACCTCGGGGAGCGCCGGGTGGATCCAGTACTGGCCGCGGGCCATGTCACGGGCGCCGAGGCCGAAACTCATCGCCTGGATCACCGGCTGGATGATCGACGACGCCTGCGGGCCCAGAATGTGCGCCCCGAGCAGGAGCCCGGTGTCGCGGTCGGCGATCACCTTGCAGAACCCGGTGGTGTCCTCCATCGCCCAGCCGTAGGCGACGTCGCCGTACGCCTGCACCTTGACCGCGATCCGGTGACCGGCCGCCACGGCCTCTGTCTCGGTGAGGCCGACGGCCGCGATCTGCGGGTGGGTGAACACCGCGGCGGGTACGGCGGTGTGCATGAACGACGCGAGATCCGGTGCGTCCCAGCCCTTCAGCAGGTTCTCCTGCACGGTGCGCTGCTCCTGGTTCGCCACGTGCTTCAGCTGGTACGGAGAGCTCACATCGCCGAGCGCCCACACCCCGCGCGCGGGGGTGCGGCCGTGAGCATCGGTCGGTACGCGGCCGTCGGAGGTGAGTTCCATCCCGATGGTGTCCAGGCCGAGCCGGTCGCCGTTGGGGGTGCGGCCGGTCGCGACCAGGAGGACGTCGACGTCCAGGTCGTCGCCGGAGGCGAAGCCCAGCCGGATCTCGCCGGAGGGCAGCTCGCTGACGGTCGAGCAGGTCTCGTCGAGCCGAACGTCCCACTGCCGCTGCGCGATCGCGGTGAAGCGGGCGCTGATCTCCGCGTCGAGCTTGCGCAGCAGCGCCGGCCCGCGGGCGATCACCGTGACCTGCGTGCCGAGGGCGCCGAAGACGTGCGCGAACTCCGCCGCGATGTAGCCGCTGCCGACGATCGCCATCCGCCGGGGGAGTTCGGGGAGCCGCATGACGTCGTCGTTGGTGTAGTAGCGGACACCCGAGCGCGCGATCGGTTCGGGGATCTCCGGCCGCGCACCGGCGGCGATCACCACCTCCGTGGCGAGCACGACGTCGCCGGCGGCGGTGACCAGGCGATAGCGGCCGGTCGCGTCGTCACGGCCGTCGAACACCACGTGCGAGGAATAGACGGTGATGTTGGGGCAGTCCTCCTCGCGGTAGCGCCGCCCGCCCGCCGAGATCGGGTCGATCCGGCCGAAGACGCGGGCGACCAGCTCGGGCCAGCGCACCCCGTCGAAGGTCGCCTCCACGTCGTAGGCGGCCGCCGATCTGATCTCGGCCGCGACATCCGCCGCGTAGACGAACATCTTGGTCGGGATGCAGCCCACGTTCAGGCAGGTGCCGCCGTAGATGCTCTCCTCGAAGATCGCGATCGAGAGGCCGTCGAAGCGCTCGTCGGGGATCGAATTGCCGCTTCCGGTGCCGATGATGGCCAGATCGGTCAGCTGCGGGCTGCTCATGCGTCGGTCTCCTCGGTGGTGGCGGCGGGGTCGATCTCGTGGCGCATCCAGTCGCCGACCGCCTCGTAAGCGAGTTCACGGGGCACGGACTTGGACAGGAAGGCGTCGTGCCGGGCGCCGGGGATCACCACCGACAGCACCCGCCGGCCGAGGAACGGCGCCCAGCGGGCCATGTGGCTCACGTCGAGCACACAGTCGGCGGTGTCGACGGCGACGTCGTACGACGACGAGAAGTGCGACTTGTCCGAGCGCAGCACCAGCACCGGCACGCCGACATCGATCCCGTCGTGAATCGTGAACTGGCCCTGGCGGATCGCGTTGAGCCAGCCGAAAGTGACCGGGAAGCCGCCGAGCGGTTTGCGCTCCAGGTCGTACGACCACTCGCCGCCCGAGTCGACGTGCAGGCTCTCGCCGTACGACGACGACAACTCGCGCGGCACCTCCGCCTTCGGGCGCACCTTGGCGATCGCGGCCACCACCCGGGCGAGCGGGCGGGTCCGCAGCACGGCCTCACCCTGCATGTCGAGCCACGGGGCGTTGAGCAGGAGGCCGGCGATGCGGTCGTGTCGTGCCGGGTCGGTCTCCCGGAGCCGGTCGAGCCACAGCGGGGTCACCAGGCCGCCGGTGGAGTGCCCGGCGACCACGACGCGGACCGGCGCGCCGGCCGCGCTCAGCTCATCGGTGATCACATCCAGCGCCAGGGTCAGCTCCTCGTCGTACACGGCGAGATCGGTGGTGAAGTGCGGCTGATGATGGGCGGCCAGTGAACGGCCGCATTTGCGCAGGTCGAGTCCGTAGAAGGCGTAGCCGAGGCCGTCGAAGTAGTCGGCCAGCTCCTCCTGGAAGAAGTAGTCGGTGAAGCCGTGGACGTAGAGCACCGCGCCGCGGGAGGCCCGCGCGCGGCCGGGCCGGCGGATCAGGGTGGCGCTGATCGGGTCCTCGCCGTCCGGGTCCGGACCGAGCGGGAGCGTCAGCAGCTCGTAGTGGTCGAGGAATTGGTCGGGACGCCAGACGTGCTCGTGGGCGAGCTCGGAAGACTTCGGGGAGGTCACACCGTAGAGCTTAGATGCCTGTGCCGCGTGTCGTGCATCGCACAAAGGCACCTCCGATTCGGGCGGTCAGCGCGTCATGGTGGACAATGACGAACGATGAGCGGACCCGAACCGGGGCGGCCGCGCGGACGGAAGTGAGCTTGACGTGTCCCAGAAGGTGATCAAGACGGACGTGGCGCTGGTCGGCGCCGGCATCATGAGCGCCACGCTCGGTGCCCTGCTGCGGCAGCTGGAGCCGAACTGGACGATCAGCCTGTTCGAGCGTCTCGACGCCGCGGCCGCGGAGAGCAGTGATCCGTGGAACAACGCGGGCACCGGTCACTCGGCGCTCTGCGAGCTGAACTACACCCCGATGGGTGACGACGGCGCGATCGACATCACCAAGGCGCTGAGCATCAACGAGCAGTTCCAGCAGTCGCGCCAGTTCTGGGCGTACGGCGTGGACAACGGTGTGCTCGGCGCGCCCGACGAGTTCATCAACCCGATCCCGCACGTGAGCTTCTGCCACGGCGATGCCGGCGTCGATTACCTGGCCAAGCGGCACGCCGCCCTCGCCGGTCAGACCCTGTTCGAGGGTATGGAGTACATCACCGACGAGGCCGAGTTCGCCGAGCGGCTCCCGCTGATGGCCGCCGGCCGCACCTACGAGGGCGACCCGGTCGCGCTCAACTGGTACACCGAGGGCACCGACGTCGACTTCGGTGCGCTGACCCAGCAGCTGCTCAACTACGTGGGCCGCGACGCGCAGCTGTACTTCGGCCACGAGGTGCGCAACCTGTCCAAGCAGTCCGACGGCAGCTGGGTGGTCAAGGTCCGCAACGTGCGCACCGGCGAGGTGCTGCGGGTCGAGGCCAAGTTCGTCTTCATCGGCGCCGGCGGCGGTGCGCTGCACCTGCTGCAGAAGTCCGGTATCCCGGAGGCCAAGGGCTTCGGCGGCTTCCCGGTCTCCGGCCAGTTCTTCCGCTGCACCAATCCCGAGCTGATCGCCGAGCATTCGGCCAAGGTGTACGGTCAGGCCGCCGTCGGTGCCCCGCCGATGTCGGTGCCGCACTTGGACACCCGCGTGATCAACCACGACAAGGGTCTGCTGTTCGGCCCCTATGCCGGCTGGTCGCCCAAGTTCCTCAAGACCGGCGGCGTGATGGACCTGCCGAAGTCGGTGAAGCCGGGCAACCTGCTCCCGATGATGTCGATCGCGCCGAAGGAGTTCGGCCTGCTCAAGTACCTGATCGGCGAGCTCGCCGCGTCGTCGGCCGACCGCGTGAAGACGCTGCAGGAGTTCGTCCCGCGCGCCACCGGCGGCGACTGGGAGATGATCACCGCGGGTCAGCGCGTGCAGGTGATCCGGGCCACCGGCAACAAGGGCAACCTCGAATTCGGCACCGCCGTGGTGGCCGCCGCGGACGGCACCATCGCCGGTCTGCTCGGTGCGTCGCCGGGCGCGTCGACCGCCGTGCCGGCCATGCTGAACGTGCTGAAGCAGTGCTTCGGCGACCGCTTCGACGGCTGGACGCCGAAGCTGACCGAGATGATCCCGTCGTTCGGCCAGAAGCTCAACGACAACCCGGCGCTGTTCCGCCAGATGTGGGACTGGACCAACCGCAGCCTCGAGCTCACCGGCCCCGGCCGGCACGTCGCGCCGGAGGGCGCCGGCCGCCACGAGGCCGCCGAGCAGGCCTGAGCGTGTCGCAGTCGCCGGCCCGCTACCCGTTCAGCGCGGTCGTCGGACAGGACCGGCTCAAGCTGGCGCTGATCCTGTCCGCGGTGTCGCCGGGTATCGGGGGCGTGCTGATCCGCGGCGAGAAGGGCACGGCCAAGTCGACCATCGTCCGCGGTCTGTCGCCCCTGCTCGCGCGGGGCGACGGCGGCGGTGGGCGAGTGGTGGAACTGCCCATCGGGGCCACCGAGGACCGGGTGATCGGTTCGCTCGACCTGACGCGCGTGCTGCGCGACGGCCAGGCGCACTTCACTCCCGGCCTGATGGCGCAGGCCGACGGCGGTGTGCTGTACATCGACGAGGTCAACCTGCTGTCCGATCACCTGGTGGACGTGCTCCTCGATGCCGCGGCCAGCGGCCGGGTGACCATCGAACGCGACGGAGTCTCCCACACCCAGTCGGCGGACTTCGTGCTGGTCGGCACCATGAATCCGGAGGAGGGGGAGCTGCGTCCGCAGCTCCTCGACCGGTTCGGGCTGGTCGTCGACGTGGCGGGTCCGCGCGAAGTGGACGAGCGCGTCGCGATCGTCACCGCGCGGATGACCTTCGACGCCGACCCGGAAGGCTTCGCGGCGTCCTACGCCGACGCCGAAGCCGAACTGGCGCAGCGGATCTCATCCGCGCGGGCGGCGATCGGTGAGGTGACGGTCCCGTCCGCGGAACTGCGGCGCATCGCCGCCGTCTGCGCGGCCCTGGAAGTCGACGGGCTGCGCGGTGACATCGTGGTGGCGCGCACCGCGGCCGCGCACGCCGCCTGGCGCGGTGCCGCCGAGGTCACCGAGGACGACGTGACCGTGGCCGTCGAGCTGGCGCTGCCGCACCGGCGCCGGCGCAACCCGTTCGACTCCTCCGACATGGACCGCTCGCAGCTCGACGAGGCACTGGAACGCGGCGAGCAGGCCGCCCAGGAGCCGCCCCCTTTTGACGGTGCGCCCGAGCCGGACGACGGCCCGGGCGAGGCTGCCTCGGATACCGAACCCGACGGTCCGCCGGACGACGATTCGGGCGGGTCCCCAGACGGCGGCGACGCCCCGCCGGGCCCGGCGTTCGGGACCCCGCCCGCGGGCACCGGGTCGCGGCTGCGGGTCTTCCGCGCCGCGGGTATCGGCGACGGCGACGACGGACGACGCTCCCGCGCCCGCAGCCGCCGCGGAATGACTACGCACGCCGTCGATTTCAGCCACGACACCCCCGTCCACCTGTTCGCGACGGTGCTTTCCGCCGCGGGCCGGGCCGCGGGGACGCCGTCGATCGAGGCCGGTGACCTGCGCGGGGCGCAGCGAATCGGGTCGGAGTCGAATCTGGTGGTCTTCGTCGTGGATCTGTCCGGCTCGATGACCGCCCGCACCCGGCTCGACGCCGTCCGGACGGCGTGCGTCGACCTGCTGCGCGACTCCTACACCCGGCGCGATCGGGTGGCCGTGGTCGTCGCGGCGGGCCGCGGCGCCTCCGTGGCGGTACCGCCGACCCGCTCGGTGGATCTGGCCGTCGCGCGCCTCGCACAGGTGCGCACCGGCGGACGGACCCCGCTCGCGGAGGGACTGACGACGGCGCTCGGGGTGATCGAGCGCGCCGCCCGCACCGATCCGGAGCGCCGACCGCTCCTGGTGGTCCTCACCGACGGCCGGGCCACCGCCGGACCGAACGCTCCCGAACGGGCATCGGCCGTCGCCGATGCCATCGCACGAGGCGGCATCTCGTCGCTGGTGGTGGACTGCGAACAGGGCATGATCCGTCTCGGTCTCGCCGCCGACCTCGCGCGCCGGATGGGCGCCGAGTACGTCTCGATGGATTCGCTCGCCGTCTCCGGACTCGCCAGCGCGGTGGGTGGCCGCACGACGACGGCGTCCTGACGGGTCTCGTGGCCGAGATGACCACGTGACCCGCCACGGTGCCGGTGTCGTGCACCGCTAGGGTTGGATCCATGCCCAAAGGAGTGCCCGAGTCGGTTCCGAACGACGGTCTGACCACCCGCCAGCGCCGTAACCAGCCCGTGCTGGCCGTCCACACCGGGCCGGGCAAGGGGAAGTCGACGGCCGCCTTCGGGATGGCGCTGCGCGCCTGGAACGCGGGCATGGACGTCGCGGTGTTCCAGTTCGTGAAGAGCGCGAAGTGGAAGGTCGGGGAGGAGAACGCGCTGCTCGCGCTCGGGAAGGTGCACGAGGAGACCGGGCAGGGCGGGCCGGTGCAGTGGCACAAGATGGGGCAGGGCTGGTCGTGGATCCGGCGGTCCGATGACGCCGAGCAGGATCACGCCGAGGCGGCACGCGCCGGGTGGACCGAGATCGCCCGCCGGATCGCGGCGGACGAACACGACTTCTACGTCCTCGACGAGTTCGCCTATCCGCTGCACTGGGGCTGGATCGACACCGACGAGGTGGTCGCCGCACTGCGTGCCCGGCCGGGCCGCCAGCACGTCGTGATCACCGGCCGGTACGCGCCGGAGCCGTTGCTCGAGGCCGCCGACCTGGTGACCGAGATGACCAAGGTCAAGCATCCGATGGACGCCGGCCGGAAGGGCCAGAAGGGCATCGAGTGGTGACCCGCCTCCCGGCGGTGGTGATCGCCGCGCCGAGTTCGGGGAGCGGGAAGACGACGGTCGCGACCGGCCTCATCGGTGCGCTGACCGCGGCCGGGCACACCGTGGCGCCGTTCAAGGTGGGCCCCGACTACATCGACCCGGGCTATCACGCCCTCGCGGCGGGCCGGCCCGGACGCAACCTGGATCCTCTTCTGGTGGGCGAGGAGCGGATCGGGCCGCTGTTCGTGTCGGGTGCCCGGGGCGCGGACGTCGCCGTCGTGGAGGGCGTGATGGGCCTGTTCGACGGGCGGATCGCGGCCGCGGCCCCGGACCTCGGGCTGGGTTCGACCGCCCACGTCGCGACCCTGATCGGCGCGCCGGTGGTGCTGGTGGTCGACGCCGCGGGGCACTCCCAGTCGCTGGCCGCGCTGCTGCAGGGCTTCGTCGGCTATGCGCCACAGGTGCGGATCGCCGGGGTGATCCTCAACCGGGTCGGTTCGGACCGCCACGAGGAGGTGCTGCGCCAGGCGTGCGTCCGCGCCGGACTGGCCGTGCTCGGGGTGCTGCGCCGCGACCCGGCGATGTCGGTGCCCTCCCGGCACCTGGGGCTGATCCCGGCCGCCGAGCGAGACGCCGAGGCCGTCGATGCGGTCGCCGCCATGTCCACGAAAGTCGGTGCGGCCCTCGATCTTCCGGCGATCCTCGCGGTCGCCGCGCAGGCCCGCTCGCCGGCGTGCGTGCCGTGGTCGGCGATCGATGAGGTCGCGCACCCGGTGGCGTCGCGTCCCGTGGTCGCGGTGGCCCGTGGTCCGGCGTTCACCTTCTCCTACGCCGAACACGCCGAACTGCTGGCCGCGGCCGGGGCCGAGGTGGTCGGGTTCGATCCGCTCACCGAGTCGCTGCCGGAACCGGCCGCCGCCGTGGTGATCGGCGGTGGGTTCCCGGAGGAGCACGCCGCGACGCTGAGCGCCAACCTGCCGCTGCGCGACGCCCTCCGCGCGCACGTGGCGGCCGGCCGGCCGGTGCACGCCGAATGCGCGGGCCTGCTCTATCTGCAGCGGATGCTCGACGGCTATCCGATGACCGGTGCACTGCCCGGACGGGGCGCGTTCACACCGCGGTTGACGCTCGGCTATCGCGACGCCGTCGCGCTGACCGGTTCGGTGCTGTTCGACGCGGGCGAGCGGGTCACCGGGCACGAGTTCCACCGCAGCGTCGTCCACTGGGACGACCCGCCGTCGCCGGCCTGGGGCTGGCGGGGCGCCGACGGGCTCGCGGCCCGTGACGGCGCGGTGACAGCCGGGGTGCACGCGTCGTACCTGCATCTGCATCCCGCGGGCTATCCTGCGGCCATCGCCCGATTCGTCCGGGCGGCGGTAGACGAGAGGCCGGCGGAGGGGATATGACGTCCGACGACAGTGAACGCGGCGATTACGCCGACCTCACCGCGCAGTTGCGCATCCGTGACCCGCACCGTCCGTCCGGTTCGGAGGCGCTGCGCACCGCGCTCGACGCGCTGACCGACGAGCAGTCCGATCCGGCCGTGCTGCGGGAACTGCTCGAAGCGGTGCTGCTGGTGGGGCAGGGGCTGGACCTGGCCGATGCGCTGCAGCGCATCGTCGACGTCGCCGCGGCGGTGCTCGACGCGCAGTACTGCGCGCTCGGCGTCCGCAGCCCCGAACTGCGGTTGCAGGCGTTCGTCTACACGGGGATCTCCCCGGAGGTGCGCGCCGAGATGGGCGGCCTGCCGATCGGCCGCGGGGTGCTTGGTGAGCTTCTGCAGCATCCCGAGGTGCTGCGGATCGCCCATCTCGGCGAGCACCCGGCGTCGGTCGGTTTCCCGCCGCACCATCCGCCGATGGACACCTTCCTCGGGGCGCCGATCATCGTGCGCGGTGAATTGTTCGGCAGCATCTATCTCACCGAGAAACAGACCGGCTCCGAGTTCACCCCGCAGGACGAACAGATCGTGTCGGTGCTCGCGGTGGCGGCCGGTATCGCGGTCGACAACGCGCGGATGTACGAACGTCAGCGCACCCGGCATCGGTGGATGGAGATCCTGGCGCACCGCGGGTCCGAGCCGATGGCCGGCCTGGCACTGGACGACACGCTCAACGGCCTGTGCGCGGACGTCGCGGCGCTGACCGGGGCCACCGACGTGTTCATCGTCTCGATGCAGGGCGGCCAGCCGTGCCTGCACGGGCACACCGGCCGGCCCGTCGAACCCGCCGACATCACCTGGCCGGGACTGACGTTCAGCGTGAGCGAGGCATCGGGTGCGGAGTGGCTGCGGCGCGGGGCCCGCTGGAAGACGGCGCAGCCGATGCAGCAGACGCCTGGTGACTACGGGGCGATCGTGCTGACCCACGTCGACCGCCCGAACTGGGAGCCCGAGGAGATCGCCGGTCTGGCGGGCGTCGCCCGGGTGGCCTCGCTGGCGATCGCCTACGCCGAGCAGCAGCAGCTCACGCGCGAACTGGAGACGCTGGAGGATCGGCACCGGATCGCGCGCGACCTGCACGACCACGTGATCCAGCGGCTCTTCGCCATCGGCATGTCGTTGCAGACCATGCTGGCCGCGCCGAACCAGGTGGAGGAGCGGATGGCGCAGGTGATCGTCGACCTCGACGCCACCATCGCGCAGATCCGGACGTCGATCTTCGACCTTCAGTCGTCGTCCCTGCACGGGGAGTCGGTCACGCTGCGCCGCAAGGTGCTCGACGTGGTCGCCGAACTCGCGCGGCATGCGCCGATCGTGCCGAGCGTGTCGTTCGCCGGGCCGGTCGACACCCTGGTTCCCGACCGGCTGGCCCCGCACATCGAGGCGGTGCTCCGCGAGGGGCTGTCGAACGCGCTGCGGCATTCCGGGGCGATGCGGATCGGCGTCCGGATCGTCGCCGACGACGTACTGACCGTGGAGATCAGCGACGACGGCTGCGGAATCCCGACCGACGTCGGCTACCGGGGTCTGGACAATCTGACGCGCCGGGCCGACGAGTGCGACGGCAACTTCACCGTCGACACCGCCCCCGGCCGCGGCACCGTCCTGATCTGGGAGGTACCGCTCGACTGATCGCCGCGGCGGGCGGGCCGGATCAGCGGCCCTCCAGGTCGTGGGCGCACGCGGCCAGGACGGCCGCGAAGCTGCGCGGCAGCAGCCGCGAGGTGATCGCCGCCATCGGCTTGCCGCCTCCGCGCGCGGGATGGGTGTAGTCGGAGGTCCACCGCACGGCCGTGGTCCCGTCGTCGCCGGCGGTCAGGGTGATGGCGCCGCCGCGGTGGTCGATCGCCGGCACCGAGGTGAGGATCAGATACTCGTAGCGGTGCGGCGGATCGGCGGCGACGATCTTCTCCCGGGCCCAGAGCCCGAGTGCCAGAGCCTCGCGCACGCTGCCCGCCTCGCCGTTTCCGGACGTCCAGCGTGCGGTGAGCGCCAGCGGCGCACGGGTGAGGTTCGCCGGATCGATCAGCCAGGCGTACACCTCGTCCGCCGGTGCGGCGATGGTTCGTTCGACGGTCAGTTCAACCACGGGACGGCTCCTTCGTCGTCAGAAGCGGAAGCGGGTGCAGTCGGCCGGGAACGACGACCAGGCGAGCACTCGGTGCGGCACGATCACCCGCAGGCCGCCGCCGTCCGTGCCGGACCAGGCGCCGGGCTCGGGCCGGTAGCCGTCGTCGTGGTACTTGGCGAAGGCCGCGGCGAGTCGTGCACCGAGTCCGCCGGCGTCGGCGCGGGTGGCGCTCGAGGTCCCCTCGACGATCACCACGTCGGTGCCGCTCTCCAGGGTCAGGGTGACGTTCGGGTTCGCCTCGACATTGCGGGTGTGCCGGGTGGTGGGTGCGCCGTCGTAGTAGAAGCGGCCGTCGACCCACACGCCCCAGCGCGGCACGCTGTGCGGCCGGCCGTCCGGCCGCACCGAGCACAGCCAGTAGTGTTTGGCCGCCACCAGTTTCGGTTCGACGGCGGCCCAGGTCAGCAGGCCGTCGGTCGATTCGGGCAGGCCGTAGCCGTCGGGGAATTCGGGGCGGTCGGGTGTGGGGGAGGTCATGGCCTTCAGTCAATCAGTTCCCGGCGTGTCACGGTCGACGACGGCAGCACGAGCACCGCGCGGTCGGCGGTGAGGATGTGCAGGAACCCCGGCGACTCCTCCAGGACGTAGCCGTCGAACGTGCCCCGCGTCGTGGTGGTGATGTGTTCCTCGCCCATCCACGGTTCGTCGTCGACCACCGCGAGGACGAGGACGCCGATCCCGGCGATGAGCGCGATCCGGCCGGTCGCGGCGAGTGCGAAACGGCGTAACTCGCCCGAGCGGGCGAATCGCCGGATCGCCGCCAGCACCGCGCCGAAGGCGACGGCACCGACCAACGTCCACGGGCTGCGGTAGGTGACGGTCATCGTGAAAGCGATCACCGCGAGCACGACCGCCGAGAGGATCGTCGAGATCTCGATGCGGCCGCGCTGTTCGGGCAGGGGCCAGAATAGTCTCAGCAGGACCAGCGGAAGCAGGACGGCGGTGAAGGCGCCGGTGATCCACGGCTGCGCCGCGATGGTGCCGAACGCGATGGCGAAGGAATCGCTGAAGTCGAAGGTGTCGGCGATCTGAGCCACCGTGTGTCAATCCCAGCGGGCGACGGCGAGCAGGCGCAGCAGCAGGAAGAGGACGGCGACGATCGCCGCGGTGCCGAGCTCGATGTCGAACCGCCGGTACGCGGCCTCGGTCTGAGTGTCGTCCGGGCCGGGGTCTCGACTTCGCTCGACGTCATGGCAACTCGACCGTCATGGCAACTCGACCGTCATGGCAACTCGACCGTCGGGAACTTCAGCGTTCGCGTTCGCGCAGCTTGGTCGCCATCACCGCGACCTGGGTGCGGCGCTGCATGTCGAGTTTGGCGAGGATGTGCGAGACGTAATTCTTGATCGTCTTCTCCGCCAGGAACATCCGCTCGGCGATCTGGCGGTTGGTGAGGCCCTCGCCGATCAGCCGGAAGACCTCGCGCTCCTGTCCGGTCAGCTCGGCGAGCGGATCGGTCTTCTCCTTCTTGTCGTCGCGCAGCTTGGCGAGCAGGGCGGTGGTGCTGCGGTCGTCGAGCAGCGAGCCGCCCTGGCCGATGGTGCGCACGGCGGCGATCAGGTTGGCGCCCAGGATCTGCTTGAGGACGAAACCGGAGGCGCCGGCGAGCACGGCGGCCAGCAGCGCGTCGTCGTCGGCGTAGCTGGTGAGCATCAGGCAGCGGACCCGCGGATCGCGGGAACGGACCTCGCGGCACAGCTCGACGCCGTTGCCGTCGGGCAGCCGGACGTCGAGCACGGCGACGTCCGGCCGGGTCGCGCCGATCCCCGCGACTGCCTCCTTGACGCTGGCCGCCTCGCCGACGACATGCAGGTCGGGGGCGGTGCCGAGAAGGTCACGCAGACCACGGCGAACCAGCTCGTGGTCGTCGACGAGGAAGACGCGGATCGGCTTCCCGGGGGCTGCGTTCGGAGGAGTCGCCATAGGGGAAACGGTACCGCAGGGCCCGCCGAATTCCGGACCGGCGACCCGGCGGGTTCAGGACTTTCGGCTCTCCGAACCACACCCGTCACACGACGAAGATCGAAACCATGACCACTCTCATCGGAAAGAAAATGAGCGGCTCGGATCTTCTCCGGGAGCTGCTGCCCGTCTGCGAGACCGAGGTCGAGCGGCACATGAAGATGACGCGGGACTGGCATCCGCACGACTACGTGCCGTGGGACGAGGGCCGGAACTTCGCGATGCTCGGCGGAATCGACTGGGATCCGGAGCAGTCGCAGCTGTCGGAGACCGCGAAGGCCGCGATGATCACCAACCTGCTGACCGAGGACAATCTGCCCTCGTACCACCGGGTGATCGCCGAGAACTTCAGCCTCGACGACGCCTGGGGCTTCTGGGTCGGCCGGTGGACCGCCGAGGAGATGCGCCACTCCACCGTCATGCGCGACTACCTCGTGGTGACCCGCGGCGTGGACCCGGTGGAACTGGAAGAAGTCCGGATGGCACACATGACCTCCGGCTTCAATCCGCTGCCCGAGGACGACGGTCAGCGCGACCACAGCTACGACATGCTGTTCGCGGTGAGCTACGTGTCGTTCCAGGAGCTCGCCACCCGGGTGAGCCACCGCAACACCGGCAAGGCGTGCGGCGACCCGATCGCCGACCGCATGCTGCAGCGTGTCGCCGCCGACGAGAACCTGCACATGCTCTTCTACCGGAACGTCGTCGACGGCGCCCTCGACCTGGTGCCCGACGAGGCGATGGCGGCGATCTACGGGATCGTCTCCAACTTCCAGATGCCCGGCGCCACCATGCCGAACTTCCGCCGCAACGCCGTGCTGATCGCCAAGGGCGGCATCTACGACCTGCCGCAGCACATGGAGGAGGTCGTGATGCCGGTGCTGCGCAAGTGGCGGATCTTCGAGCGCAACGACTTCGGCCCGCTCGGCGAGATGTACCGCGAGAAGCTCGCCGACTTCCTCGAAGAGATGAACATCAAGGTCCGCAAGTTCGAGGCCTCGCGCGAGCGGGCCCTGGCCCGGGAACGCGCCAAGAGCGCCTGAGTCCCGCGCCGTCCGGTGATCTGGCCGTAACAATCGGCGAAGTAGGCTCAGGGATCATGGGCGAAGGACACTATCTGGCCGGGCTGGACCTGACCGGACGCAAGGTCGTGGTGGTCGGCGGCGGCAGCGTCGCGCAGCGCAGGCTGCCGCAGCTGATCGCCGCCGGCGCCGACGTGCACGTGATCGCGATCGACCCGAGGCCCACCGTGGAGGCCGAGCCGGCCGTGCACGTGCAGCGGCGCGCCTACGCCGCCGGCGACCTGGACGGCGCCTGGTACGTGCTGGCCTGCACCGACGATCCGGCGGTCAACGCCGCGGTGGTCGCCGAGGCCACCGCGCACCGGATCTTCTGCGTCCGTGCCGACGACGGCCGGGAAGGCACGGCCGTCACCCCGGCCTCGGGGCGGCACGACGGCCTGCAGTTCGGCGTCCTGGCGGGCGGCGACCACCGGCGCAGCGCGGCGGTGCGCGCCGCCATCTCGGCGGCCCTCGCCGACGGATCCGGACTCACGCTGGATGCGGCCGCGCCGCACGCCCCCGGAGTGGCGCTGGTCGGCGGGGGGCCGGGCGACCCCGAGCTGATCACCGTGCGCGGCCGGCGCCTGCTGGCGCGCGCGGACGTCGTCGTCGCCGATCGCCTGGCGCCCGGCGGCTTGCTCGACGAACTCGGCCCGCAGGTCGAGGTGATCGACGCCGCCAAGGTGCCCTACGGGCGGGCCATGCGTCAGGAGAAGATCAACGAGATCCTCGTCGACCGGGCCCGGGCCGGGAAGTTCGTGGTCCGGCTCAAGGGCGGCGACCCGTACGTGTACGGGCGCGGCTTCGAGGAACTTCAGGCCTGCGTCGACGCCGGGGTGCCGGTGACCGTGGTGCCCGGCATCACCTCGCCGATCTCCGCGCCCGCGCTCGCCGGGATCCCGGTGACCCACCGCGGCGTGACCCACGAGATCGTGATCGTCTCCGGGCACGTCGCCCCCGGACACCCCGACTCGCTGACCGATTGGGCCGCGCTGGCCCGGCTCCGCGGCACCCTGGTGCTGATGATGGCGGTCCAGCGGCTCGATGCCTTCGCCGCCGCGCTGCTCGACGGTGGCAAGCCCGCCGACACGCCGGTGGCACTGATCGAGAACGCGTCGCGTGCCGACCAGCGGCTGATCCGCACCGATCTCGCCCACGCGGCGCAGACCGCGCACGAGCAGAAGCTGACGCCCCCGGCGATCGTGGTGATCGGCCCGGTCGCGGGATTCACCGACGCCGATCGGGCGCTGGGTTTCGGCGACGAGCTGGTGCGGCGATGAGCCGGCCGAGCGCCGCGGGCCAGGTCGCGGCCGTCGTCGCCGGGCTGATCCTGCTGGTCGCCGCGGTCGCGGCGTGGTGGGTCTCGCCGTGGGTCACCGCGATCCTGGTGGGCGTCGCCGTCGTCGTGCTGTCGTGCTGGCAGTGGTACCGCCGGCGACGCGGCATTCCGCCGGCCCCGGAGACCGCGTGGACGGTGTACGTGTGGCCGCTGACCTTCGGCGCGCTGGCGGTGATCGCGCTGAACGGCTGGATCTACCGGATCTCCGTCGACGCCGGCGGTGGGTCGACGACGATCGGGATGCTCGCCGGGCTGGCGACCGGTGTCGTCGGGATGGCCGCCGCGTACGGATACGGTCGTGTCCGGGCGCAGAAGGCGCAGCTGGCGCAGGTCGTCGACAACGCCGTGGACGACCCCGGCGAACAGCGCGAATCCGGCGACGACCAGCAGTGGTTCTTCCCACAGGCCGGTTCGTAGATTCTTGCGGCGAGCGCGCCGCCCCGTACTCTGCATAGAGGTATGTGAACCGCAGGCGTGCCCGAAGGCCCCTGCGCGCGTGGAACGGATGTGGGCAGTGACCGAAGTCAGGGAGCCGGCCGTACGCGCCGATGCACCTGTCGCTGGGGCACCTGTCGCCCGACCCCGGCCGCAGTCCGTGCTCGCGGCGCGTCTCGGACGGATGCCGGTCGCGCTCGCGCGCGTGCTCGACTACTTCATCCAGCCGCGCTGGTGGGTCGAGATCATCGTGCTCGGCGGTCTGTACGCGATCTACTCGGTGATCCGGAATTCGGTGCACAGCGAGGTCAGCCAGGCGTTCGTCAACGGCCGGTGGATCCTCGACTTCGAGGACCGCTGGGGGCTCGCGTGGGAGCGGGGTCTCAACAGCTTCGTCGACCACACACCGGCGGTCGCCGCGGTGTGCGCGGTCGACTACGCGTCGCTGCACTTCATCGTCACCCCCGCGGTGCTGATCTGGCTGTTCGTCGCGCACCGATCGCGCTACCGGCTGGGCAGTTCGGTGCTGGTGCTGACGACGCTGCTCGCGCTGATCGGATTCTTCGCCATGCCCACCGCGCCGCCGCGGATGTTCGCCGACGAGCACTTCGTCGACATCATGGCCAAGACCGGGTCGTGGGGCTGGTGGCCGGAATCCGGGGCACCGGCGTCGGACGCCGTGTCGAACCAGTTCGCCGCGATGCCGTCGCTGCACTGCGCGTGGGCCACCTGGTGCGGGATCATGCTGTGGCTGTACGCCCGCCGGCTGTGGGTCCGCGTGCTGGGCCTGCTGTACCCGTTCACCACGTTCTTCGTCGTGATGGGCACCGGCAACCACTATCTGCTCGATGTGCTCGCCGGACTGGCGACGCTCGCCGCCGGTGCGCTGATCGCCTTCGGTCTGCGGTACGCGTGGCGCTGTTATCTGCGCTACGCCCTGCGACGATCGGGACCGGCCGCGTCGTGAGTACGGCACCCGCTGCGACGCACCTGCGCCGGGCGTGGTTGCCGATCGCGGTGACCGCGGTGGTCAGCGCGGTGCTGTGGGCCGTCGGGCCGGCCGTCTCGGACATGCAGGCGGCCCTGGCCCGCGAGGGGGCGGCGCGCGCGGGCGTCGGACTCGCGTACTGGTTCGACTGGTTCGGCGGGGTGTCCCCGGGGAGCTACTCGCTGATCGTGCCGACGATGTCGGCGTGGATCGGCTCGCTGCCGCTGCTGTGTCTGTCGACGCTGGCGATCGCGGCCATGGCGTGTCCGCTGTCCCGCCGTGCGACGCACCCGACGGCGCTGGCCTGGGCCGTCACCGGCGCGGCGATCCTCAACATGATGTCCGGGCGCGTGGCGTTCGCGGTGGGCGCGGCGATCGCGCTGGCCGCGCTCCTGGCCGCGAGACGCGTGCATCCCCTCGTCGGCGCGGCCGGCCTGCTGGTGGCCGGTCTGGCCAGCCCGCTCGCCCCGGCCTTCGTCGGCATGGCGGCGGTGCCGTTCCTCGCGTACTCGGTGACGCGGACGGCGTCGACGTGGGCCGTCGTGGCGGGCAGTGCGGCCGGCGTCGCCATCCCGTTCGTGCTGTTCGGCGCGCCGGGGTCGCAGGTGTTCCCGGCGACGACGCTGTTCTGGTGCCTGGCGATCGCGGCCTGCGCGTGGGCGGCGATCACCGAGCCGCCGGCCAAACTGATCGTGCCGCTGTCGATCGCCGCGGCGCTCCTCCTGTTCTTCATCCCGACCGGCGTCGGCTCCAACATCGCCCGGTTCTTCTACTTCGTGCTGCCGTGCCTGGCGCTCTACTACTCCCGGCGTTCCCCACGGGTCCTGGCCCTGCTCCTGGTCCCGGCGCTGGTGTACGCGCTGTTCGTGGCGATCTCCGACCTGACGGCGGCGGCGCGGATCGACGACCCGGCGACGTCGTACACGCCGCTCGCCGAAGAACTGGCGCGCGACCACGGCCTCGGCAACCACCGCGTCGAGCTGGTCGACGCCGGCACGCATGTCGGCTCGCACATGCTGGCCGGGACGGCCAAGCTCGCGCGCGGCTGGGAGAACCAGACCGACGCGCGCTACAACCCGATCTTCTACACCCCCGACGCCCTCACCGCGGACAGCTACCGTGCGTGGCTGGCGGACAACGCCGTGGCCTACGTCGCCGTGTCGTCCAAACCGCTGCGTTCCATGCAGCGCGAGGCGGATCTGGTCGGGGGCGGTCTGCCGTATCTCACGGAGATCTGGCGCAACAGCGAGTGGACGCTGTACCGGGTCGCCGATCCGACCGACATCGTGCCGGCGCCGTTGACGCTGGTCAGCGACTCGCCGTCGCGCATGGTGATCGATGTCCCGAAGGCGGGCGTGTTCCCGATCCGGATCCGGCCCAACCGCTACCTGACGGCCCGGCCGGAGGCCGATCCGGCGACGACGGCCTGCATCACCTCCACCGACGACGGCTGGATCGAACTGCACGCCGACCGGCCCGGCCGGTACGAGCTGCAGGGCCAGTTCAGTCTCCGCGGAGTGTTCACCGGCGACACGCTGACCTGCCCGTCGTAGGCGGGCGTGCGGTCTGCCGGCGTCGTCATGCCGTGTGCCCGGTCGCGACAGATTGCGGAACGCGCTTCCTTACCGCGTTCGGGGACCGGCCTCGGCTGTGACCGATCCACGACAGGGCCGAAGCCGATCTCAGTTGCAGTTCGACCCTCCGCCCAACTGGCCTCGACCTCCTGCGGGCTGGACGGCGACGCCTGGGTGGCGGCGTACTCCAGTCGTCGTGCACACTCGGCGTCCGAGTCGGTAGCTCGGGTGATGTTGCCGATGTGTGCAAGTCGGTCGTGACGTCGGTGAACCGTCCCGAGTACCGGGGCCGCTTCTCATCAGTTCTGATCGAGGGCGTGGAAAGTGGACATGACGAGGTGGACGGCACGCTCACTTATGATTCTGCTGACAGCGACTCCCTCTGCCACTCGTGACAGGACAGGGGCGTGGCGTCGTCCGGGCAACGGTCGTCGCGCAGGGTTTGAGGTTTGACTTCGACTCGGACTCGGCTTGCGCTTCGCCCGGCTCAGCTGGCGTGCGGTAGCGCGCAGGCGCTGGTGTGCGCGTCGGTCGCGGGCTTCGGTCGGCGCCGCTGGCGGCGTGTCGGCCACTCACTCGGTGACGACGGTGATCTCGGTCGGTGAGGTGATCTCCACGTGGTGGCCGGCGTCGGACAGCACCGCCGCGAGCTTGTCGATGTCGCCGACCCTGGCGCGGGTGCGGACCAGATCGCGGGCGATCAGGCCCTTGTAGTGCTTGTTGAAGTGGCTCACCACGGTGCGTGAGCCGTCCGGGCGTTCGGTGACGACGGTGGCGGTCACCGCGCCGCGCACCGGTCCGAGGGAGAGATAGGCGCCCGACCGGAGGTCGAGGACGAAGTCGTCGATCGCGTCGAGGGCGGGGGAGAGCGCCGGCTTCCACACCGAGGCGAGGGTGCCGAATCCGGGCAGTTTGGAACCGCCGGACAGCCGGTAGGCGGGGATCGGGTCGCTCGCGCGGACGACGCCGAACAGTGCCGAGCCGATCGCCAGGCGGTCGGCGGCCTTGGCCTTCGACGCGCGGGTGAGGCCGCGGTAGTCGAGGGCGTCGTAGGCGACACCGGTGTACCGCTCGATCGCCGGGCGGGTCGGTGACTCGAACAGATCGGCGTTGCGGTCGACCTCGGCGAGCTGCGCCTTACCCAGGCCGAGCGCCCGCTGCGACGCATCCAGATCGGCGGCCAGCTCGACCAGCGCGTCGGCGATGCGCCGTCGTACCGGATTCAGTTCCGGCAGCCACAACCGGTCCAGGTCGAGCGGGGCGCCCGACCCGCCGTCGGACTTGGTCTCGGAGGGAGGGAGGATCACCAGCACCCGAACACCCTAACGAAGGCGCCGGGCGACTAAGCTGATCACCCGTGATCACGCGTATGTCCTCCCTGTTCCTGCGCACCCTGCGCGACGACCCCGCCGACGCCGAGGTGCCCAGCCACAAGCTGCTGGTCCGGGCCGGATACATCCGCCGCGCGGCGCCGGGCATCTACACCTGGCTGCCGCTCGGGCTGCGCGTGTTCCGGAAGATCGAGGACGTGGTCCGCGAAGAGATGAACGCGATGGGCGCGCAGGAGATCCTGCTGCCCGCGCTGCTGCCGCGCGAGCCCTACGAGACCTCCGGCCGGTGGACCGAATACGGCGACAACGTCTTCAAGCTCAAGGACCGCAAGGGCGCCGACATGATGCTCGGCCCCACTCACGAGGAACTGTTCACCCAGCTGGTCAAGGGCGAGTACAGCTCGTACAAGGACCTGCCGGTGATCCTGTACCAGATCCAGACCAAGTACCGCGACGAGGAGCGCCCGCGCGCCGGTCTGCTCCGCGGCCGCGAGTTCGTGATGAAGGACTCGTACTCGTTCGACACGAGCGACGCGGGGCTCCAGCAGTCCTACGACCTGCACCGGGCCGCCTACCAGCGCATCTTCGAGCGGCTGAATGTGCAGTACGTGATCGTGGCCGCCACCTCCGGCGCCATGGGCGGCAGCGCCTCCGAGGAGTTCCTGGCCGAGTGCGAGGTCGGTGAGGACACCTTCGTCCGCAGCACCGAGTCGGGCTACGCCGCCAACGTCGAGGCCGTCGTCACGCCGGTGCCCGACGCGCTGCCGCTGGACGGCCTGCCCGAGGTCTCGATCCACGACACCGGAGAGACGCCGACCATCGCGACCCTGGTCGACTGGGCCAACGGCGCCCTCGACCGCGAGGTGACCGCGGCGGACACCCTCAAGAACCTGCTGGTGAAGATCCGCCGGCCCGGCAAGGACTGGGAGATCGTGGGCATCGGCATCCCCGGCGACCGCGACGTCGACATGAAGCGGCTGGAGGCCGCGGTCGAACCCGCCGAGGTCGTGCTGCTCACCGAAGACGACTTCGCCGCCAACCCGGCCCTCGTCCGCGGGTACATCGGCCCCAAGGGTGTGCAGGCCGCGGGCGGCACCTACCTGGTGGACCCGCGCGTGGTGACCGGAACGCGCTGGATCACCGGCGCCGACGAGAAGGGCAAGCACGTCGTCGACCTGGTGGCCGGCCGAGACTTCACCCCGGACGGCGTGATCGAGGCCGCCGAGGTGCGCGCCGGCGATCCGTCGCCCGACGGCCACGGCGTGCTGGAGGCCGCGCGCGGCATCGAGATCGGCCACATCTTCCAGCTGGGCCGCAAGTACGCCGACGCCTTCGAGCTTGACGTGCTCGGCGAGAACGGCAAGCCGGTCCGCGTCACGATGGGTTCCTACGGCCTCGGTGTCTCGCGCATGGTCGCGGTACTGGCCGAACAGCGGCACGACGAGAAGGGCCTGATCTGGCCGCGCGAGGTGGCGCCGTACGACGTCCACCTGGTGATCGCCAACAAGGACGAGGCCGCCGTCGCCGGTGCCCAGCAGCTCGCCGAGCAGCTGGACGCCGCAGGCATCGAGGTGCTGTTCGACGACCGCAAGGCGTCGCCGGGCGTCAAGTTCAAGGACGCCGAACTGCTCGGCATGCCCACCGTCGTGGTGGTCGGCCGCGGCTGGGCCGACGGGACCGTCGAGGTCCGCGACCGCGCGAGCGGCGAAGCCGCGGCGGTGCCGATCGACGGCGCCGTGGACGCCGTGGTCGCGGCGGTACGGGGCGCGTAGGCGAGGGCCGCGAACAAACGGCGCGAGCCGTCCCCCGGTGGGGGACGGCTCGCGCGGTTCGCTGGGGTCAGTGGCCGGTGGTGTTCTTCTCGGCGGAGCTGACGGCGCCGGTCGCGGCGAGCGCCAGGTCGCGCTGCGCGGCGAGCAGCCGCTCGGCGGCCGCGTAGTTGACGGCGACGACCTCGGCCAGGCTCGGCACGCCCGGGAGCCGCTTCGGCTTGGCGGCGAGGACCTTGTCGAGGCCCGGCACGGCGGCGACGGCGCTGCTGACGCCCGAACGGATCTTGGGCAGGACGTCGGCGGTGCCGTTGAGGCCGGCGACCCAGGCGCCGGCGAGGTCGGCGGTGGCTTTCGTGTACAGATCGGTCATGCGGGGCTCCTTAGCGAGGGGAAGGACGGCGTCATTCGTCGCCGACCATCGAGCGGTACAGCTGGATCAGGGCGGACTTCTGCGAGTCGGTCAGCCTGGTGTCCCGGGTGACGGCCTCGATCACGCCGGGCCCGTCGCCGGACTCGTCGTCGCCGAGCCAGCCCGACATGCGGAACAGCTCGTCGGGCGAGATCTCGAGGCCCTTCGCGACGTTGGCGAGAAACTCCGCCGACGGCCGGTAGTTCCCCCGCTCCACCTGGCTCAGGTAGGAGTCGGAGACCGCCGCCATCTTGGCCAGCCCGCGGATCGACAGCTGGTTCAGCTGACGCTGCGCGCGGATGTACTGGCCGAGGTAACCGAGTTTGTCGTCGTCGCTCGTGGGCACCTCCCCAAACTACAACGCAAGTGCGTTGTGTGCAACGCGCTAGGTGCCGGGTGTGCCCGGGAAGGGCACCGTCACCGGGCTCTGGCCCAGCACCCCGCGCCAGTGCGCGGCGTAGCCCGCGCTGGCGGTCAGACCGTCGACGCCGCGGCGCCGCAGCTCGGTCTTGCCGGCCTGCTCCAGCAGTGCGCGGTAAGCCCGGGCGCACTCCTGCTCGGCGTCGAGCAGTACGGTCGCGGCGCTCGTCGCATCCGTGACGTCCACCGGCAGCCGATAGCCGGCGGCCGACTGCGGCGGGGTGCCGCCGGCCGCGGTCACGTCGGCGTTGAGCTCGTCGCGGCGCACCCGGTGGGCCGCCACGTACTGACCGACGGTGACGCGCTCGGCGGTGCCGATGAACGCGGTGGTGACGCCGTAGGTGAAGATCGCGGCGTTCTCGGCCTCGATCGCGTTGTCCAGTGCCTTCCGGTCATCGCTCATGCCAGCTGCACCTCGCGGAGCGTCGTGCACGACGCGCTGATCGACCCGAGCAGCCCGGCCCGGAAACCCGCCGCGGCGAGCGCCGCGCCGGCGCTGTCGCGGGCGGCGGAGGTGAGGCCGTCGCGCAGACCGTCGAGCGTGAGGTTCGTGGTGCCGTCGCCGGCGGGTGCGGTGATCTCCGTCGCCGCCGGAGCGTGGAGGCGGTTGATCTCGTCGGTGAGCGCCTGGGCGTGATCGCCGCGTTCGGCGGCGACCCGATTCAGCGCGTCGGTGTAGTCGGTCTCCTTCGGCGCGAGCTGCTTCGCCTGCCGCTGCTGGAGCTCCGCGGAGCGGGCCAGGGGCACCAGTTCGCGGGCCTGCCGTTCTCGCTCCGACGGTCCCGGGGCGCAGGCGGCGAGCGCTGGACCGGCCGCGGCGGCCAGGGTCAGCGCGGCGCCGCCACGCAGCACCGTGCGCCGGGGCAGTGCTCGCGAAGACGGGCGCGGATCGGGTGCGGGCGGCTGCGGTCGGTGCGTCACTCGGCCGATTCTGCCAGCTTCGGCGATCGACTACGATGGAAGGTCGGCGCGGCGGCCCGGAACTCCCGGGCCGCCCTCATCGCACAAGAGGAGGCCCACGGTGTCGCACGCGACCAGTGAGCAGATCGGCGACGTGGTGCGTCCGGTCGTCACCGGGCTCGGCTACGACCTGGAGGATGTCGTGGTCGGCGGCCGGGCCGGGCACGAGGTCCGCATCGTCGTCGACCGCGACGGCGGCGCCTCCCTGGACGACCTCGCCGAGGTCTCGCGCGCGCTGTCCGACGTCCTCGACGCCGCCGACCCGTTCGGCGACGACCCCTACGAGCTCGAGGTCAGCACCCCGGGCGCCGAACGGGCGCTGACAGCGCCGCGCCATTGGCGCCGGGCCCGCGGCCGGAAGGTCGCGGTGCGGCGGCGCGCCGACGGCGACGAGCAGATGATCACCGGCAGGGTCGGCGACACCGACGAGGAGTCGGTCACGCTCGTCACCAACGTCAAGGGCCGGATGAGTGAGACGACGATTCCGCTCGCCGACGTGGTCCACGCGCGGGTCGAGGTCGACTTCACCCGGCCCGGGCCCGCCGAACTGCGCCGCTGCGGCCTCGACGATGACGAGATCGAGCGCCGTCGCCGGCCGGCCGAATAGCACCCGTACCTGAATCCACAACTCAATACGACAAACGAATAGGAGTCACCACCATGCACATCGACGTCACGGCCCTGCGCCTGATCGAATCCGAGAAGGGCATCCCCACCGAGACCGTCATCACGGCCATCGAGACGGCGCTGCTCACCGCCTACCGGCACACCGAGGGCTTCGCGCCGCACGCGCGCATCGACATCGACCGCAAGTCGGGCGAGGTCCGCGTGATGGCGCAGGAGATCGACGACGACGGCACCGTGGTGCACGAGTGGGACGACACCCCGGAGGGCTTCGGCCGGATCGCCGCCACCACCGCCCGCCAGGTGATCCTGCAGCGGCTGCGCGACGCCGAGAACGAGAAGCAGTTCGGCGAGCTGGTCGCACACGAGGGCGAGATCGTCGCCGGAGTGGTGCAGGCCGATGCCCGTGCCCGGGCCCGCGATCTGGTGGTGGTGCAGATCGGCACCGACGCCAACGCCACCGAGGGCGTGATCCCGAAGGGCGAGCAGGTGCCGGGGGAGAACCTGCAGCACGGCGATCGGGTCAAGTGCTATGTGGTGGGCGTGGCGCGCGGTGTGCGCGGCCCGCAGATCACTCTGTCGCGGACACACCCGAACCTGGTGCGCAAGCTGTTCGCGCTGGAGGTCCCGGAGATCGCCGACGGCTCGGTGGAGATCGTGTCGGTGGCCCGCGAGGCCGGGCACCGCTCCAAGATCGCGGTGCACACCGGCGTCGCCGGACTCAACGCGAAGGGCGCCTGCATCGGCCCGATGGGCCAGCGCGTGCGCAACGTGATGAGCGAACTGGGCGGCGAGAAGATCGACATCATCGACTACTCGGTGGATCCGGCCGAATTCGTCGGCAACGCGCTGTCCCCGGCGAAGGTGGTGTCGGTGGAGGTGGTCGACGCCGAGGCGAAGGCGGCGCGGGTCGTGGTGCCCGACTACCAGCTGTCGCTGGCCATCGGCAAGGAGGGCCAGAACGCCCGATTGGCCGCGCGGCTGACCGGGTGGCGTATCGACATCCGCTCGGATGCGGCGGGTGACGGCGCCGACGCGGCCGCCCCGGCGCCGGGTGGCTCCGACGCGCCCGGGAATGAGCTAGACTGATCGGTGGTTCTTCCAGAGTCGACACATCCGATCCGCATGTGTCTGGGTTGTCGTGAACGCGGCCCGGTCACGGAATTGATCAGGGTGGCGGTGCGCGATGTGCCGGAGAGCGAGGCCCCGACGGGCGTCGTGCTGGCGATCGATCACCGGAGGAACCTGCCGGGACGAGGCGCCTGGCTGCACCCGACGCGGGACTGTGTGTCCGCGGCGGTGCGGCGGCAGGCATTCGGTCCGGCGCTCCGGGTGCGCGGACTGAAGGCGCACGCGGACGACTTCGCCGAGATTTTCGGCGAGGCCGCCATAGGGACTCCGCAGGAGTCAGGACAGGTGAGTAGAAGACATGAGCACACCGTGAAGTCGCCACGATGAGCACGTTGTTCAGTTAAACCGAGGCCGTAGCGGTTGCCCGCTCGGCCTCCAAGTGAGGAGAGCAGTGGCAGGCAAGGCCCGCGTCCACGAATTGGCCAAGGAACTCGGCGTCACCAGCAAGATCGTGCTGGAGCGTCTGAAGGATCAAGGCGAGTTCGTCAAATCTGCGTCGTCGACCGTCGAGGCCCCGGTGGCCCGTCGACTTCGCGAATCTTTCGCCCCCGCCGACGGCAAGCCCGAGGCGGCGGCACCCAGTCAGAAGCCGGCCGCGAGCAAGCCCGCGGCCAAGCCCGGTGCCGCGTCGTCGGCACCGAAGCCGGGCGGCCCGAAGCCCGGCGCCCGCACCGCCGCGGCCGCTCCGGCGGCCCCGGCTCCGGCGCAGCCCGCGGCCGCCAAGCCCGCGGCGACCAAGCCCGGTCCCAAGCCGGCCCCCGCGCCGGCTCCGGCCCCCGAGCGTCCGGCGGCGGCCACCCCGGCGGCCACCAAGCCCGCCGCGGCCGGTCCGCGTCCGGGTCCGCGCCCCGCACCGCGCCCGCCGCGCGTCGGTAACAACCCGTACTCGTCGGCTCCGGCCCCCGCGCCGCGCCCGCAGGGACCCCGTCCCGGCCCGGGCCAGGCCGGCCCGCGGCCCGGTGGTGGCCGTCCGGCCGCGGGCGGACGCCCGGGCGCCGGTGCCCCCCGGCCCAGCCCCGGCAGCATGCCCCCGCGCCCGAACCCGGGTGCGATGCCGCAGCGCGCGGCCCGTCCCGACGCCCGCCCGGGTGGTCGTGGCGGACCCGGCGGCGGTCGTCCCGGCGGTGGCGGCGGTTACCGCGGCGGTCCCGGTGGCGGCGGTGGCGGTGCTCCGGCCGCCGGCGGCGGCTTCCGCGGTCGTCCCGGTGGCGGCGGTGGCGGCGGACGTGGTCGCGGCGGTGCCGCGGGTGCGTTCGGCCGGCCCGGTGGCGCGCCCCGCAAGGGCCGCAAGTCGAAGCGGCAGAAGCGGCAAGAGTACGACTCGATGCAGGCACCGACGGTCGGCGGCGTCCGGCTGGTCAACGGCAACGGCGAGACCATCCGGCTCGCCCGCGGCGCCTCGCTGTCGGACTTCGCCGACAAGATCGGCGCCAACCCGGCATCGCTGGTCCAGGCCCTGTTCAACCTCGGCGAGATGGTCACGGCCACCGAGTCGGTGAACGACGAGACGCTGGAGCTGCTCGGCTCCGAGATGAACTACGTCGTCCAGGTCGTCAGCCCCGAGGACGAGGACCGCGAGCTCCTGGAGAGCTTCGACCTCACCTACGGCGAGGACGAGGGCGGCGAGGACGATCTCGCGCAGCGTCCGCCGGTGGTCACCGTCATGGGTCACGTCGACCACGGCAAGACCCGCCTGCTCGACACGATCCGCAAGGAGAACGTCGGCGAGGGCGAGGCCGGCGGCATCACCCAGCACATCGGTGCCTACCAGGTGATGACCGACCTCAACGGCGAAGAGCGTCTCATCACGTTCATCGACACCCCGGGTCACGAGGCGTTCACCGCCATGCGTGCCCGCGGCGCCAAGGCCACCGACATCGCGATCCTGGTGGTCGCGGCCGACGACGGCGTGATGCCGCAGACGGTCGAGGCGGTGAACCACGCCCAGGCCGCCGACGTGCCGGTGGTGGTCGCGGTCAACAAGATCGACAAGGAAGGCGCCGACCCGGCCAAGATCCGCGGTCAGCTCACCGAGTACGGCCTGGTTCCCGAGGAGTACGGCGGCGACACCATGTTCGTCGACATCTCGGCCAAGCAGGGCACCAACATCGACGCGCTGCTGGAGGCGGTCCTGCTGACCGCCGACGCCTCGCTCGACCTGCGCGCCAACCCGGACATGGACGCCCAGGGTGTCGCCATCGAGGCGCACCTCGACCGCGGCCGCGGTCCGGTGGCGACCGTGCTCATCCAGCGCGGCACCCTGCACGTCGGTGACTCGGTGGTCGCCGGCGACGCCTACGGCCGCGTCCGCCGCATGGTCGACGAGCACGGCGACGACGTCGAGGAGGCGCTGCCTTCGCGTCCGGTGCAGGTGATCGGCTTCACCTCTGTTCCGGGTGCCGGTGACAACGTGCTGGTCGTGGAGGAGGACCGGATCGCGCGGCAGATCGCGGATCGGCGTGCGGCGCGCAAGCGCAACGCGCTGGCCGCCCGCAGCCGCAAGCGGATCAGCCTCGAGGACCTGGATTCGGCGCTGAAGGAGACCAGCCAGCTGAACCTGATCCTCAAGGGCGACAACTCCGGTACGGTCGAGGCCCTCGAGGAGGCTCTCCTCGGGATCGAGATCGACGACGAGGTCTCGCTGCGCGTCATCGACCGCGGCGTCGGCGGCGTCACCGAGACCAACGTCAACCTGGCGTCGGCCTCGGATGCGATCATCATCGGCTTCAACGTCCGTGCCGAGGGCAAGGCGACCGAGCTGGCGAACCGCGAGGGCGTCGAGATCCGCTACTACTCGATCATCTACAAGGCGATCGAGGAGATCGAGGCGGCGCTCAAGGGCATGCTCAAGCCGATCTACGAAGAGGTCGAGCTGGGCCGCACCGAGATCCGCGCGATCTTCAAGTCGTCCAAGGTCGGCAACATCGCCGGCTGCATGGTCCAGTCGGGTGTGGTCCGCCGCAACGCCAAGGCGCGGCTGCTGCGTGACAACACCGTCGTCGCCGAGAATCTCACGGTCAGCTCGCTGCGCCGGGAGAAGGACGACGTCACCGAGGTCCGCGAGGGCTTCGAGTGCGGTCTCACGCTGACCTACTCCGACATCAAGATCGGCGACGTCATCGAGACGTACGAGATGGTGGAGAAGGCGCGAGACTGATGGTCGATCACGCACGAGCCGCACGGCTCGCGAAGCGGATCTCCACGATCGTCGCCTCGGCGATCGGCACCGAGATCAAGGATCCCCGGCTGGCTCATGTGACCATCACGGACTGCCGGGTCACCGGGGATCTGCACGACGCGACCGTCTTCTACACGGTGATGGGCTCGTCGGTCGACGACGAACCCGATGTGGCCGAAGCGGCGGCCGGGCTGGCCGCCGCGACCGGTGCCCTGCGCTCCCTGGTGGGCGCGGGCACCGGCGTGCGGTTCACGCCGACCCTGCGCTTCGAGCTGGACACCGTGCCGGACGCGACGCGGGCGATGGACGAGCTTCTCGCCCGGGCCCGCGCCCAGGACGAACTGGTGGCTCGCGCGGCCCGGGAGGCGAAGCCGGCCGGCGACGCCGATCCGTACCGCCAC
Source organism: Gordonia sp. PP30 (assembly GCF_023100845.1). Classification (NCBI taxonomy): domain Bacteria; kingdom Bacillati; phylum Actinomycetota; class Actinomycetes; order Mycobacteriales; family Gordoniaceae; genus Gordonia; species Gordonia sp. PP30. Next base: position 2,485,719 of record NZ_CP095864.1, on the reverse strand, counting down.
GAGGACGAGGACAGGGACACCGAGTGAATCCGGCGTCCGCCGCGGACATCGCCGGGGTGCTGAGCGCTGCGCGCACGGTGTCGATCATCAGCCACGTCCGCCCCGACGCCGACACCATCGGCAGCGCGCTCGCGCTGGGCCTGGCCCTGCGCGGGCGCGGGGCGGAGGTCGCCGTCTCGTTCTCCGGTCCCGAGGAGCTGCCGGGTACCCTGCGGCAGTTGCCCGGGTCGGAGCTGATCGTCGACGACGCCGCGCTGGCCCCGGCGCCGGTCACCGTCGCCGTCGATGCGGCCACCGTCGACCGGCTCGGCCGGCTGGCGCCGGTCTTCGGCGAGGCGGGGACTACGATCTGCATCGATCATCACGTGTCGAACGCCGGTTTCGCCGATCTCGACCTGATCGACGCGCAGTCCGACTGCACGGCGGTCCTGGTCCTCGAGGTGATCGACGCCCTGGGCGTCGACCTGACCTGCGACATCGCGACCTGCCTGTACGCGGGTCTGGTCACCGACACCGGCAGCTTCAAGTGGGCGCGCCCGGCGTCGTTCCGGGTGGCGGGCCGGCTCACCGAGGCCGGCGTCGACTCGGCCCGGTGGAGCCGCATCCTGATGGACTCGCATCCGTTCGGCTGGCTCGGTCTGATCTCGGGGGTGCTCGCCACCGCCGACCTCGATGAGGGTGCGTGCGGGGGAGCGGGTCTGGTGGTCGCCGTGGTCGGTGCCGAGCAGATGTCCGGCATGGATTGGGAGGACGGCGAGAGCATCGTCGACGTCGTGCGTACCGCGCGCGAGGCCGACGTGACCGCCGTGTTCAAGGAGGCCACGCCCGGCTACTGGAACGTCTCACTGCGCAGCAAGTCGCAGGTCGACCTGGTGCCGATCGCCCGCGGCCTCGGCGGCGGCGGGCACACCCGGGCGGCCGGCTACAGCGACACCGGCAGTGCCGCGGAGGTCGTCGCCCGGCTGCGTTCCGCGCTGGCGTGACAGCGTCCCCGCGCGGGGTGTCGGCGGCCGTCTTCGGCCGTCTCGCCGCGTCCGCGCTGGTGGTGCTGATCGCACCGCCGCTGTATCTGATGCTCGACCTGGCCGTGGTCGGGAGGCTCGGCGGTCACCAGCTGGCGGCCCTGGCCGTCGGGACCCTGGTGCTGTCGATCATCAGCACCCAGCTGACCTTCCTCTCGTACGGCACCACCGCCCGCTCGGCGCGGGCCTTCGGCGCCGGGGACCGGCGGGAGGCGGTCGGCGAGGGCGTGCAGGCCAGTTGGATCGCGGTCGGCGCGGGACTGCTGCTGATCGCCGCGGTCTATCCCAGCGCGCCGCATCTCCTGCGCGCGCTCGTGCCCGACCACGCAGTCGCGGCCGATGCGACGGGCTGGCTGCGGACCGCGATGTTCGGGGTGCCGCTGATCCTGCTGTCCATGGCCGGCAACGGCTGGATGCGCGGTGTGCAGGAGGCCCGGCGCCCGGTGGTGTACGTGGTGGCCGGCCTCGCGGTGTCGGCAGTGCTCTGCGTGCTGCTGGTTCACGGCCTGGCCGGTGCGCCGCGCCTGGGGCTGGAAGGCAGCGCGGTGTCGAACCTGGTGGGGCAGGGGCTCACCGGACTGCTGTTCGCCGGGCACCTGATCCGGGAGTCGCGCGGGCGGTTGCGCCCGGTCTGGCGGGTGGTCCGCGCGCAGCTGACCATGGCGCGCGACCTGATCCTGCGCAGCGTGTCGTTCCAGGTGTGCTTCGTGTCCGCGGCGGCGGTCGCCGCCCGGTTCGGGGTGGCGCAAGTCGCCGCGCACCAGCTGGTGCTCCAGCTCTGGGAGTTCATCTCGCTGCTGCTCGATTCGCTGGCGATCGCCGCCCAGCAGCTGGTCGGGGCGGCGCTCGGGGCGAAGGCGTTCGCGGCCGCCCGGGCCGACGCGCGGCGGGCCACCGGTCTCTCCCTCGGACTGTCGGTGCTGGTCGCGGCGGTTTTCGCGGCCGGCGCGGGCCTGATCCCGCGGATCTTCACGGCCGATTCGGCGATCTTGCACGCGGTCGTCACGCCGTGGTGGTTCCTGGTCGCCATGCTGCCGGTCGCCGGCATCGTCTTCGCACTCGACGGCGTGCTGCTGGGGGCGGGCGACGTCGCGTTTCTGCGGACGGCCACCCTGCTCGGCGCACTCCTCGGTTTTCTGCCGCTGATCTGGCTCTCACTCGCCTTCGACTGGGGTCTGGCGGGGATCTGGGCCGGGCTGTGCGTGTTCATGCTCGCCCGGCTGGGTGCGGTCGCCTGGCGTGTCCGGTCGGGGTCGTGGGCGCGCTGAAAGTTCTTTAGGCTACCCTTATCGGGTGCCGAAGAAGACTCTCCTCACCCTGGCCTGCGCCGTCGCCGCCGCGGGCACCGCTCTCACCGTCGCCGCACCCGCCTCGGCCGCACCGGCCACGACCCGCGTGATCCTCACGCCCGGTCAGTCGCTGGGCGGAGTCTCGCTGGCCCCGATGTACAGGCGGATGGCCGACGATCTCACCGCGCGCGGGTATCCGACGACGGTGGTCGACGTGATGGGCACCGATCTGCGCCATGACGCGACCGTCATCGGCGATGCCGTCGACAAGGTGCATCGCGAGCACCCGCACGACAAGATCGCCCTCGTCGCCCACAGCGTCAGCGGTATCAGCGCGCGCTGGTACCTCAAGGAGCAGGGCGGACACGACAAGGTGGCGACCTACGTCGCCATCGGGACCGCGCAGTACGGGTCACCGGCGTCGTGCACGGCCGACATCGCGAAAGAGAACTGCCCGAACACCCCGTTCATCAACACCCTGAACGCCGGCGACGACACGCCCGGCGACACCGCATACTACGGCATCCGCAGCACCCGCGAGTTCGCCGACGGCCACCTCGACGGAGGACAGTGCCGGGTGACGCCGATCCCGGAGCTCAAGCCGGTGCCCGCGGACTACCAGCACACCGTGGAACCGCTGAACGCCGACGTCTGGGACGCGGTCGCCGCGTCGCTGGCCGGCAAGTGCGAGGGCAAGTTCGTCGACGATCCGGACGGCGTGCTCACCGGCCGCGGATCGATGCTGCCGGACGCCCCGTACTACCGCGAGTACCGCGGCTGACGCCTCGCGTCCCGCGGTACCGCGTCAGCCGGCGATGACCGAGCGGTACTGCGGGAAGCGCTCGACGAACTTCTGCACGTAGGTGCACACCGGCCGCACGGTGACACCGCGGGCCGCGGCATCGTCGAGCACCTCGTGCACCAGGAGACGCGCGAAACCGGCGTGGCCGAACTTCTCGGTGACCACCGTGTGCAGCAGCACCAGGTGCCCGTCGGCGTCGCGCTCGTAGCCTTCGACGCCGACCAGCTCGTCGCCGGACCAGAGTTCGTACCGGTCGCGGTCGGGATTGTCCCGCAACCGCGGCGTCGGCTCCAGAGTGACGGTGGGCGGCGGGACCGGGTTCTCGGAAGTCATGCGCTCCACGGTAACCCCGGGATGCCCGCGCCGGGCGCCGACGCGCTACACCGCGTCGAGCGGTACCTCCGGGTCGGTGAGCCGGTCGGGGGACACCGGGCGCCCGCTCGTGATCAGCTCGGCGATCGCCTCGCCGTCGTCCCAGAGGTTCACATTCATCCCGGCGAGCACCCGGGAGTCGTCGTCGAGCCAGAACGCGAGGAACTTCAGGGCGCCGGTGTCGCCGCGGATCACCACCCGGTCCTTTCCGGAGGCGTGGCCGCGATATTCCATCCCGAAGTCGTACTGGTCGGTGAAGAAGTACGGCAGCCGGTCGTAGGTCTCGTCGTGCCCGAGCGCATTGGCCGCGGCCACGGCGGGCTGGTTGAGCGCGGTGGCCCAGTGCTCCACCCGGAGGCGGCCGAACAGCGGATGCTCCTGATTCGCGATGTCCCCGACGGCGAAGATGTTCGGGTCCGATGTGCGCAGTCCGCCGTCGACGTCCACCCCGTTGCTCACCGACAGGCCGGCGTCGGTGGCGAGGGCGACCTCCGGGACGGCGCCGATCCCGACCAGGATCACGTCTGCCGCCAGCGACGTGCCGTCGTCGGTGACCACCGTGCCGCCGGGTGCGTCGCCGACCGCGATGCTGTCGACCCCGGTATCGAGCCGCAGGTCGACGCCGTGGCCCCGATGCAGATCGGCGATCACCTCGGCGACCCGGTCGCCGAGGATCCCGGCCAGCGGCAGCGGCTGCGGTTCGATGACGGTGACCTCGGTGCCGGCCTGCAGGGCGGTGGCGGCCACCTCCAGGCCGATCCATCCGGCGCCGACCACCACCAGGCGTCTGCCGTCACCGAGGTAGGTGCGCAGCCGCTCGGAGTCGTCGAGTGTCCGGAGATAGGCGACGTCCGGGTCGCCGAGGAAGCGGCGGGGCGACGAGCCGGTGGCGAGGATCAGCTTGTCGTAGTGGAGCGCGGAACCGTCGTCGAGGATGACGAAGCGGCCGTCGCGGTCGATCTTGGTGGCGCGGACACCGGTGTGCACGTCGACCCGGTGCCGGGCGTACCAGTCGCCGTCGTGCGGGAAGACCGACGATCGCTCGGCCTTGCCGGCCAGGAAGTCCTTGGAGAGCGGCGGTCGTTCGTAGGGGAGATGATGTTCGGCGGCGACCACCGAGATCGCGCCGTCGAACCCTCGCTCCCGGAGCGCTTCAGCGGACTTCGCCGCGGCCAGACCGCCACCGATGATCACCATTGAGCCGTCCATGAACCCACGCTACGCGCGATCGCGGGCTCTGGCAGCATGGCATCTCATGGCGACACTCTGGGCGATCAGCGATCTGCACGTGGCGCACCGGGGCAACGAGCACATCGTCGATGCGATCCGGCCGAGCGATCCGGGGGACTGGCTGATCGCGGCCGGGGACGTGTCCGAGCGCACCGACGACATCATCGACACGCTGCGGCGGCTCAAGGCGCGCTTCCAGACGGTCGTCTGGGTGCCGGGCAACCACGAGCTGTACACCACCAGCAAGGACCCGCTGCAGATCTTCGGCGTCGCCCGGTACGACTACCTGGTGCAGGCCTGCCGGGACATCGGGGTGATCACCCCGGAGGACCGCTATCCGCTGTTCGATCCGGGCGACGGCCTGCCGCCGGTTCGCGTGGTGCCGATGTTCCTCCTGTACGACTACACCTTCCGCCCCGAGGGCACCGCTACGGCGTTGCAGGCACTCGCGCTGGCGCGGGAACGCAATGTCGTCGCCACCGACGAGTTCCTGCTCTCACCCGAACCGTTCGGGACCCGCGATGCGTGGGGCCGGGCGCGGGTGGCGGCGACGCGGGAGCGGCTGGAGGCCCTCGATCCGGCCGAGAAGACCATCCTGATCAACCACTGGCCGCTGCGCCGCGAGCCCTGCGATGCGCTGATGTACCCGGAGTTCGCGCTCTGGTGCGGCACCGAGGAGACCGCCGACTGGCACACCCGCTTCCACGCGGAGGTCTGCGTCTACGGGCATCTGCACATCCCGCGCACCACCTGGTACGACGACGTGCGCTTCGAGGAGGTGTCGGTCGGTTACCCGCGCGAGTGGAAGCGCCGCGGCCTGCCCGAGCCGCTGCTGCGGCAGATCTATCCCGGCGACGGCACCGTCGCGGCCGACCTGCACGAGACCGGGGTGCGGTTCACGCTGCCTCCGGACTACGAAGAGCGGGCCCGCGAGTTCCGCGAGCGGGTCGAGAAAGTGCGGGAGCGCCGTGCGCAGCGCCGGGCCGACTGAGCGCTGAGGAACACCTCACACGCGCCGCGCCGATTGGCCGTCTCCGCCCGTCGGCTGGCACCATGGTGGGCGCTGATGTATCGGCCGATATATCGCCGACGGTCACGAGGAGGTGACGCGATGATCGAGCTGCTGTTTCCCCGCGGTGTCGGCACCGCGGAATCCTTCGGCGATCCCGACGACGCCGTGCTGCTGCCCGCGGAGGAATCGCTGGTGTCGCGCGCGGTGGAGAAACGCCGCCGCGAGGTCACCACCGCCCGGCACTGCGGGCGCACCGCCCTGAGCCGCATCGGTGTGGGGCCGGAACCGATCCTGCGCGGCGAGCGTGGGATGCCGCTGTGGCCGTCGAACGTGGTCGGCAGCCTGACCCACTGCGACGGCTACCGTGCCGCCGCCGTCGCCTACGCGATGCAGGTCCGGTCGATCGGGATCGACGCCGAACCGCACGCGGCGCTGCCCGACGGCGTCCTCGACCACACCAGCCTCGCCGCCGAACGCGAGGTGCTCGCCGGCCGCTCGGGCGACCTGCACTGGGACCGGCTGCTGTTCTGCGCCAAGGAGGCCACCTACAAGGCGTGGTTCCCGCTCACCCGGCGCTGGCTCGGTTTCGAGGACGCGCACATCACCTTCACCCGCGACGCCGCCACCGCGGCTCCGGACGGCGAGACGGTGGCCGCCGGGACGTTCACCTCGCAGATTCTGATCGACCCGGCCACGCTCGACGGCGGTGCACCGCTGCTCACCCTGCCCGGTCGCTGGCTGATCGCCGATGGGCTGATCCTGACGACGATTGCGCTGGTCTGAGGAGATGACGACGGCCGACTCCGAGGTGCTCGCCTCGCCCAACGCCAACGCGCCCGGGCGCCGCCGCGACGTCGAAGGCCTGCGCGGTGTGGCGATCATGCTGGTGGTCGTCTTCCACATCTGGGTCGGCACGGTCTCCGGCGGCGTCGACGCCTTCCTCTTCATCTCCGGCTTCTTCCTGATCCCGTCGCTCATCCGCGGGCAGACCGGCGCCGATCCGGTGAACAATCCGCTGCCGCGGCTGTGGCGGGTGCTCAAACGCCTGTGGATCCCGATGGCGCTCACCGTCGCGGTGACGGTGCTGGCCACCTGGTACATCTATCCGTCGTCGCGCCGCGCCGAGACGCTGGGCGGGGCACTCTGGTCCGATCTGTTCGTCGAGAACTGGGCGCTCGGGCTGTCCGGTCACACCTACGCCGACGCGACCAGTCTGCCGTCGCCGTTCCAGCATCTGTGGTCCCTCGCGGTGCAGGCGCAGATCTTCGTGATCCTGATCGGCGGCATCACGCTGCTCGGGCTCGGGTTGCGGACGCTGGCCCGCCGCACCCGGCTGCTCGCCCCCGAGCGCGTCCGGCCGGTGCTGATCGGCATCGTCGCGGTTCTCACGATCGCCTCGTTCGGATACGCGACGTTCATCGGCTCGGCCGACCAGTCGGTGAACTACTACAACACCTTCTCGCGCTTCTGGGAGATCGCGCTCGGCGGTCTCGTCGGACTCGCCGCCGCCCGGCTCGTGGTGCCCGCGCGGCTGCGCTGGCTCGCCGGTCTGGCCGGGATCACCATGCTGGCGGTCACCGGCCTGCTGGTCGACGGCGCGACGTCGTTCCCCGGGCCCGCCGCCATGCTGCCGGTCGGCGGCACCGTCCTGGTCTTCCTCGCCGGGACCGGCGCGGGCAGTCCGGTCACCCGGGCGCTGAGCACGCGGCCGATGGTCTACCTCGGCTCGATCGCCTACCACCTGTACCTGTGGCACTGGCCGCTGCTGATGATGTTCCTGGTCTACCGCGACTTCCACGGGACACCGGTGAAGCACGTCAGCCTGCTGCAAGGGCTGACGGTGATCGCGGTGTCGTTGCTGCTGGCCGTCGCCTCGGACTGGCTACTGAAGCCCGACTCGCCGGTGCGGCGCCTGCGCGTCCGGGTGCCGCTGGTGCTGGCGGGCACCGTCGCCGCCCTGGTCGTCGCGATCCAGGCGGCGACGTCGACCACCCCGGCTCCGGTGGCCCAGGACATCGACTGGAGTCTGCACCCGGGAGCCGCGGCGTCGATGGGTGCCGCGACCCCGCCCGGCGTCGCCTTCATCCCGAAGGTGGAGGCCTCGCGCGCCGATCAGGCCCAGACCGGCAAGGACGGCTGTGCCAACGACGGCTACACCAAGTCCGACCTGGTGATCTGCGACTACGGTGCGCCGCGTGAGCCGGGGCGCCCGGTGCTCGCCCTGGTCGGCGGGTCGCACGCGGACCACTACCTGCCGGCGCTCGACCTGATCGGCAAGGAGCACGACTTCACCGTCGAGACCGTGCTGATCGTGAACTGCTCGCTGGCCGCGGGCCCGCACGCCGACGAGTCCACCGACCGGCCGCTGTGCCGCGACTGGCAGAAGAAGGCGATGGCGCACGTGCTGGAGACCCGGCCGGATGCCGTCTTCACCACGTCGACCCGGCCGGCCGCGAACAACGCCAAGGGCGACGAGACCCCGCAGTGGTACATCGACGCCTTCCGGACGTTCTCGGATGCGCACATCCCGGTGGTCGGCGTGCGCGATCTGCCGTGGCTGAAGGGCCCGGACGGCACCTTCCGGGAACCCTTCGACTGCATGGCGGTGAAGAAGGACCCGGTCGCGTGCGGCGTGAAGCGCGCCGACGCGCTCTTGCCGGTCGACCCCGCGCAGGCCGCCGTCGGCGGTCTGCCCGGCGTGACGCTCCTCGACTTCAACGATCTCAACTGCGGCCCGGTCGACTGCCCGGTGGTGATCGGCAACGTGCTGGTCTACCGGGACGCCCATCACTTCACCAAGACCTTCATGCTCACCATGACCCCGTTCATCGAGCGGGAACTCGGGCCCGCGCTCGGCTGGTGGCCCGCCCGGCATTAGCCGCCGGCGCCCGGCTTGGCACTATTGAGCAATGGCCGATTCCTCGATCGAGAACGCCGGACTCCTCGTCATCGACAAGGCGGCGGGCATGACCAGCCACGACGTCGTCAAAGAGTGCCGCAAGGCGTTCAGCACGCGCCGTGTCGGCCACGCCGGCACCCTCGACCCGATGGCGACGGGGGTGCTGGTGATCGGCATCGAACGGGCCACCAAGCTGCTCGGCCTGCTCTCGCTGACCACCAAGAGCTATCGCGCGACCATCCGCCTCGGCGCCGCCACCACCACCGACGACGCCGAGGGCGAGGTGACCTCGTCGGCCGATGCCTCGGGTGTCACCGACCAGCAGCTGCGCGACGGCGTCGCGGCGCTCACCGGCGACCTGCAGCAGGTGCCCGCGACGGTGAGCGCCATCAAGGTCGACGGCAAGCGGGCGCACGCGCTGGCCCGCGACGGCGAGGAGTTCGAGCTCGCCGCGCGCCCGGTGACCGTCGACCGCTTCGAGATCCTCGGCATCACCCGCGCGGGCGACACCGTGGACCTCGACGTCGAGGTGGACTGCTCGTCGGGCACGTACATCCGGTCCCTGGCCCGCGACCTGGGCGCGGCGCTCGGCGTCGGCGGCCATCTCACCGCACTGCGACGGACCGCGGTGGGACCGTTCACGCTGGCACACGCCCGGACGCTTGATGAGGTGATCGCGCAGCCGGGCGTCAGCCTCGGGATCGATGCGGCGGCCAAGCTGTGCTTCCCGCACCGCGACATCTCCGACGACGACGCCGAGTCGATCAGCCAGGGCCGCTGGCTGGAGCCGATCGGCCTGCGCGGGATCTACACCGTCGTCGATCCGGCGGGCCAGGCCATCGCCCTGGTGCAGGAGAAGGGCCGCCGCGCCGCATCGGTCATGGTCGTGCGACCGGCCACCCTCCGCTGAACGCGGAGAGTGGCCGGAGGCGGGTAGCGGATCGGGTCAGCGCAGGATACGCGCCAGCCACGGGGTGGAGTCGGGCATCGAGGCGAGCACGGTGCCCGAATGGTCCTCGGTCGGGTAGACGTGCAGCGTCACCGGCTGGTTGTTGGCCTTCATCTGCGCGTAGAGCGAGAGCGCCGAGGGGGCCGGGACATCCGCGTCCTTGAGGCCCTGGCCGAGGAAGATCGGCCGGTCATAGCCCTTGTACGGGGTCAGCATGTACGCGTGGATCGCCGGGGAGAGCCCTGGGACGGACTGCAGCGGCCGGGAGAACCAGGTCCGCACGTCGTCGCCGGCCAGCTTCTGCTTGAGGATCGGATAGCACAGCGTGCGGCCCATCTCTAGGCGCTGCTTGCCCTTCGCGTTCAGGGCATTGGTCAGATGCAGGTCGGGCCGGGCGTTGTTCAGGCCCGCCAGGATGTAGGCGGTGTAGGCGTTCAGCGAGCCTGGGAGCTTGAAGGGCGGCACGGCCGGGCCCATCTGCTCGTACAGGTATTCCAGGTTCGCCGGAATGCCGGTGGCGACCACGCCGCGGTAGTCCAGGCCGCGGCCGCGGCTGAACTCCGTCGCGTAGCGCGCGCCGTTCAGCGCGGCGGCCGCACCCTGCGACTGGCCGATGATGGCCCAGCGCTTGGCGAGCTTGGCGCCGGCCGGCAGCTGCAGCTGGTGCGCCGACACCGTGGCGGCGACGATGGCGTGCGCCGCCGTCTTGCCGTCGAGGTAGGCCATCAGGCCGGGGGTGCCCAGCCCGACGTAGTCGGCCGCGACCACCGCGTAGCCCTGGTCCAGCCAGTGGCCGAGGTACTTGACGTCACGCTCGCTGCGCGGATGGGCCGACGGCGTGCAGTCGTCGGCCATGCCGACGGTGCCGTGCGCCCAGGAGATCACCGGCCAGCCGCCGGCCGGCGCCTTGCCGCGGGGCAGGAAGACCGCGCCCGTGCTGGTCGCCATCTTGCCGTGCTGATTCTTGGCCGAGAACTGCACGCGGTAGGCGTGGCTCGCGGCCGGCAGGGTCAGCGACGGATCCAGCGGCACCTGTGCGATCAGCTGACCCTCCCGCGCGGGAATCGGGCCCGAGTAATCGGTCACGTCGAGACCGGACCACTCGGGAACACCGATGGACACCACGTCGTCGGCGCGCGCCGGCGCGGCGTCGGTGAGCGTGAACGCCGCCAGTGTCACCGTCACGGCGGCGGCCGTCGCGGTCAGGAATCTTCGGCTGCGGGAGAAAGCACCTGAGGGAATCATGAGCAGAAATTAGCAGCACGCTGTGACGCCTATCGCCGCTCGGCGAGCGTTGCCCCAGGAAGCCGGAAAAGATGGCACGGGATGCGCGAAAGCTGTCACGGGATGTCGAGAAAGATCGCCCGCGCGGCGACGTCCCCGAGGTGAATGGGCGCCGAATCGTCGACGCAGATGGTGATGGTCCCGGCGAAGGGCCGTTTGTCGGTCACCGTGACGCGGCGGTCGAGATCGACGCCGATCTCCTCGAAATACCGCAGCATGGCGGGGTCGGTGTCGGAGATCCGGGTGATCACCGCGGACTGGCCGACGTCCAGGCTATCGAGACCGCGTGACCCGGCGTTCGGGACCCGCCCGTCCGGCTGCGGGATCGGGTCGCCGTGCGGATCCCGCTGCGGAAAGCCGAGTTTCGCGTCGATCCGCGCCATCAGCCGGTCGGAGACCGCGTGTTCCAGGATCTCCGCCTCGTCGTGCACCTCGTCCCAGCCGTAGCCGAGTTCGCGGACCAGGAAGGTCTCCAGGAGCCGGTGGCGGCGCACCATGCCGATCGCGGCGGCGCGGCCGTCGTCGGTCAGCGAGACCGATCCGTAACGCTCGTGTTCCACCAGTCCCTGGTCGGCCAGCTTGCGGATGCCTTCCGAGGCGGTGGACGGGGAGACGCCGAGCTTCTCGGCCAGCAGCTTGGTGGTGACCTTGACCTCGTTCCACTCCTGGGACGTCCAGATCACCTTCAGGTAGTCCTGGGTCACCGACGTGAGGTCACCGACCGGTCGTGAGTGGGGCATAGGTGAAGCTTACTGGGACACCGGAGAGACGCCCGGGCGGCGGGTCGTACCCTGATGAGGTGTTGCGTTGGCGAGGGTTGGAGAACGTGCCTCCGGGCTGGGGGCGCTGCGTGGTCACCATCGGGGTCTTCGACGGTGTGCATCGGGGCCATGCCCAGCTGGTGGCGGCGGCTACTCGCGCCGCCGCCGAGCGGGGCATCCCCTCGGTGCTGATGACCTTCGATCCGCATCCGTCCGAGGTGGTGCGCCCCGGGACGCATCCGCCGCAGCTGTCGACGCTGGACCGGCGCGCCGAGATCGCCCAGGAGATGGGCATCGACGTCTTCTGCGTCCTTCCGTTCACCCCGACGCTCGCGGCGCAGTCGCCCGAGGAGTTCGTGCACGAGGTCCTGGTGGAGCAGCTGCACGCCGCCGAGGTGGTCGTCGGCGACAACTTCACCTTCGGGCACAAGGCCGCCGGGACCGTCGAACGCCTGCGGGAACTCGGCGCGCGTTTCGGCTTCGAGGTGACCGCGGTGTCGCTGTTCGGCGAGCACGCCGTCACCTTCTCCTCCACCTACATCCGATCGTGTGTGGCGGCCGGGGACGTGGAACTGGCGACCGATGCCCTGGGGCGGCCGCATCGCGTCGAGGGGGTCGTGGTGCACGGCGAGAAGCGCGGCCGCGACCTCGGTTTCCCGACCGCCAACGTCTCGGCCACGACGCATGCCGCGGTCCCCGGCGACGGCGTGTACGCGGCGTGGTTCACCATCGCGCGCAGCGGACGCGAACCCGAGGGCATGGTGATCGGCCGGCGTTACCCGGCCGCGGTCTCGGTCGGTACCAACCCCACCTTCGCCGGGCGCGAGCGCACCATCGAGGCCTACGTGCTCGACGTCGACGCCGACCTCTACGGCCAGCACGTCGCCGTCGACTTCGTCAGCCGGATCCGCGGTATGGAGAGCTACGACAGCCTGGATTCGCTGATCGCCGCGATCTCCGACGACGTCGACCGCACCCGGGTGATCCTCGGCGACGAGGAGTGAGCGAGAGCTGCCGCGGCCCGATTCGCCGCGGCCCGATTCGCTCGGCCGCGCCGGGTCCGGTAGCCTAGAGCGCTGGTGCTTGCTGCGGTCCGTGGCGGCGCACCCTCCGTGGGTACGGAGTCCCCGGGTCCGGGGAACACGATGAGCACGGCACTGAAAAACAAGGAGTTCTTCCATGGCGTTGACCGCTGAGCAGAAGAAGGTCATTCTCGACGAGTACGGCGTGCACGAGGGTGACACCGGTTCGCCGGAGGCCCAGATCGCGCTGCTGACCAAGCGCATCCAGGATCTGACCGAGCACCTCAAGTTCCACAAGCACGATCACCACAGCCGTCGCGGCCTGCTGCTGCTGGTCGGCCGTCGCCGCCGCCTGCTGAAGTACCTGCAGAGCGTCGACATCAACCGTTACCGCTCGCTGATCGAGCGTCTCGGCCTGCGCCGCTGAGCGCAGTCACGACCGAGTAGCAAGGCCGCTCCACCATGACGGTGGGGCGGCCTTCTTCGTCCGGTTTCGGACGTGCTGTTCGTGTGACACGGTGGAGAGGTGACTCTCGAGACACGAGAGCACAACGGAGGGAGTGTCATGATCATCGCGGCAACCCAGGTCCTCGCCGCCGAGTGGACCACCTCGGTCGGCTGGATCGGCTACATCATCATCGGAGCGATCGCCGGCTGGATCGCGGGCAAGATCGTCGAAGGCAGCGGTGCCGGGATCCTGATGAACATCGTCATCGGCATCGTCGGAGCCTTGATCGGCGGCTTTCTTCTCAGTCTGGTCGGTGTCGACGTCGCCGGCGGCGGCTGGTGGTTCACCCTGTTCACGGCGATACTCGGAGCGGTCATCCTCTTGCTGATCGTGGGGCTGGTCACCAAGAAGAGTTCGTGACGATCGGCGCCACGGCCGTCCCGCGCAACGGTGGGGCGGCCGTCGTCGGGTGGCCGTGTGGCGGAGTTTCTGGGCGCGCCGATCGCGAAATGGCACCGACGCGGCTAGAATGGTCGCCGAATGCTGCATTGCGTGCAGTGCGGCTGTCGTGTAGTCAGACCGGTCCTCGGTAGTGGCTGCCGGAATCATCAGAGAATTCCGGCAGCTTCGATCGAAGGCCGTCTCCACCGCGGAGGGCGTGAGCCCGACGGTGCGGTGCGCGTACGGCCATGCCTCACCGCAGTCAGTGTTCCCGGTGCCCGCATCCGCGTGGCGCCTGCTGCTGCATACCCGCGGACGGCTCCGGCCGGTCCGCGCCACGAAGGGATTGACAACACATCCATGACTGATGTCATCGAAGAATTCGACGAGACCATCACCGAGGTCTCCTGCGTGATCGACAACGGCGAGTTCGGGAAGCGGACCCTCCGCTTCGAGACCGGCCGGCTGGCTCTGCAGGCCGCGGGCTCGGTCGTCGCCTACCTGGACGAGGGCACCATGATCCTCTCCACCACCACCGCCTCGAAGAACCCGAAGGACCACTTCGACTTCTTCCCGCTCACCGTCGACGTCGAGGAGCGGATGTATGCCGCGGGCCGGATCCCCGGCTCGTTCTTCCGCCGCGAGGGCCGCCCGTCCACCGACGCGATCCTCACCTGCCGCCTGATCGACCGGCCGCTGCGCCCGTCGTTCGTCGACGGCCTGCGCAACGAGATCCAGGTGGTCGAGACCATCCTGTCGCTCGACCCGAAGGACCTGTACGACGTCGTGGCCATCAACGCCGCGTCCGCGTCGACCCAGATCGCCGGTCTGCCGTTCTCCGGCCCGGTCGGCGGCGTGCGCGTCGCGCTGATCGGCACCCAGTGGGTGGCGTTCCCGACCGTCGAGCAGCTCGAGGGCGCCGTCTTCGACATGGTCGTCGCCGGCCGCGTCACCGACGCGGGTGACGTCGCCATCATGATGGTCGAGGCCGAGGCCACCGAGAACGTGCTCGCGCTGATCGAGGGCGGTGCCACCGCGCCGAGCGAGGCCGTCGTCGCCGAGGGCCTGGAGGCCGCCAAGCCGTTCATCGCGCAGCTGTGCGAGGCGCAGAAGCAGCTGGCCGCGGCCTCCGCCAAGGAGACCCGCGACTTCCCGCTGTTCCCGGCCTACCAGGACGACGCGTTCGCCGCGGTCTCGGAGTTCGCCTCCGACCGGCTGGCGCAGGTGCTGGCCATCGCCGGGAAGCAGGAGCGCGACGAGGCCACCGACGCTCTCAAGGCGGACGTGCTCGCCGAGCTGGGCGAGCGTTTCGCCGGCCGGGAGAGCGAGATCGGCGCGGCCTTCCGCTCGCTGACCAAGAAGCTGGTCCGCCAGCGCATCCTGACCGACCACTTCCGCATCGACGGCCGCGGCATCACCGACATCCGTGAGCTGTCGGCCGAGGTGAGCATCGTGCCGCGTGCCCACGGCTCGGCGCTGTTCGAGCGCGGTGAGACCCAGATCCTGGGCATCACCACTCTCGACATGGTCAAGATGGCCCAGCAGATCGATTCGCTCGGCCCGGAGACCTCCAAGCGCTACATGCACCACTACAACTTCCCGCCGTACTCGACCGGTGAGACCGGCCGCGTCGGCTCGCCGAAGCGCCGCGAGATCGGCCACGGCGCCCTCGCCGAGCGGGCCCTGGTGCCGGTGCTGCCGAGCGTCGAGGAGTTCCCGTACGCGATCCGTCAGGTCTCCGAGGCGCTGGGCTCCAACGGCTCCACCTCGATGGGCTCGGTCTGCGCATCGACCCTGTCGATGCTGAACGCCGGTGTGCCGCTGAAGGCCCCGGTCGCCGGTATCGCGATGGGTCTGGTGTCCGACGAGGTCACCATCGACGGCAAGAGCGAGACCCGCTACGTCGC
This sequence comes from Gordonia sp. PP30, assembly GCF_023100845.1. Lineage (NCBI taxonomy): Bacteria > Bacillati > Actinomycetota > Actinomycetes > Mycobacteriales > Gordoniaceae > Gordonia > Gordonia sp. PP30. Next base: position 2,470,281 of record NZ_CP095864.1, on the reverse strand, counting down.
GCTGACCGACATCCTCGGCGCCGAGGATGCCTTCGGTGACATGGACTTCAAGGTCGCCGGCACCAAGGACTTCGTGACGGCCCTGCAGCTCGACACCAAGCTCGACGGCATCCCCTCGCAGGTGCTCGCCGGTGCGCTCAGCCAGGCCAAGCAGGCCCGCCTGACCATCCTCGACGTGCTCGCCGAGGCGATCGATGAGCCGGACGAGATGAGCCCGTACGCGCCGCGGATCACCACCATCAAGATTCCGATGGACAAGATCGGCGAGCTGATCGGCCCCAAGGGCAAGACGATCAACGGCATCACCGAGGAGACCGGCGCCAACATCTCGATCGAGGACGACGGCACCGTGTTCATCGGCGCCGCCAACGGCGAGGCCGCGCAGGCCGCGATCGACAAGGTCAACGCCATCGCCAACCCGCAGCTGCCCAAGGTGGGCGAGCGCTTCCTGGGCACGGTCGTCAAGACCGCCGCCTTCGGCGCCTTCGTCTCGCTGCTCCCGGGCCGCGACGGCCTGGTCCACATCAGCAAGCTGGGCAACGGCAAGCGGATCGGCAAGGTCGAGGACGTGGTGAAGGTGGGCGACAAGCTCCAGGTGGAGATCGCCGACATCGACGAGCGCGGCAAGATCAGCCTCGTCCCGGTGCAGGCGGAGACCGCCGCCGCCGAGTAGGCATCAGCAGACGGCACGGCGGCCCGTCACCCGTTTCGGGTGGCGGGCCGCCGTCGTCTCCGTCTCTGCCGGTATACGCCGTCAGAGATCACGCAGGTAGAGGAGCATGCGATAGTCGTTGCCGGGCTCGATGTTGACGAACCCGTGCCGTTCGTAGAAGCGGCGCGTGTCGTGGTCGATCTCGTCGACGTTGATGTGCAGACCACCGCCTCGGCGCCGTCGTACCTCGTCGATCACCGCGTTGAGCAGTTCCGAGCCGATACCCCGGTCCCGGAGGGCGGGAGCCACGTACAACTCGTCGAGGACCGCCAGCGGCCCGTCGTAGTAGATGGTCGGGCGCAGGGTCACGGTTCCGAAACCCGTGGCCGCGCCTGCGGATTCCGCGAGGACCGCGAATCCGTCCTCATCCGCGAGCAGCAGCGCGTACCGGCGGGCGAGAACATCGATGTCAGCCGGCTCCGCGCCGAACTCGGTGTCGAACGCGTCCTGGAGCCGGGCGAGGAGCGCGGCGTCGCCGACGGTGGCCATACGTGTCGTCACACCACCTACGTTAGGGCGCTGGCGTCGTCGACCACTGCTGTCTGGTGGCTGCTCAGTAGCCGTCGGACAGCAGTCTTGGCCCGGGGACGACGGTGGGCTGGTGTCAGGCCAAGCGCCGGTGCCCATCGGTATGGACATCCAGCCGCTTGCGCGCCGCGGTTTGAGCCCGGACGACTTGTCGAGGAACCGGGTCGCTCTGTTGTCGGCGTCATTCACGTCGATCTGGTCGCGCTTCATAGTTCCGCCGCGCACCTGCGGCAGGCGAGCGGACTCGCACCGATCGTCTGCGGGCGGCCGGGACAGGTCAGGCGACGTCGATCGGGCCCGAGTTGCCGCTGAACCCGGTGAGCGCGCCGGTCGGCGACTTCGCATCGCCGTAGTAGCGCACCCGGTAGCGGCCGCGCGCGTTCTGCGGGATACGCCAGGTGACGGTCGCCTTCGACGCCGAGGCGCCGACGCGCTCCCACGCGAGTTCGGTGGACTCGTGGTCGTCGTCGTACGCGACCTGCCAGCCGGTGGGGGTCTGCTTCTCGACGGCGTAGTAGCCGACCGTGTTCGGGCCGCGGCGGATCTTGTTGGTGGGGTAGGCGCCGCAGAAGGCGACGGTGACGGTCGATCCGGCCTTCGCCGCTCGGGGGACCTTCGACACGGTCTGCCCGAAGCGCGTGCCGGGCAGCGGGGTGTCGGCCGGCTGGGTGCCGAGCAGATCGGGCTGCAGTCCGGCGCGGTCGGCCGGGCGCGCCTCGCCGCGCAGCCGGGTGCCACGGGCCATGGCGCGGGCCATCTTGTCGAACTCCTGCATGTACGCGCACAGCGTCCAGCGCCCGAACATCGTCTCGCCGCCCTCGTACTGCTGCGAGGCGTACTCCTCGGGCGTCGTCGTGTACTGGCTGTATCCGTTCGAATAGCCTTGCAGCAGAACGTTTTCCAGCGGCACCTTCAGCGCGTCGGCGACGATCCGCCGCACCCGGAGACCGGCGACGATGGTGCTCTCCGTCGGCATGGCGGCCAGCACCAGATCGCCGATCCGGATCAGCTGGATCGGGAGGGTCTGCTCGATCCAGGGGCGCGGGGGCAGCATGCCGAGCGGGAACAGCTCGGCCTTGGGCGCCTGCGCGTAGACCATCCACGGCTCGGGGGTGGGGACGGCGGTGGCGCCGAGAGCGACGGTCAGCTCGTTCCGCATCCCCTCGTGCAGGATCGAGAGCTGGCTGCGAGTGTTGTCCTCCATGCTGGTCGCCGCGGCGGCCATTCCCATCATCGCCGGGGTGGTGCGCGCGGCCTTCCCATTGGGTGTGTAGTGGCCGTCGATGTGCATGTCGGCCAGGTTGAGATACTTGGTGGCGCAGTCGATGCCGCCGCGCAACGGCCGTGCACCGGCGAGTGCGTTCTGGCCGGCGCGGTCCTGGCGCTGCCCGATCAGGATGCGGTTGGTCCGGTGGTTCGCTGTCGGCCCGCCCGGGTGCATCTTGCGCAGCCACAGGTTCGGCGTCATGTCACCGGCGTTGGTCTGCGCGTGCGCGGTGACCACGTGCGGATCGCGTTGTTCGGCCAGATACGCCGCGTAGCCCTTGTTGTCCGGGCCGATCAGGAAGTTGGCGTCGGTGAGCGACGTGCCGTGCGTGGCGAACCAGATGATCTCGCCGATCGTCTGCCCGCCGCGCCGCAGCCGGATGGCCGTCACCTGCGGATCGATGTGCTGCGGGAAGTGCTTGCGGTCGGGTTCGGGATTCATCGCGAACGCCGGCATCGAGCGGTTGGCGCTCGCGTTGTGGAGTTCGGCGAAGCCCAGTTCGACGGTGCCCGGGCCCAGGCTGCGGTGCGCCTGATCGACGGCGTCGAGCAGCCCCGCCATCTCGGCGACGAGCGAATTGTGCCGGTGTCCCTTCGCGGCCAGGGTGTACGCGTAGTCCCACGACGTGCCGCCGCACGAGTTGTGGTTGTGCGTCGCGTTCAGGTTGACGTTGTGTTCGTCGTACAGATGGCCGTAGCGCTTGCGCAGTTCGGCGAGCAGCAGATTGTGGTGCGAGGTGAAGATGCACGCGATGTCGGCGGTGATGAACAGGACCCGCTTGCCGGTCGCCGCGTCGGCGATCACGTACGCGCGCGCCCAGGTCCGCTGCAACAGACCTTCCGCGACCTGTTCCATGTCGGAGTAGCCCATCATGCCCTGGCCGGCGATGGCCCCGGTCATGTCGCCCTTGCCGGCGCCGACCAGATAGCCGCTCCCGCCCGGGGCCGCGGTGGCGGGCGACGAGGCCCCGGCGATGCCGAGGGCGCCCACCCCCGCGGCGGTGACGGCGGCGGCCTGCAGCAGGTTTCGGCGTGAGATGTCGGCCATGGTTGCTCCCCGAGCTAGAACGTGTGGCAATTCGCTGTACGTTAACTCACGAGTAGCGATAAGACGAGACCCGGGTCACCCATTCGGGTGACCCGGGTCTCGTCGAGGAAGCGCGGACGGCGGCGGTCAGGCGGCGGTGACGGCGTCCTGGAGTTCCTGGGGAGCGAGTCGGCGGCCGCGCAGCGGATAGACGAAGGCCGCCAGGACGGCGCCGATCGCTGCCGCCACCGCACCGACGATGAAGCACAGCTGGAAGCTGCCGAGGGTCGGCACCTCGTGGCCGCCGAGATCCATGGTCCGGCTGGTCATCACGACGGCCATCACCGCACCGGAGACGGTGGTGCCGATGGACCGGGCCAGGCCGTTGACGCCGACGCTCGCTCCGGCTTCGGCCGGCGGCACGTTCTCCAGGATCAGGGTCGGCATGGCGGCGTAGCCGATGCCCACGCCGGCGAAGCCGACGCAGGTGGCGATCAGCAACTGCCACGGGGCGCCGGTGAGGAAGATCGCGAGTACGTAGCCGACGGCGAGGACCAGTCCGCTCAGGGTGAGCGTGAGACGTCCGCCGATGGTCGACAGCAACTTGCTCGACACGGGAGCGAACAGCAGCATCATCAGGCCGCTCGGCGCCATCCAGAGGCCCGCCTGCAGAATGCTCCGGCCGAGACCGTATCCGGTGGCCTCGGGCATTTCGAGGAGTTGCGGCACGACGATGGCCTGCGCCATCATGCCGAACCCGATGAGAACGGCGGCGAGGTTGGTCATCAGGACCGGCCGGCGCGCCATGGTCCGCAGGTCGACCAGCGGATCGTCGAGGCGCGTCTCGAACACGCCCCAGAGCACCAGCACCGCCAGACCTCCGAAGATCGCGCCGAGCGTGGTCGCCGACGTCCAGCCCCAGTCCTGCCCCTTGGAGATGCCGACCAGGAAGGCGACGAGACCGATGGCGAGGCCGATGGCGCCGAGCCAGTCGAGATGCGCGTCCTGCGCGTCGTGCACGTGTGGCAGGAAGAGCAGCGACAGGACGACCATCACCGCGGCGAAGCCCAGCGAGACCCAGAACAGGATGTGCCAGTCGCGGCCATCGGCCAGCCAGGCGGCCAGCGGGAGGCCGAGTGCGCCGCCGACGCCGAGCATGGCGCTGATCGACGCGACCGCGGTGTTCACCAGGTGGAGCGGGGTCACCTCGCGAACGAAGCTGATCGCGACCGGGATGTAGCCCATCGCCATCCCCTGCAGGACCCGCCCGACGAGCATCGGGGCGAGCGTGTCCGAGAGCGCACAGATCAGGGAGCCGACCAGCAGTACGACGCTCAGCGCGACCAGGACCGGCTTCTTGCCGAAGATGTCGGCGAGGCGGCCGGCCACCGGCATCGCCACGGCACCGCCGAGCAGTGTCGCCGTCAGCACCCAGGAGGCGTTGGCCGGGCTGGTGTTCAGGAGGCCGGGGAGCTCGAGCTGGATGGGGAGCACCAGCGACTGCATCAGCGAGACGAACAGGCTGGACACACCGAGCGTGATCACGATGACGATGGGGTTCACCGGCGTGCCGGCTCGTGGCCGCACGTCTGGGTCGGGGATGTTCACGTGAGAAATCCTTTGCATGAATGAGGTGTGCAAACTACACAGCGACGATTGTGTAGATTACACACCGGACCGAACGGTCCCCATCTCCGAGAGGGCGACGTGAGCGAGAGCACGCAGATTTCCGGCGAATACGACTATCGCGGCCTCGGCGACGAGCCGAGCCTCCGGATGGCGAAGGCACTCACACGCCTCGAGGGCTTCCGGCGTCATCGGCCCCGCGACGGCGGGCTCGGTGCCGCGGACATGCGCCTGTTGTGGCTCCTGGTGGAATCCGGCCCGCAGACGCTCGCCGAGGTGACCTCGGCGCTCGGTCTGGAGCGGTCGACGGTGAACCGCCAGGTCAATGCGGCGGTCGCGGCGGGTCTGCTGGGGAAGGAGCGCATCGCGGCGTCCAGCGCGTACCGGGTGTTCCTCACCGCGGACGGCTATCGCGCCTTCGGCGAGGGTGCCCGCCGGGTCCTCGCGTCGATCGGCGAGACGCTCGCCGACATGGGGGAGGACGACTCGACGCGCCTGCTCGAACTGACCGAACGCTTCGTCGACGCCTATGGGCGCCGGATCGGTGGTGAACTAGAGGGATGAACCTCGACGAATACCTGTCTTACGACGCCACCGGACTCGCTGAACTGGTCGCCACCGGCGAGGTGACGCCCGCCGAACTCCTAGACCTCGCCCGGCAGCGACTCGCCGCGGTGAATCCCGCTCTCAACGCCGTGGTGATCGAGACCGCCGAGAACGCCGACGTCCAGGTGGCCGGCGACCTCACCGGACCGTTCGCCGGGGTGCCGTTCCTGATCAAAGACCTGTCGCAGGAGTACCGCGGCTACCCGACCACCGGCGGCTGCAAGGCTCTGCGCAACGACATCGCGACGGAGAACGCGCTGGTCACCGACCGCTTCCTGGATGCGGGGCTGGTGATCTTCGGCAAGACCAACACCCCCGAACTCGGTTCCAAGGGGATCACCGAGTCGCAGCTGTGGGGGCCGGCGCGCAACCCCTGGGACACCACGAGGACGCCCGGCGGCTCGTCGGGCGGTTCGGCCGCCGCGGTGGCCGCGGGAGTGGTTCCGGCCGCGGGCGCCAACGACGGCGGGGGATCGATCCGTATTCCGGCCGCCACCACCGGCCTGGTGGGACTCAAGCCGAGCCGCGGTCTGGTGCCTTACGGGCCGCAGACCGGTGAGCCGATGTTCGGAATGGCCGTGGAGGGTGTCGTCTCGCGGACCGTGCGCGACACCGCCCGCCTGCTCGACACCATCGTCGGCGCCGATCCGGCCGCGGACTATCTCGCCCAGTTCCCGCCGGAGCCCTTCGCCGCCCGGCTGGCGGAGCGGCCGGGCCCGCGCCGCATCGGGTATTCCGCGCACTCGGCCATTCGCGGCGAGCCGACACCGTCGGCGCGGCGGGCGATGGAGGAGACCGCGCAGCTGCTCACCGACCTCGGTCATCATGTCGAGGAGGTGCCGCCGCCGTACGACGACAAGGCGCTGGCCGGGACCTTCCTGACGATCTGGTTCGCGCAACTCGCCGGTCAGGTGGCCGAGATCAAGGAGCGCACCGGTGCCGGTGACGGCGACTTCGAGGCCGACACCCTCGCGATGGTCGAACTGGGCCGGGCGAACGGCGCGGTCGGGCTGCTGCGGGCGCTCGGCGAGATCACCGGGTACACGCGGGCGATGACGACGTTCTACGAGAGCTACGACCTGTTCATGACGCCGACGCTCGCCGAGGAGCCGATCAAGGTCGGCTCCCTCGAGACTCCGGCGCCGTTGCGGGCAGGCGCCCGTCTGGCGCATCGGCTGCACGGCGGCCGGCTGCTCACCGCCACCGGTGTGATCGAGCAGATGATCGACGACAACCTCGGCTGGGTGCCCTACACCCAGATGGCGAACCTCACCGGCCGCCCGGCCATCACCGTCCCGATCCACTGGACCCCCGCGGGCCTGCCGCTGGGCGTGCAGTTCAACGGGCCTCTCGGCGCGGACGGTGCGCTTCTGCGATTCGCGGCTCAGCTGGAGGAGGCGGCACCCTGGATCGACCGGTTCCCGGCCCAGCCCGCCTGAACACCACCGCCTAGACTCGGTGCCGAGAGCGGCGTCGAGTGATGAAGGTGGAGACGATGAGCAGCGGTGCGATCCGGGTCGGTGTGCTGGGCAGCAGGGGCAAGGTCGGGCAGGCGATCGTCGCCGGGGTGCAGGCCGCGGAGGACACCGAGTTCACCGTCGGCGTGGACACCGGCGATCCGCTGAGTTCGTTCGTCGACTCCGGCACCCGGGTGGTGGTCGACTTCACCCACCCCGATGCGGTGATGGACAACCTGAAGTTCCTGATCGACAACGGTATCCACGCCGTCGTCGGCACCACCGGATTCACCGATGAGCGACTGTCCCAGGTGCAGGCCTGGATCGACGATGCGGACAACGGCGTCGGTGTGCTGATCGCCCCGAACTTCGCGATCGGCGCGATCCTGTCGATGTACTTCGCGGAGAAGGCGGCGCCGTACTTCGACTCGGTGGAGATCGTCGAACTGCATCATCCGTACAAGGCCGACGCGCCGTCGGGGACGGCGGGACGTACGGCCGGGCTCGTCGCGCAGGCCCGGGCCAAGGCCGGCAGTGCCCCGATGCCCGATGCCACGTCGACCGGGCTCGAGGGTGCCCGCGGGGCCGACGTCGACGGGGTGCGCGTGCACTCGGTACGACTCGCCGGACTCGTCGCGCACCAGGAAGTGCTGCTCGGCACGCAGGGGGAGACGCTCACCATCCGGCACGACTCCATCGACCGCACGTCGTTCGTGCCCGGCGTGCTCCTGGGCGTCCGCGAGATCGGCACCCATCCCGGTCTGACCGTGGGCCTCGACCGATTCATGGACCTGTAGCCGATGGCGGATCAGCGGAGGGCGAAGCAGAAGGATGCCCGGCCGATCGTCCTGATGATCGGATTCATGGTCTTCGCGATCGGCGTCTACCTGGTGCTGCTCAGCCGGTCCGCGGTGCGGCTCATCCAGACCGGCGGCGCGGTGGGCATCGGCCTGGGCGTCGGTGTCTTCATCCTGCCGGTGATCGGCGTCTGGATCGTCGTGCGCACACTGCAGGCCGGGATCGAGCACCAGCGGATGGCCGCGGCGGTGGCCGACGCCGGGCGCGACCTGAACGTCGACGACCTGCCCCGCCGGCCGTCCGGCCGGATCGAGCGGGACGCCGCGGACGAGCTGTTCGCGCAGGTCAAGATCGAATGGGAGGCCGACCCCTCGGACTGGATGAGCTCCTACCGGATCGCTCGCGCCTACGACTACGCCGGCGACCGCAAACGGGCCCGCGAGATGATGTCGCGCGCCGCGGAGGGATACCGGGCCGCGAAGGCGGCCGGAGGACTCGCGGAGACACGCGAGCATGAATGATGCCGACCGGACACTCGACGACGCCGAGGCCCTCTGGGCCGCAGCGCTGTCGAGTGCCGGTGCCGGCACCCTCTCGGCGCCGAGCGGCTGCGGCGAGTGGAGCAACCGCGAGTTGATCGACCACGTGATCGGCGGCGCCGACCGGTACCGGATGCTGATCGAGGGCGCCTCCGCCGGCGACACCGCGGTCACCCGGGGCCGGGACTACATCGGCGACGATCCGGTCGCGGCGTTCTGGCGATACGAGCGCGCTCTGCGCGCCGCGGCCTCGTCGGCCGATCTCGGCCTGCCGGTGGACCATCGCGCCGGGCCTCGGTCCGGCACGGAACTGATGACGATGCGCGTCATGGAGCTGACGCTGCACGCGCAGGATCTGTGCGTGGGTCTCGGGATTCCGTGGGCGCCGCCGGAGCGGCTCTGCGAGTATCTGCTGACCGAGGCCGCGCCGGTGATCGACGGCCTGCGCGGACTCGGTCTGTTCGCCGCCGCGACGGCACCCCGATCCGCGACGCCCGCGGATCGGCTGCTCGCTTTCACCGGGAGGTCGTGATGTCCGAGCCTCGACGACTGCTGATCGTGCACCACACGCCGTCGCCGCACTGCCAGGAGATGCTGGAAGCGGTGATCGCGGGGGCCACCGACCCGGACATTCGGGGCGTGCGCGTGATCCGGCGCGCCGCTCTCACGCTGTCGCCGGTCGACGTGCTGGAGGCCGACGGCTATCTGCTCGGTTCGCCGGCGAACCTGGGCTACATGTCGGGTGCGCTCAAGCACGCGTTCGACGTCATCTACTACCCGTGCCTCGACGCCACCGGCGGGCGTCCGTACGGACTGTTCATGCACGGCAATCAGGGCACCGAGGGAGCTCAGCGGAGCGTCCACTCGATCGCCGGTGGACTCGGCTGGGTCAAGTCGGCCGACGACGTCGTCGTCTCCGCCAAGCCGACGAAAGACGAAGTCGAGGCCTGCTGGAATCTCGGCGCGACCGTCGCGGCGTGCCTGATGGACTGACTCGGGCCGTCAGGATCCGGTGCGCGCGGCCTGCTCGCGGGCGTCGAGGATCTCGCCGATGTGCGTGTTGGCCCAGAGTTCGAGCTCGTGCAGCGGTGCGCGCAGCGAATGGCCCAGGGGGGTGAGTTCGTATTCCACGCGCGGCGGGATCTCCGGGTACTGGGTGCGGGTGAGGAGGCCGTCGCGCTCCAGGCCGCGCAGCGTCTGGGTGAGCATCTTCTGGGAGATGCCGTCGATGCGGTGGGCGATCTGGCTGAAACGGCGAGGGCCGTCGCTGAGCGTCCCGATGATCAGCACGGTCCAGCGGTCGCCGATCCGGTCGAGGATGTCGCGCGTCGGGCAGTTGCGGTCGTACGGGTTCGGGGCCGTCGGTGCGCCGGTCATGCCGGGTCCCTTCTTCGTCGGTGTGTAAGTTACCGAAAAGTGCCTACTTACCAATAGAGAGTAACACGCCTACAGTGAGTCAAGAGGGGTCGTGAACAGGTCACGACCCGGAACGACAAAGGGAGAACTCTTCATGGCGCACATCACCGTTCTGGGCGGCACCGGCTACGCGGGCCGCCACCTCGTCGCGGCCGCCGCGAGCCGGGGACACTCGGTGACCTCGTACAGCCGCTCGCAGCCGTCGTCGCCGGTCGCCGGTGTCGACTACCGTACCGGCGATCTGACCGATCCGGCCGTCCTCGCCGCGGCCACGCAGGGGGCCGATGTCGTCGTCTCGGCGCTCTCCCCGCGCGGTGAACTGGAAGGACCCGGCGTGCTGCGCGCGCTGGAACAGACGATCGCCGATGCGGCGGCGACGGCAGGCGTGCGCTTCGGGGTCATCGGCGGCGCGGGCTCCCTGCTCGTCGCGCCGGACGGCCCGCGCGTCGCCGACACCCCGGACTTCCCGGCGGAGATCAAGCCGGAGGCGCAGGAGATGGCCGGCGTACTCGACGATCTGCGCGCGAGCGACTCGGGAGTGGACTGGTTCTACGTGAGCCCGGCCGGCGGCTTCGGGCCCTGGGCCGAGGGCGAGGCCACCGGTACCTATCGCATCGGCGGCGATGTGCTGCTGGTCGACGACGCCGGTCAGTCGAACATCTCCGGCGCCGACTTCGCGGACGCGGTCGTGCGCGAGATCGAGACGCCGGCGCACCGCGGCTCCCGGTTCACGGTGGCCTACTGAGCCGCGGCAGCCGCGTATCCGAGAAGGGCGCGCATCGCAAGGGGTGACCCGCCCGGCCTGTGGACGGCGGCCGTCGTCCACAGGCCGGAGACTGGGGGACTGGTGCCGCCGGTACGCCGCGGGAGACGCTGGTCTCCGACGAGGGGAGCCGGCGATGGGGGCACAGGTCTGGGTCACGCTAATCGTCGGCCTGGGGGCGACGTTCGGTGTGCTCGCCACGCTGTGGCAGCGGCAGCGATCGGAACATCTCCGACCGTGTTGAGCAGCGCCGCGATCGCCTGCGGCACGACGAGCAGCAAGCGCGTGTCGAGTGGTGGCGACGGTCGGAGTGGGCCGTTGAACTGGCGTTATCGGATGACGACGCGACAGAGGCGACAGGGATCGAAACGCTCGAAGCTCTCGTCTTGTCGCCACTGCAGACACCCAGTGAGTTCGGTATCGTCGAGATATACCTGAAGAATCGGGGAGGAATCGGCGATGGATCTCAGTGAGAGCGAGCGCCAGCGGATGAACGCCGACTACACGCTCCGTGGCAGGACCCCGCGGGCGCGGTCGGCAGCGGCGCGAGCATTGGTGACGATCGCCCGTCGGCGTGGTGAAGAGCCGGACCAGTGGGTGCTCGACGTCGCCGAGGGCCGGCTCCCCGCCTGATCGCGCCGTGCGCGGGGTCGTCGACCGTGCGAGTCTGGAACGGTGAAACGCTACTCATGCCGTCGCTGCGGCGCGGCGCTGTTCTTCGAGAACTCCATCTGCGTGACGTGTGGCTCGGCGGTCGCGTTCTCGCGCGCGGAACGCGAGATCGTGCCGGTCGACGACGGCTCCTACGTCGACGCGGACGGGCTGATCTGGCACGTCTGCGAGAATCTCGGACTGTCGGGCTGCACCTGGCTGGCGGAGGTCGCCGGTGGTCAGTGCTTCGCGTGCGATCTGACGCGGACGCGTCCGGCCGATGACGACGAGACCGGCATCGCGCAGCTCGTGGACGCCGAGCGCGCCAAGCGGCAACTGGTGGCCGAACTCGATACCCTCGGATTCCCGCTGGTCGGCAAGCGGGACGACCCGCTGAACGGACTCGCTTTCGACCTGCTGTCCAGTGCCGACGAGCAGGTGCTCATCGCCCACGCGGATGGAATCGTCACGATCGATCTCGCGGAGAGCGACGACGTGCACCGCGAGAAGGTGCGCGATCAGCTGGACGAGCCGTACCGGACGATGCTCGGGCACCTGCGGCACGAGGTCGGCCACTACTACGAATGGCAACTGGTGGAACTGGTCGGCGGCGGCCTGCTCGATCGGGCCAGGACGTTGTTCGGCGACGAGACGTCCTCGTATCAGGACGCGGTCGCGCGGCATTACGACGACGGACCTCCGCCGGGATGGGAGGAGACGTTCGTCTCGTCGTACGCGACGATGCATCCGTACGAGGACTTCGCCGAGACATGGGCGCACTATCTCCATATCCAGGATGCCGTGGAGACGGCCGTCGCGTACGGCCTGCTTCCGGCCCGGGAGGTGCGCAGCCGGGACTCCTTCCGGGATCTGGTGAGCCGGGACTGGATTCCGCTCGCGACGGCTCTCAACATGGTCAATCGCTCGATGGGTCTGCACGATCTCTACCCGTTCGTCCTGTCCGGGCCGATCCTGGACAAGCTGGAGTTCGTCGCGGCCCTGCGTCCGGTGTAGCGGAGGCCGGCGGATCGGTAGACTCGGTCGATGTGAGCACGAGGATCCCGACCCCGTACGAGGACCTGCTGCGGCAGGTGATGTCGACCGGCACGCCGAAGGCCGACCGGACGGGGACCGGGACCCGCAGCATCTTCGGCGCGCAGCTCCGGTACGACCTTGCCGAGGGCTTCCCGCTGATCACCACCAAGCGTGTCCATCTCAAGTCGATCGTCTACGAGCTGCTGTGGTTCCTGCGCGGTGACTCCAACGTGCGGTGGCTTCAGGAGCATGGTGTCACCATCTGGGACGAGTGGGCCGACGCCGACGGCGACCTCGGCCCCGTCTACGGGGTCCAATGGCGCAGTTGGCCGACGCCCTCGGGCGCGCACGTCGACCAGATCCAGGCGGCGCTCGATCTGCTGACATCCGATCCGGACTCGCGGCGCAACCTCGTCTCGGCGTGGAACGTCGGCGAGATCCCGCAGATGGCGCTGCCGCCGTGCCACGCGTTCTTCCAGTTCTACGTCGCGGACGGCAAACTCAGCTGCCAGCTGTATCAGCGCAGCGCCGACCTGTTTCTCGGGGTGCCGTTCAACATCGCGTCGTACGCGCTGCTCACCCACATGATGGCGCAGCAGGCCGGGCTCGGTGTCGGTGAGTTCATCTGGACCGGTGGCGACTGCCACGTCTACGACAACCACGTCGAGCAGGTCCGCGAACAACTCGCACGTGACCCCTACCCGTATCCGGAACTCGAACTGCGGCAGGCGGATTCGATCTTCGACTACACCTACGACGACGTCCGCGTCGTCGGCTACGAGTCGCACCCGGCGATCAAGGCGCCGGTCGCGGTCTGACGGCAGGAAGAGGAGAGCGGTGGACATCACGCTGGTCTGGGCGCAGGATCGCGCCGGCGCGATCGGGCGCCGGGGCGCCATTCCGTGGCGGGTGCCCGAGGACATGGCTCACTTCCGCGAGGTCACCGGCACGGGTGCGGTGATCATGGGGCGCAAGACCTGGGAGTCGTTGCCGGAGCGTTTCCGGCCGCTGCCGGGGCGACGGAACATCGTGCTGACCCGCTCGGGTGCCTTCACCGCCGACGGCGCGGAGGTGGCGACCGATCTCGAAGCCGCGCTCGAGCTGGTCGGACGGGTCGCGGCGGTGATCGGCGGAGGCGAGATCTATCGCGCCGCCATGGCGCACGCCACGCGACTGCACGTCACGGAAATCGGGATGCTGGTCGACAGCGCCGATGCCTTCGCTCCCGAGGTCGACCTCGACACCTGGGAGCAGGCCCGGGTGAGCGACTGGCGACACTCGCGGACCGGCACGCTCTACCGCTTCCTCGAGTACCGGCGGATCGACTACACCGCCCGGTGACCATCGAACTCTCGCCGGCGCAGGCGCGCCGGATCGCGCTCGCCGCACAGGGATTCGCCGATCCGGTGCCTACCGGTCCGCCCACGCGCGCCCATCTGCGGCGGGTGCTCGGCCGCACCCGGCTGCTCCAGATGGACTCGGTCAACGTGCTGGCACGGGCACACTATCTGCCCGCGTTCAGCCGTCTCGGACCGTACGACGACGCGCTGCTCGACCGCGCCGCGTGGCGATCGACCGCCCGGGCACCCCGGCTCCTCGCCGAATACTGGGCGCACGAGGCCGCACTGATCCCCGTCGACGACTGGCCGCTGTTCCGCTGGCGCATGCGTGAGTACGCCGAAGGACGCTGGCGGCATACGCGAGAGGTGCTGGCGCGCAACGGATCTCTCGCCGACGACGTGGTGGCCGTGATCGCCGAGGCGGGTCCGAGCACGCCGCGCCGCCTCGAAGAAGCACTCGGGATCGAGCGGCCGTCGTCGCAGAAGGGCAGCTGGTGGGTGCGCGGCGAGGTGAAGCACCTGTGCGAGGCGCTGTTCGCCGGCGGCCGGCTCTCCGCGGTGCGCGACGACCAGTTCTCCCGGCACTACGACCTCACCGAGCGGGTCATCGACCCCGGTGTCCTCGCGCAGCGGATCTGTGACGACGATGCCCGGCGCGAACTGGTGCGCCGGGCGGCCGCGGCGCACGGTATCGCGACGGTGGCCGATCTGGCCGACTACTACCGCCTCAAGACGGCGCAGGTCCGCGGGGTGCTCGGCGACCTGATCGACGACGGCACCGTGACCGAGGTGTCCGTCCGGGGCTGGGCGGACCCCGCGTATCTGCACCGCGACGCACGCCGTCCCCGCCGCGTGCGGCGGTCGGCGCTCCTCTCGCCGTTCGATCCGCTCGTCTTCTTCCGGCCGCGTACCGAACGGCTCTTCGACTTCCACTACCGGATCGAGATCTACGTCCCCGAACACAAGCGCGTGCACGGCTACTACGTGCTGCCGTACCTGCTCGACGGCGAGCTGGTCGCCCGTGTCGACCTGAAGGCCGACCGTAAGTCCGGTGTGCTGCACGTACTCTCGGCGCATCGCGAACCGGGCGCCGACGCCGGACCGGTCGCCGAGACGCTGGCGGGTGATCTGCGGGCGATGGCGGACTGGCGCGGTCTGGGTGACGTCGTCGTGCATCCGCGCGGCGACCTGTCCGGGCCGCTCGCGGTGGCCGCCGCGCGTTAGCCTCGCCGAGCGGAGCTGTTGCGTCCGGCGTAAATTCTGGTTTGTGAACTGGTTCAGCACCGGGGGCGCCGGCTACGCCGAGCACCGCCCGACCTATCCCGCGAGGCTGGCGCGCCTGCTGGCCGAGGCCGCACCGCGCCGCCGTGTGGCGGTGGACGTCGGTTGCGGAACCGGACAGTTCACCGCGCTGCTGGCCGAGTACTTCGACACCGTGATCGGGCTGGACCCCAGCCTGGATCAGCTGGCGAACGCCGCGGTCCGGCCGGAGATCGAGTACCGCGCGGCCCCGGCGGAGGCGACCGGACTGCCCGACGGCGGTGCCGATCTGATCACCGTCGCCCAGGCGGCCCACTGGTTCGACCTGCCCGTCTTCTACGACGAGGTCCGGCGGATCGCCGCCGACGGTGCCGTGCTGGCGCTCATCACCTACGGGGTGGTGGAACTCGAGCCCGATCTGGCGCCGCGGTTCTCGCGGCTGTACACCGAGGAGATCGGGCCGTACTGGCCGCCCGAACGCAGGCATGTCGACAACCACTACGCCGATCTCGAGTTCCCCTTTCCGCGGATCCCGATCGAGGCGCCCGCCATCGAGCGGGACTGGACGCTCGACGAGTTCACCGGCTATCTGCGGACCTGGTCCGCGGTGCGCCGCGCGGAGACGGAGGGCACCGACGACGTCGTCGAAGCCTTCGCCGACGACGTTCGCGGGGACTGGGGCGACGAGCACCGGCTTGTCCGGTTCCCGGTCACGGTGCTGGCCGGCGTCGTGCGGGACCGAGGTGCCCGGAACGGCGGCGGGGCGTCGGACGGGTGAGCCCGCAGTCACCGGAGACGCTGGCGCATCTGCGGCGGGCTCGCGACCTGATGGACCGTGACTACGCGCAGCCTCTCGACGTCCCGGCGATGGCGGCGCGCGCACTGATGTCGCCGTCGCACTTCTCGCGCGAGTTCAAGACGGCGTACGGCGAGACTCCCTACGGCTACCTCGTGACCCGGCGGGTGGAGCGTGCGATGGCGTTGTTGCGCGGCGGGTCGTCGGTGACCGACGCCTGCATGACGGTCGGGTTCTCATCGCTCGGGTCGTTCAGCAGCACCTTCACCCGGATCGCGGGTGAGACTCCGTCGGCCTATCGTGCTCGCCCGCACGACGGGCTCGAGGCGATGCCGTCGTGCATCACCAAGATCCTGGCCCGGCCGATGCCTCCGCGCTGAGTACGGCGTCCCGGCTTCGAGCAGGATTGGAGAAGCACCGCGCGGCCGACGGCCCCTACCGTGGGAGCCATGAGCAACGACATCGATCTCACCGCCACTCCCATCACCGTCGACGACGTCGACGCCGCTCTCGGCTTCTACCGGGACGGTCTCGGCCTCGAGGTGAAACTCGACGTCCCGAACGGCGAATTCCGTTGGGTCACACTGGGTTCGGCCGACTCGGAGTCGAACATCGTCCTGTCCGCCCCGGGCGCCGGCCGCTCGCCGGAGGACGCGGAGGCGCTGCACCGCCTGGTCGCCAAGGGCGTGATGGGGCCGTACATCTTCACCGCCGGTGACCTGGACACGGTGTTCAACCGGCTCGTCGACAGCGGCGCCGAGGTGCTGCAGGAGCCGACGGTCCAGCCGTGGGGGCCGCGCGACTGCGCCTTCCGCGATCCGGCGGGAAACATGATCCGGATCAACGCGGCCGGCTGACCTCGCGCGCGTCATCCGAACCCGAGCCCCGGTGATATGAGCAGCAGATCCCCGGGTTTGGTGACCACATGCTGGTCACGAACGACGGGCCTCCTCACCTGCCCCGTGGCTGGGGGATGATCCCCCGGGGCTGGTGACCATCGGCGGGTCACCAGTCCCGGATGTGCTCACGCGTCCCAGGTGTGGAGAGCAATCCCGGGGCTGCGCTGCCGACGATCGCCCGCCCGCGCCGACGGTCTACGGTTCTCCTGTGACCAACGACAATCCCGGTATGGAGATCCACGGCGCCTGGGGCGCGCTGCTGCCCGACGACACCCGCGCGCAGATGGCGGTGGTCGGCCGCGACGGCCGGCACGTCGTGATCTATCGCACCCGCGAGGACGACTGGGACACGCTCGCGGTCGCGTACGACGAGGAAGCCGCCAAGCGCACCGCCGACCTGGTCCGGAAGATGACCGGCATGCCCGAATACCTCCGGATCGGCGGAGAAGGGATTCTCACCGGGCTCGACTCGGAGCATCCCGGAGTGGAATGGGTGGTCCCGACCGCCGTCGTCGACGACCCGGACCCCATCGTCCGGATCACCGGCCCGGGCACCGATCGGCTCTGGGCGGTGCCGAGCACCGACGGCGAGGTCCTCGGTCTGCTCAACCCCGACGGCGACCCCCGCGAAATCGCCGAGTTCACCTCGGCCGGCGCCGCCGACGCGTTCATCGCGATGGTGGACGCCCTCTTCGCCCTCGCCGGAAGCCGCGGCTTCACCGAAGGACTGGGCGACGACTGAGCCTGCCCGCCGCCCGACCGCACTACGCTGGGCCCTGTGACTACCTTTCAGAAGGCCGCGCGACAGGTGAACAAGCTGGTGGCGCCGATGCTGAATCTTCCGCTGGTCGGGTCGCTCCTGCGCAGGTCGATGACCGAACTCACCTACACGGGCCGGCGCAGCGGTGAGACCTTCCATCTCGTCGTGAACTACACCCGGCGCGGCGAGGACGAGATCGTCGTCGGCGTGGCCATGCCGGACCAGAAGACCTGGTGGCGCAACTTCTCCCCGGAACCCGGCCCGATCCTGGTGAAGCTCGACGGGACGCAGCGGCCCGGGACCGCCGTCGCCAAGCGCTCCGACAAGGGCACGAGCGTGCGCATCATCTTGCAGCCCCTGGGAATCACCGACGCGGAGGACCACCGCGGGAGCGATCTGTGACCGACCGCCGACTGCCACTCGAGGGTGTCCGCGTCCTGGAGCTCGGCAACTACATCGCCGCGCCGTCGGCCGGGCGACTGCTCGCCGATTTCGGCGCGGAAGTGATCAAGATCGAGCGGGAGAGCGGCGACGAACTCCGTAACTGGCGGCTCTACGCGGGCGAGACCTCCATGCTCTTCCGCACGCTCAATCGCAACAAGAAGTCGATGGTCCTCGACCTGCGCACCGAGGACGGCCGCGACGACGCCGCGCAGCTCGCCGCGCAGTGCGACGTGGTCCTGGAGAACTTCCGGCCGGGCACCCTGGAGAAGTGGGGGATCGGTCCGGACGTGCTCAGCGCGGGCAACCCGGACCTGATCTTCGTCCGCATCTCGGCCTTCGGACAGACCGGACCGTACTCCGAGCGTCCCGGATTCGCGGCGGTCGCCGAGGCCTACGGCGGCTTCCGGGAACTGATCGGCGACCCCGACCGCCCGCCGGTGCGCACCGGCGTCTCCATCGGGGATTCGATCGCCGGACTCTACGGCGCCTTCGGTGCGGTCATGGCCCTGTACGACGTGCTGCGCCGCCGGGACGCCGCGGAGGAGCCGCTGCCGCTCGCCGACCGGATCGTCGACGTCGCGCTCCACGAAGCGATCTTCTCGATGATGGAGTCGCTGGTCCCCGACCTCGGCGCCTACGGGGTGAAGCGCGAGCGCACCGGCGGCCGCATGCAGGGGATCGCCCCGTCGAACGCCTATGTCTGCGCCGACGGCTATTCGGTGGTGATCTCCGGCAACGCCGACGGCATCTGGCCCCGCTACATGGCGGCGATCGGCAGGCCGGATCTGGCGGCCGACCCCGGTCTCGCCGACAACGACGGCCGCTGGAACAGACGCGACGAGGTCGACGACGCGATCGGCGCCTGGACCGCCCGGCACACGCGCGAGGAGGTGTTGTCCGCGATGGAGGCGGCCGGCGTTCCCGCGGGCCCGATCTACACCGCGAGCGACATCGTGGCCGATCCGCAGTACAAGGCGCGCAACATGATTCAGGAGTTCGACGTCGACGCCGGGGGTGCCGGCCCGACCCGGGTCGGTTTCCCGGGGATCGTGCCGGTGCTGGGCGGCGCGTCGTTGCCGATCCGCTCACTCGGACCGGAGATCGGTGAGCACACCGACGAGATCCGCGCCCGGTTCCTCACCGCGGAGCGCGGCGATGAGTGAGCCGGTCCTGCGCGATGTGACACTGCGTGACGGACTCCAGCTGACCGGAAAGCTGCTCGACACCGCGTCGAAGGTGCGTCTCGTCCGGGCCCTCCTCGACATCGGGATCCCGGAGATCGAGATCGGTTCGATGGCCCGCGGCGATCTGGTCCCGCCGATGGCCGACAGTCTCGACGTGATCGAGGCGCTGACCCCGGCCGAACTCGAACGTTGCTGGGTATGGGTCGCCACGCCCCGGCACGTGGAGAAGGCGGCCGCCGCCGGGGCCCGGAACTTCTCCTACTGCTTCTCCGTCTCCGACGCGCACAACCGGGCCAATCTCGGCCGGAGCACGCAGGACAGTCTCGCCGCGCTCCCGGCCGCCGTCGAGCACACCGAGAGCGTCGGGGGCAACATCGAACTCACCCTCGCGACCGCCTTCACCTGCCCGTTCGACGGCCCCGTCGATCCCGGGCGGGTGCTGGAGGTCGTCGCCGATCCGCGCACCGAGGGCACGTGCGACGTGATGCTCGCCGACACCCTCGGGCAGGCGTACCCGCGCCAGGTGCACGACCTGTTCACGGCGGCCCGGCCGGCCGCCGGAGCGCGCCGCCTCGTCTTCCACGGCCACGACACCTGGGGCCAGGGTGTGGCCAACTCGCTGGCCGCGATCGACGGCGGCGCGGCGATGATCGACGGCGCCCTCGGCGGTCTGGGCGGCTGCCCGTTCGCGCCCGGCGCCAGCGGCAATACCGCGACCGAAGACCTCCTGTTCGCACTGCGCCCGGCGTACCTCACCCCGGAACGATTCGCGCGGGCCGTCCGGGCGGGCGAGGAACTCCTCGCGGAGCTGGGGGAGACCTCACGCTCGAAGGCCGCGCAGGGCGCCCGATCCAGGGCCGGGGCGTTCGGCTGGGTGATCGCGGAGTCGTAGCTGCGTCGGGCCCGACCGGCGTGTCTGGCTATGCTGACCGGCATGACTGACGGAGTGACCCACAACGGCAAGACCTATCAGCTGGTCATGTTCGACCTCGACGACACCCTCGCGCCGTCGAAGACGGCCATGAGCGACGACATGGTCGGACTGTTCCGCGAGCTGCTCGGCACCAGCCTCGGCTGCATCATCTCCGGCGGCCAGATGGGCCAGTTCTCCAGCCAGGTCCTCGACCGGCTCGGCGAGTTCGACGACCGCGGCAACCTGCACCTGATGCCCACCAACGGCACCCGCTACCTGCGCTGGGAAGACCCGGAATGGGTCACCGTCTACGCCGAAGACCTGTCCGACGATCAGAAGGCGCGCGCGCTCGCCGTCGTCGAGGAGGGCGCCCGGGAACTCGGCCTGTGGGAGAGCGAGACCTGGGGCCCGATCCTGGAGGATCGGGGCAGCCAGATCACCTTCAGCGCACTCGGGCAGGCCGCGCCGGTCGATGCGAAGGCCGCGTGGGACCCCGACGGCCGCAAGAAGGAGTCGCTGCGGGCCTACGCCGCCGAGCGACTGCCCGACCTGGAGGTCCGCAGCGGCGGCTCCACCTCGGTCGACATCACCGCCAAGGGCATCGACAAGGCGTACGGTGCCCGCCGGCTGATGGACATCCTCGGCCTGGACACCGGCGACATCCTGTTCTTCGGCGACCGCCTCGACGAGGGCGGCAACGACCGGCCGGTGATGGAACTCGGGATCGACTCGATCCCGGTCCACGGCTGGGAGGACACCTACGCGAAGCTCTCGGCCATCGTGCGGGGCTAGACCAGGAGCTGGCGGCGCAGGGCGGCCAGGTCGGCGTCGGACAGCTTGAGGCCGACCTTCAGGTAGCGGTCGAAGGTGCCGTAGCGGGCCTTGACGGCGCGGTACGAGGTGTTGAGCAGTCCCATGTTCACGCCGTTGAGCGGGTCGTTCGCGCGGGCGTGACGGTAGTGGTTGCTGGCCAGGTAGTCGGCGTTGATCGTCGCCCGGTCCACCCCGAGGATGGTCAGCAGCGTCACCGCGACCCAGCCGGTGCGGTCCTTGCCCGCGGTGCAGTGGAACAGCGCGGTGCGGCCCTGCGCGGTGGTGTTCTTGATG
The DNA here is from genome assembly GCF_023100845.1 of Gordonia sp. PP30. Lineage (NCBI taxonomy): Bacteria > Bacillati > Actinomycetota > Actinomycetes > Mycobacteriales > Gordoniaceae > Gordonia > Gordonia sp. PP30. Next base: position 2,449,154 of record NZ_CP095864.1, on the reverse strand, counting down.
GCGATCAAGGTGTCGCGGATCTCCCGGCGGGCCTGCGCGTCGTTGACGAACGCGGAGTACGCCTGCGGCAGGTCGATCAGCGCGAGCGGAGGCACCCCGCCGAGCACGTCGGCCGACATCCACCGCGCCCCCGGCACCGGTCGGTCGGGCTGGATCTGCCGCTCGATCCCGGTGCGCAGGTCGACCACCACACCGACCTTGCGCGCGGCGAGTCTGCGCTGGTCGGACGGGGTGAGCTTGGACAGATTGTCGCTGCGCAGCACCAGATTGTTCACCACTTTGCCGCCGAGTCCGCGGTAGCCCGCGAGCAGCCGGGTGTTGTCGGTGCCCGCCAGGCCGATCTCCCGGCCCGGCACGATCACCTTGTTCGGCAGGGTGACGGTGGTCCACGACGCCGCGAGCGTCGCCGACGGCTGCGCGGCGGCGTGCGGGGCGAACGCGATCGGGGCGAGGGGGGCGAGGAGAGCTCCGGACAGGGCCACCGCGGCGATGCGGTGAGAGGAGCGCAGGCGGGTTCGGGTGCGAGCAGTGTGCGTCATACCGGGGATTCTCGCGTACCGGGGGCGGCGGTGCGCGCCCGCCACCGAGAATTCATCCGCCGGTCCCGGCCGGGTCATGCCAGATTGAGCTGCCACGAGACGCCGAACCGGTCGGACACCCAGGCGAAGGCCGTGGAGAAGCCGTAGTCGCCGACCGGCATCAGCACCCCGCCGCCGTCGCCGAGGGTCGCGGCGAGCCGTTCCAGTTCGGCGCGGTCGTCGACGGCCACGAACAGCGACATCGACGGGGTGAAGTCGAAGGCGTGCGGGACGGCGCTGTCGCTGACCAGGACCCGGAGTCCCGACAGATCCAGTTCCGCGAGCTGCACGCCGGTCGCCGGGTCGGCATGCGGGACCGCGGCGACCACCTCGCCGTCGAACACGCCGAGGTAGAAGTCGATCGCCTCCTGGGCGACGCCGTGCTGGAACATGAGGAAGGGCCGGATCGTCGACATGCGCTCAGGGTATGGGGTCCGGTGCGACGCCGGCCCGCCGTCGGGGACAATGAGCCCGGGTCCCGCGTCGAGTCCGGGGCGGAACACGAAGGAGGCGTCGCACTGTGGCGGAACTGGTCCCGTTGAACGTGCAACTGGTCGCATCGACCACGTTCGACATCCCGGACGTGCCGTGGGCGACCGACGCGGAAGGCGGCGAGGCCCTCATCGAGTTCGCCGGCCGCGCCTGCTACGAGAGCTGGGACAAGCCGAACCCGCGGACGGCCAGCAACGCCGGCTATCTGCGGCACGTGCTGGAGGTGGGGCACACCTCGCTGTTCGAGCACGCCAGCGCGACCTTCTACATCACCGGTATCTCCCGGTCGTGCACGCACGAGCTGATCCGGCACCGCCACTTCTCCTATTCGCAGCTCTCCCAGCGGTTCGTGCCGTCGGGCGACGCCGACGTGGTCGCCCCGCCGGCGATCCGCGGCGACGCCGAACTCGAAGCGCTCTTCATCGCCGCCACCGATGCGAGCCGGGCCGCGTACAACGAACTGCTGGCCGGGCTGGAGGAGAAGTTCGCCGACGTGCCCAACGCGATCCTGCGGCGCAAGCAGGCGCGGCAGGCGGCCCGGTCGGTGCTGCCGAACGCCACCGAGACGCGGATCGTGGTGACCGGCAACTACCGCGCGTGGCGGCACTTCATCGGGATGCGGGCCACCGAGCACGCGGACGTCGAGATCCGGCAGCTCGCGGTGGAGTGTCTGCGGGCGCTGCAGGGGCTGGCGCCGACGGCCTTCGGCGACTTCGAGATCAGCGAACTGGCAGACGGTTCCGAGGTCGCTACCTCGCCGTTCGTGTTCGAGGGCTGACGGTCTCGCGGCCGGTGGGGGTGCGGTAGCGTAATCGGCATGAATTCGCCTGCTGCCGGGGGAGATACCGTGCCTTTCGGAACCAATGCCGTCGCCATGGTCACGCCGTTCGATGCGGAGGGCAAGGTGGATCTGGACAAGGCCGCCGAGCTCGCGGACCACCTGGTGACCGGCGGCCTGGACGCGCTGGTGGTCTCCGGCACCACCGGCGAATCACCGACGACGACGCCCACCGAGAAGAACGACCTGCTGCGCGTGGTGCTCGACGCCGTCGGCGACCGCGCCCGGATCACCCAGGGCGTCGGCAGCTACGACACCGCCGAGTCGGTCCTGCGCGCGCGGGAGGCCGCCGAGATCGGGGCGCACGGGCTCCTCGTCGTCACCCCGTACTACTCCAAGCCGCCGCAGCGGGGCGTGCTCGCGCACTTCCGGACCATCGCCGACGCCACCGACCTGCCGGTGATGCTGTACGACATTCCGCCGCGTTCGGTGATCCCCATCGAGACCGAGACCATCCTGGCGCTCGCCGAGCACCCGAACATCAAGGCCGTCAAGGACGCCAAGAGCGACCTGCACGCCGCGCGCAAGATCATCACCCAGACCGACCTGCAGTACCTCAGCGGCGAGGACGCGCTCAACCTGCCGTGGCTCGCGATCGGCGCGGTCGGCTTCGTCAGCGTGATCGGGCACCTGGTGCCCGGCCGGATGGCGGCACTGCGCGACGCGGTGGCCGCCGGCGACCTGGACACCGCCCGCTCGCTCAGTGACTCGATGGCGCCGCTGGTCGACGCGATGGGTCTGGTCGGCGGCGTGACCATGGTCAAGACCGCATTGCGTCTCACCGGATTCGACGTCGGCGACCCGCGTCTGCCGCAGGTGCCGGCCACACCCGAGCAGATCGAGCAGATCCTCGGCTACCTGCGCGCCGCCGAGGTGATCGCCTGATGACCGGTCCCGGCCGCAGCAGCCGTCGTCGTGCCGGACGCAAGGCGGGCCCGCCCGCCGAGTCCCGCCCGGCGGCCGAGAATCCCACGCAGGACAAGCCGCACCCGGCCGCCGAGGCGGCCACCGGCATCGGCGTCACCGGCGACCTGATCGAGCGGCTGCCCGATCCGCCGGCGCTGGCCCCGAACGGGCTGCGCATCGTCGCGCTCGGCGGCATCGGCGAGATCGGCCGCAACATGACCGTCTTCGAACTCGGCGCCGGGAGCGGAGCGAGCGGGCCGGATGGTGCAGACGGGCGCCTTCTGATCGTCGACTGCGGGGTGCTGTTCCCGGAGGATCAGCAGCCCGGCGTCGACCTGATCCTCCCGGACTTCCGGTATATCGAGGACCGGGTCGGCGACATCGACGCGATCGTCCTGACCCACGGGCACGAGGATCACATCGGCGCCGTGCCGTTCCTGCTCCGGCTGCGCGCCGACATCCCGGTCGTCGGCTCCAAGTTCACCCTCGCGCTGGTCGCCGCGAAATGCCGCGAGCATCGGCTGCGTCCCAAGCTGATCGAGGTCCGGGAGGGCGACCGCCAGCCCTTCGGGCCCTTCGACTGCGAGTTCTTTGCGGTGAACCACTCTATTCCGGACGCGCTCGCGGTCGCCATCCGCACTCCGGCGGGCCTGGTGCTGCACACCGGCGACATCAAGCTCGACCAGTTGCCGCTGGACAAGCGCCTCACCGACCTGGCCGGCTTCAGCCGGCTCGGCGATGAGGGCGTCGATCTGTTCCTGGTCGATTCGACCAACGCCGAGGTCCCCGGCTTCGTCACCCCCGAGCGCGAGATCGGCGGGGTGCTCGACACGGTGATCGGCAAGGCGCAGCAGCGGGTGATCGTGGCGTCGTTCGCGAGCCACGTGCACCGCATCCAGCAGATCGTCGACGTCGCGCACCGGCACGGCCGCCGCGTCGCCTTCGTCGGGCGGTCGATGGTCCGCAACATGCAGATCGCCCAGGACCTCGGCTATCTGGACGTCCCGGAGGGCGTGGAGGTCGACATCGACACCGCCGCGGCCCTGCCCGACGACAAGATCGTCCTGGTCACCACCGGCTCGCAGGGCGAACCGCTGTCGGCGCTGTCGCGCATGGCGCGCGGCGAGCACAGGCAGATCAACATCCGCGCCGACGACCTCGTCGTGCTGGCGTCGTCGCTGATCCCCGGCAACGAGAACTCGGTGTTCGCCGTGGTCAACGGCCTGGCCAAGAGGGGAGCCACGGTGATCACCCAGCAGAACGCCAAGGTGCACGTCTCCGGTCACGCGTCGGCGGGCGAGTTGCTGTACCTGTACAACGCGGTGCGGCCGTCGAACGCGATGCCGGTGCACGGCGAATGGCGGCACCTGCGGGCCAACGCGGCGCTCGCCGAGGCGACCGGGGTGCCGTCCGACCGGATCGTGCTCGCCGAAGACGGTGTCACGGTCGACCTGATCGACGGCCGGGCCCGCATCTCGGGCAAGGTGCCGGTCGGCTTCGTCTATGTCGACGGCAATTCGGTGGGTGACGTCGGTGACTCGACGCTGTCGGACCGCCTGGTGCTCGGCGAGGGCGGCTTCATCTCGATCACCGTCGCGGTCGACGAGCACACCGGCCGGGCGGTCAGCACCCCGCAGATCTCCGGTCGCGGATTCTCCGACGATCCCGATGCGCTCTCCGAGGCGGCGGCACTGGTCGACAAGGCGCTCGACGAGCTGGCCAGCGAGGGGGTGACCGATGCGCACCGGATCGCCCAGGGTGTCCGCCGCACGGTCGGCCGCTGGGTGGCGCAGAAGTACCGGCGCCGGCCGATGATCGTGCCGACCGTTCTGGAGGTCGAGTCGGCCGGGCAGCAATTGCCGCGAGAGTAACAACTTCGACACGGCCCCGACGCGCCTGAGGCGGGTGTGACTGGTGTGGCGCAGAGGCACTAGGCTGAGCGCATGGCTTCTCAGGCAAGCACGCGTAGCTCCGCGCCCGCATCCGGACGTGGCGGTGCCGGCTCCCGCTCCCGCGGCACCCGGTCCACCGCGGCCGGAAGCGGTGGGGGAGCGCGCCGCGCGGCGCCGAAGACGGCGTCGTCGGCCCAGCGCCGCGCGGGCGGCCGGGCGCCGGCCCGCACCCAGCACTCCCAGGATCTGCACCGCGGGGCGTCGACGCTCGGCTCGGTCGGCCGGGGTATCGGCCGCGGCGTCGCCGGTGCCTGGAATCTGACCGCCCGCGGCCTCGGCGGTGTGGCCCGCATCGGGCTGGCGCCCCAGGTGGACCCGGAGGACCCGGATTCGCTCATCGAGCCGACCCGCTCACCCCGGCGCGATGGCGCCGCGCTCGCGTTGACCCTGGTCGCCGCCGTGGTGATCGCCGGCTTCTGGTTCGGGGTGCCGGGTGCGATGGGTGCCTTCGTGGAGGTTCTGGTCCGGGCGGCCATCGGGTCGCTGGGCTATGTGCTGCCGGTGGTGCTGCTCGGCATCGCGGTCGCCCTGATGCGCTGCGGGCCGAACCCGTCGCGCCGGGTGCGCAACGTCGGCGGCGGTCTGCTGCTGGGGCTCTCGGCCCTCGGGCTGGCGCACGTGCTGCTCGGATCGCCGACCGAGTCGGTGGCCCGGCGCGGTGCGGCCGGCTTCTTCGGCTACGCCGTCGGCACCCCGCTGACCCAGGCCGTCACCCTCTGGGTGTCGGTTCCGGTCTTCGTAGTCTGCGGCCTCGGCGGGCTGCTGCTGCTCAGCGGCCGGACGCTCCGCGAGGTGATCGACGCGACCGCGTCGTACCTGGGCATCGGCGCCTACCGCGGTCTCGAAGACGAGTGGGACGACGACTACGACGAGGACGACGCCTACGACGAGTACGAGGACGACGAGCCCGACGAGGAGCCCGCCCCGGCGCGGTCCCCGCGGCCGGCCCGCCGCGCGCGCTCGGTCGTCGACGACGACCCGGACGCCGAGGCCGACTGGGGCGACCCGTACGACAACTATCCGCCCGACGAGCGTCGCCGTCCGGTGGCCCGTACTCGTCGCCCGGCGCCCACCGGCCAGACTCCGGCCGCTCAGTCGCCGGCCGCACCGTCCCGGCCCGCCCGCCGTCCGGCGCGACCCACCGCGGGTGCCGACCGCGACGCCCATCTGGCCGACCTGATGACCGAGCCGTTGCTCGACGCCGCGGTGTCCGAGCTGGTCACCGAGCCCATCGATCCGCCGACGCCGACCCCGGCCGCCGAACCGGTCCGCCGTCCGGCGGCCCGCCGGCCCGCGCCGAATCCGGCGGCGGCGCCCAAGCCGGCGCCGAAGCCGCGGCCCGCGCCGGTCCCGGCGCCGCGCGCCGTGGACGCGGGGGACTACCAGCTGCCGTCGACCGATCTGCTGATCCACGGGGATCCGCCGAAGCTCGGCAGTTCCGCCAACGACGACATGATCGACCGGATCAACGGGGTGCTCGAGCAGTTCAAGGTCGACGCCGCGGTCACCGGTTACACGCGCGGCCCGACCGTCACCCGCTACGAGGTGGAACTCGGCCCCGCGGTGAAGGTGGAGAAGATCACCCAGCTGCAGCGCAACATCGCCTACGCGGTGGCCACCGACAACGTCCGCCTGCTCGCGCCCATCCCGGGCAAGTCGGCGGTCGGCATCGAGGTGCCCAACGCCGACCGCGAGATGGTGCGGCTGGCCGACGTGCTCACCGACCCGGACACCGCCGACGACCCCAGCCCGATGCTGATCGGCCTCGGCAAGGACATCGAGGGCGACTTCGTCAGCGCGAACCTCGCCAAGATGCCGCACCTGCTGGTGGCCGGTTCGACGGGCTCGGGCAAGTCGAGCTTCGTCAACTCGATGCTGGTCTCGCTGCTCACCCGGGCCACCCCGGAAGAGGTCCGCCTGATCCTCATCGACCCCAAGATGGTGGAGCTCACTCCGTACGAGGGCGTCCCGCACCTGATCACGCCGATCATCACCGAACCCAAGAAGGCGGCCGCCGCGCTCGCCTGGCTGGTGGAGGAGATGGAGCAGCGCTACCAGGACATGAAGGCCTCGCGGGTGCGGCACATCAACGACTTCAACGCCAAGGTGCTCTCCGGCGAGATCACCACGCCGCTCGGCAGCGAGCGCGTGTACAAGCCGTATCCGTACATCCTGGCCGTGGTCGACGAGCTCGCCGACCTGATGATGACCGCCCCGCGCGACGTCGAGGACGCCATCGTCCGCATCACGCAGAAGGCCCGCGCCGCCGGTATCCACCTGGTGCTGGCCACCCAGCGGCCGTCGGTCGACGTGGTCACCGGTCTGATCAAGACCAACGTGCCCTCGCGGCTCGCGTTCGCGACGAGTTCGCTGACCGATTCGCGCGTCATCCTCGATCAGCCGGGCGCGGAGAAGCTGATCGGCATGGGCGACGGCCTGTTCCTCCCGATGGGGGCGAACAAGCCGATCCGCATGCAGGGCGCGTTCATCACCGACGAGGAGATCAACGACGTCGTCGAGTTCACCAAGGAGCAGTCCGAGCCGGAGTTCGTCGAGGGCGTGACCAGCGCGAAGGCCGGTGACAAGAAGGAGATCGACGCCGACATCGGCAACGATCTGGACGACCTGCTGCAGGCCGTCGAACTCGTCGTGTCCAGCCAGTTCGGCTCGACCTCGATGCTGCAGCGCAAGCTGCGCGTCGGGTTCGCCAAGGCCGGCCGCCTGATGGATCTGATGGAGACGCGCGGCGTCGTCGGGCCCAGCGAGGGCAGCAAGGCGCGCGAGGTGCTGGTGAAGCCGGAGGACCTGGCCGGGGTGATCGCGTCGATCACCGGCGGCGGTGGTGGCGAGGACGACGAGCAGCCCCCGTTCTGACGTGAGGTAGACTGGCCCTCACGATCAGGAGGGGAGTATCCCCTTCACGACGCTCTCGTCAATACGGCGGCGTGGGCCCGGAGTGCCGATCACTCCGGAACCGCGGCGCCCGGGACGTCGGTCCGCCTCGGGCGGACGGGAGAGACCTCCAGCATCGCTTCCTTAGTGTTGCGCGCTGGAGGTTCGGCATGGATGTCTCTGTTCTCACCTGGGTGATCACCTGCGCGGTGATCATCGGGTTGTTCGTCTTCGATTTCTTCTCCCACGTGCGGGTGCCGCACGAACCGACGCTCCGCGAATCCGGGTTCTGGTCGGCCGTCTACATCAGCCTCGCGCTCGCCTTCGGCGGATTCGTCTGGTGGAGATGGGGCGGCACCTACGGCGGTGAGTACTTCGCCGGATTCGTCACCGAGAAGGCCCTGTCGGTCGACAACCTCTTCGTCTTCGTCATCATCATGGCCAAGTTCATGGTGCCGCGGATCTACCAGCAGAAGGTGCTGCTCCTCGGCATCGTGATGGCGCTGGTCATGCGCGGCGCGTTCATCGCCGTCGGCGCGGCCGCGATCTCCGCGTACAGCTGGGTGTTCTACCTGTTCGGCCTGTTCCTGATCCTCACCGCCGTCAAACTCCTCACCGAGAGCGAAGAGCCGGTGGAGCACGAGCGGGAGCGGGAGGGCCGGATCGAGCGCTTCGCCAAGCGTTTCCTGCGGACCACCGACTCCTACGACGGCGACAAGCTGGTCACCCGGATCGACGGCAAGCGCTATGTGACGCCCCTGCTGGTGGTGCTGATCGTCATCGGATTCACCGACGTGCTCTTCGCACTCGACTCGATCCCGGCGATCTACGGGCTCACCCAGCAGCCGTACCTGGTGTTCACCGCCAACGCCTTCGCCCTGATGGGCCTGCGCCAGCTGTACTTCCTGCTCGGCGGCCTGCTCGACGAGCTGATCTACCTGTCGTACGGGCTGTCGCTGATCCTGGCGTTCATCGGCGTCAAGCTGGTCCTGCACGCCCTGCACGAGAACACGCTCGGCTTCATCAACGGCGGCGCCCCGGTGCACGTGCCGGAGATCTCCACGCCGCTCAGCCTGGGTGTCATCGGCGCCACACTGCTGGTCACGACGGTGGCCAGCCTGGTGGTCAGCCGCCGCCGCGCCCGGACCTGATCAGGCGAAGGGGCCGTACAGGCAGTTCCACTCCCGCACGCGGGTCTCGTCGATCGCACCGACGAGGGCGAACGGGTCGTGGGCCAGCACCTCGGCGGCGGCCTCCGCGTCGTCGGCGTTCACGATGACGAGGGCGCCGCTGCCGTCGGCGAAGGCACCGACGGCGAGGACGATCCCGGCCTCGTGGCCGTCGTGCAGCCAGAGCCGGTGCGCGGGGCGGTGCTCGTCGCGCAGCGCGGCGGTGTCGGGCAGGTAGGTGTATTCGGCGACGTACTTGGGCATGGGATGACCTTACGGCCTACAGATAGGCGAGCATGCGGGTGTTCCCGAGCGTGTTGGGTTTGACGAAGCTCAGGTCCAGGAACTCGGCGACACCGGTGTCGTACGACCGGCACATCTCCTCGTACACCTGGTGCGTCACCGGGGTGCCCTCGATCTCGGCGAACCCGTGCCGGGCGAAGAAGTCCACCTCGAAGGTGAGGACGAACACCCGGTCGAGCTCGAGGTCGCGGGCGACGTCGAGCAGCTTGGCCACCAGCCGGTGACCGATGCCCCGGCCCGCGACGGCAGGGTCGACGGCGACGGTGCGGACCTCGCCGAGGTCGTCCCACATGACGTGCAGCGCCCCGCAGCCGACGACGCGGCGCCCGCCGTCGTCGGCCAGTTCCACCACCCAGAACTCCTGGACCGACTCGTAGAGGGTGACCAGGTTCTTTCCCAGGAGGATCCGGCCGGCGTAGATGTCGATCAGTTCCTTGATGCGTGGGACGTCCGAGGTGCGTGCACGGCGGACGATCGGCTCGCCGTCGTCGGCGGGATGCTCGGCCGGAAGCGCAGTGGACATGACAGACCACGATAGTCCTCGCCGTCCGGCGTGCCCGCGACGACAGGCCGCGACCGTGCCCGATAGGCTGGCGAGCGTGACCGAACCCGTGCCGCACACCCAGGCGCCGCTCAAGGCGGTACCCGTGGTCAACCTGGCGAACGGGCTCACGGTGTTCCGGATCGTCTTGGTGCCGGTGTTCGTGGTGCTGCTGTTCGTCGCCGACGGCCAATCGACCGCCTGGCGCATCGCGGCGTTCGTGGTGTTCGCCGTGGCGGCGTTCACCGATCAGCTCGACGGCCGCATCGCGCGGTCCTGGGGTCTGGTCACCGAATTCGGCAAACTCGCCGATCCGATCGCCGACAAGGCGCTCATCGGTGCGGCGCTGCTCGGTCTGTCGATCCTGGATGTGGTGCCGTGGTGGGTCACCGCAGTGATCCTGGTGCGGGAGATCGGGGTGACCCTGCTGCGGTTCTGGGTGGTGCGGCACGGTGTGATCGCGGCCAGTCAGGGCGGGAAGCTCAAGACGCTGCTGCAGTCGATCGGTATCGGCCTGCTGGTGCTGCCGCTGCACGGACTGGCGCAGGACATCGCGCTGTGGATCCTGTATGTGGCCGTCGCGGTGACGATCGTGACCGGGCTGGACTACGTCTGGCGGGCCGTGGTGCTGCGGCGGACGGCCCGGGACTGAGCGCCGGACGTCGCGGCCGGGCGGGAATAGCGGTGACCGGATCGGAGTTGTACCTGTTCGGACTGCCGGACCCCCGGCGGCGCACGGCGCCGAATTCGGATAGGGTCGACGGCAACTACGACGATGCGAGGCGAGAAGGAGTGGTCGTTGGCACTGTTGCTGCGTGAGGCGCTCGGCGACGAACTGCGCCGGCTGCGTACGGACCAGGGGCGGACGCTGCGTGAGGTCTCGACCTCGGCACGGGTGTCGCTGGGGTACCTGTCCGAGGTCGAGCGCGGGCAGAAGGAGGCGTCCAGTGAACTCCTGGCCGCCATCTGCGATGCGCTGGAGATTCCGGTCGGCGCGGTGCTCACCCAGGTCGGCCACGTCATGACGCCGCCGGTCATCGAGGTGCTGCCTACCGAGGCGCCGGTCCCGGCCACCGGAGCCCTCGCCGCGGCCTGAGCCCGGTATCGAAGTCTGTCCGCACTCACCGCAAGGGAAGAATCGAGAAGATGGCGAATCCGTTCGTGAAGCTGTGGCGCTACATGACCGCATGGGGCAACGACACCATCGATCAGCGCGCCGATCCGCGAATCCAGATCCAGCAGGCGATCGAGGACGCCCAGCGCCAGCACGAGGCGCTGTCGAAGCAGGCCGCCGCCGTCATCGGCAACCAGCGTCAGCTGGAGATGCGGCTGAACCGGCAGCTCGAGGACATCGAGAAGCTGCAGGGCAACACCCGCCAGGCGCTTACCCTCGCCGACCAGGCCGCCGCCGCGGGGGACACCCGCAAGGCGAACGAGTACACCAACGCCGCCGAGGCCTTCGCCGCGCAGCTGGTCACCGCCGAGCAGAACGTCGAAGACCTGAAGGTGCTGCACGACCAGTCGCTCACCGCGGCGCAGTCGGCCAAGCAGGCCGTCGAGCGCAACGCGGTGGCGCTGCAGGGCAAGCTGCAGGAGCGCTCCAAGCTGCTCAGCCAGCTGGAGCAGGCGAAGATGCAGGAGCAGGTCAGCGCCTCGCTCAACCAGATGACCGAGCTGACGGCCCCCGGGAACACCCCGAGCCTGGATCAGGTGCGCGACAAGATCGAGCGCCGCTACGCCAACGCCCTGGGCTCGGCCGAGCTGGCCAAGGACAGCGTCGCCGGCCGGATGGCCGAGGTGGAGCAGGCCAGCGTGCAGATGGCCGGGCACGCTCGGCTGGAGGAGATCCGCGCCAGCATGAGCCTGCCGGCCCCGCCCGCGCAGGGACAGATCAACGACGCCGCGGCCGCTCAGCGCCAGCCGGGGCAGGCACCGAACTGAGCCGTGTGGCCTTCGTGGCCGGCTCCGATGCCGGCCACGCCTTCGCCGCTCTCGGGCTGGCCGCGGCGTTCGCCGCCGCCGGGGACCAGACGGTCGTGTACACCGGCACCCGCTGGCGCGAGGCGGCTCTGCGCCGCGGCCTGACGGTGCGGGAACTGCCCGGGCTGGCCGCCCGGGACGACGAGGACGACGCCGACGCCGGCGCCAAACTGAGCACACGCGCCGCGCGGATGGCGCTCGAACTGGCTCCGCGGCTCGCGCTCGACGGTGTCGACCTGGTGATCGGCGACGCGATCACCCTGGCCGGTGGCTGGGCCGCCGAACTGACCGGGCTGCCCTGGATCGAACTCTCCGCCCATCCGCTCTACGACCAGTCGCGCGGCCTGCCGCCGATCGGCTCCGGCCTCGACGCCGGAAGCGGCGCGCGCGGGAGGCTTCGCGACGGCGTCCTCCGTGCGCTGAGCGCCCCGGCCGAGCGCAAGGGCCGGGTCCAGCGACGGCGCGCCCGCGCCGCGATCGGTCTGTCCGCCCAGAGCCGGCCGACCGCGCGATTCGTGGCCACGCTGCCCGGCCTGGAGGTGCCGCGTCCGGACTGGCCGGAGCGCACCCACCTGATCGGCCCGCAGTTCTTCGAACCCACCGACGACGAGTTCACGATCCCGCCGGGGAGCGCGCCGCTGGTGGTCGTGTGCCCGTCGACCGCCGCGTCGGGCAGCGACGAGCTGACCCCGGTCGCGCTCGGCGCCCTGGCCGATCTGCAGCGCGAGACCGGCGGCGCGGAGTCGTCGCCGCGTGCGGAGTCGCCGGACCGGCCGCTGCTGCCGGCCGATCGGTGCGCGAGCCCGCGCGTCGTGTACTCGGCTCTGGAACCGCCGGCCGGGTGCGACGGCCTGCCCGCCGGGCTGGTCGCCGGCCTCGGTCGGCAGGACCGGCTGCTCACCCGCGCTGACCTGGTGATCTGCGGGGGCGGACACGGAATGCTGGCGAAGTCGTTGTCGGCGGGGGTACCGGTCGTCGTCGTGCCCGGCGGCGGCGACCAGTGGGAGCTGGCGTGCCGGGTGCGGCGAGCCGGGGCCGGTGAATTGGTGCGCCCGGTGACCCGGGAGGCGGTGGCCGCGGCCGTGCGCCGGGTGCTGGGCGACGAGTCGTACGCGGCGGCGGCCCGGGCGATCGGACGGACCGGGCGGGACGTGTCCGATCCGGTGGTGCTGGCGCACCGGGTCCTCACCGAATCGAGAAGGGGAGTGTCGTGCGCCTGACCGAGTTCACCGAATTCATGCACACCGAGTTCGGCCGGTTGCGGGCCGACGCCATGCTGGTCGACCACGCCATCCTGGAACTGGGCGGTCGTACCGGGGCCCAGGCCATCGAAGACGGCGTCGATCCCCGCGACGTCTGGCGCGCCCTCTGCCGCGACTTCGACGTCCCCCGGGACCACTGGTAGCCGGTTCGGCGTGTCGACTTGCCATCGAACGTATGTTCAGATGATCCTTGAAGGGAACCGAACACCGGGCCGGCGCGTCTAAACCTTGACCGGGCGCAGATGGCCGGACCGAGTTTGTCGGAGGTGCCCGCTACCTTGTGGGCATGGCTGGCAAGAAGACGAATCGAGGAAACAACATGGCGCTCTCATCCGATCGGGAGAAGGCACTCGACCTGGCCCTCGCGCAGATCGAGAAGAACTACGGCAAGGGTTCGGTGATGCGGCTGGGCGAGGACAACCGTCCGCCGATGGAAGTGATCCCGACCGGCAGCGTCGCGCTGGACATCGCGCTGGGCGTGGGCGGTCTGCCGCGCGGCCGCGTGGTGGAGGTCTACGGCCCGGAGTCCTCGGGTAAGACCACCGTCGCCCTGCACGCGGTCGCCAACGCGCAGGCGGCGGGCGGTGTCGCGGCGTTCATCGACGCCGAGCACGCCCTCGACCCCGAGTACGCGGCCAAGCTGGGCGTCGACGTCGACGCGCTGCTGGTCTCGCAGCCGGACACCGGTGAGCAGGCGCTGGAGATCGCCGACATGCTGATCCGATCGGGTGCCCTGGACATCCTGGTGATCGACTCGGTGGCCGCGCTGGTCCCGAAGGCCGAGATCGAGGGCGAGATGGGCGACAGCCACGTCGGTCTGCAGGCCCGCCTGATGAGCCAGGCGCTCCGCAAGATGACCTCGGGCCTGAACAACTCGAACACCACCGCCATCTTCATCAACCAGCTGCGCGAGAAGATCGGCGTCATGTTCGGTTCCCCGGAGACCACGACCGGCGGCAAGGCGCTCAAATTCTACGCCTCGGTGCGCCTGGACGTGCGCCGTATCGAGACCCTCAAGGACGGCACCGAGGCGGTCGGCAACCGCACCCGCGTCAAGGTGGTCAAGAACAAGGTGGCCCCGCCGTTCAAGCAGGCCGAGTTCGACATCCTCTACGGGCACGGCATCAGCCGTGAGGGCTCGCTGATCGACCTCGGCGTCGCCGAGGGCTTCATCCGCAAGTCCGGCTCGTGGTTCACCTACGAGGGCGACCAGCTGGGGCAGGGCAAGGAGAACGCCCGCAAGTTCCTGCTGGAGAACCCGGACATCGCCGCCGAGATCGAGCTCAAGATCAAGAGCAAGCTCGGCATCGGCCCGAACCTGGCCGACCTCGACGCGCCGGTGCCCGCCCCGGTCGACTTCTGACCGGAATGTCCGACGACAAGCCGGGCCCGTCCGCCTGGGATGCCGCCCTGCGGCTCCTGGGGGTACGGGCCCGCAGTCGTGCCGAGATCGCCGAGCGCCTCGCGCGCCGGGACTTCGACCAGCCCACGATCGACGACGTCCTCGCCCGACTCGAAGAGTCCGGTCTGATCGACGACGACGAGTTCGCCCGAGAATGGGCCGGCTCGCGCAGCCGGTACTCCGGGCGCGGCCGCCTCGCGTTGCGCCGCGAACTGCGCACCAAGGGCGTCGCCGCGCACACCATCGAGGCGGCGCTCGCCGAGATCGAGCCCGACGACGAGCGCGCCCAGGCCGCCGAGCTGGCCGCCAAGAAGCTCGCGTCGTCGTCGCTCGATCTGACCGACCCGGGCGATCGCGCCAAGGCACACCGACGCCTCGCCGGTGTGCTCGGCCGCCGTGGCTTCCCGCCCGACGTCATCTCCTCGGTGGTGGCGGAGACCCTCAGAAGCGGCGGTCCGGGTGGTTCGGACGCTCGTCCATCGCCACGCCGCTGAAGCCGGGCACGTTCTCCATCGCCTGCAGGTCCGCGACGTCCGGGTCGGGCGCGCTGGTCTTGCGTCGGCCGGTTCGCAGCATGCGTTCCAGGTAGTTCGCCAGACCGGTCAGGCAGAAGTTGATGATGATCATGATCGCGGCCACCACGAGCAGCGCGGGCAGGTAGTTGCCGAAGTACGACGCCGACTTGATTCCGGAGCGCACCACCTCGATGTAACCGACGGCGTAACCCAGGGCGCTGTCCTTCAGCGCGATCACCATCTGGGCCACCAGGGCCGGCAGCATCGCGGTGACGGCCTGCGGCAACAGGATCATCAGCATCGTCTGCGTCTTGCGCAGACCGATCGACTGGGCCGCCTCGGTCTGCCCGCGCGGGAGCGACTGGATGCCCGCCCGCAGGATCTCGGCGAGGACCGAGCCGTTGTAGATGGTCAGACCGAACACGACGGCCGCGAACGCCAACTGCGACGACGGGAAGACCGAATACGCCGCGAACAGGAAGTACGCGAAGTAGATCAGAATCAGCACCGGGATGGCGCGGAAGACCTCGACGATGACTCCGCAGACCGCGCGCACCCACCGATGATCGGACAGGCGGCCGATGCCGAGCAGGGTCCCGATGATGATCGCGAAGACGATCGACAGCGCCGCCGCCTTGATGGTGCCCCACAGACCGGGCAGCAGCCAGGTGGTCCAGGTGCTGCCCTGGATGAAGGGCTTCCACTTCTCGGCGGTCAGCTGCCCGTTGTCCTGCAGCACGAGGACGATCCAGACAAGGAGCGCGATGATCGCCGCGGTGAACACCAGCGCGATGATCCGGTTGCGCAGTCGTGCGCGGGGGCCGGGCGCGTCGTAGAGAACTGTTGCCTGCGAACTCATCGCTTCACCGCCCAGCGCTTAGCCGCCCACCCGAAGATTGCGCCTTCGATGAGCGTGATGATCATGAATCCGATCGCGAACACCGCGAAGATCGCGAGGATCTGATCGGAGTGGTTCTCCAACTCCTCCTTCATCAGCAGGGAGGCCTCGGCCACCCCGATCACCGACGCGATCGTGGTGTTCTTGGTCAGCGCGATCAGCACCGAGCCCATCGGCGCGATCACCGCCCGCATCGCCTGCGGCAGAATGATCAGCCCGAACACCTGCGTGAAGTTCAGCCCGATCGACCGGGCCGCCTCGGCCTGGCCCAGCGGGACGGTGTTGAAGCCCGAGCGGAGCGTCTCGCACACGAACGTCGCCGTGTAGAGGATGAAACCCAGCACCGCAAGGCGGAAGTTGTTGTTCTCGAAGAAGTGTGAATTGTTGGCCGCGAGAGTGAGGCCGAGATTCTGATAGAGGCCGATCGAGCACAGCAGGACGATCAGCGTCAGCGGGGTGTTCCGGACCACGTTGACGTACACCGTCGCGAACCAGCGCATGGCCGGGACGGGGGAGACTTTCATGCCGGCCAGCAGCACTCCCCAGATCAGGGCGCCGATGGCGGACCAGAAGGTGAGTTGGATGGTGAGCCAGAAGGCGGGCCACAGCCGCGGGCCCATCTCGTTCCAGAGGTCGCTCATCTACTTCATTCCTTCCGGGCACGGTGTCGACGCGGAATCGAGGAAGCTGAGATCACCCGGGTCGGGAGTGAAGGTGAACTTCGATCCCGGGGCGTCGGCGCGCGCGATCATCGCGTCCACCGTCGAATCGCCCAGCGCATCCCGGAGATCGGTCTCCCAGATCGACCGGCCGCCGCTCGGCGGGGTCGCCATCATCGCCCGCAGCGCCTCGTTCACCTTGGCGACGGCCTCCGGGAAGTCCTTGGCCATGCCGATGCCGTACCGCTCGTATGAGAACGGGGTGCCCGCGATCTTGAGAACCTGCGCCTTCTTGCCGCCGATCTTCCCGGCGACGCAGACGTCCTTGGCGTATTCCAGCGTCACCAGCTTGAACTCGTTCTTCCAGCGGTTGGAGTACCCGGCCAGGATCACCTCGTCGGTGGTGAGGGCATCCACCTTGCCGCGGCGCAGCGCCTCGACGCAGGAGGAGTAGGAGTCGTATTCCTGCAGCTGGACGTCGGGCATCATCTTCTTGATGTTCTGCGCCGGTGTCGATCCGGCGACCGAGCACAGTTTCTTGCCCGGCAGGTCCCGCAGGGCGTTGAGGCTGTGATCGTCCTTGCGGACCAGGAGTCCCTGGTAGGTGATGAAGTACGGTCCGGCGAACGCAACATCCTTCATTCGCTCGGGCGTGATCGAATAGGTGGCCGCGATGGTATCGACCTCGCCGTTGCGGATGAACGTCTCCCGCTGCGCGGACGGCGTCTCCTTCCAGGTGATCTTCGGGTGGGGCACCTTCATCTGGTCGGCGAGGTAGTTCACCACGAACGTCGAGACCGAGGCGTCGAAGCCGGTGATCTTGCCGCCGGGATTCTGCAGGCCGAGTCCGGGCTGGTCGAACTTGGTGCCGAGGACGACGTGGCCGGCGCGGATGTCGTCGAGCAGGTTGCGCGGGCCGCTGCTGCCGCACGCGGTCAGCAGGGCGGCCAGTACCGCGAGCACCGCGAGGAGGACGACGGCCGGCCGGACACGTCTCGATGGGCGGGAATGGTCGGCCATATCAGTGGCCCAGGATCTTCGACAGGAAGTCGCGGGCGCGCTCGGACTTCGGGGCGTTGAAGAAGCTCTCCGGATCGGTGTCCTCGACGATCTGCCCGTCGGCCATGAACAGGATCCGGTCGGCGGCCTTGCGCGCGAAGCCCATCTCATGGGTCACGACGACCATGGTCATGCCCTCGCGGGCGAGCGACACCATCACGTCGAGCACCTCGCTCACCATCTCCGGGTCGAGCGCGGAGGTGGGCTCGTCGAACAGCATCACCTTCGGCGCCATGGCGAGGGACCGGGCGATCGCCACGCGCTGCTGCTGGCCGCCGGACAACTGCGCGGGATACTTGTCCTTCTGGGTCGCGACGCCGACCCGGTCGAGCAGTTCGACCGCGCGCTTGCCGGCCTCCTCCTTGCCCATCTTGCGGACCTTGATCGGCCCGAGCGTCACGTTCTCCAGAATCGTCTTGTGCGCGAACAGGTTGAACGACTGGAACACCATTCCGACGTCGGCGCGCAGCCGCGCGAGATCACGTCCCTCCGACGGCAGCACCTCGCCGCCGATACGGATCTCGCCGGTGTCGACCGGCTCGAGCCGGTTGATCGTCCGGCACAGCGTGGACTTGCCCGAGCCCGACGGACCGAGAACGACGACGACCTGTCCCTTCGGGATCTCCAGCTCGATGTCTTTGAGGACGTGAAGGTCGCCGTAGTGTTTCTGCACGCCCTTCATGGCGATCATGGGACTCTCGCTCGGTTGTGTCATACCCAAGCACCCTATGCCACCCGTCCTGGGGTCGCTCGACACTTCTGTCTCGCATGCCGATGTGGTACCTCGGTCCGATTTGCCCCGGCACGTATTCTGGAGGGGTGAGTAGCGCCCTTGACCAACGCGCCCCGAGCGAGGCCGGGGGCGGTGCCCGTTCCTACTCGGTCCGGACCTACGGCTGCCAGATGAACGTTCACGATTCCGAGCGCATCTCCGGCCTTCTCGAAGATGCCGGCTACGTGCGCGCCGAGTCCGGCGACGACGCCGACCTGGTCGTCTTCAACACCTGCGCCATCCGGGAGAACGCCGACAACAAGCTGTACGGCAACCTGTCCCATCTCGCGCCCGTCAAGCAGCGCACGCCCGGCATGCAGATCGCCGTGGGCGGCTGCCTGGCGCAGAAGGACAAGGACACGGTGCTGGCCAAGGCGCCGTGGGTCGACGTGGTGTTCGGCACCCACAACATCGGCTCGCTGCCGGTGCTGCTGGAACGGGCCCGCCACAACGAGGAAGCCCAGGTCGAGATCCTCGACGCGCTGGAGGCGTTCCCGTCGACGCTGCCGGCCAAACGGGAGTCGGCGTACGCGGGCTGGGTGTCGGTGTCGGTGGGCTGCAACAACACCTGCTCCTTCTGCATCGTGCCGTCGCTGCGCGGCAAGGAAGTGGACCGGCGGCCGGGCGACGTCCTCGCCGAGGTTCAGGCGCTCGTCGACCAGGGTGTCCTCGAGGTGACCCTGCTCGGCCAGAACGTCAACGCCTACGGCATGTCGTTCGCCGATCCGGAGATCCCGCGCAACCGCGGCGCTTTCGCCGAGCTGCTGCGCGCCTGCGGCGCGATCGACGGCCTGGAGCGCGTCCGGTTCACCTCGCCGCACCCCGCCGAGTTCACCGACGACGTGATCGAGGCGATGGCGCAGACCCCGAACATCTGCCCGCAGCTGCACATGCCGCTGCAATCCGGCTCCGACCGCATCCTCAAGGCGATGCGCCGCAGCTACCGGCGCACCAAGTTCCTGGGCATCCTGGACCGGGTCCGCGCGGCCATGCCGCACGCGGCCATCACCACCGACATCATCGTCGGTTTCCCCGGCGAGACCGAGGAGGACTTCCAGGAGACGCTCGAGGTGGTCGAGGCGGCCCGCTTCTCCAGCGCCTTCACCTTCCAGTACTCGCCGCGCCCGGGAACCCCGGCGGCCACCATGGATCAGCAGGTGCCGCCGGACGTCGTAAAGGACCGCTACCAGCGCCTCATCGCGCTGCAGGAGCGGATCTGCCTGGAAGCCAATGAAGAGCTGATCGGCACCGACGCCGAGTTGCTCGTGGTGGCCGACGAGGGCCGCAAGAGCTCGGCCACCGGCCGGATGACCGGACGCGCCCGCGACGGCCGCCTGGTGCACTTCGCGCCGGGCGGCGCGGTGGGGGTGCGGCCGGGCGACGTGGTGCACGCGGCGATCACCGCGGCCGCGCCGCACCATCTGATCGCCGACGGCGGGGTCACCGCGCATCGTCGTACACGGGCGGGGGACGCCTACGAGGCGGGCAGCACGCCGACCACCGAACCGGTCGGCGTCGGACTCGGCCTGCCGGCCATCGGCAGGCGGGAGCCCGTCGCCGCCGCGAGCGGTTGCGGGTCCGGCTCGTGCGGCTGAGGCCGCGCTGCGGGGACAACAGCAGGGGACACACTCGTCCCCGAGAGGAATAGGAGTTGAGCAGTCGTGAGTGAATCGACCAGCGAGGGACGCGGCGGCGGAGCCGGCACCGGACCGCAGGACCGTTCGACGGCCGCTCGCGACCGCGACGCCCTGCGCGCCTACGAAAAGGATCTGCGGCAGGCCGAACGTAAGGTGGCCGGGGAGATCGATCCCGGCGGTCGCGCCGTGGTGGTCGCGGCGCTGGTCCTGGTGGTGATGGTCTCGCTGGTGCTGCCGCACGCGGGCAACGCGAGCGGCATCGATGTGCTCACCATGTCCGCGCACGCGCACCAGCAGCGGATCTCGCTGCCCTCGCAGATCTTCGTCTGGATGCTGGCGATCTTCGGCATCGGCTTCTCGATGCTCGCGCTCCTCACCCGGCGCTGGGTGGTGGCCTGGGTCGCGCTCTGCGGCTGCGCGGTGGACTCGGTGGCCGGCATGCTCGCGATCTGGACCCGGAACACCGTCGGCGTCGGCGGTCTGGCGCCGCCGAGCGGCGCCGGTGCCGGACTCATCCTGGGCTGGATCGCGGTGATCGCGCTGACCTTCCACTGGGCCCGCGTGGTCTGGGCCCGCAGCACCTACCACATGGCGCTGGAACAGGAGCGCCGCGAACAGGCCGCGGTGCACGAGGCCTTCAACCGCGCCCTGCGTGACCGCCGTGCCTCCGGCGCCCCGGCCCGGACGCAACGACCCGATCCGGAACAGATCCGGGGCGACGACGGCGAATCGCGGCCGACGGAGTAGTGATCCGACTCCCGATGCGCGCCCTGTACACGCTGACCGCGGTCAGCCTGCTGCTCGCGGCGTTCGTCACCGCACCCTGGGCGGCCGCCGCGCCGCGGGAGTGGCGTCTGCTCGGCATCGATGACGTCTCCACCCTCGAATACACGCAGGGGCTGGCGGGGGATGCCGCGGGCCGGTTGCACGGCCGCGGCTACACGACGATCCGGCCCGAGGTCGCGATCGACGGCTGGACCCACATCGGCGACGGTGACCTGTTTCGCGGCCGCATGTACGACGCCTACGAGCAACTCGGTTCCGGCCGCAAGCTGTACACGATCACCGAGCCGGACGGCCGGCTGTCGCGCTACTACCACCGGCTGACGCCCGGGGAGATGGCCAACAACTCGTTCGTCACCGTCTCGCCGTCCGGCCGGTACCTGGTGAGCGGCGAGTGGGACACGATGGACCGGCTCCTCGTCTTCCGCAACCCGGTCGGGCGGCCCGACGGTTCGGCACTGCCGCTGGCCGGGACCGTCGCGCTCGACACGCCGATGCGCGATGTCCAGAGCTGCGACTTCGTCGATGCGACGCACCTCGTCTGCGCTGTCGACCGGCCGGCGCAGGCGGTCTACTCGATCACCCTCGACGGCCCTCTCGACGACGCCCCCGCCGGACACGCGCGCGGCACCGTGCGCCGCGAATTCGCGGTCCCGCACCTGTCTGCCTGCACCGGCTCCTACGAGATCGAGGGGATCGACTACGACGCGCGCCGGCGAGTGCTGAGCGTGTCGATGATCGACCCGTCGCCGTGCCTGCTGAACACCAAGGTCCTCCGCCGCCGCATGTCGCGGTAGGGCCCGGTCAGCGGCCGTCGACGGCGCTGTTGGCGGCCTCGGCCCACTCGGTCCACTGCGCGGCCTGCTCGCGGAGCTTCGCGGCATCCCGGTCCTTGCCCGCCGCCGCGGCCTTGTCGGCCTGCTCGGACAGCTTGGCGGCGCGCTCGGCGAACTGCGCGGCACGCGCCAGCGCCTCCGGATCGGTGCGCGACCAGTCGGCCTCCTCGGCGTCGCGGATGCGCTTCTCCAGGGCGCGGGCCCGGCCCTCCAGCGCATGCATCTGCTCG
This sequence comes from Gordonia sp. PP30, assembly GCF_023100845.1. Classification (NCBI taxonomy): domain Bacteria; kingdom Bacillati; phylum Actinomycetota; class Actinomycetes; order Mycobacteriales; family Gordoniaceae; genus Gordonia; species Gordonia sp. PP30. The sequence continues at coordinate 2,427,450 of NZ_CP095864.1, read as the reverse complement.
CGTGGCACCTTGCCGATCTCTTCCCAGCGTTCCCTGAACGTCCGGAACTCGCGCCGGGCGGCCTCCAGACCGGACCCCGGGTCGATGGTCTTCTCGTACTCGCTGAGCAGCGCGGCCTTGGCCTCGGCGTTCTGCCCGAACTCGGCGTCCCGCTCGGAGTGCACCGCGTTGCGGGCGGCGAAGAACACGTCCTGGGCGGCCTTGAACCGCGCCCACAGCGCGTCGTCGGCGTCGCGCGGCGCCCGTCCGGCCGCCTTCCACTGGGTGAGAAGTTCCCGGTACTTGGCCGCCGTCGGTCCCCAGTCGGTGGAGGTCGACAGTTCCTCCGCCGCGGTGATCAGCTCTTCCTTGCGGGCCTTGACCACGGCGCGCTCGCGATCGAGTTCGGCGAAGTGCGCGCCGCGTCGCCGGTTGAACGCGTCGCGGGCCCGCGAGTAGCGCTTCCACAGGATGTCGTCGGTCTTGCGGTCGACGCCGCGGATGGTCTTCCACTCATCGAGGATCACCCGGAGCCGGTCGCCGCTGGCCTTCCACTGGGTCGATTCGCTGCCGATGGCCTCGGCCTCGGCGGCCAGTTCCTCCTTGCGGGCGATGGCGGCCGCCCGCGCCGCATCGCGCTCGGCACGGACTTCTCCGGTCAGCGCACCGGCGCGCTCGACGATCGTCGCCAGCCGCGCGGTGAGGGCGTCGATGTCGCCGATCGCCTGGGCGGACGGCAGCTCGTCCAGCAGATGCTGCGCGGCGGCCTGCGTCTTGCGGGGGTCACCGGACCGGGCGTCGAGCCGTTCCTCCAGGATCTCCGTCTCGGTCGCCAGGTCGGCGAACTTCCGCGCGAAGTGCGCCATCCCCTCTTCGCGGGTGCCGGCCTGCCACGACCCGATCTGCCGCTCGCCGTCGCGCGTGGTGAGCCAGACGTTGCCGTCGTCGTCGATCCGGCCGAAGGCGGTGGGATCACCGGCCTCGATGTGGTGGACGACGGGGCCGGGGCGGTGTCCGGGGGTCGGCCCGGGGCGCGGGGCGCTCGGGCGCGGTCCGGGCCGCGGGCCCGGCCGGGGAGCGGGGGTGGCCTGGCCGGTGTCGTCGGCCGGGGTCTGGTCGTTCGGAGTGCTCATCGGATGGGTCGCCCTTCGTCAGTCGCGCCGCGCGTCACGGCCGCCGGAATCACCGCGGTGACGGCGTCGTGCGGCGCCGCGCGGGGGCGGCGGACACGGCAGAGCCGACGGTGATTCGTTCATTTCGCTGTTCATTGAAACAGTTCGGTGCCGTCGATGGGGCCGACAGAGCCGTATCCGGCGCGTCTCGCCGTCCCGGCGGCCGGTACCGTCGGAGCCGTGTTGGCTGAGATCGCGGTGATTCCGAGCGCGCCCCTGCTGGTGCCGGAGCTGTCCGGTCCGGCCGCCGACGACACCGTCCCGGTCCGTGACGCGGTGCTCGCGGCGGGAGCCTCGCTGGCGGCCGCGGCGTCGCGGTGGATCGCGATCGGCGTCGCCGATCGCCCCGACACGTCCGCGCGGGGCCGGGTGAATCCGCGCATCCCCGACTGCCGGCAGTCCGGCGACTTCGGCGCCTACGGCGTGCCGGTGCCGGTGAGCCTGCCGCACCCGCCGCTGCCGGACCGGATCGAACCGCCCGCTCCGTTGCCGCTGTCCATGCTGCTCGCCGGCTGGCTCGGTGCGCAGGTGTCGCCGCGGCCGGTGCGCATCGACCCGGTCGTCCTCGATCCATGCTGCCGGCCGGAAGTCGTGCGGCTCGCCGTGCGCGAGCTCTCCCTCGCGGAGCGGCCGGTCTCGGATGAGCCGATCGGTGTCCTGGTGATCGCCGACGGCGCGAACGCGCTCAGTCCTCGGGCCCCCGGGGGCGGTGAACGCGCCTCGGCATGGGAACTGCAGAACCGGATCGACGACGCCGTGGTGGGCGCCGACCGGGAGACCCTCGCCGCCCTCGGCGAGGCGGAGTGCGCCGCCGAAGGCGTCGGTACACGGGCTGCCTGGCTGGCACTGGCGCAGCTCCTCGACGGCCGGCCCGCGTGGGACGTCGACGCGCGCTTCCGCGGTGCGCCGTTCGGGGTGGGCTACACGGTCGCGTCGTTCCGGCCCGCCGGCACCGGGAACGCGTGATGGGCGGAGCGCCGATCGCCGTCATCGGGCCGACCGCCAGCGGCAAGTCGGACCTGGCCCTCGACCTCGCCGAACGTCTCGGCGGCGAGATCGTCAACATCGACGCCATGGCGCAGTACCGGGGGATGGACATCGGCACCGCCAAGCTGCCGGTCGCCGAGCGGCGCGGCATCCTGCACCATCTGCTCGACGTCCTCGACGTCACCGAGACGGCGACGGTCGCCGGATACAAAGAGGCGGCCACCGCCGTCATCGACCGGCTGCTGGCCGACGGCACGGTGCCGATCATCGTCGGCGGCTCGATGATGTACATCCAGGGGCTGCTCGACGACTGGCGCTTCCCGGCCACCGACCCGCGGGTCCGGGTGAAGTTCGAGGAGCAGCTCGCCGAGATCGGTGCGCTTGCACTGCATCGCCGTCTCGCCGAGGTGGACCCGGCGGCCGCCTCGACCATCCTCGACACCGACGGGCGGCGCATCGTGCGGGCGCTCGAAGTGGTCGAGCTGACCGGGCAGCCGTTCGCCGCATCGGCCCCGACGATCGGCGAACCGCGGTGGGGCACGAGGATTCTCGCGCTCGACCGGGAGACCACGGCCCTCGACGAGCGCATCGCGCGGCGCACCGACGCGATGTTCGACGGCGGCTTCGTGGACGAGGTGGTGGCGCTCTGCGGGCAAGGTCTCCGCGACGGCAAGACCGCGTCCCAGGCCATCGGCTACGCGCACATCCTGGCCCACCTGGACGGCGAGTACGACCTCGACAAGGCCCGTGAGCTGACGTTCATCGGCACCCGTCGCTACGTCCGGAGGCAGCGGTCGTGGTTCCGCCGCGACCACCGGGTGCACTGGCTCGACGCCGCCGATCCGGGGCTGGCCGGCCGCGCGCTCGCCGTCCTCGACGCGGGGACCGCCGGGTAACCTGGCAGTCGTGACGACTCCTGCGCCGACGACTTCCGGACTGCGGTTCGCCAAGGGCCACGGCACCCAGAACGACTTCGTGATCCTGCCCGACCCGGACGCCGAGCTCGACCTGACCGAAGAGCTGGTCACCGTCCTGTGCGACCGGCAGCGCGGTCTCGGCGGCGACGGCCTGCTGCGCGTCGCCCGGGCCGGTGCCCTGGTGCGCGCCGGGGTGCTCGACGGCCTCGCACCCGGTATCGCCGAGGACGACTGGTTCATGGACTACCGCAACGCCGACGGTTCGATCGCCGAGATGTGCGGCAACGGCGTGCGCGTCTTCGCGCACTACTGCCGGGCTTACGGACTGGTCGAGGCGGCCGAATTCGTGGTCGGCTCCCGGGCGGGAGCCCGGCCGGTGGTCGTGCACAGCTGCGATGCGAGCGCCGCGGAGGTGACCGTCGGGATGGGCCCGGCGCGGCTCGACGGCGTCGCCGCGACCACGATCGCCGGGCGTGAGCTGTGCGGTGAGGCGGTCGACGTCGGCAACCCGCACCTGGCGTGCGTCGTCGACGGGCTGACCCCGGAGGGCCTGGCGGCGCTCGACCTGACTGCCGCGCCGGTGCTCGATGCCGCGGTGTTCCCGCACGGGGCCAACGTCGAACTGCTGACACCACTGCAGCCCGCGTCCGGGGACACCGATTTCACGTCCCACCTGCGGGTCTTCGAGCGCGGTGTGGGGGAGACCCGCTCGTGCGGTACCGGTCTGGTGGCCGGGGCGGCGGCGGCCCTGCACGGTCTCGGCCGCGCCGAGGGCGTCGTGCGTATCGCGGTGCCCGGTGGAGCGGTCACCGTCACCGTCACGCCGACCGAGGCGTTCCTGCGCGGACCGTCGCGGCTGGTGGCCCACGGCGAACTGATCGAGGGCTTCCTCGACGGCTGATCTCGGCTCCGCCCGACCGGCGTGATTGCGCCCAGAGAAAACCCGGATGCACGAGGGCGTCGTGTTCAGTCATCATGGATGACATATGACTGAACTGTACGAACTCAGCACCCCGACGACCGGCGAACTCCAACTCGACGACCGCGCCAGTCTGCAGCGTGTCGCCGGACTGTCCACCGAACTCGCCGACATCACCGAGGTCGAATACCGGCAACTGCGGCTCGAACGTGTGGTCCTGGTCGGCGTCTGGACCTCGGGCACCGTCGCCGAGGCCCGCGCGAGCATGGCCGAGTTGGCCGCGCTCGCCGAGACGGCCGGCTCGGAGGTGCTCGACGCCCTCATCCAGCGGCGCGGCAAGCCCGACCCGTCGACCTATCTCGGTTCCGGTAAGGCCGAGGAACTCCGCGAGGTGGTGATCGCCACCGGCGCCGACACCGTGATCTGCGACGGTGAACTGACCCCCGCGCAGCTCACCGCGCTGGAGAAGGTCGTCAAGGTCAAGGTGATCGACCGCACCGCGCTGATCCTCGACATCTTCGCCCAGCACGCCACCTCCCGCGAGGGCAAGGCCCAGGTCTCGCTCGCGCAGATGGAGTACATGCTGCCGCGTCTGCGCGGCTGGGGCGAGTCGATGTCCCGGCAGGCCGGCGGCCGCGCCGGCAGCAACGGCGGCGTGGGCCTGCGCGGTCCGGGCGAGACCAAGATCGAGACCGACCGCCGCCGCATCCGCGAGCGCATGGCCAAGCTCCGCAAGGAGATCCGGGGCATGAAGACCGCCCGCACCGTCAAGCGGGCCGCGCGCAAACGCGGTGGTGTCCCCGCGCTCACCGTGGTCGGCTACACCAACGCGGGCAAGTCGAGCCTGGTCAACGCCATGACCGGTTCCGGGGTGCTGGTGCAGGACGCCCTGTTCGCGACCCTCGATCCGACCACCCGCCGCGCTCGGCTGGCCGACGGTCACGAGGTGGTCTTCACCGACACCGTCGGCTTCGTCCGCCACCTGCCGACACAGCTGGTCGAGGCGTTCCGGTCGACGCTGGAGGAGGCGGTCGACGCCGACCTGCTGATCCACGTGGTCGACGGCGCCGACGCCTTCCCGGGGAAGCAGATCTCGGCGGTCCGGCAGGTTCTCGGCGAGGTCTTCGCCGAGGAGGATCGCGACGGCGCGGGCCCGCCGCCGGAACTGCTGGTCATCAACAAGATCGACGCCGTGGACGCCACCCGGATGACCGCCCTGCGCGGCGAGTTCCCCGACGCGGTCTTCATCTCCGCGCGGTCCGGTGAGGGGCTCGACGAGCTCTTCACCCGGATCACCGAGTTCGTGGAACAGGGCGACGTCGAGGCCGTCCTCTCGGTGCCCTTCGCCCGCGGCGAGGTGATCGCCCGCCTGCACCAGCACGCCCACGTGCTCGACACCGACCACACCGCCGACGGCACCCGGGTCCGGGTCCGCATGCCGAAGGCGCTCGCCGCCGAATACGCCGACCTGGTCATCGGGGGATAGCTAGCGTCAGTCGCCGACGGAGAGATCGATGATCAGCAGGGCATTGCCGAGCGCGGTGAAGTCTGCCGCGTTGTAGGTGGCGAGCGCTGCCCCGTACTGAATGGCAGATGCCGCGATCATCATGTCGATCCGGCGTTTCCTGCTCGTCTGTCCCGATCTGGTGGCGACACCCGACAGCACCTGGTAGAGCTTGGCAGTTTCTCCGTCGAAGGGCACCCCGCCCTGGTACAAGCGATCGAGCAGTGTGAGCTGGCGTCCGGTCTCGATCACCACGGCGGGATCGTGTGAGTTGAGACCTTCCAGGAATTCTGCGTACACGATCGAACTGATCTGCGTCTGATCGTTCGTGCCGATCGGTGATCGGCTCGGGAATCCCCGGATCAACACGTTCGTATCGAGATGAACCAATGTCAAAGGACGTCCCCAGACTCGTCGCGACCTGCCTCGATCTCATCCAGTCGCTGAGCGATCTGCTGCTCGGTGAGCCGGCTCCGTGAGAGAACGTCCGCGACGTCGCTCCAGGTCGCTGTGGGTACCGTCCGCAGTCGGCTTCGATGGGTGAGAACGACTCCGGTGTCCCGGCCTTGACGAGTGACTCCGAACTCTTCGTGGTCTTGTTCGACTTTGCGGACCAGCTCGGAGCCGCGATGGCTGAGATCTGCAATACCGATGGTAGACATACTAGAAGAATAGCAACACGACGCGGACGGCGGCGCTCCGGCGGATCACGTGGTCGTCGAGGACCGGTGACCCGCCAGGGCGCCGCCGTCGTGCGGGCGCCCGGTGTTACTCGGCGTCGAGATCCTTCGCGACGAGGGCCGCGATCTGGTCGACGGCGGCCTGATCGTCGCTCTCCACGATCACCACGGCGTCCTTCTCGGCGCCGAGGGTCATGATCATCAGAGCGCTGCCGGCGTCCACCGGCTCGCCGCCCTCGACGGCGAGGGTGACCGGCACGCCGAGCGCGCTGGCGGCCTCGGCGATGACGGTGGCGGGGCGGGCGTGCAGGCCGACGGCGGAGCCGACGGTCACGGTGGTGCTGGGCATGGAATGCCTTTCTGTCTTCGATGGGTTTCCGGCGCGGACACGCCGGAGGTGATGAGTCGAACCTAGTACGCGGTCGCGGTGCGCCGCCGGGTTTGCGGCGCCGGCGATGTCAGGCAACGGCTGCGGCGGCCTCGATCTGGGCCTCCTCGGCGGCCGGAGTCCGCTTGATCTGCTTGGTGGCGACCACGCTCACGGCACCGACGACGGTGCCCACGACGAGCGCGATGAGGAACTTCCACCAGGTGTTCTCCATGGCGAACAGCACGAAGACACCGCCGTGCGGGGCGTGCAGTTCCACGTTCATCGCCATGCAGAGGCCGCCGGTCACCGCGCCGCCGAGCATCATCGGCGGGATCACCCGGAACGGGTCGGCGGCGGCGAACGGAATGGCGCCCTCGGAGATGAACGAGATGCCCAGCAGCCAGGCCGCCTTCCCGTTCTCCCGCTCGGGCTCGGTGAACAACGACGGCCGCAGCACCGTCGAGGCGAGGGCCAGCGCCAGCGGGGGCACCATGCCGGCGGCCATGACGGCCGCCATGATCTGCCACTGCGCCAGACCGGCACCGGCCGTGCCGAGGCCGAGCGCGGCGAACGAGTACGCCGCCTTGTTCACCGGGCCGCCGAGGTCGAAGCACATCATCAGGCCGAGGACGACGCCGAGGGCGATCTTGGAGCCGCCGCTCATGCTGTTGAGGCCGTCGATCATCTGCGTGTTGAGCCAGCCGAGCGGCTTGCCGAGCAGCATGTACATGATGCAGCCGACGATCAGCGAGGCGAAGAGCGGAATCACGACCACCGGCATCAGGCCCGCCGCCCAGCGCGGCAGATTCAGCCGGGTGAACCAGAGTGCGACGACGCCGGCGATCAGGCCGCCGATCAGGCCGCCGATGAAGCCCGAACTCACCGAGAGGGCGACGGCACCGGCGACGAAGCCGGGAGCGATACCGGGGCGGTCGGCGATCGCGAAGGCGATGTAGCCGGCCAGCACGGGGACCATGAAGGCCATCGCGAGGCTGCCGAGCGCGAAGAAGACCGCACCCAGGTACTGGAGGAGGCCCCCCGGCGGCAGATCCCAGAGCGAACTGTGCAGCGCGTAGAACACGGCGTCGTTCATGCCGCCGGCGCAGCCCGCCGGATAGGTGACGTCGCCGTCGACCAGCGATTGCGGGACACACACCTTGGCGTTGGCGATCTCGTAACCGCCGAACAGGAAGCCGAGGGCCATCAGGAGGCCGCCGGCGGCGACGAACGGGATCATGTAGCTGACGCCGGTCAGCAGCGCCTGCTTGAGGCGGCCGCCGATGCCGATGCTCGCGCCCTCGTCACCACCGGTGGAGGCGGCGGCGCCGTCGCCCGCGGGGACGCGCTTGGCGTTCGGATTGCCCGCCGCGGCGACGGCTTCGGCGATCATCTTGTCCGGCTCGTTGATGGCGCGCTTGACGCCGGACTCGATCACCGGCTTCCCGGCGAAGCGCTCGCGGCCCTTCACCCCGACGTCGGTCGCGAAGATCACGGCGTCGGCGCGGGCGATCGCGTCCGACGTGAACGGCGTGGTGCCCGACGAGCCCTGCGTCTCCACCTGGTACTCCACCCCGGCGCGGTCGGCCGCGAGCTTCAGCGCGTCGGCGGCCATGTAGGTGTGCGCGATACCGGTGGGACAGGCGGTGATCGCCAGGACGAGGGTGTCGTCGGCGGGCGCCGCCGCGGTCTCCGTCACCTCGGTGGCGGCGGGCTTCTCGGCGGGCGCGGCCGCCGCCGCGGGCGCGGGGGTGGCCGCCGGTTGCTGCGGCGGTGGGGCGACGGCCTCACCGACCAGTTCGACGATCGCGTCCGCGTCCGGGGCCTCGCGCAGCGCGGTGACGAACTCGGGGCGCACCAGGGCGCGGGCGAGGGAGCTGAGCAGCTTCATGTGCGCGGCGCCGGCACCGCCGGGGGCGGCGATCAGGAAGACGATGTCGGCGGGACCGTCGGGTCCGCCGAAGTCGACCTTCTTCGACAGTCGCGCCATGCCGAGGGACGCGGTGCCGACGGAGTCGACGCGGGCGTGCGGGATGGCGATGCCGCCGGGCAGGCCGGTCGGTGATTTGGCTTCGCGTTCGAGGGCGGCCCCGGCGAGTTCGTCGGGGTCGGTACAGCGTCCCGCAGCGGCGAGAGTCTGGGTGAGACGGCGGATCACCGCCTCGGCGTCGTCGCCCGCGTCGGCGTCGAGCAAGACCAGCTCGGGCGTGATGATCGGATCGGACATGGGTTTTCCTTCGCTGGTCGGTCAGGGTAGGGGCCGGACATCGACGCCGGTGAGGTCGAGAAGATCGGGTGTGGGGGGTGTGGTGCCGGGCAGCCCGGCTGCCGCGGACCCGTAGGCGACGGCGGAGCGCAGGCACTCGGCGGGATCGGCGCCCCGAGACAGCGCGATCAGGTAGCCGGCGAGCGACGAGTCGCCGGCGCCGACGGTGCTGCGGACCTGGATCCGCGGGGCGCGGGCGACCCAGGTGCCCTCCGCCGTGGTGAGTAGCGCACCGCCCGCCCCGAGGGTGGTGAGGACGGCGCCGCCGGTGCGCCGCGCGAGTTCGGCGGCGGCGCGGGCCGCGGGAGCCGGGTCGCCGTCCTGCGCCGCCTGCTCCATCGCCGCACCGTCGTCCCCGGTGAGTTCGGCGAGTTCGAAGGCATTGGGTTTGAGCAGGTCGGGCCGGGCGCCGGCGACGGCGGCCAGCGGCGGCCCGGAGGTGTCGACGGCCACCTTCCGGCCTGCCGCGTGCAGCCGGCCGGCCATGGTGGCGTACCAGTCGGCGGGGACGCCCGGCGGCAGTGAGCCGCAGAGGGCGACCCACTCGGCGGCGCCGGCGGCGTCGGTGATGAGCGCGCCGAACTCGGCGAGTCCGTCCTCGGTGAGGGCGACGCCGGCGTCGTTGATCTTGGTGGTGGTGCCGTCCGGCTCGGCGAGGGTGAGGTTGACGCGCACCTGGCCGTCGATCGAGACGCACCGGTAGTCGAGCGCCACCTCGTCGAGCTGGCCGAGCAGCGTGTCGCCGGCGCGGGCGGGCAGCAGGGCGAGTGCGTCCAGGCCGGCCTCGCCGATGACGCGGGCGACGTTGATGCCCTTGCCGCCCGGCTGGTCGCGCACCGAGGTGACCCGCTGCACCTCGCCGCGCTGAAGCGGTCCCGGCAGCTGGAGCGTGCGGTCGACGCTGGGGTTGGCCGTCACGGTCACGATCATGAGATCACCACTTCGATGTCGAGGGCTCGCAGGTCGGCGAGGAAGGTGTCGTCGATCCCGGTATCGGTGACGACGGCGTCGACGTCGCAGAGCGCGCCGAAGCTCACCAGATCCTCGCGATTGAACTTCGAGGAGTCGGCCAGGACCACCACCTGATTGGCCGCCGCGATCATCGCCCGTTTCGCGGCGGCCTCGTCGGGATCGGGCGTGGACAGCCCGTGGGCGACACTGAGGCCGTTGGTGCCGATGAAGGCGAGCGAGGCGCGCAGTCCGCGGAAGAAGTCGATGGTGGTGGCGCCGACGGTCGCCTGCGTCTTGCCGCGCACGCGGCCCCCGGCGAAGGTCACGTCGCAGCGCGGCAGGGTCGACAGGTGGGCGGCGAGCGGCAGGGCGTTGGTCACCACCGACAGGTCGCGGTCGGCGGGCAGGGCGAGCGCGGCGCGCAGCGTGGTGGTCCCGGCGTCGAAGATCACCGAACCGCCGGACGGTGGGAGGAAACGCTGCGCGGCGGCCCCGATCGCGGTCTTCTCGGCGAGCCGGGACTGCTCGCGCTGGGCGAGGTCGGGCTCGCCGACGGTCATCACGTCCGGCCGCACCGCTCCGCCGTGGACCCGCAGGACCACGCCCTGTTCGGCGAGGACTCCGAGGTCGCGGCGCACCGTCTCGCCGGTGACGTCGAACCGGGTCGCCAGCTCGGCGACCGCGACGCGGCCGCGCGCCCGTACTTCGCTCGCAATGGCCTGCTGGCGTTCTTCCGCGTACACCGTGCCGTCCTGAGTAGAGTCCTCGAAAGAGGGGCTGAGTTCCCAATCCCGTTTGGTTATGTCTTTGTTTACTTGTGTATGCGTTGACTCGTCAAGCGGCTTCTGTAATCTCTGTCACATGAATGAGGTGGACGCGATGGCAGCGGAGGATTTCGGGGCGACGACGGTGGTGCGGGGGACACCCGTGGTGCACGGGCTCGCGTACGGTCCGGTGATCCGGCCCGCCGAGACGCCGGAGTTCGACATCGACGCGACGGCGGTGATCGACGAAGCCCAGCGCTCCGCCGAAGAGGAACGGTTCACGACCGCGGCGAACACCGTCGCCGAACGGTTCTCGGCGCGGGCCTCGGCGAGCACCGGCAGTTCGGCCGAAGTGCTCGCGGCGACGGCCGCGCTGGCCAAGGACCGGGCCTGGATCGGCGCGGCGACCAAGCTCATCGCCGGCGGTACGCCGGCGGCGGCGGCCACGGTCGCGGCGATCGAGCAGATCGCGGCGATGTTCACCAAGCTCGGCGGCCTCATGGCCGAGCGGGTGACCGATCTGAACGACATCCGTGACCGCGTGGTGGCCGAGATCCTCGGCCTGCCCGAACCGGGCATTCCGACGCCGGACCGGCCGTCGATCCTGTGCGCCGACGACCTGGCGCCCGCCGACACCGCGGGGCTCGATCCGCAGCGGGTGATCGCCCTCGCGACCCGCCTCGGCGGACCGTCGAGCCACACCGCGATCATCGCGCGGCAGCTCGGCATCCCCTGCGTCGTGGCGATCGCCGATCTCGGCGAGATCCCCACGGGCGCACTGGCTTTCGTCGACGGCGAGCGCGGAGTGGTCGGCCTCGACCCGGACGAGGCGGCAGTCACCGCGGCGGTCGCGTCGTCGAAGGAGACCGCTGCCGCGGCAGCCGCCTGGCGCGGTCCCGGACAGACCGCGGACGGTCACCGGGTGCTGATCCTGGCCAACGTGGCCGACGGCGTGTCGGCCCGGGCGGCCGCCGACCTCGGAGTGCTCGAGGGCGTCGGGCTGTTCCGCACCGAACTGGCCTTCCTGGACCGTCCGGACGAGCCCTCGGTCGCCGAGCAGACGTCGCTCTACCGCGAGGTGATCGACGCGTTCGACGGCGACAAGGTGGTGATCCGGACGCTCGATGCCGGCTCGGACAAGCCGCTGAAGTTCGTGACGCACCCGGACGAGCCGAATCCGGCGATGGGGGTGCGCGGCAACCGGATCATCCTGTCGAATCCGGAGATCCGCGCGCACCAGCTGGAGGCGCTGGCCGCGGCCGCCGAGGGCACCACGGTGGTCCCGTGGGTGATGGCGCCGATGATCGCCACGGTGGCCGAGGCGCGCGAGTTCGCGGCGCTGGTGCGCGAGCGCGGAATGATCCCGGGTGTGATGGTCGAGGTGCCGTCGGCCGCGGTGATGGCGGGCCAGATCCTCGCCGAGGTCGACTTCGTGTCCATCGGCACCAACGACCTGACCCAGTACACGATGGCCGCCGACCGGATGTCGCCGGAACTGGCATCGCTGACCGATCCCTGGCAGCCCGCCGTCCTCGCGCTGATCGAGCGCGTGGGTGCCGCCGGTACCGAGCAGGACAAGCAGGTGGGCGTGTGCGGCGAGGCCGCCGCCGATCCGCTGCTCGCGTGCGTGCTGGTGGGTCTCGGCGTCACCTCGCTGTCGTCGGCCCCGGCCGCGGCACCCGCGGTGGGGCTCAAGCTGAGCACGGTGACCCTGGATCAGTGCCGGGCGGCCGCGCAGGCCGCGGTGGCCGCCGACAGCACGGCCTCGGCCCGGGAGGCGGCGCGGGCGGTACTCGGCTGACGATGAGCGACGTCGTCTACGAGCCGACGATCCTGAAGCGGTACACGACGCTCTCCAACGCGATCGACGTCCTGCTGAATGAGCGCGTCACACTGCTCAGCCCGCGCACCTGGGTCGACCGGAACGACAGCGGGTTCATGGATCACTACTGCGCACTGAAGGGTTCGTCTCGCGTCAGCGTCGCGTGCTTCACCCAGTCCACGGAGACCTATCACCACTGGGGCGTCTTCGCCGGCGGCACGGACGGCGTGCGGCTCGAGATCAGCAAAGCGAAACTGCTGGCGGGCATCGCAGGCGACCCGGCCTACGCGTCCGGTCCGGTCCGCTACCTCACCCTGGACGAGATCGAGGAAGAGGCCGGCGACTCCCGGCTGACGGCCGACGATCTGCCGTTCGTCAAACGGCACGGTTTTCGCGACGAGAACGAGTTCCGCATCGTCCACCTCGGGAGCGGTGACGGGCCGCCGGTGCACCACATGCCGATCGAGCGAGGCTGGATCAACCGGATCTCATTGAGCCCGCTCCTGCCGGAGGGGCTGATCGAGACGATGAAGGCCGCGCTACCGGCGCTGCCCGGCTGTGCGGACGTGAAGGTCGTGCGGTCGAATCTCTGCGAGAACCAGCGGTGGACCCGAACGGGGGAGTCGATCGCTCTGTAGGACCGCCGGGCGCGGTGTGGATGTCCGGATCAGATGCGCCGCAGCACGGTCACGACCTTGCCGAGAATGGCGGCGTCGTCACCGGGGATCGGCTCGAAGTGCTCGTTGTGGGGCATCAGCCAGACGTGACCGTCGACCCGCTTGAAGGTCTTCACGGTGGCCTCGCCGTCGATCATGGCGGCGACGATGTCGCCCTGCTCGGCCACGTTCTGCTGGCGCACCACCACCCAGTCGCCGTCGCAGATCGCGGCGTCGATCATGGACTCGCCGACCACCCGCAGCAGGAACAGGGAACCCTCGCCGACCAGCTCCTTGGGCAGCGGGAAGACGTCCTCGACGGCCTGCTCGGCGAGGATCGGACCACCGGCGGCGATGCGGCCGAGGACCGGAACGAACGCCGGTGACGGCATACCCGGCTCGTCACCGGCCGCGTCGCCCGGCGGCGGGGGACGATGGTCGTCGCGGACGTTCACCGCGCGCGGCCGGTGCGGATCGCGCTTGAGCAGCCCGCGCCGCTCCAGGGTTCGCAGTTGGTGGGCGACCGACGACGTCGAGGTGAGTCCCACGGCCTCGCCGATCTCCCGGATGCTCGGCGGGTAGCCGCGCTCCCGGACGGACGAGCGGATGTACTCCAGGACCTCGCGCTGGCGCTGGGTCAGTGAGGCCTCCAGGGTCGCCGTCGACAGCAGCGGGTCGACGTTCGACGTGTTCTGCGGTCCGTCGGTCATCTGAGGTTCCTTTCCTCGTCGGTGATCCCCAATCTAGTCGACTAGGTCACAGAACTCAAACAATTGTTCGACGTGTCGGGACGGTTGTCGGACCCATGGTGTTAACTGTCGAACAAGAGTTCATCGAACATACGAACGATGGGAGTTAACGATGACCGCATTGCTGAAGGACCGTGACCGCCGAGCCGCCGGAACGGCCGCGTCGGTGACCATGACCTGCGATGTTCCGATCGTCGTCGGTACGCGCGTCCGTCGTGCGGTGCAGGCCGCACCGACGTGCCGGCCGACCGGACGCAGCCCGCAGAGCCGCACCGGAGTGCCGCGCACGGTGCCCGCCGCTGCTCGATCGAACATCCCGGAGCGCCGGGAACGTGTCCGGATCCCGGGCGTGGCGAGCGCCGGTTCGAACACTCCGGCCACGACCGCGCGGCCGTCCTCGGCGCCGGCGCGGCGGACCGCCGGCAGCCGTCGGCGCTGGGCGGCCGGGGTGCTGGCCGGGCTGGCGGTGGCGCTGATCGCCGCGGTGATGGGCGTCGCCGGGCACGACTACCAGAGCGCGGCCACCGGGACACCGGCGGCGACGCAGGTCGTGCACGTGCGCAGCGGGGAATCGCTGTCGTCGCTCGCCGAGCGGATCGCCCCCGAGCTGCCCGCCGAGTCGGTGATCGCCACGGTGCGGAACCTGAACGGGCTGGACGGCACCGGGCTGCGCCCGGGTCAGGCGCTCGTGGTTCCCGCATACCGCTGAACGCGCGTGGGATCGGGATGCGCGGCGGGTACGCTGAGGGCATGCGATGCCCGTTCTGCAAGAACGACGACACCCGAGTAGTCGATTCGCGCGCCTCCGACGACGGTCTGGCGATCCGGCGGCGCCGGTCGTGCGGTGCGTGCGGCCGCCGATTCACCACGGTCGAGTCGGCGGTGCTCGCCGTGGTCAAGCGCAACGGTGTATCCGAGCCCTTCAGCCGCGAGAAGGTGATGAAGGGCGTCCGCCGCGCCTGTCAGGGCCGCCAGGTCGACGAGGATGCGCTCGCGAAACTCGCTGCGGCGGTGGAGGACACGGTGCGCGCATCCGGTTCCGCCGAGATCCCCAGCAATGAGGTCGGCCTGGCCATCCTCGGCCCGCTGCGCGACCTCGACGAGGTCGCGTACCTGCGGTTCGCGTCGGTGTACCGATCGTTCGAGTCGGCCGACGACTTCCAGCGCGAGATCGACGATCTCCGCGCGGGCCGCAAGCAGCCCGTCGCCTGACACCCGGCCCTCGAGGGTTCCGCGCGACGGTCAGGTGAACGCGTCGAGCGCCTTGATCACACGCTTCTCCGACACCGGCCCCGCGGTGCCCAGCTGCTGGGCGAAGAGGCTGACGCGGAGTTCTTCGATCATCCAGTGCGCCAGGTCGTTCAGCGCATCCTGGCGGTGCGCCGGGACCTGTGCGAGACGCTGATTCCAGTGCGCGATCACCCGGTCGACGGCGTCGAGACCGGTCGCGTCCCGGGACGCCGAACCGGGTAGCGCCTCCAGCCGGGCACGAGCGGCCCTGAGATAGCGGGGCAGATGACGCAGGTGAGTCAGCGCGGTGTCGCGGACGAAGCCGTCGTACACGAGGTGCGCCAGCTGCTCGGCGACGTCGTCGGCGGCGACCGAGCCGCTGCGCGCGTCGATCGCCCGGCGCAGCGGGGCGGTCTCGGCGAGAGCCGCCGCGGCGACGGTGAAGTAGTCGGGTGCGGCGGCGCGGACGGCCGGTGACAGCCGCTGCGTGAGCGCGGCGAAATCCGCGGGCGTGCGGATCGCGGCCACGCCCGGTTCACCGGCCAGGGCATCTGTGATCGCCCGGCGGGTGCAGTCGGCGAACAGGTCGTCCGCCCGCCGGTACGGGCTCTGGCTGAGGGCGAGTCGTTCGCCGGGCGGCAGCGTGTTCGCGATCTTCTTGGTCAGCGGGCTGATCGTGTTCTCCAGCAACACCTGCGCCCCGGCGCGGATCCCGGCGTCCCGCGCGGTGGGGCTGGTCGCGTCGACCACCCGGACTCCGGCCCCGGCCGGGCGCAGGGTCGGGTAGGTGACCACCGGCTGACCTGCGACGGTGGCATCGATGCGCTCCGGAAGGGCACCGATGGTGTCGTCGGTCCAGCGCTGGTGCACCGGCGCCGCTGCCGCCGTCGTCGACGGGCCGGAGAACTCGCGGCGGAGTTCGTCGAGGGAATCGCTGCGGGCGACGATCTTTCCGTCCGGGCCGGTGACCGCGAAGTGGATCCGGAGGTGCGGAGGAAGGTTCTCGACGCGAAAGTCGCTCGGGGACAGGGTGATCCGCGTGATGACGCCGAGCTCGCGGGCGAGGGCCGGCACCAGTGGCTCCGACCGCGGCTCCAGCTGGGAGAGGGCGAGGTCGGCGTACTGCTGCGCCGGCGACATCGACTTGCGCAGGCCTTTCGGCAGCGACTTGATCAGCGCGGTGGCCAGCTCGCTGCGCAGTCCGGGTACCAGCCAGTCGAAGCCGCCGCCGTGGAGGTGGTCGAGGAGCGGGCGGGGCACGACAACCGTGACGCCGTCGTCCGGCGCGCCCGGCGCGAAGTGATAGCGCAGTTCCAGCCGGGTCTGTCCCTGCCGCCAGGCGGGCGGGAAGTCGGCGGCAGCCGGAGTCCGGGCGTCGTCCCCGTCGGCGTCGTCGAGGTACAGCAGGCGCGGATTCTTCTTGCTCTCCTTCTTCCACCAGGAGTCGAAGTGGCGGGTGGAGACGACGTTCGCGGGCACGCGGGCGTCGTAGAAGTCGTAGAGTTCGGCGTCGCTGCGCCGGAGCGCGCGCCGCGTGCGGTGCTCGAGGTCCTCGGCCTCGGCGAGGAGACGCTGATTGTGTTTCCAGAACTCGTGGCGGGGTCGCCAGCGGCCCTCGACCAGCGCGGCCTGCAGGAAGATCGCGCGTGATTCGACGGGGTCGATGGACCCGTAGTTCACCCGGCGCGCGGCGACCAGCGGTACCCCGTAGAGGCTCACCTTTTCGTTGGCGGTGACCGCGCCGCGGCGTGACGACCACGCCGGCTCGCTGTAGGTCCTCGTCACCAGGTCGCCGGCGACCTGCTCCACCCATTCGGGGTCGATCGCCGCGACGGTGTGCGCGAACAGGCGTGAGGTCTCGACCAGTTCTCCGGCCATGACGAAGGCCGGGGGCTTCGAGGCGAGGAACGACCCGGGGAAGACGGCGAACTTGGTCCCACGGGTGCCGAGGAATTCCCTGGTCTCGCCCTGCTTCGCGCCGATATTGGTGAGCAGCCCGGTGAGCAGGCTGCGGTGGATGGCCCCGGCGTCGAGTTCGGTGGCCGGCACCTCCCAGCGCAGATCCTTGACCGTGCGCCGGAGCTGACGGTGGAGGTCCATCCACTCGCGGATCCGCAGGTAGTGGAGGAACCCGCGTTCGCATTCGCGGCGGAACTGATTGCCGGACAGCGCTTCCCGGCGCTCGTGCAGATGCTCCCAGAGCCTGAGGTAGCCGAGGAACTCCGACCCGGGCACGGCGTATTCCCGGTGGGCGGCGGTGGCGGCCTCACGCTTGTCGGCGGGGAACTCGCGCACATCGGGGAGCGAGAGCGCCGCGGCGATCACCAGGACGTGGTCGAGTACCCCGTTCTGGTGCCCGGCCACCAGCATGCGGGCCAGCCGGGGATCGATCGGCAGCCGCGCGAGGTCGCGTCCCACGGCGGTGAGCCGGGCGTCGGCCGAGTCCAGGCCGGTCACCGCGCCGAGTTCGGAGAGCAGCGCCATGCCGTCCTTGATCGCGCGGGCCTCCGGCGGCTGGACGAACGGGAACTCGGCGACGTCGCCCAGCCGGAGCGACAGCATCGACAGGATGACGGCGGCCAGGTTGGTGCGCAGGATCTCCGGGTCGGTGTACTCGGGGCGGGCGTCGAAGTCGTCCTCGCCGTACAGCCGGATGCAGATGCCGGGGGCGACGCGGCCGCAGCGGCCCGCACGCTGGCGGGCACTGGCCTGCGAGACCTTCTCGATGGGCAGCCGCGTGACCTTGGTGCGCGTGGAGTAGCGGGAGATGCGGGCCGTGCCGGTGTCGATCACGTACCGGATACCGGGCACGGTGAGCGAGGTCTCGGCGACGTTGGTGGCGAGCACGATGCGCCGCCCGTTCGACGGGGTGAAGATCTTCTGCTGTTCGGCCACCGAGAGGCGCGCGTAGAGCGGCACGATCTCGGCGGCAGTGCGATGTTTGAGCGCGTCGGCGGTGTCGCGGATGTCGCGTTCGGTGGGCAGGAAGACCAGGATGTCGCCCGCGCCGCCGGACCAGAGCTCGGTCACCGCGGCGTCGATGGCGGCGATCTGATCGAGATCGGCATGCTCGCGGTCGTCGCTGGTGAGCGGCCGGTAGCGGATCTCGACCGGGTAGGTACGGCCGGAGACCTCGATGATCGGCACCTCACCGGCCGGGCCGGCCGGCTCGGCGGTGGAGAAGTGCCGGGCGAAGCGGTCCGGCTCGATGGTCGCCGAGGTGATGATCACCTTGAGATCCGGGCGCCGGGGGAGCAGGCGCTTGAGGTAGCCGAGCAGGAAGTCGATGTTGAGGCTGCGCTCGTGGGCCTCGTCGATGATGATCGTGTCGTAGCGGCGCAGCGTCGGGTCCGCGGTGATCTCGCGCAGCAGGATGCCGTCGGTCATCACCTTGATCTGCGTCTGCTTGCTGGTCTTGTCGGAGAAGCGGACGCTGTAGCCGACGAGGTCGCCGAGCTGTGTCCCGGTCTCGTCGGCGATACGCCGGGCGACGGACGTCGCGGCGATCCGGCGCGGCTGGGTGTGGCCGATGCGGGTGCGGCCCAGCGCGAGACAGATCTTCGGCAACTGGGTGGTCTTGCCCGAACCGGTCTCGCCGGCGATCACCACCACCTGGTGGTCGTTGATCGCGGCGGCGATCTCGTCGCGGCACGCGCTGACCGGAAGCTCCGGCGGAAAGGTGAGGACGGGGACCGGCATGATGACCCCGAGTCTATCCTCGCCGGAGTGAGCCTCACTGTTCCCCTGTCGGCCTGGAGCGACTGGACGGCCGACCCGATCGGGGTCCTCGCCGTCGCGACGTCGGCCGGCTACCTCGTCGCCGGGTGGCGGCGCCGCCGGGGCGACGGCGTTCCGGTGCCGCGCCGGATCGCCTTCCATCTCGGCTGCCTGGGGCTGTTCGTGCTGAGTTGCGGACCGCTGACGCACTACACCACCGAACTCTTCTGGGTGCGGGCGCTGCAGATCACGGTCCTGCTGTATCTGGTGCCGCTCGCGCTGGCGTCGGGAACTCCGCTGACCGCGATCGGCGCGGCCCTGCCCGCCCCTGCGGCGCTGCGTGGAATCGCCGCCTTGCGGAGCCGGCCCGCGCACCTGCTCACCCATCCGGCGGTCGCGTCCGGCATGCTCCTGGCCGTGCCCTGGATCCTGATCTTCACCGGCTGGAACGTCGCCGCGATGCGGCACGGCGCTCTCGACGCCGTCACCAGGCTGATCCTGCTGATGATCGGCGGCCTCTACTTCTGGACCCGGATCCAGGCCGATCCGGTGCCGCGGCGGTGGCCGCAGGGACTGTCGCTGCTGGTGACGCTGGTCGAGTCGATCGGTGACGGGATCCTGGGCGTCGTCGTGTGGCTGGGGCCGGTCCTGTACACCGGCTACTACGCGGCGCTCGGGTTTACCGACGCCGACGCGCTGCGGACGTCACAGACCATCGGGGCCGGCATGCTGTGGATCCTCGCGGACGTGATCGGCGTGCCGTTCCTGATGATCCTGCTGGTCGCGCTCCGCCGCGAGGACACCGCGACCCAGGCCCGCGTCGACGCCGCGCAGGACGCCGCCGAGGCGGCCGCGCCGGTGGACGACGCGCCGCCCGCCGGCCTGTGGTGGGAACAGGACCCGCGACTGCGCGACCGTTTCCGCGGTTGAGGCGCGACGCCCGCTCGACGCGGGCGGCGCGGGGTGCTTGGCTGGCAGCATGACGACGGAGACCGCATCGATGTCCGGAGACGTGCCCCGCGTGGTGAGCGCTGAGCGGATCGTCCGTGCCGGGCCCGCGACGATCTTCGGACTGATCGCCGACCCGCGCCGGCAACCGGAGTGGGACGGCAACGACAATCTCCGGGTCGCCGAGTCCGCCGAGCGGGTACGCGCCGCCGGGGACGTCTTTCTCATGGAGCTCACCAACGGCCAGGTGCGGGAGAACCATGTCGTCGAGTTCACCGAGGACCGGCTGATCGCCTGGCGGCCGTCGGAGGTGGGTCGGACGCCGCCGGGACACCTGTGGCGCTGGGAACTGGAACCGGCCACCGACGGCACGCTGGTGCGGCACACCTACGACTGGACGGCGCTGCGCGACGAGAAGCGCGAGGCCCGCGCCCGCGCGACCACCGGTGACCGGCTGCGGGCGTCGATCGACCGCCTGGCCGCGCTCGCCGAAGCCGAGTCGCCGGTGCGATGAGCCGGTAGGCCCGAGCCGCGCGGATCGCCCGCGGTCGTCCACAGATCGGTGCCGATCTGATTGGATCGGCCCCATGGAGATCCGCACCATGCTCGAACCGCACGGACCGGCGACCGCCCTGGTGCTGTCCGACGACCAGGTCGACGAACTCGGCGGCGGACGGCGCGCGGCGGTCGTGGTGACCATCGGGGATCGCGCCGCCCGGTTGCGTCTGGCCCGGATGGGCGGCGTCAACATGATCGGGCTCTCGAAGGCGACTCGCGCCGAACTGGGGGTCGAGATCGGCGACGCCGTCGTCGCGAACGTGGAACTCGATACCGCCGAACGCACTGTCGAGGTACCCGGTGATCTGGCTGACGCCCTCGACGCCGCGGGGCTGCGGGCGGCGTTCGACGCGCTGAGCTTCACTCGCCGCCGGGAGGGCGCCGAGTCGGTGACCGGTGCCAAGCGTCCCGAGACGCGGCGCCGCCGGATCGACGCCGTCGTCGACGGGCTGCGCTGAGATCCGATCCCAGGACGGGGCGAAGACGATCCCGGACACGCCGGGGAAGCCCGGACGTGTCATATTGGGAGCCATGGGTTCTCTGTGGCACGGCTTCGCCGATATGGGCGCCGTCAACGACAACGGTCCGTTCGTCATCACCCGCGGTGAGGGGGTGCGCATCTACGACGACGGCGGGAAGGAATACCTCGACGCCACCGCCGGTCTGTGGTTCACCAACGTCGGCCACGGCCGCGGCGAGATCGCCGACGCGGTGGCCCGCCAGCTCTCCACCGTGGCGCACTATTCCAACTTCGGCGACTACGCCAACGACACCCTGATCGCGCTGGCCGAGCGCGTCGCGGCGATGGCGCCGGTGCCCGGCTCCAAGGTGCTGTTCACCTCCGGCGGCAGCGATTCGGTCGATTCCGCGGTCAAACTCGCCCGGCGGTACTGGACCGAGTCGGGGCGGCCGGACAAGCGGATCGTCGTCTCGCGGACCAAGGCCTACCACGGCATGCACGTCGGCGGCACCGCGCTCGCCGGGATCCCGGGCAATCGCGAGGGCTACGGCCCGGACTTCGTGCCCGACACCGAGCGCATCGACTGGGACGACGCGAAGGCGCTGCTCGGCCTGATCGAGCGGGTCGGCGCGGAGAACATCGCCGCGTTCATCGCCGAGCCGATCATCGGCGCCGGCGGTGTCTACCTGCCGCCCGAGGGGTACCTGCGCGAGGTGCGCGACATCTGCCGCGACCACGACGTGCTGTTCATCGCCGACGAGGTGGTGACCGGCTACGGCCGGATCGGGCACGGGCACTGGTTCGCGTCGAGCCGATTCGAACTCGCCCCGGACATCATCACCTCGGCGAAGGGCCTCACCAGCGGCTACGTCCCGATGGGCGCGATGATCGCGGCGCCGCATCTGGCCGAGCCGTTCTTCGCCGGCGGCACCTGGTGGCGTCACGGCTACACCTACGGCGGCCACTACGGTGCCGCCGCGGCCGCCATGGCGAACTTCGACATCATCGAACGCGAGGGTCTGCTCGACGAGGTCACGCGACTGGAGGGCGACCTGGCCGCCGCCTTCGCGCCGCTCGCCGACCTGGACGCCGTCGCCGAGGTCCGCACCGGACTCGGCGCGGTCACCGCGGTGCAACTCGCCGATCCGGCCGACGCCCCGGCCGCGGTGCTCCGCCTGCGCGAGCATGGCGTGGCCGGCCGTGCCGCGGGCATGGGCGCGCTGCAGGTCTCGCCGTCGTTCGTGATGACCACCGACGAGGTGAACGAGATCGCGGCCCGCTTCGCCGCCGCGCTGAGCTGAGTCGTCAGACCGATGCGAAACGCCCCGCCGGGATCACCGGCGGGGCGTTTGGCGATTCGGCCCTTCGACAGGCTCGGGGGCTGCGATCAGGCGAGCGTTTCGGCGATGGTGATCGCCTGGCCGACGCCCTGCACGATCGACGCGGCCTTGAGTGCCTCGAAGACCTGCTCGCGGTCGAGACCGGCCTCGCGCACCACGTTCTCGTGGGCGGCGACGCAGTGCTCGCAACCGTTGATGGCGGAGACCGCCATCGACCACAGCTCGAAGTTCGCCTTGTCCACGCCGGGGTTGCCGATGATGTTCATCCGCAGACCCGGGCGCAGGTCGTCGTACTTGCCGCCGAGGAACCCGCGGCCGCGGTAGAACACGTTGTTCATGCCCATGATCGACGCGGCACCGAGGGCGGCGTTGTAGGCCTCGGCCGACAGGTTGTCGGCCGCCTCATCGGCGATCTCGCGCAGCACGGTCGCGTTCCGGGTGGCGGCCGCCGAGGCGAGGAGGGTGCCCCACAGCTTCTCGTCGTCGAGCACGGTGGTGCGCGACAGCGAGCCGAGGTTGAGCTTGAGGTCCTTCGCGTACTCCGGAAGGGCTTCCTTCAGATTGTCGATGCTCATCGTGTGCGATGTCCTCCGATCAGGCCGAGGCGCTCATGAGCTCGCCGGCGTCGATCGTCGGGTCGCCCTTCTTCCAGTTGCAGGCGCATAGCTCGTCGCTCTGCAGCGCGTCGAGGACGCGGAGGACCTCGTCGACGTTGCGGCCGACGCTGCCGGCGGTGACCGACACGAACTGCACCTCGTTGTTCGGGTCGACGATGAAGGTGGCGCGATCGGCGACGCCGTCGGCGTTCAGGACGCCGGTGGCCTCGACCAGCTCACGCTTGAGGTCCGAGAGCATCGGGAAGGGGAGGGTCTTGAGATCCTCGTGCTGGGCGCGCCACTGGAAGTGCACGAACTCGTTGTCGACCGAGGCGCCGAGCACCTGGGTGTCGCGGTCGGCGAACTCGTCGTTCAGCTTGCCGAACGCGGCGATCTCGGTCGGGCACACGAAGGTGAAGTCCTTCGGCCAGAAGAAGACGACGCGCCACTTGCCCTTGTAGTCGTCGCTCGACACGGTGGTGAAGTAGTCGTCCGGCTGCTGGGCGTCGACCTTGCTGAGGTCGCCGCCGATGACAGCGGTCAGGTTGTAGGCGGGGAACTGGTCTCCGATGGTGAGCAGTGCCATGTCATGACTCCTTCGTCGTGGTGGGTGAATCACTCGGCCGGGCGTATCGGGGGTGTCCGTACCCGGCGGTAATTCCATTCTGCCGCAGACGGTCTGAAAACGAAACGTGATGACACGCACTATATTGATAGGCATGAGCGATCAGAGTTATCAGCCGTCGGTGGGTGGTCTGCGGGCCTTCGTCGCGGTCGCGAAGAAGCTCCATTTCGGTTCCGCGGCAACGGATCTCGGAGTAAGCCAACCCTCGCTGTCGCAGGCGCTCGCGGGGCTGGAATCGGGCCTCGGCATCCAGCTGGTGGAACGCACAACGCGACGCGTGATGCTCACCGCGGAGGGGCGCCGGCTGCTGCCCTCGGCGATGGCGGCGTGCGACGCGATCGACAACTTTCTGGCCGACGCCGCGGGGGAGGACGACCCGCTGCGCGGCGCCGTACGGCTCGGATTGATCCCCACCATCGCGCCGTACATCCTCCCGCGACTGCTGCGCGGCCTCCCGGTGCGGCGGCCCGGACTGGAGCTGCGGGTGGTCGAGGACCAGACCGCGCGACTGCTGGAGCAACTCCGCGAGGGCACGCTCGACGCGGCCGTGCTGGCGCTGCCCGCCAACGCTCCCGGCATCGGCGAGATCGCCATGTACGACGAGGACTTCGTGCTCGCGATCCCGGCCGGGCACCCGCTCGCCGGGCGCAGACGACTCGCCCCGTCGGTGCTCGCCGACCTGCCGCTCCTGCTGCTCGACGAGGGACACTGCCTGCGCGATCAGGCGCTCGCCGTGTGCCAGCTCGCCGGGGTGAACCCGGATCTGCGGCAGACCCGCGCGGCCTCGCTGACCACCGCGGTGCAGTGCGTCGAGGGTGGCCTCGGGGTGACGCTGATCCCGCGCACGGCGGTCGCGGTGGAGACGGCCTCGGGGGAACTCTCGACCGCGGAGTTCACCAAGCCGCGCCCCGGCCGGCGGATCGGCCTGGTGTACCGGACCTCATCCGGGCGCGGGGCGGCGTACGCCGAACTGGCCGCGGACATCGCGGCACTGGCCGCCGAGTCGGGGGACGTCACCGCTGCGCGGTGAGTTCTTCCCATTCGTCGATCAGCGAGGAGTCGACGCCGCGGATCAGCTCGCCGAGGTCGTCGGTGATGTCTTCGATCTGCTCGGTCACCGCGGACATCGGCAGGCCGCTGCGCAGGGCGCGGTAGCAGTCGGTGAGGTAGCGCAGCACCACGCCCTCGCTGCGTTGCAGCCCGAACTCGCTGATCAGGTCGGTGAAGGTCAAGTCCCGTTCGAGCATGTACCGCAGCACCGACTTCGGCGACGGCGGCATGCCGGCCAGCCACGGGTGGCCGCGGCGGTAGGTCTCGTAGGCGAAGCCGATCTCCTCGGCCAGCGGCTGCGGCCAGGTGATCTCCTCCAGCCGGGCCATCCGCTCCTCGTACTCGATGCCGTCGGCCTTCATCTCGGCCACCGCGGCGTCCCGGGCCACCTTCCGCTGGGCCATCAGGACCTGGCGGGGATCGTCGAGCGTCGATTCGAGGATCGAGACCACGTCCAGGGCGAACGTGGCGGACTCGCTGTCGAGCAGTTCGAACGCGGCCACGGCGAACGCGGAGAGGGGATTGGTGAGCGCGAAGTTCTCCGGCAGATCGATGGACAGCTCGACGCGCTTGCCGTCCGCGGCGGGGACATCGAGCCGGGTGACGATCCCGGTCTCGACCAGGTCCCGGTACAGCGCGATGGTGTGCTTGATGTGCCGCAGCTGCCGCTTGCGCGGCTCGTGATTCTCCTCGAGCAGGTGCCGCAGGGCCGCGAAGCAGTCGCCCGGGCGTTCCAGGACCTCCATCAGCATGGCGGTGGTCATCCGGAAGTGCGAGCGCAGTTCCTCGTCGGGCGCGTCGACCAGCGTGAAGAAGGTCTGCTCGCCCCAGCCGACGAAGCCCTCCGGCGGCTTGCGCCGCACCAGCTTCCGGAGCTTCTTGGGGTCGTCGCCGGCCTTGGCGACCAGGCGTGCGTTCTCCACGTCGTGCTCGGGCGCCTGGGCGACGACGTAGCCGATCGTGTCGTAACCCGCGCGCCCGGCGCGCCCGGCGATCTGATGGAACTCCCGTGCGCGCAGCCGGCGTACTCGGTGGCCGTCGTACTTGGTGAGACCCGCGAACAGCACCGTCCGGATCGGCACATTGATACCCACGCCGAGGGTGTCGGTGCCGGCCACCACCTTGAGCAGACCGGCCTGCGCCAGCCGCTCGACGAGCCGCCGATAGCGGGGCAGCATGCCGGCGTGGTGGACGCCGATCCCCGAGCGCAGCAGTTTGGAGAGGGTCGAACCGAAGCCGGTGCGGAAGTCGAAGTCGCCGATCGCCTCGGCGATCGCGGCTTTCTCCTCCTTGGAGCAGATCTTGGCCGACAGCAGCGCCTGGGCGCGTTCGACGGCCGCGGCCTGGGTGAAATGCACCACGTACACCGGCGCACGGCCGGTGGTGACCAGCTCTTCGATGGTCTCGTGGATCGGGGTCATCGCGTACCGGTACTCGAGCGGTACCGGCCGCTGGGCGCCGGAGACCTCGACCGTGGGCCGGCCGGTGCGGCGCGTCAGGTCGTCGGTGAAGAACGACACGTCGCCGAGCGTCGCCGACATCAGCAGGAACTGAGCGTGCGGCAGCTCGATGAGCGGCACCTGCCACGCCCAGCCGCGATCGGACTCGCCGTAGTAGTGGAACTCGTCGGCCACCAGCACCCCGACGTCGGAGCCGGGGCCGTCGCGCAGCGCGAGGTTGGCGACGATCTCGGCGGTCGCGCAGATGATCGGGGCGTCGCCGTTGACACTGGCATCCCCGGTGAGCAGGCCGACGTTCTCGGCGCCGAACTGCGCGCAGAGGTCGAAGAACTTCTCGCTGACCAGGGCCTTGATCGGCGCGGTGTAGTACGCCCGCTGGCCACGGCAGCGCGCGAAGTAGATCGCGCCGGACGCGACCAGCGACTTCCCCGACCCGGTCGGGGTCGCCAGGATGACGTTGGCGCCGGAGATCAGCTCCAGCAGCGCCTCCTCCTGATGCGGATACAGCGAGATACCCCGCGACGCCCACCAGGCGAGGAAGTGCTCGAAAGCGTCGTCCTCGTTCCCAGTGGGCGTCAGCGGGGTCTGCGTGAGTTCCGGGGCGTCGGTCAGGGCGTGTCCTCGTCGGGACCGAATTCGCCGGCGTGCTCGGCCAGGAACTTCTCGAACTCGGCGCCGAGCTCGTCTCCGGACGGCAGGTCGCCGTCGGCGGACAGCAACTCGCGTTCGGCCTTGGCCTGCATGTACGCGTCGTACTGCTGCTCCAGGGCGGCGACGACGGTGCCGATCTCGGCATTGCCCGCGACCTCGGCGTCGACCTGGCGGCGCACCTGGTCGGCGGCGTTCTCCAGCGCGGTGATCGGCAGCTTCAGGCCGGTCACCTGGCCCAGCGTGGTGAGCAGCGCGGCCGACGCGGCCGGGTAGTTGTTCTGCGCCAGATAGTGCGGCACGTGGGCGGACAGCCCCGCGGTGGGGTAACCGGCCTCGTCCATCCGGAGTTCGAGCAGCAGCGAGGCGCTGGCCGGCAGCTTCATCTCGCCGCCCCAGCGGGGCAGGTCGCCGAGGGCGTCGCCGTCGGTGCCGTGGGCGATCACGCCGGACGGCCGCGTGTGCGGCACCGCCATCGGGATCGAGTTGAGCCCGACCACCTTGCTCACGCCGAGGCGCTCGGCCAGGGCGAGGATCGCGGTGGTGAACTGCTCCCACCGCAGGTCCGGCTCGGAGCCGTCGAGCAGCAGGAACGGCACGCCGTTGTCGTCGACGACGGCGTGCATGGTGATCGACGGCATGTCGATGCCGTCGAAGCGCTCGCCGGTGAAGGAGATCATCGGGCGGCGCGACCGGTAGTCGATCAATTCGTCGGTGTGGAACGTGGCCACGAGCTTGCTGTCGAGGGCCTCACGCAGGTGGGTCGCCGCGAGGGTGACCGCATGGCCGGCGTCGGCGTAGCCGTCGAGGGCGTGCACCAGCACAGGCCCGTCGCCGTGCGGTCCGGTGACGGCGGGACCGGGGAACTCGAGCTCGTACAGCCCGGGTGTCTCCTGGGGCTCGTTCATCGAGCGTCTCCCTTCATCTTTCGGTGTTCTTCAGTCTCCCGTATCCGGGGACTCTTGGCTAATAACGCCCCGCCCACGCGGGTCATTCCCGAGGGGACGTGACTGGTGGTGGCAGAGTGAACTTCTGTGAGAATCGTTCTTTCTGTGACCGCGGCGGTCGCCGTCGCCGTGCTGGCGGCGGGCTGTTCGGTATCCGGCACCCCGAAACCGGTCGCCGACCTGTCCCGCCAGGTGGTGCCCGCGGCCGAGTTCCCGTCACCGGGGGCGACGGCGGTGCCGCCGGCGCAGGTGCCCGGGATCGTGGCCGACATCACGCTGCGGCCGCTGCGGGGCGACGTCGATCCGGCCCGCTGCACGCCCGCGGCGGTGGAGACCGGCAGCGCCGAGGTAGTGGTCGGGCCCGGTCCGCAGCCGGGCAGCACGCTCACCGAGATGGTGGTGCGCACCTCCGAATCGCTCAGTGCATTCGCTTCTGCCGCAAAGGAATGCGCGACGTTCACCGGGGGCGCGACCGGTCGTCAGGTGGTCACCACGGCGATCGTGTCCGGTCCCACGGCGCAGAACGGGGCCGACCGGATCCAGATCGTGCGCACGCTCGCCTCGCCGGGAGCGCCGGAGAGCGTCACCACTCTCGACCAGTGGATCGCCCAGCGCGGTGACGTTCGGGTCGTGGTCCAGCTGAGGTACCTCGGCGCCGCCGACGCGGCCGCGCGAGCGACCACGGCGGAGTTCTTCGAGACCGCGGTGGCGCGGGCCTTCGGCGGCGGCTGACCGGCGCGGATGGTACGACGACGGCCGCCCCGAGGGAAGAGGGGACGGCCGCCGGCTGTGGATACACGACGTTGTCCACAGGTCGCGGGAAACACCCCTGTCGCCGCCGCGCCCGCCGGGCGAGGCTCGGGGCATGACATCGCTACCGCTTCCCGCGTCCGACGGCCCGGCCGTGCTCATCGATCCCGACCGGCTGCTCGCCGCGATACCCGGGTTGCTCGGGTTCATCCCGGAGCGGTCACTCGTCCTCCTCGCGTTCGAGGAACCGGCGACGCTCATCGCGAGCATGCGGCAGGACCTCGGGTTCACCGACACCGGGCGCCCGGATACCGCGATGCGCGCGCAGCTGCGGGAACTGGGTGAGATCGTCGCCGGTTTCGGTGCGGCGGGCGTGGTGGCGGTGGTCGTCGACGACCGCTTCGACCGCGGCGATGCGGCCGCCGAACTGGTGCGTTACGGCGCGGTGTTCCGGGCGGTCGAGGGGCGCTTCGGCGAGGCCGGCGGGGTGTGCGCGGGGTTCGTGATCGGTGAGCTGTCGGCGGGGGCGGAGTGGTTCACCGCGTGGGAGCCCTACCGTCGCGCCGGCCGGCATCACCCGCCCGCGCCGCTGCGCGGACCGATCGCCGCATCGGGGCGGCTCAGCGATCCGCTGCTGTCACCGGTGGCTCTGGAACGCGCGGTCTACGGCGGCCGGCCGGTGCTGTCCCGGCGGTCCGATCTGATCGCCCTGCTCGACCCCCGCCCGCACTGCGACGACCGGCGCTGCGTCCCGGTCGTGCCGGTGCTGCCGCCCGGACCGCCCGGCGAGGACGACGCGCAGCGGGTGCGACTGGTCCTGGAGGCCGTCGGCCGCGGCGCCGACGCGTCGATGAGCTGCGGTCGGGTCAACCGCCTGGCGGAGGCACTCTGCTCGGTGCACACGCGCGACGTCCTGCTCGCGCTCGCCCTCACGGACCTGCGCGACCGGGCCGAACACCTGTGGCTCCGCCTGGCGCGCAGCCTGCGCGGGCGGCCCGGCGCGGCGGCCGCCACGCTGCTCGGCCACTCGCACTACCTGGCCGGTGAGGGGGCGTTCGCCTCGATCGCGATCGAGCGCGCGCTGGATCTCGACCCCGAGTACCACCTGGCGCAACTGCTCGATTCGGCGCTGATCCACGGCTTGCGGCCGGCAGGCCTGGGCGACGTGGTCGACTATTCCTTCGATCTCGCCGGCGCGCTGGGCCTGACGCTTCCGCCCCGGACCCGCCGTCCCGCCGGCTAAGACGTCAGACGCGTTCGACGAAGATCGCGTGCGCCATCTCCGAGGACAGCGTCAAGCCGTCGTGCCCGGGCGTGGAGATCACCACCGACCGCGGGTTGACGACGACGCTGACGCGCGCGTTCGGCACCACCCCGGCCTCGCGCAGCTCGGCGATCAGTTCGGGGTCGGCCTGGACGTGTTCGGCCATCCGGCGGATGATCACCGCGGACTCGCCGGCCGGCAACTCGACGAGCCGGTCGGCCTCCTTGATCGGCGACGGCACCCGCACACCGAGTTCTTCGAGACCGGGAATCGGGTTGCCGTACGGGGAGGTGGTCGGGTTGTCGAGCACCTCGAGCAGCCGCCGTTCGACGTTCTCGCTCATCACGTGTTCCCAGCGGCAGGCCTCGTCGTGCACCTCGTCCCAGGGGAGACCGATGATGTCGACCAGCAGTCGCTCGGCGAGGCGATGCTTGCGCATCACCTGCACGGCGAGAGCGCGGCCCTCGTCGGTCAGTTCGAGGTGCCGGTCGCCCGCCACCCGGACCAGTCCGTCGCGCTCCATGCGCGCCACCGTCTGGGACACGGTCGGTCCGCTCTGCTCCAGTCGCTCCGCGATGCGCGCGCGCAACGGAACGATCCCCTCTTCTTCGAGGTCGTAGATCGTGCGGAGGTACATCTCGGTGGTGTCGACAAGATCGTTCACGAGTGCCTCAGTCCTTTCGCCAGACATCAGGTTACCCGTATCGAGTGACAGGCGAGGCACTAGCGTTGGGGGTGTGATGTGGGAAATGGGGCAGCGGTGAACACAGCGGTCATCTGGAGCGAGGAGTTCCTCGATTACAAGTGGGCGTACACCCACCCGATGAGCCCGATCCGGCTCGCGCTGACGATGGACCTCGCGCGGGGTCTCGGGGTGCTCGACGGGGTGGACACCACCCCGCCGCTGCCGGTGGACGACGACATCCTGCGCACCGTGCACGCGCAGGGCTACATCGACGCGGTCCGCGCGGTCGGCTCCGGGATGGCGTCGCTCAGCGGACCGATGCTGGAACGGCTGTTCGGCCTGGGCAGCGAGGACAACCCGGTGTTCGCCGGGATGCATGAGGCGGGATCGATGCTGGTCGGCGGCACCCTCGCGGCGGCGCAGGCGGTGCACTCCGGGGCCGTGCAGCGGGCGGTGAACATCGGCGGCGGCATGCACCATGCGATGCGCGGCCACGCGGCCGGCTTCTGCATCTACAACGACGCGGCCATCGCGATCGACTGGCTGCTGGCCCAGGGGTACGACCGCATCGCCTACGTCGACATCGACGCACACCACGGTGACGGCGTGCAGGCGCAGTTCGAGCACGACCCGCGGGTGATGACGGTCTCGGTGCACCAGCATCCGGCGACCCTGTGGCCGGGCACCGGCTGGCCCACCGAGGTCGGCGACGGTGACGCCGCCGGAACCTCGGTGAACCTGGCACTGATGCCGGGCACGCAGGATCGCCTGTGGCTGCGGGCCTTCCACGCCGTGGTGCCGTCGGTGATCGCGGCCTTCCGGCCGCAGATCATCCTCACCCAGATCGGGGTGGACAGCCACCGCGCCGACCCGCTGACGGACCTGTCGCTGACCGTCGACGGCCAGGCGGCGGCGATGCGCGCCCTGCGCGACCTGGCCGACAAGTACTGCGAGGGCCGGTGGATCGCCGTCGGCGGTGGCGGCTACGGCGTGATCAACGTGGTGCCGCGCGCCTGGACGCATCTGCTCGCCACGGCGCTCGACCGCGACATCGATCCGGGAACCGCGATCGGCGCGGAATGGATGGAACGGGCGGTCGCGGCCTCGGCGGAGGTCCATCCCGACTACGCCCGGCCGCCGGTAGGCATGATGGGAGACAACGGCGACGTCGGCTTCGTCCCCTGGGACGGGGACACCGGCGCGTCGCCGCCGACCGGCATCAGCGATGCCGCTCAGCAACAGACCGACCGCGCGATCCTCGCCACCCGGCGCGCGGTGCTGCCCCTGCATGGACTCGATCCGGAGGACCCCCGTGACTGACCCCAGCCCCACCACCGATTCGGCCGGGAAGTACCCGCGGCACTGGGCCGCCGACGTGCTCGCCTCCGACGGCGGCGTGGTGCACCTGCGGCCGATCACCCCGCTCGACGCCGACGCGCTGGTGCGTTTCCACGAGGGACTGTCCGAGCGCACCCGGTACCTGCGCTACTTCGGCCCGACGCCGACGCTGCCGCCCCGCGAGGTGGTCCGGATGACCACCGTCGACTACCACGACCGGGTGGCGATCCTGGCCTGGCTGGGCGAGGAGATCATCGCGATGGGCCTCTACGAGGGCCTCGCCGAGGCCGGGAAGCCGCACTCGGCGGAGGTGGCCTTCGTCGTCGCCGACGAGCACCAGGGCCGCGGCCTGGGCCCCATCCTGCTCGAGCACCTGGCCGGGGCGGCCGCGGAGAACGGTTTCACCCGGTTCGAGGCCGAGGTGCTCTCCGAGAACCCCACCATGGTCGCCGTGTTCAAGGCCGCCGGCTACCAGATCAGCCGCGCCTTCGACGGCAGCACCGTGCACGTCGAATTCGAGATCGACCCGACCGACGCGCTGACCTCGGTGCGCAACGCCCGCGAACGCGCGTCGGAGGCGCGGAGCATCGCGAATCTGCTGCGCCCGCAGTCGGTGGCGGTGGTCGGTGCGTCGACCGATCCGAAGAAGGTGGGCAACGTGCTGCTCGCCAACGTGCTGGCCGCCGGCTTCACCGGCCCGGTGTACCCGGTGAACGGGCCGGGCCAGGCGCGGTCGGTGCGCGGCATCCGCGCCTACGAGCGGGTCAGCGACATCCCCGATCCGGTCGATCTCGCGGTGGTCGCGGTGCCCGCGGCCGGGATGACCGAGGTGCTCGACGACTGTCTCGCCAAGGGCGTCAAGACGCTGGTGGTGGTCTCGTCCGGGTTCGGTGAACTCGGCGACGAGGGGCTGGCCTCCGAGCGGGCGCTGGTGAAACAGGTGCGGGCGCACGGGATGCGGCTGGTGGGACCGAACGCGCTGGGAGTGGTGAACAACGACGCGGAGATCGCGCTGAACGCCACTCTCGCACCGCGCATCCCCGGGCCCGGCCGGGTCGGCTTCTTCTGCCAGTCCGGCGCGCTCGGCATCGCCATTCTCGACACCGCCGCGCGGCGCCAGCTCGGACTGTCGACGTTCGTGTCGGCCGGCAACCGCGCCGACGTCTCCGGCAACGACGTCCTGCAGTACTGGGACACCGACGACGCCACCGACGTGATCCTGCTGTACCTGGAGAACTTCGGTAATCCGCGCAAGTTCGGCCGGATCGCGCGGCGCGTGACCCGGAAGAAGCCGGTGATCGCGATCAAGTCGGGCCGCGGGGCGATGACCCGCGTGGGGGAGCAGGGCGAACGCTACGGGGCCGTCGACGACCGGATCGCGCAGATGGTGCTCGCGCAGGCCGGTGTGCTGCAGGTCGACACGCTGGCCGATCTGTTCGACGCGGCCACCGTGCTCGCCTATCAGCCGCTGCCGGAGGGGCCGCGCACGGCGGTGATCGGCAACTCCTCGGTGATCGCCTCGCTGGCCGCGCACACCGCGCGCAACGCCGGGCTCGACGTGGTGTCCGTGGTCGATCTGGGCCCGGCGGTCAGCGAGCAGGAACTGTCCGCGGCGGTGGCCGGGGCCCTCGGCGACGACGGGGTGGACGCGATGATCGTCGTCTTCGTCCCGCCGGTCGCCGTCGACACCGCCGAATACTCCCGCGCGCTGATGGCCGCGACCGAGTCGACGGGGCACTGGAACAAGCCGATCGTCACCACGTTCCTGGCGGTCGAGGGCATTCCGGCGGGCCTGTCGGTGGCCGGCCCGCAGGGCGTGCCCATGCGGGGGTCCATTCCGTCGTATCCGACACCCGAACGGGCCGCCGGTGCGCTCGGGCTGAGCTGGCGCTACGCCCGCTGGCGGGCGCGGCCGGACGCCGTCGAGGTGGAGTTGAGCGGGGTGTCCGCCGAACACGCGCGCAGCTACGTGCGTGAGCTGCTGGGCGACGGACCGCGCGAACTCTCCACCATCGAGACCGCGACCGTGCTGGCCTGGTACGGGATCGACGTCGTGGAGTTCCGCGAGGCGAAGACCCTGCACGAGGCGTCGGCGGCGGCCCGCGAGCTCGGTTTCCCGGTGGCCGTCAAGGCGACCTCGCCGGAATGGGTGGGCCGGCTGGATCGGGAGGGCGCCCGGCTCGATCTCGGCGATGCGACCGCGGTGATCACCGCGTTCGCCGAACTGCAGGCGCTCACCGGCGAATCCACGTTGCAGGTCCAGCGGATGGCGCCGAAGGGTCTCGGCCTGGCGATCTCGGCGGTCGACACCCAGTCGTTCGGGCCGGTGATCTCGTTCGGGCTGTCCGGGCGGCTGTTCGAGACCCTCGGCGACCGCAGCTACCGCGCGGTGCCGTTGAGCATGGACGACGCCCACGACCTGCTCGCCGAGCCGCGCTCCGCGGAACTGCTCGCCGGCGACGCGGGACAGCGTCCGCCGTCGGACACCGAGGCGGTGATCGATCTCCTGCTGCGGGTGTCGGCACTGGTGGAGGACATTCCGGAGATCCGCGGCGTCGTGCTGGACCCGATCCTGTCGTCGGCCGACAGTGCCGCGGTGCTGGCGGCGCGCATGACGATCGGCCCGGTGCCGACCCTCGCCGACACGGGACCGCGCCGCCTCGGATGAGGCGGCGCGGCCGGTGGGGAAGTGCTGACGCCGGTCAGCTGGCGTAGGCGCGCAGCTTCTCGGCGCGGTCGCCCTGCCGGAGCTTGCCCATCACGTCGCGCTCGATCTGCCGGACGCGCTCGCGGGACAGCCCGAAGGAGCGGCCGATCTGGTCGAGGGTGCGCGGCTGGCCGTCGTCGAGCCCGAAACGCAGGGTGATCACCTGGCGCTCGCGGTCGTCGAGCGTGCCCAGCACCGAGCGGATGTCCGAGTGCAGCAGGCTGGAGATCACGACGCTCTCGGCGGAGGTGGCCTCGGCATCCTCGATGAAGTCGCCGAGCGGCGCCTCCTCGTCGTTGCCGACCGGCATGTCCAGGCTCACCGGGTCGCGGCTGTGATCCATCAGGTCGGCGATCTTCTCGGCGGGGATGCCGGTCTCGGCCGACAGCTCCTCGTCGGTGGCCTCGCGGCCGAGCTGCTGGTGCAGTTCACGGCGGATACGGGCGATCTTGTTGACCTGTTCGACCAGGTGGACGGGCAGCCGGATGGTGCGGCTCTGGTCGGCCATGCCGCGGCTGATCGCCTGCCGGATCCACCAGGTGGCGTAGGTGGAGAACTTGAAGCCCTTGGCGTAGTCGAACTTCTCGACCGCACGGATCAGACCGAGGTTGCCCTCCTGGATCAGGTCGAGCAGCGGCATGCCGCGACCGGTGTAGCGCTTGGCGAGGGAGACCACCAGGCGCAGATTGGCCTCCAGCAGGTGGGCGCGGGCCTGCTCGCCCTCGCGCACCAGAATCGCCAGGTCGCGCTTGCGGGCCGGGCCCAGGCGCTTCTTGGTCTCCAGCAGATGCTTGGCGTACAGGCCGGCCTCGATGGCCTTGGCGAGATCCACTTCCTGCTCGGCGGTGAGCAACGCGGTGCGCCCGATCCCGTTCAGATACACGCGGACCAGATCGGCGGAGGGGGACTGGGCGTCCAGATCCTCGGCGGTGGGAGCGGGACGGGTACGAGTTGCGGTGGACATGCGGCCTCCTCGGACGACGATCTGTGGCGAGCGTTCATCAGGTCCAACGCGCCGACGGCGCGGAAGGTTCCCGGCGAGGCTGAGAAGTCGCTGAGTATGTGCGCCCGGCGGGAGACGGGCGGGATCAGTCCCGGCGCGCGGCGGGGTCGGCCGGATCGGCCTCGATGACGAGGCCCTCGGCGGCCGGGTCGCGCGGCGGAGGCGGCGCGGGTTCGGTGGACAGTTCGGCGGGGCCGACGGTGCGGCCGGGTCCGAACTTGTAGTACTGCACCTCACCGCGCTTGCGCGGCGGGCGGTCGTTGGCGATCAGCACCGCCATCCAGGGCATCGGAATCGAGATCGCGATGATGCCGACGGCCCACCACGGATTGTGCGTCCAGGCGTAGACGCCGCTGGCCAGCAGGAGCGCGGGTATGCGAATGCTCATCATCCACAGGTACTTGCGGACGCGGGCACGCTGCTGATCCTCCAGGCTCTGCTCGGCCCGGGTGATCAGGAAGGCATCCGCGCCGGCGCCGCGGCGCCCGCCGGAATCCTCGCCCGTTCGTGCCATACCTCCACTGTTCCACTCGAGGGTCGGTGACGCCAACGCGGGGCGGGCTGCATCGCCGCGCCGCCTGCGTCACAATGGAACGATGAGCACCCAGACGATCGAACGCCCCGACCTCGACGAGCGGACCGAACAGGACGACGACACACCCAAGGTCTTCCACTACGTGAAGAAAGACCGGATCGCCGAGAGCGCGGTGATGGGCACGCACGTCGTCGCGCTGTGCGGCGAGATCTTCCCGGTCACCAAGTCGCCCAAGCCGGGGTCGCCGGTGTGCGAGAAGTGCAAGAAGGTCTACGCGAAGCTCAAGAAGTAGGCGGCCGCCGCCGGATCGGTGCGGTCGGCCGCGCGCCGAGTTCGTCGTCGACGGGCTGCGGCGCGGGCCGTCGCGGCCGCTGACCGGGCCGGATGGCGCGCCGTCGCAGGGTGTCGGTGATCTCGCTGGTCTGCGTCGACACCCATTGCCGCACGACCGGCCCGTTGTGCTCGCGCGGCCAGAGATCCTGGATGGCGGCGTTGAATTCGGCCCCGAGGACGATCGAGAAACCCAGGAAGAAGCCGAACAGCAGAAAGGCGATCGGCGTCGCGAGCGCACCGTAGGTGTAGCCGGTCTTGGCCAGCGCCGTCAGATAGGCGCGCAGGATGTACGTCGCCACCCAGAAGAACACCCCGGCGAGGAAGGCGCCCGGCACCAGACGCAGCCAGGGCAGCGGGTAGGGCAGGGCGAAGCGGTAGAGCAGCACCAGCACGCCGATCAGCAGCAGGCCGACGAACGGGAAATAGCCCCAGGTGATCAGCCAGTTCATCGCCTTGCCCCAGTCCGCGGGGACGATCTGGATCAGATACGTCGGTCCGAGGGCGACCAGCGGCAACAGCAGCACCGCGGTGATCAGGAAGACGATGTAGATGATCAGCGCGAAGATGCGCTGCCAGACCGGGTTGCGCACCTGGTGCTGGTCGTGGGCGGTGACGATGGCCGCGACGAAACAGCTCATCGCCGAGGACCCGGCCCACAGCGACATCACGAAGCTCAGTGAGATCAGGGCGCCGCGGCCGCGATGGAGGACGTTGTCCACGGTGGGCCGGATCAGATCGTCCACCACCTGCTCGGTGAACACGCTGCCGGAGAATCCGACGATCCGGTCGCTGATGATCTGCACGGTGTCCGGGCCGAACCACCCGCCGATGTAGCCGAGGCTGCCGATCACGCCGAGCAGCAGCGGCGGCAGCGAGAGGGCCTGCCAGAACGCGGCCTGCGCGGACCAGCCGATGATGCCGTCGTCCCACGACTTGACGGTGGTCCGCCACACCAGCCGCCCGCTTTTGCGCAGCGCTGAACCGCCGGCGGAGTGCTCTCCGTCGGCCGGCGGCGCGGGCCTCGGGCCATCGGTACTGATGGGTACCAGCATGGCCGATCGGCGGGACTCGGTGGCGTCCGGGGCGGTCCTGCGGCGTGGCGGCTCTGTCGCCCGGAGGGTTTAGACTCGTCTGCGATATGAGTGAACCGGGGCTGACATCGACCATGGACGAGACCGTGACGCCGGGGCAGAGCAGGCCTGAGCCCTCGGGATCGCTGCGTGCCTGGCAGCGCCGTGCGCTCACCAAGTACCTCACCGCCAAGCCCAGGGACTTCCTGGCCGTGGCGACGCCGGGCGCCGGTAAGACGACGTTCGGCCTGCGGATCGCCGCGGAGCTGCTGTACGACCGGACCGTCGAGCGCATCACCGTGGTCGCGCCGACCGAGCACCTGAAGTACCAGTGGGCGGCCGCCGCGGCGCGGGTCGGGATCAACCTCGATCCGAACTTCTCGAACTCGACCGGATCGACCAGCTCCGATTTCGACGGGGTGGTGCTCACCTACGCGCAGGTCGCCGCGCACCCGTACCGGCACCGGGAGCGCACCGTGCGGTGGCGCACGCTGGTGATCCTCGACGAGATCCACCACGGCGGCGACGCGAAGAGCTGGGGCGACGGCATCCGGGAGGCCTTCGACGACGCCGAGCGGCGGCTGTCGCTGACCGGTACCCCGTTCCGGTCCGACGATTCGCCGATCCCGTTCGTCACCTACGAGCCGGAACCGGGCGGCGGTGCCCGCTCGCGGGCCGACCACGCCTACGGCTACTCCGATGCGCTGCGCGACGGCGTCGTCCGCCCGGTGGTCTTCCTGGCCTACTCGGGGCAGGCCAGCTGGCGCACCAGCGCCGGTGAGGAGTTCACCGCGCGACTGGGTGAGCCGCTGTCGGCCGAGCAGACCGCCCGCGCGTGGCGCACCGCGCTCGACCCGCACGGCGACTGGATCCCCGCGGTGCTCAGCGCCGCGCATCGCCGTCTGCAGAAGCTGCGGGCGTCCGGGGTGCCCGACGCCGGTGGCCTGGTGATCGCCACCGACCAGAAGAACGCGCGCGACTACGCCGAGCTGCTCGAATCGATCACCGGCACGCGTCCCACGCTGGTGCTGTCCGATGAGGCGGGCTCGTCGGAGCGGATCGAGGCCTTCGCGGCGTCCGGCGACGAGTGGATGGTGGCCGTCCGCATGGTGTCCGAGGGCGTCGACGTGCCGCGCCTGGCGGTCGGCGTCTACGCCACCAACGCGTCGACGCCGCTGTATTTCGCGCAGGCCATCGGCCGCTTCGTGCGGTCGCGGCGGCCGGGTGAGACCGCCAGCGTCTTCCTGCCGTCGGTGCCGGTGCTGCTGCAGCTCGCCAGCGAGCTGGAGGCGCAGCGCGATCACGTCCTGGGCAAGCCGCACCGCGAGGAGACCGGGCTCGACGACGCCGCGCTGGTCGAGGCCAACAAGCGGGAGGACGAGCCCGGTGAGGACGAGCCGGCGTTCCAGTCGCTGCACGCCAGCGCCGAGCTGGATCAGGTGATCTACGACGGTTCGTCGTTCGGCACCGCGACCATGCCCGGTTCGGAGGAGGAGTCGGACTACCTGGGGCTACCCGGACTGCTCGACGCCGAGCAGGTGCGGACGCTGCTGCAACAGCGGCAGGCGCAGCAGGTGTCCAATCGGTCGACGGTGCGTCCGCGCGAGGACGCCGCGGCCGCCGAGGCGCCCAACGCCGCCGAGCGGAGCACCGGCGCGAGCCTGCACGCGCTGCGTAAGGAACTGAACACGCTGGTGGCGCTGCACAATCACCGGACCGGCCGGCCGCACGGCTGGGTGCACAACGAGCTGCGCCAGCGGCTCGGCGGTCCGCCGACCGCGATGGCCACCGCCGAACAGCTGCAGGAGCGGATCAAAGCGCTGCGCACCTGGAACTGAGCGCCC
The DNA here is from genome assembly GCF_023100845.1 of Gordonia sp. PP30. Taxonomy (NCBI): domain Bacteria; kingdom Bacillati; phylum Actinomycetota; class Actinomycetes; order Mycobacteriales; family Gordoniaceae; genus Gordonia; species Gordonia sp. PP30. The sequence goes on along the minus strand of NZ_CP095864.1, from coordinate 2,388,609 downwards.
GGACCCGGCGCACCGACGACGAGACCGGGCCGCGAGCGATCATCGCTCGCGGCCCGGTCTCGATCGTCGGCGGGGGCGTCAGTCGGTGACGACGGCCCCGGCTTCCACGAGGCGCGCCTCGTGGTCGTTGTAGTGGTGGCGGCAGAACAGCAGTTCGCCGCCGGCGGGCAGCGTCGCCCGTACCTTCGCGGCGGCCCCGCAGCGATCGCAGCGATCGGCAGCGGTGAGCGAGGGGGAGACGATGGTGGTCGTGGCGGTGTCGGTCATGGATTCCTCCGTCCCAGTGCGGCGCCCGAGGCGGTGCGCCTTGGGTATCACTCTGTCAGACGATCGGGGCGGGTGATTTGTTCCCGGGGGCGTCCGGGTGTGTCGCGACACACGTCGGCTACTGTCCGCGGGCCTGCACCATGCGCAGCGCGAGCGCGCTGTACGACTCGGCCAGGGCCTCCGGCGTGGGGCCGCGATCGTCGGAGTACCACCGGCCGATATCGATGCCCATCGACTCGAGCGCGAGGGTGACGGTCGCCGGATCGTCGGTCGCGAAGTCGCCGCTGGCGACGCCGGCGTCGACCGCGGCCCGCAGGCGGCGGGCGATGGCCCGGCGCAGGGTGGTGATCCGGGCGAGATGCTCGGGGGTGAGCGCGCCGAGCTCGTAGTTCACGATCCGGGCCCAGGTGTGGTCCTCGGCGTGATAGCGGACGAACGCCCGGATCAGCGCGGCCAGCCGTACGCCGGGAGCGGCGCCGGGCGCATCGGCGGCGTCGAGCACGGCGAGGGTCCGTTCGTGGCCGGTCAGCGAGAGCTGGAAGAGCAGATCCTCCTTGGACGGGTAATGCACGTACACCGCGGCCGGGCTCATCCCCGCAGCCGCGGCCAGGTCGCGCGTGGTGGTGCCGTGGAAACCGCGCTCGGCGAAGGCTTCGACGGCCGCGCGCAGCAGGCGCTGCCGGGTCTGGTCGGCCCGGGACATGTTCTCGGTCACTTCTCTCGTCTCCTTCCCCAGTGCTTGACGCTGCGCAGTGTCTGCAGGCAGAGTAGAGCACACGCAACTAAGCGAGCGCTTAGTCGGCACGTGAAGAGGAGACGAAATGAGTACATCCCGGTTCGCCGGTAAGACGGCGGTCGTCACCGGCGCCAGTCGAGGCATCGGTCTGGCGATCGCCCAGCGGCTGGTCGACGACGGCGCCCGCGTGGTGATCACCGCGCGCAAGCAGGCCGCGCTCGACGAGGCCGTCGCGGCGCTCGGGGGACCGGATCACGCCGTCGCGGTGGCCGGTCGTGCCGACGACACCGATCACCAGGATCAGGTGGTGGCGACCGCCCTCGAACGATTCGGCTCGCTCGACTTCCTGGTCAACAACACGGGCATCAACCCGGTGTTCGGGCCGCTGATGGAGATGGACGTCGACGCGGCCCGCAAGATCATGGACGTCAACGTGCTGTCCGCGCTGTCGTGGGCGCAGAAGGCGTACGCGGGCTGGATGGGTGAGCACGGCGGGGCGATCGTCAACGTCGCCTCGATCGCGGGCCTGCGGCCGGCACCGATGATCGCCTTCTACGGCGTGTCCAAGGCCGCGGTGATTCACCTGACCGAGGAACTCGCGATGGAACTGGGTCCGAAGATCCGGGTCAACGCGGTGGCCCCCGCCGTGGTCAAGACGCGCTTCGCCGAAGCCCTCTACGTGGGCCGCGAGGAACAGGCCGCGGCCGCCTACCCGCTGAAGCGGCTCGGTGAGCCGGAGGACATCGGCTCGGTGGTCGCGTTCCTGCTGTCGGGCGATGCGGGCTGGATGACCGGTCAGACCCTCGTGGTGGACGGCGGCGTGCTGCTCGGCGGTGGCGTGTGAGCGCCTTCGACCCGGCCGGGGCGTGCGTCGTCGTCACCGGAGCGGCCGGCGGCATCGGTGCGGCGCTGGCGACCGGGCTCGCCGCCCGCGGCGGCTGGGTCGTCGTCGCCGACCTCGACGCGGCCGGTGCCGACCGCACGGTCGAGGCGATCACCGCGGCCGGCGGAACCGCCCTCGCGGTGGCCGGGGACGCCGCATCCGAGGAGGGCGTCGCCGCCCTGATCGCGACCGCGCGGCAGGCGTACGGCCCCATCGCGGCGTGGTTCGGCAACGCAGGCATCGACGGCGGGCACGGGCTGGAGTCGTCCGACGCGGATTGGGCGCGCACCGTCGACGTGAACGTCATGGCGCACGTGCGCGCCGCCCGCCACCTGATCCCGGAGTGGATCGAGGCCGGCGGCGGCCGATTCGTGGTGACGGCCTCGGCGGCCGGTCTGCTGACCATGCTCGGCGCCCCGGCCTATTCGGTGACCAAGCACGGCGCCGTCGCCTTCGCGGAATGGCTCTCGGCCACCTACCGTCATCGCGGTGTGGTGGTGCAGGCGCTGTGCCCGCAGTGGGTCCAGACCGGCATGATCGACGAGGTGCCCGCCGCACTCCTGGGCGTCGGCGAGGTGCTGAGCCCCGAATCGGTGGCCGACACCGTCGTGGAGGCGCTCGGCGACGACCGGTTCCTCATCCTCCCGCACCCCGAGGTGGCCGGTTACTACGGTGCGCGGGCGTCGTCGACCGACCGCTGGCTGGCCGGAATGAACCAGCTCCAGCAGGTGATCGAGAAGGGGGAGGGCTCGTGACCGATCGGCTTCCCGGCCTCGACCTGGACGCGCTGACCCCGTGGTTCGCCGAGCACGTCGCCGATCCCGGCGCCGCGCTGACCGCCGAGCTGATCGCGGGCGGCAAGTCGAATCTGACATATCTGCTGCGCGCGGGGGAGCGGCGCTGGGTGCTGCGCCGCCCGCCGGTGGGGCATCTGCTCGCCACCGCGCACGACATGGGCCGCGAGTACCGCTTCATGTCGGCGCTGGCCGAGACGGCGGTGCCGGTGCCGGCGATGTACGCGCACTGCGACGACGACGCGGTCCTCGGGGCACCGTTCTACGTCATGGAGGCCGTCGACGGGACGCCCTACCGCCGGGCGTCGGAACTGGTGCCGTTCGGGCCGGAGCGCACGAGGGCCATCGCCGAGCGGCTGATCGACACCCTGGCCGCCCTGCACGCCGTCGATCCGGAACACGTCGGACTCGGCGACGCCGGTCGTCCGGAGGGCTTCACCGGACGCCAGGTCCAGCGGTGGCGCAAGCAGTTCGACGCCGCCCACACCCGTGATCTGCCGGACATGGTCGCCCTGTACGACGCGCTCGTCGCGCGGGTGCCCGCCCGCGACGGGGCGCCGGGCATCGTGCACGGCGACTACCGCCTCGACAACGTCCTGTTCGACGCCGCCGATCGTCCGGCGGCGGTCCTGGACTGGGAGATGGCGACCATCGGCGACCCGCTCACCGACCTGGCCCTGATGACCGTCTACGACCGGGTGGGCAAGCTCGGCGGCGGCGTCACCGACGTCTCGACGGCGCCCGGCTACCTCACCGAGGACGAGGTGATCGCCCGCTACTCGGCCGCCTCCGACCGCGACCTGACCGATTTCGGCTTCTACCAGGCCCTCGCCTTCTTCAAGCTGGCCGGGATCTCCGAGGGCATCCACTACCGCTACGTCAACGGACAGACCGTCGGCGAGGGCTTCGCGCGGGTCGGCGACGGGGTTCCGCTGCTGCTCTCCGCCGGTCTCGCCGCGCTCGCCGACTGACCCGTCCACCACCGATCCGAGGAGCACCGACATGGACTTCACCTTCGACCAGACCACACAGGAGTACCGGGAGAAGCTCCTGGACTTCATGGACTCCCACATCTACCCGGCCGAGCCCGTCTTCGCCGAGCAACTGGCCGCGCTGGCCGACCCCTGGGACTGGGACAGCGTCCCGGTCCTCGCCGAACTGCGGGCCGAGGCCCGGCGCCGCGGCCTGTGGAATCTGTTCCTGCCCGGCGAGCACGGCGCGGGCCTGACCAACGTGCAGTACGCGCCGCTCGCCGAGATCACCGGCCGCAGCCCGGCGCTCGCCCCAGCGGCGCTCAACTGCGCCGCGCCGGACACCGGCAACATGGAGGTCCTCGCCGCGTTCGCCGACGACGCGCAGCGCGAACGCTGGCTCACCCCGCTGCTGAACGCCGAGATCCGTTCCGCGTTCGCCATGACCGAGCCGGACGTGGCCAGCTCCGATGCCACCAACATCGAGATGTCGATCGTGCGGGACGGCGACGAATACGTCATCAACGGCCGCAAGTGGTGGATCACCGGCGCGATGAGCCCCAAGGCGACGATCTTCATCGTGATGGGCAAGACCGATCCCACCGCGGACCGGCACCGGCAGCAGTCGATGATCCTCGTCGAGCGGGACACCCCCGGCCTGGAGGTGGTGCGCGGGATGCACGTCTACGGGTACGACGACGCCAGCCACGGCGGCCACGCCGAGCTGCGGTTCACCGACGTGCGCGTGCCTGCCGAGAACCTGATCGGTGAGGAGGGCGACGGTTTCGCGATCGCGCAGGGCCGCCTCGGCCCGGGCCGCATCCACCACTGCATGCGCTCGATCGGGATCGCCGAACGCGCACTGGAGCTGATGTGCGACCGCGTCTCGACCCGCATCGCGTTCGGGAAGCCGCTGTCCGAACAGGGGGTGATCCGCGACCGCATCGCCGAGTCCCGGGTCGCGATCGAACAGCTCCGGCTGCTCACCCTGAAGGCGGCCTGGCTGATGGACACGGCTGGAAATCGCAAGGCGCACACGGAGATCCAGGCCATCAAGATCGCGACACCGCGCGTGGTCGGGGAGATCCTGGACTGGGCGATCCAGGCGCACGGAGCGGGCGGGCTGTCCCAGGACTTCCCGCTCGCCGAGATGGCCGCCGGGATGCGGACGCTGCGCTTCGCCGACGGCCCGGACGAGGTGCACAAGAACGCCCTGGCCCGCTACGAACTGCGCAAGCAGGCGGCCCGTCACTCCTGACGTCAGGCGGGGCGTACCGGCCCGAGGACCCGGCGGATGTGGTCGTTGGTGAACACGCCGCCGGGATCCAGCCGGGACCGCACGTCCTGGAAGCGATCCCACTCGGGGTAGCGGCCGGCCAGCGCCTCGGCGTCGAGCAGATGCCGCTTGCCCCAGTGCGGGCGGCCGTCGTACGCCGAGGCGATGTCCTCGAAGGCCCGGAAGTACGGCCGCCACGGCATGCCGCGGAACATGTGCACGGCGATGTAGCAGGTCTCGCGGTCGTACGACGGACTCAGATAGGAGTCGGTGTCACCGGCCACGAAGCGCACCTCGACCGGGAAGTTCACCGCGAAGCCCTCGCGCTCGATCGCCCGCGCGAGATCGTCGAGCACGGGCAGGCAGGCGGACCGCGGGACCGCGAACTCCATCTCGGTGAACCGCACGGCGCGCTTGCTCGCGTACACCCGGTAGCTCCGGTCCACGTACTCCGACCCGGAGGCCAGCGCGGTGAGCGTCCGGTTCAGGACGGGAATGGCCCGGGGGAGACGCCTGCCGAGCCGCGAGGCGCCCTCGACCACGGTGTTCTCCAGGAATTCGTTCGCGCGGGCGGCGAGCTCGCCGCGCGGCGCGAGCGGCCGGTCGGTCCGGTTGTTCAGCTTCACCATCGCGGCGCCGGTGTGCGGGAAGTGGAAGAACTCGAAGTGGTCGTTGGTGTCGATCAGTTCGTCGAGCCGGGCGGTCAGCTCGGGCATCGGCATGGTGAACTCACGGGCTGCGAGGGCGAACGCCGGCACCACCTTCAGCCGGTAGGAGGTGGCCACGCCGAGGGCGCCGAGGCTCACCCGCGCCGCGGCCAGCGTATCCGGGTCGTCGCCGGAGCAGGTCAGCGTGCTGCCGTCGGCGAGCACCAGATCCATGGACTCGATCCCGGTGGCCAGATTGCCGAGCAGCCGGCCGGTGCCGTGGGTCGCGGTCGACGACGCACCCGCGAAACTCTGCTGGTCGACGTCGCCGAGATTGGGCAGCGCCACACCGAGGGCGTCCAGCGCCGGGTTGAGGTCGTACAGGCGGGTGCCGGCGCCGATGGTGACCAGGCCGGCGTCGGCGTCGTAGTGCGCGATACCCGCGAGCCTGTCCAGGCTCAGCAGGAGACCGTCGGTGGCGACCAGGTCGCTGAACGAGTGCCCGGCGCCCACGACGCGGACGGTCTGACCGGCCGCGGCCGCGGCCGCGACCGCGGTGGACAGTTCCTCGACCGTGGCGGGCGTCAGAATGCGCGCCGGGATGGCCGACTCGTCGCCCGCCCAGTTGGTCCAGGTCCCGTTGGTGATCGTCATCGCGTGCTCCTCATCGCTGTGATGCACTCCATCGTCGCGGCAACCCCCTCGCGTTGTGAAACACCGAATCGCCGTCGATCTACACTCTGAAGATTGTGGATGTGAACACGCGGCGCTTGCGGGCCTTCGTCGCCGTCGCGGAGGAATTGCACTTCACCCGGGCGGCGGCGCGGCTCTACCTGGCGCAGCAGTCGCTGAGCAAGCAGATCGCCGAGCTGGAGGCCGACGTCGGCACGCCGCTGCTGACCCGCACCTCGCGCCGGGTGGAGCTGACCCCGGCCGGGACGGTGTTTCTGGACGCGGCGCGCGACGTGCTCGCCCGGCTCGATCAGGGGGTGACGCAGGCGCGCAGCGTCGGCCGCGGCGAGCACGCGGTGCTGCGGGTCGGCTTCATCGTGGGTGCCGCCCTGGAACTCACCCCGCTGATCCTCGGGGACTTCGCGGAACGGTATCCCGATGCCCGGCTGGAACTGCGCGAATTCGGGCTGACCGATCCGACCGCCGGACTCGGTACGGCCGAGACCGACGTCGCCTTTCTGCGGCTGCCGTGCGCCACCGACGGCCTCGACGTGTATCCGCTGTTCACCGAACCCTCGGTGGTCGGGGTGCGGTCCACTCACCGGCTGGCCGCCCGCGAGTCCCTCACCCCCGCGGACCTGGCGGACGAGCCGATCGCCGTCGGGCGAACGTCCGACGCGGTGTGGCGCGACTTCTGGACCCTCGCTCGCGCCGACGGGCCGCTGGTGGAGACGTCGTCGCACAGCGAGGAGATGGAGGTGGTGGCCGCCGGTCTGGCCTGCTGCATCACACCGGCCGCCGCGGCGCGGTTCACCCCGCGCCCGGCCGTGTGCTTCGTGCCGCTGACCGGCTACCCGGGCTCGACCGTCGCCGTCGCCCACCGGGCGGGCGCCGACGGGACGCTGGTGCGGGGGTTCGTGGAGACTGCGACGGCCACCGTCGCACGCGAACGTGAGACGGTGGCCGTGATCGGGAACGCCGCTGGGACGCAGACTCAGTCCAGGTAGTCGCGCAGCACCTGCGAGCGGCTGGGGTGCCGCAGCTTGCTCATGGTCTTCGACTCGATCTGGCGGATGCGCTCGCGCGTGACGCCGTAGACCTGACCGATCTCATCGAGCGTGCGCGGCTGGCCGTCGGTGAGGCCGAAGCGCAGCCGGACCACGCCGGCCTCGCGCTCGGAGAGGGTGTCGAGGACGTCCTGCAGCTGATCCTGCAGCAGCGTGAAGCTCACCGCGTCGACCGCGACGACGGCCTCGGAGTCCTCGATGAAGTCGCCGAGCTGGCTGTCGCCCTCATCACCGATGGTCTGGTCCAGCGAGATCGGCTCCCGGGCGTACTGCTGGATCTCCAGCACCTTCTCCGGGGTGATGTCCATCTCCTTGGCGAGTTCCTCCGGGGTGGGCTCGCGGCCCAGGTCCTGCAGGAGTTCGCGCTGGATCCGGCCCAGCTTGTTGATCACTTCGACCATGTGCACCGGGATGCGGATGGTGCGGGCCTGATCGGCCATGGCGCGGGTGATGGCCTGGCGGATCCACCACGTCGCGTAGGTGGAGAACTTGTAGCCCTTGGTGTAGTCGAACTTCTCCACCGCGCGGATCAGACCGAGGTTGCCCTCCTGGATCAGGTCCAGGAACGCCATGCCGCGGCCGGTGTAGCGCTTGGCGAGCGAGACGACGAGGCGGAGGTTGGCCTCCAGCAGATGGTTCTTGGCGCGGTTGCCGTCGCGGGAGATCCAGTTCAGGTCGCGGCGCTGGGCCACCGACAGCTTCTCGCCGGACTCCATCACGCGGCGCAGCTTCTCGGTGGCGAACAGGCCGGCCTCGATGCGCTTGGCGAGTTCCACCTCCTCCTCCGCGTTGAGGAGGGCGACCTTGCCGATCTGCTTGAGGTAGGCGCGGACCGAGTCGGCGGAGGCGGTGAGCTCGGCGTCCTTGCGCGCCTGGCGCAGGGCCTCGGACTCCTCCTCGTCCCAGACGAAGTCGCTCGACGACTTCTCGTCCTTGGCGTCGCCGTCCTTGGCCTTGTCGGCGTCCTTCGCATCGTCCTTGGCGTCATCGTCGACCTGCAGGTCCTCGTCGGCCAGATCGATGTCTTCGAGATCCTCGGGCGCGTCGGCGTCGAGCTGCGGCTCGTCGTCGGCGGGAGCCTCGGCCCCGGCCTTCGAGGTCGCCTTCTTGGCCGCGGTCTTCTTCGCGGCGGTCTTCTTCGCCGCGGTCTTGCGCGGCGCCGCCTTCTTGGCCGCGGTCTTCTTCGCGGCGGTCTTCTTGGCGGCGGTCTTCTTCGCGGGGGCCTTGCGGGCGGCGGTCTTGCGGGCCGGAGCGGTCTGATCGCCGGTGTCTGCCTCGACGTCCGGGGATTTGGTGGTTGCCACGTACGACCTTTCACACACTCAATCAACGGCCGCGCGTCGCCGCGCTCACGCAGGAGACGTGAACGGCCTGGTCAGGGGAGTCGATCGAGCTGAACGGGATCGACGCGTTCCATTGTAACGAAACCGACTCGCCGCGGGGTGCGGCGGGAGCGAATCGACGCCGCCGCTACCGGTCGCCGGCGATCGCCATCGCCGCGCCGACGATCCCCGCGGTATTGCGCAGATGAGCAGGGACGACGGGCACCTCGTTGGTCAGATACGGGATCCACTTGTCGGCCTTGCGGCTGATCCCGCCGCCCACCACGAACAAGTCAGGCGAGAACAGCCGCTCGTACATGGTCAGGACGCGGGAGAGCTTGCCCGCCCAGTGCTCGTAGCTCCAGTCCCGGTCCTTGCGGACCTTCGCCGAGGCCCGCTTTTCGGCGATCACACCGCCCACCTCGATGTGGCCGAGTTCCGAGTTCGGGATCAGCACGCCGTCGTAGATGAGTGCCGAGCCGATCCCGGTGCCCAGCGTCAGTAGGATCACCAGGCCCTCGTCGACGGCCGCGCCGCCGCCGTAGCGCTGTTCGGCCAGGCCGGCGGCGTCGGCGTCGTTCAGGACGGCCACGCCCCGGCCGCCGAGCACACCGCTGAAGAGCGCCCGCGCGTCGGTGCCGATCCAGCCGGGATCGATGTTCGCCGCGCTGCGGACCACGCCGTCTTTGACGATGCCGGGCAGCGTGACGCCGACCGGCCCGGTCCAGCCGAAGTGCTCGACGATCTCCGCGACGGTGGCCGCGATCAGGTCGGGCGTGGCCGGCTGCGGGGTGTCGATCCGGTGCCGGTCGCCCACGAACTGACCGGTGCGCAGGTCGACGATCGCGCCCTTCACGCCGGTGCCGCCCACATCGATGCCGAAACCGAGTCCGGAACCGGGGCTGGGGGCGCGGTCGGCGCCGAGAATGGTCACGTCGGACATGAGCGATCCTGTTCTGCTGTGAGGCCGGTGGCGATGCTCACCGAAGCTTACGGCGGATCGGGCCGGACGTGGGGACCACTAGACTCGGACACCGTGAGCGTTGCCGCCGAGAATGCCGACCCGACCCCCGAAGAACTCGCCGAGCTGGCGTGCACCGTCGCCCGGGAGGCCGCCGCGCACGTGCGGGCCCGGCGGCCCGAGGTGTTCGACGTGTCCGGGCACGACGGTGCGGCGAGCGCGGTGAGCACCAAGTCCACGCCGACCGATCCGGTGACCGTCGTCGACACCGAGACCGAGGAGCTGGTGCGCACACTGCTGCACCGGGCCCGGCCCGGTGACGCGATCCTCGGCGAGGAGGCCGGCGGCAGCGACGACGTGCCCGCGGGGCTGCGCTGGGTGGTCGACCCGATCGACGGGACTGTGAACTTCCTCTACGGCATCCCGGCGTACGCGGTCTCGATCGCGGTCCAGGCCGATGGCGTGTCGATCGCCGGGGCCGTCGTCGACGTGGCCCGGGACGTCGTCTACTGGGCCGCGCGCGGCGGCGGCGCGTTCAGCGCCGGTCCGGGCGAGACGGCGCCGCGGCGGCTGCGGGCCAACCCGGTCGACGACGTCGCGCTCGCGCTGGTGGCCACCGGTTTCGGCTACGCCCCGGCGCGCCGTCGCGCGCAGGGCGCGCTGCTCGCCGAGCTGCTGCCGCGAGTGCGGGACGTCCGGCGGGTGGGGGCGGCGGCCCTGGACCTGTGCATGGTCGCCTCGGGGGCGGTGGACGTGCACTTCGAACACGGCCTCTCGCCGTGGGACTGGGCGGCGGGCTCGCTGATCGCGGAGGAGGCCGGCGCCCGGGTGATCGTGCCGCCGCCGACATCGCGATCGGCCGACGGGCATCCGACGGTCGCGGCGGCCCCCGCGATCGCCGACGAGTTCGTGGCGCTGCTGGGCGGCCTCGGCGGGATGGACGCGCTGCCCGAGTGAGGCCCGGCCGCGGGCGGCGGGCTCAGCAGGACTGCGCGTGCACCGCGTCGATCAGCGAACGGTCGACGCCGGACTTGGGATTGCGCGGGTCCACCGACCGGAGGGCTTCCAGCGCGGCCTGCACGTCCTGGCTCGGCTTGGTGCCGGTGTAGAACTCGCCGAGCGCGACGTCGACGTTGGTGCCCGCGCGGCCGTCGTTCACCAGCTGGGCACAGGGCACGGCCAGCCATACCGCGGCGGCGGCGCCCTGACCGGCCTGCCCGAACCGGATCTGTGCCACACAGTGCAGGTTGCGGTCGGCGTACACCGTGTCGTCTCCGTAGGCGGGGTCACCCGCCGCGAAGCCCTGGGCCACCAGATCGTCGGACACCGAGCGGGCCTCACCGCGCGCCGCCGCCGAATTGAGCACGCTGACCCGGAACGTGGACAGCGCCGCCGGTGCGACGCTGAGCATGTCGCTGCGGCCCACCACCTTGAGCTCGGGGGCGCCGGCCGCGGTCGGCATGTTGCAGTCGGTCGGGTAGCTCTTCTCGCCGCTCCCGGTCAGCGCGTACGTCCAGGCGGCGATCGCGGCCACCACCAGGACGGTGACGATGATGATCGCGGGCGTCATGTTGCGCCGCTTGAACGGGCGGCCCTGCGCATCGGTCGCGTAGCCGGTGGCGAACTTGGAGACCATGCGCCCACCTTAGAGGCCGACGGCCGTCAACCTGCGCAGGCGGCGCCCGGCAAGCCCGCGATCGGCCGCGCCGCGAGGGCGTGAACAGTCGTTGTTGACCCGGCGGCATCGCTCACCTAGAATTCGGGCGCCCGCTGCGTTCGACTACCGTCCGCGGGGACGGGGGACGAGCCACGAGCGAGCCCTCCGCACGAGAATGACAACGCACTACGACACCCAGGGTTGAGGCACTACATGGCTACCGATTACGACGCCCCACGGCGGAGCAACGATGACGACCTGGCGACGGATTCGCTGGAAGAACTGAAGGCCCGGCGCAACGAGGGCGCCGCCGCCGACGTGGACGTCGACGAGACCGATACCGCCGAATCCTTCGAGCTGCCCGGTGCCGATCTGTCCGGTGAAGAACTCTCGGTGCGCGTGGTGCCCAAGCAGGACGACGAGTTCACCTGCGCGAGCTGCTTCCTGGTGTACCACCGCAACCGGCTCGGTGCGGAGCGTAACGGTCAGCTGATCTGCGTCGACTGCGCCTGAGTCGCGGCACGACGAGAAAGGCCGGCCCCGGGAACGGGGCCGGCCTTCGTCGTCAGGTGGTGGCGTCGTCAGGTGGTGGCGTCGTCAGGTGGTGGCGTCGATCTGGCCGTCGGCCGCGGCGGCACCGGCGTCGGTGATGCCCATCGCGGCGAGCACCTTGTCCGGGTGGCGCGTGGAGACCAGCCAGTACGGCGTGGGGTCGTCGGGATCGTCGAGCACCAGCAGTGCCATCGGCTTGATCCACGACCGGTAGACGAGGAACGCCGCCGGGTCGAGCTGGCGGCCCATCGCCGCGCTGCGGGCCGAGGCGGGCACGACGGCGCCGCGGCCGACCACCTCGGCGGGCAGGACGGCCTTGTGCGCGTGGAGGGCCCCGTCGGCGTCGACCCGGACCTGCATCCGGCTCATCGAGAACAGCAGCCAGGCCACCAGGACACCGAGGACCGGATAGAAGACGACGCTCCACGCCTGCCGGTAGGCGGCCAGCTGGGCCTCGTAGCCGAGGAGGGCCACGACGACGGCGCCGAACACCCACCACCACCAGGGAACGGTCAGCCGCTCGGAGTATCGGTCGGCGGCGGAACTCGAGTCGGTCACGAGATCCAGACTAGATGAGTGGTTCCCGGCGGCGGATCGATGCCTTCTCACGCCGTGGCACATCTCACCCGCGTCCCGGCCGGGCCCGGGACCGCCGAGTAAGGTGGCGTCCCGTGACCTCGCAACCGATCAGCTACGAACCACTGCGCGTGGTGCGCCTGGACCCCGACCTGCCGCTGCCGCAGCGCGCGCACGCCGGGGATGCGGGCGTCGACCTGTATTCGACGACCGATCTGGAACTCGCACCCGGCCGTCGCCAGGTGGTCGGGACCGGGATCGCGATCGCTCTGCCGGCCGGCACCGTCGGGCTGGTGCATCCGCGGTCCGGGCTGGCCGCGCGGGCCGGGCTGTCGATCGTGAACGCGCCGGGCACCATCGATGTGGGGTACCGCGGCGAGATCAAGGTCTGCCTGATCAACCTCGACCCGGAGGCGCCGATCGTGATCTCGCGCGGCGACCGGATCGCGCAGCTGCTGGTCCAGCGGGTGGAACTCCCGGAGATCGTCGAGGTGAGCGAACTGGACGACACACAGCGCGGAACGGGCGGCTACGGCTCCAGCGGTGGCCACGCGATCCTGGCCGGCGACGCCCCGGCGACCACGGAGGGATGATTTCGGACATGGCAACCACGCACAAGATCGGCGACACCGCCGGACCCTACGATCTCGGCGACCTGACCACCCGGGCCGACGAACTCGCGAACTCGCATCTCGACCTGGGCTCGGTCCTGGTCCCGGTGGTCGAGGGCGGTCAGGTGACGGTCGAGATGTCGGCCGACCACCAGCCCGAAGCGGTGTACCTGGTGACCCCGGTGGGCCGGATCGGAATCCATGCCTTCGCCGCACCCCGCTCCGGCGGGCTCTGGCGCGAAGTGGCCCGGGAACTGGCCGAATCGCTCGGCGCCGAGGGCGCCGCGACCAGCGTCGAGGACGGCCACTGGGGCCGCGAGGTGATCGCCCGGGTCCCCGGCGGCGAGCACCGGTTCATCGGCGTCGACGGACCCCGCTGGATGGTCCGGTGCGTGGCCAGCGGCCCCGACGGCGACAGCGCGCAGCTCGCGCAGCTGGCCCGCGCGGTGCTGGCCGAGACCGTCGTGCGGCGCGGCAAGGAGCCGTTCCCGCCGCGCGAGGTGCTGCCGCTGGTGCTGCCTCCGGTGCTGGCCGAGCAGGTGGCCGCCGCCCAGGAACAGATGGCCGCCGAGGCCGGAGTCGCCGCACCGGCGGCGTCGTCGCTGGACGACGCGCCCTCGGCCGCGGCACCGGCCGCGCAGGAGACCGACGAGGTGGTGCCCGGCGGGGCCGTCGAACAGGCCGCCGCGGCGACCTTCTTCACCGAAGACGAGGACGTGATCGAGACGGGTGAGCCGGAGCCGGAAGCGGCCCGTCCGCCGTCGGAGGGCTCGGCCATGGCGCGGCTGCGCGGACGGCGCCGCCGGCGCCGCTAGCCGCTCACCACCCGGTGCGGCCGCCGGCGCGGTGCCAGGCCGCGAGGCAGGCATCGCCCAGCCGGCGCGGATCCGGCCCGAACTCGGCGAGCGAGACCTCGGTCAGTGCGGCGCGGGGCGCCGCGGCCGCCCACTCGCGGGCGACCCGTATCGGATGCAGCGGATCGTCGGGCGCGGCGGCGATCGCCAGCGGCACCTGGAGCCCGGCGATCTGATCGACCGTCGGCGCCGTCGCCGAGGCGGCGATCCGCAACTGACCCACCAGGTCGCGGTCGGCCAGTGCCCGCCACGACCGGCTCAGTTCGGCGGCCAGCCAGGCCGGACTGCCCGCGGCCATCCCGGCGATCGCCGGCTCCAGCCCGTCCTGTTCGACGGTGTCGGCGGTGAGCCGGGCCGACAGTGCCGCCAGGCTCTCACCGGGTGCGCCCGACCATGGCGGCAGCGCCGCCCACACGCCCGCGCAGACCGTGCCGCCGTCGCGCAGCGCCCAATCCAGGGCGACCACGGCCCCGAGGGACACCCCGCCCACGACGATCCGTTCGCCGCCGGCGCGGGCGGCCGCGGCGGCCGCATCGAGTTCGGCGCGGTAGCCGCCGAGCAGGTCCGCGGACGGTGCCAGCGCCCGCAGTGTGCCGCCCGCACCGGTCACCGCGGGGCCGAAGGCGCGGCGCAGGTAGTCGTCGTCCGAGCCGGTTCCGGCCATCAGGATCACGGTGGGCATATTCCCGCTTTCTCCGCGTTGTACAGTGTGGACGCACACAATTCCGTCAGTCGGAGGATCGCATGTCTCACTCAGGACTTCTCAAGCGCCTGGGGCGGATGCTCACCGAGGATCTCGATGTCCTCGAGGACGATCGCGTAGACCGCGAGTGTTCGGAGCCCGGTGCGCAGCGCGCCAAGGATTGCTGCCGCGGCGACGAGGCCACCATGGTCGGCGAACTGCGCTCGGTCCAGACCTGTTCACGGAACGCCAAGACCGGCGTGATCGCCGAGTTCTTCGACGGCAGCGACACCGTCCGCCTCAAGTGGCTCGGCCGCAGCCGGATCCCGGGGATCGAGCCCGGCCGCCGGCTCACCGTCCGCGGACGCGTCGCCGTCGCCGACGGCGTCAAGACCATCTACAACCCGTATTACGAGCTGCACTCGATCAACGACTGACCCGGGCTGCTCGTCGACTCAGCTCAGCACCGCGATACCGGCCGTGAGCAGTCCGGCCACCTTGATCACTTCGAACGCTACGTACACCAGATGTGCGTGGCTCCGCTGAGCCGGAACGTTCTCCGGGTCGGCCAGCACCGCGTCGGAACGCCGGGTCAGGGCCGGGCGCACCGCCACGACCTGCACGCCGAGGGCGGCGATCGCGACGCCGAGTCCGGCCAGCGCGGCGGACGGCCAGCCTTCGCCCACGACCGCCAGCACGATCAGGGCGACCGCCAGGGCCGACTCCACCGAGTTCAGCGCCCGGAAGACCAGGCGGCCGATGCCCAGGCCCAGGGGAATGGTGATCCCCGGGGCCTGGAACTTCAGCGGCGCCTCGATGAACGAGATGGCGACGACCATCCCGAACCAGCAGAACACCAGCGCGACTCCGGCCGACAGCGCACCGTTCATCGAGGTCACCTCTTACTTTCCGTGGGGAGTATCGTCCGCGGGATTCAGCCGCGGCCGCCGACGCGGACCAGCTCCGGACCGAAGGTCTCGTAGTGGATCCGGTCCTCGGGGACATTCTTCTCCAGCAGTGAGCCGCGCACCGCGCTGAGGAAGCCGGCCGGGCCGCAGAGCAGCGCGACGGTCTCCGGGTCGATGGCGATGTCGTCGAGCGACATCAGGCCCACCCGGGTGCCGTCCCCGGCGTCGAGGCCGTTCTCGTACCACTGCTCCAGGCTGGCGTCCGGCAGTCGCTTGACCAGCCGGGCCAGTTCGCCGCGGTGCGGCTGGCGCGACCGCGAGCGGTCGGCGTGCAGCACCGTCACCGGGCGGCGGTCACCGGTCTCGACCAGGTAGTTGAGCAGGCCGATCACCGGGGTGCAGCCGATTCCGGCCGAGGCCAGCAGCAGCGGCCCGTCGCCCTCGGGGAGGGTGAGGTCGCCGAACGGGGTGGACACCCGCAGTTCATCGCCCTCGAAGGCGCGCTCGTGCAGGTAGCCGGACACCTCGCCGTCGAGCTTCACCGAGAACCGCCACGTCGGCTCGCCGGGCGCGCCGGTGAGGCTGTACTGGCGGATCTGGTGGGCGCCGTCGGCGAGCGGGACCTGGACGGAGATGTACTGGCCCGGCGTGAAGGACGGCAGGGCGGTGCCGTCGGTCGCGGCGACGGTGAACGACACGGCGTCGGGCGCCACCTGGTCGCGGCCGACGACGCGCACGGTGCGCCAGACGTCGCCCGGGGTGACGCCGGCCCGCTCGTACAGCTCGTTCTCGCGGCCGATCAGGACGTGGGCCATCTCCCAGTACAGCTCGTCCCAGGCGGCGGCGACCTCGGGGGTCACCGCTTCGCCGAGGACCTCGACGATGGCGCCGAACAGGTGCTCGTGCACGATCGGGTACTGATCGGCGATCACGCCGAGCGAGGCGTGCTTGTGCGCGATCCGGTCGATGATGATGCGCTGCTGCTCGCGGTCCGGATGCAGCTGCAGACGGGCGAAGGCCGCGATCGACCCGGCCAGCACCTTCGGCTGGGTGCCGATCTTCTGATTGGTGCGGTTGAACAGATCGTCGAGCAACTCCGGGTGCGCGGAGAACATCCGCTGGTAGAAGTTCGGCGTGATGTCGTCGAGGGCGCCCTCGACGGCGGGCAGCGTCGCGGCGAGGACGTCACGCGTCTGGTCGGAGATCATGATCGATTCCTGTTCTCTGGGGTGGGGCTGGGGAGTGCGCGGCGGCCATGCGGCTCGCCGGCCCGTGCCACCTCGGCACGGGAGATCAGTGGGAGGACCGCCGCCGCGGCGCTCGGCACGGTCAGATCGGCGACGGTCAGGGTGTCCAGGCTGGCGTAGAACGCCTCCTGGGCGCGGGCCAGCGCGCCGCGCAGCCGGCAGGTGCGCAGCAACGGGCACGGGCCCGACGGCGGCGTGCACTCGACGAGTTCGTCGTCGCCCTCGAGGGTGCGGGTGAGCCAGCCGAGGCGGGCGGTGCGGCCCAGCGGCGTGATGGTGAGGCCGCCGTCGCGGCCGCGACGCGAATGGACGACGCCGATCTCCGAGAGGCGGCTGACGACCTTCGAGACGTGGGTGCGCGGCAACTCCAGCTCGGCTGCCAGATCCCGCGCCGTGCGGGTGGTGGCGCCGTCGTCGGAGGCTAGGCGCATCAGCACCCGGAGGCCGATGTCGGTGAAGCGCGTCAGTTGCACGGACCGATCAAAACATAATCGGAATCTGTGATGCGCATTTAAGTGCGCAAGGTCTCAGAAAGGACGAAAGTCCTTGTCATGCAGGGTAATTCGGGTTTTCGGTGCAGGTCAGGGCGTGGACAGCATGGCCTGCTGGAGGTCGTGCTCGGCCTCTTCCGGGGCGATGAAGACGAGTTCGTCGCCGCCTTCGATCGGGTCGTCCGGCTGCGGCACGATCACCCGCCGGCCGCGGATGATGGTGACGAGGGCCACGTCCCGGGGCAGCGCCAGCTTGCGGACCGGCTTGCCGGCGAGCGGGGTGTCGTCGGGGAGGGTGAGCTCGACCAGATTGGCCTGTCCCTGCCGGAACGTCATCAGACGCACCAGATCGCCGATGGAGACGGCCTCCTCGACGAGGGCGGCCAGCAGCCGCGGCGTGGACACCGCCACGTCGACGCCCCAGTCGTCGGTGAAGAGCCATTCGTTGCGCGGGTCGTTGACGCGCGCGACCACCCGGCCCACCGCGAACTCGGTGGTCGCCAGAAGGCTGACCACCAGGTTGGCCTTGTCGTCGCCGGTCGCGGCGACCATCACGTCGAAGGTCTGCAACTGGGCCTTCTCCAGGTCCTGAAGCTCGCAGGCGTCGGCGTGCAGCCACGTCACCAGGGGGAGGGCGCTCGGGTCGAGGTGGCCGGCGTCGCGCTCGATGAGCGTCACATCGTGCCCGGCGGTGACGAGCTCGCGGGCGATGGCCCGGCCGACCGCGCCGGCGCCGGCGATGGCGACCTTCATTCGTTGTCTCCTTCGGAGGGCGGCAGGGCGGCGGTGGCCCGGGCGTGGTCGAGATTGGCCGCCGGCGTCGCGACGAAGACCTCGTCGCCGGCCTGCAGCACGCTGCGCGGCTCGGGGAGCACCGGGCTGCCCATGCGTTCCAGGAAGGCCACGCGGGCGCCGGTGAGTGACTGGAACTTGGCGCAGCTGACGCCGAGCCACTCCTCGTGGACGGTCACCTGGGCGAGCACCAGGGAACCGGTCGGGTCGTGCCAGAGCGGGACGCGGGGAGTCTCGCCGAGCGCGGTGATGAAGCGCTCGGTGGTCCACGGCACCGTGGCGACGGTCGGGATGCCCAGCCGCTCGTAGACGGCGGCGCGCTTGGCGTCGTAGATCCGGGCCACGACCCGCTCCACGCCGAAGGTCTCGCGCGCCACGCGCGCGGAGATGATGTTCGAGTTGTCCCCGGAGGAACAGGCGGCGAAGGCATCCGCGGTCTGGATTCCGGCGTCGATCAGGACATCCCGGTCGAAGCCGACACCGTGGACGGTGCGGCCACGGAAATCGTCGGCGAGACGATGGAAAGAGGACTCGTCGCGGTCGATGACGACGACGTGATGGCCCCGGCGTGACATGGCCGAGGCCAGCCCGGCCCCCACCCGCCCGCAGCCCATGATGATTACGCGCACGCGATGGACGTTACCCGGCGGCGGGTCTACAGTCGCGGAGTGCCTGGAATGACGACGGCGACGACCGCGGCGAAACGACTGCTGCTCGGTCGGCCCTTCCGCAGTGACCGACTGGGGCACACGCTGCTCCCGAAACGCATCGCCCTTCCGGTCTTCGCCTCGGACGCGATGAGCTCGGTGGCCTACGCCCCGCAGGAGATCTTCCTGGTGCTGTCGGTGGCCGGGATCAGCGCCTATTCGTTCGCGCCGTGGGTGGGTCTGGCCGTCGCCGCGGTGATGGTCGTGGTGGTGGCCTCGTACCGGCAGAACGTGCACGCCTACCCGTCCGGCGGCGGCGACTACGAGGTGGCGACGGTCAACCTGGGGCCCAACGCGGGCCTCACCGTCGGGGCCGCGCTGCTGGTCGACTACGTGCTGACGGTCGCGGTCTCGGTGACCTCGGCGGCGGAGAACATCGGTTCCGCGGTGCCGTTCGTCCATCAGCACAAGCTGATCTTCTGTGTGATCGGCATCGCGCTGATCGCCGCGGTGAATCTGCGCGGCATCAAGGAGTCGGGCGTCTTCATGGCGATCCCGACCTACGCGTTCATCCTCGGGGTCCTGGTGATGCTGGCCTGGGGCTTCGTGCAGATCTTCGCGATGGGCCGCGATCTGGAGGCGCCGACCGCGCACTACGAACTGGTCGCCGAGCAGAACAATCTGACCGCGCTCGCGATGGTCTTCCTCATCGCGCGGTCGTTCTCCTCGGGCTGTGCCGCGCTCACCGGTGTTGAGGCGATCAGCAACGGCGTGCCCGCGTTCCGCAAGCCCAAGTCGCGCAACGCGGCGACGACGCTTCTGCTGCTCGGGACGTTCTCGATCGTGCTGCTGCTGGGCATCGTGCTGCTGGCCCAGCGCCTGCACGCCAAGTACGTGATGGATCCGAAGGTCGAACTGCACGGTCTGCCTGCCGGCTACCAGCAGAAATCGATCATCGCCCAGCTGGCCGAGACGGTGTTCCACGGTTTCCCGGTCGGCTTCTTCTTCATCGCCGTCGTCACCGCCCTGATCCTGCTGCTCGCCGCCAACACCGCGTTCAACGGCTTCCCGGTGCTCGGGTCGGTGCTGGCCCAGGACCGGTACCTGCCGCGGCAGCTGCACACCCGCGGCGATCGCCTGGCGTTCTCCAACGGCATCGTCTTCCTCGCGGTGGCGGCGCTGGCCTTCGTCGTCGCCTTCGGCGCCGAGGTCACCTCGCTGATCCAGCTGTACATCGTCGGCGTGTTCGTGTCGTTCACGCTGAGCCAGACCGGCATGGTGCGGCACTGGACGCGGCTGCTCACCACCGAGACGGATCCGGCGGCCCGGCATCGGATGAATCGGGCACGGGTGGTCAACGCGGTCGGCATGGTGATGACCGGCACCGTGCTGGTGGTGGTGCTGATCACCAAGTTCACCGCCGGTGCGTGGATCGCCATCGTGTCGATGGTCGTGCTGTTCGCCGTGATGAAGCTCATCCATCGGCATTACCGGTCGGTGGAGCGGGAACTGGAGGCGGCCGCCGCCGAGGACGACGGGGTGCTGCCCAGCCGGACGCATTCGATCGTGCTGGTTTCCTCGCTGCTACTACCGACGCTGCGCGCGCTGCGGTACGCCAGGGCCACCCGGCCGGACGTCCTGGAAGCGGTCACCGTGAACGTCGACGACCGGGACACCCGCACCCTGGTGGCGCGCTGGGAGGAGAGCGACACCCACATCCCGCTGAAGGTGATCGCCTCGCCGTACCGCGACATCACCCGCCCGGTGATCAACTACGTGCGCCGGATCCGCCGCGAATCGCCCCGCGACGTGGTGACGGTGTTCATCCCCGAGTACGTGGTGGGCCACTGGTGGGAGCACATCCTGCACAACCAGTCGGCGCTGCGGCTCAAGACGCGTCTGCTCTTCGAGCCGGGGGTGATGGTGACCTCGGTGCCGTGGCAGCTGGACTCATCGAACCGCGCGGCGCGGCGGAACGAGGCCGACTTCGTCGCACCGGGCGACACCCGCCGCGGGTTCGGCGTCAACCCGCCCAACGAGCGATGACGGTGGGCGAGGAGCTCGAGCTGGCGGTCACCGGATACGCCAACGGCGGCGCGGGCATCGCCCACGACCCCGAGGGCCGGGTGATCTTCGTCACCGGCGCACTGCCGGACGAACGGGTCCGGGTACGGATCGACGACGCGAAGGCTGCGTACGCGAAGGCTCATGTCACCCGGGTCCTGGAAGCCTCCCCGCAGCGGGTGGCCCCGCTCTGCCCGGCCGCGGCCGCCGGGGCCGGGTGCTGCGACCTGGACTACGCCCGCCCCGACTACGCGGCGACGCTGCGCGCCGGGGCCCTGGCCGATGTCCTGGCCCGGATCGGGCACCTGCGCGGCGACGACGTCCCGCCGCCGCCCGCGGTCACCGAACTGTCCGGCGGCGTCGCCGGCTGGCGCGTGCGGACCCGGCTCGCGGTCGGCCGCGACGGGGTGCCGGGGCTGCGGTCGCGCGGATCGTCGCAGCTGGTCACCGAGCCGTGCGCCGCGCCGGATCCGGGAATGCTCCGCGGGCTGGGCGATCTCGACGCGGCCCCGGGGACCGAGTTGGCCGTGGCGGTCGGCTCCGACGGCCGGCGGCACGTCGCCGAACTGGCACCGGCGCCGGGCGGGCGGGGACCCGCCGGGTCGCGCCGGGCCGCCCAGCGGGCACGACATGCCGCGGCCGCACCGCGCCGCACCCGGATGCTCGACGGTGACGAACTGGTGACCCAGCGCGTCGGCGGCCACACCTGGCGGGTGCCGGTGAGCGGCTTCTGGCAGGCCCACCGCGCGGCGCCGGAGACCTACGGTGCCACCGTCCGGGACTTCGCCGCCCGGATCCACGGGGCCGGACCGCTGCGGGTGTGGGACCTCTACGGCGGGGCGGGCGTGCTCGGCGCCGCGCTGCTCGACGGTGGGTCGATGGATGGGGTGCCGCCGGTCGCCCGGATCGACCTGGTGGAGACCGCCCCGGAAGCGCTCGCGGCGGCGCACGAGGCCCTCGCCGACGCGCCGGTGCGGCTGCATCGCGGCGATACCGCCCGCGTCGTGCGCGGCCTGGAGGCCCCCGACCTGGTGATCGCGGACCCGCCCCGCAAGGGCGCGGGAGCCGGCGTCATCGCGGCCGTCGCCGACGCCGGGCCGCGCGCCGTCGTGCACATCGGCTGCGATGCCGCCGCCTTCGCCCGCGATCTGCGCGACTACGTCCGGCACGGTTTCCGGGTGATCGACTGGCGGGCCTTCGACGCGTTCCCACTGTCACACCACACGGAGGCGATCGCGCTTCTGGCGAGTCCGTAGAATGGCTCCATCGCTCCGCCGAAGCCCCGGCGGTTCGCGTCGTGAGATGGACGTCGGTCCGCAGGAGGTTCGCATGGGTGTGCTCGATCGGGTCGATTCGCCGGCGGACCTGGCCAAGCTCTCCGATGCGGAGATGACCGAGCTGGCCGGCGAGATCCGCGAGTTCCTGATCGAGAAGGTGGCCGCCACCGGCGGGCATCTCGGCCCGAATCTCGGTGTCGTCGAGCTGACCCTCGCGATCCACCGCGTCTTCGATTCGCCGACCGATCCGATCCTGTTCGACACCGGGCACCAGTGTTACGTGCACAAGATCGTCACCGGCCGCAAGAACGGTTTCGACACCCTGCGCCAGCGCGACGGCCTCACCGGCTACCAGGATCGCAGCGAGAGCCCGCACGACTGGATCGAGTCGTCGCACGCGTCGGCCGCGCTGTCGAACGCCGACGGTCTGTCGAAGGCCTTCGAGCTGACCGGACAGGATCGCACCGTGGTCGCCGTGGTCGGCGACGGCGCCCTCACCGGCGGCATGTGCTGGGAGGCCCTGAACAACATCGCCGACAGCCACCGTCCGGTGGTGATCGTCGTGAACGACAACGGGCGGTCGTACGCGCCGACCATCGGCGGCTTCGCGCGGCATCTGTCCGGCCTGCGGCTGCAGCCGGGCTACGAGAAGTTCCTGGCCGGCGGCCGCCGCATGCTGCAGGGGACGCCGGTGGTCGGCGACGCGGCGTACGCGGTGCTGCACGGACTCAAGAGCGGGGTGAAGGATCTCGTCGCCCCGCAGGCGATGTTCTCCGATCTGGGCATCAAGTACGTCGGCCCGGTCGACGGGCACGACCTGCCCGCCCTCGAAGAGGCGCTGCGCCAGGCGAAGGCCTTCGGCGGGCCGGTGATCGTGCACACGGTCACGCGCAAGGGCATGGGTTACGCGCCGGCCGAGAACGACGTCGCCGAGCAGATGCACGCGACCGCCAAGATGGATCCGGCCACCGGTGTCGCCCACGGCGCCGCCGTCGAGGACTGGACCTCGGTGTTCTCCGCCGCACTGGTCGCCGAGGGCGCCGCGCGGCCCGAGGTGGTCGCCATCACCGCCGCGATGCCCGGCCCGACCGGCCTGCGGGCGTTCGGGGAGCGGTTCCCGGATCGCATGTTCGACGTCGGCATCGCCGAACAGCACGGTATGACGTCGGCCGCCGGCCTGGCGCTCGGCGGCCTGCACCCGGTGCTCGCCATCTACTCGACCTTCCTCAACCGCGCCTTCGACCAGTTGCTGATGGACGTCGCGCTGCTCAAGCTGCCGGTGACGGTCGTTCTCGATCGCGCGGGACTGACCGGACCGGACGGCCCCAGCCACCACGGCATGTGGGATCTGTCACTGATGTCGATCGTGCCCGGGATGCGGGTGGCGGCGCCGCGTGACGCGGTGACGGTGCGCGAGGAACTATCCGAGGCGCTGGACACGGTCGACGGACCCACCGCGGTGCGCTTCTCGAAAGGTGCTGTGCCGCAAGAGATCCCGGCGATCGACCGGCTGCCGGACGGCGTCGACGTGCTGTCCAGGCCGGCGACGGGCGACGGCGACGTGCTTCTCGTCGCGGTGGGCGCGTTCGCGCAGCTGGGCATCGACGTCGCCGCCGGACTGGCGGAACGGGGCATCGGCGCGCTGGTCGTCGATCCGCGCTGGGTGCTGCCGGTGCCCGGATCCATCGTCGAGCAGGCCCGCGAGGCGACGCTGGTCGTGACCCTGGAGGACGGTGGCGTGCACGGCGGAGTGGGGTCGGCCGTGGCCGAGGCACTCTCGGCGGCGCACGTGGACGTCCCGGTCCGTCAGCTCGGCGTGCCGCAGCAGTTCGTGACGCATTCCACCCGCGACGAACTGCTCGCCGACTTCGGGCTGACCGCCGGCGATCTGGTCACGACGATCGCGGCGGATCCGCGGCTGCGCTGAGTCCTGCCGCGGCGCCGAGCGCCTCGGCGATCGGCTCGGCCGTCAGGCCGCGTTGCCAGCGGCGCGCGCCGTGCGCGTCGAGCCAGGCGTCGACCTCACCCGGACCCGCCGGCTCGATGCCCGTCCAGCACAGTTCGCGCAGGACGTCGGGGGCCAGTAGGTTCTCGGCGGGCAGGCCGATGCGGTCGGCGAGTTCCTTGATCGCCGGACGTACCTCGTGGGCGCGGGCCGCGGCCGGCGGATTCCGCTGCTCCCACCGGTTGACCGGCGGCAGGCCGACGACCGGCTGTTTGCGGGGCGGTAACTGCTTCTCGTCGAGCGCGAGAGCGCGGGTGATCGCGTCGAGCCAGACCCGGGCCTGACGACGCTGGCGCGGGCCGCCGAAGACCGGCAGCGCGGTGAGCGCGGCCTCGGTGGTGGGCGCGGCGGTGGCGGCCGTGATGATCGCCGAATCCGGCAGGACGCGGCCCGGGGCGATGTCGCGCCGCTGCGCGATCTGCTCGCGCGCCGCCCACAGCTCGGCGACGACCGCGAGCTGGCGCTGCGTGCGCAGGGTATGGATGTTCGACGTCCGGCGCCACCGGTCGGTGCGCGGCGACGGGGGCGGCTTGCGCAGCTCGTAGGCGAACTCTTCGGTGGCCCACTCCAGCCGGCCCGCGTCCGCCAGGGCGGCGCGCATGGCCGCGCGCAGCTCGACCAGCACCTCGACGTCGAGGGCGGCGTAGTTCAGCCACTCGGCGGGCAGCGGCCGGTGCGACCAGTCGGCTGCGCCGTGCCCCTTCGCCAGGCCGAGTCCGAGGAAGTGCGCGACCATCGCGGCCAGATTGACCTTCTGCAGGTTCAGCAGCCGGCCGGCCAGTTCGGTGTCGAACAGCGACGTGGCGCGCATACCGAGCTCGGTGAGACAGGGGAGATCCTGGTCGGCGGCGTGCAGGATCCATTCCGGGCCGTCGAGCACGTCGATCAGCGGGCCGAGCGCATCCGGATGCTCGATGGGGTCGATCAGGAAGGTGCCCGAGCCGGTGCGCCGGATCTGGATCAGATAGGCGCGCTGGGAATAGCGATAGCCGCTGGCGCGCTCGGTGTCGAGGGCGATCGGTCCGGTGCCCGCGGCCAGTGACTCGGCGGCGCGGGTGAACTCGTCCGGCGTGGCGAGCAGGTCCGGAACCCCGTCGGCCGGGGCGAGCAGCGGGGACGGCTCTGGCGCGGTCACCGGAGGTTCGGCCGTCCCAGCGAGGAGGTGCCCGCAGGCGGGAGCCCCGCCGCACTGGCGAGGACCTCGCAGAAGGCCTCCAGATGTCCGGCGAGGGCGCTGCTGGTCGGCGTCCACGACGCGCGCAGTTCCAGCTGATGGGCGCGCGGCGGGCCGGCGATGTCGCCGTACCGCACCGAGGTGGTCGCGGTCACCGTGCCGCCCAGCGCCACCACCGCGGGGGTGTCCGAGCCGAGCGGGGGCAGTGATTCGGTGCTGCCGCTCGGCACGCCGAGCGCTTCGGTGAGCCATTCCCAGGCCACCTCGGGCAGCAGCGGGTCGTTGGCGAGGTCGGCCTCCACCTCGGCCTGGATGAACGCGACCAGCCGGAACGTGCCGTTCCACGCCTCCTGGCCGGAGGGGTCGTACAGGAGGACCAGGCGGCCGAAGGCGCTGCCCGCGGAATCGGCGGGCACCAGGGACGGGTCGGTGACGTCCGGCGGAGCCACCTCCACGCCGAGCGCGTAGCTGTACGGCGCGAGACGCTGCGGCGGGCGGATCGATCCGACCTCGAGTTCCCCGCGGATCGACGCGCCGTGCAGCGACTGCACGGCGGCGGTGAAATCGGCGGGTTCCGACTGTGCTCCTGTTGTCACACGCGTCACATTAGTGTGTTGGGACTTATCGGGTTCTTAGGCGCGCCGGAGACGGTGCTGCCAACGGGAACGATGTCAGGGCAGCTTCTCGAAGACCAGCGTCGCCTGGATTCGGTCGCCGCCGCCTAGGCCTTTGCTGCCCGCGGCGGCGGTACTGATTGTGTGGAGCCGGTAGCCGAGCGCCGCTTGACGATTGATCGCGTTTTCCAGCTCGGTGAGATTGCCTGACCCCGTTCCGAAGAATTTCTCTTTCAGCACCACCTGGAGAACGACATAGCTCATGCCGCCGGTGGCCGGCGCCGTTGTCGCGGGGGTCGGCGCTGCGCCCGGCGCGCCGGCCGGAACAGCGGGACTCGCCGCAGCCGCCGGACTTGCGGCCGGACGTGGGCGCGCACCCGCCGAGGCCTCGTCTTGGATCCGCTGGAGCATCCCGCTGACGCCACCCTTCTTCGGCGGTTCCTGCGTCTGCTCGGTCCATCGTTGCCCGTCCCACCACCGCAGAGTGCCGGAACCGTCGTCGTACCAGCCCGCGTTTGTCTCGGCCATGTGTCGCTCTCTCCTATCGGATGTGACGGCGCGGTCGCGCAGCTCGGCGATATTAACGCAGCGATGCTGCGCAGGTCGCTGAACTCCGCTTGTCCGGAATAGAGGTCACGAGGCGAACATGGCATTGTTGGGGACATGAGTTCGATGCACCGGGCGCGGCGGAATTCGGATGGGATGCCGCTTATCGCGGCGGCGACCGGAGGGCAGCCGTCCCGGCGGCCGGTGTGGTTCATGCGGCAGGCCGGACGCTCGCTGCCCGAGTACCGCGAGATCCGGGCCGGCCGCGGCATGCTCGAATCGTGTTTCGATCCCGCGCTGGTCTGCGAGATCACCCTGCAGCCGGTCCGCAGGCACGACACCGACGGCGCGATCCTGTTCTCCGACATCGTGGTGCCGCTCAAGGCCGCGGGCATCGATCTCGACATCGTCGCCGGAACCGGGCCGGTCATCGCGCAGCCGGTGCGCACCGCGAGCGACGTCGACGCTCTGCCGCGCCTGGAACCCGGTGAGGTGGGCGCCGTCACCGCGGCGATCTCGCTGATCCTCGACGAACTGGCCGGCACCACCGCGCTGATCGGCTTCGCCGGCGCACCGTTCACCCTGGCGTCGTACCTGATCGAGGGCGGCCCCAGCCGCACCTACGAGCACACCAAGACGATGATGCGCGCCGACACCCCGCTGTGGCACCGGCTGATGGGCAAGCTGACCGACATCACCATCGCGTTCCTCACCGCGCAGCTGGAGGCCGGAGTCGACGCCGTGCAACTCTTCGACTCCTGGGCCGGCACCCTGTCGGAGGCCGAGTACCAGACCTACGTGGCGCCGCATTCGGCGCGGGTGATGGCCGAGATCGCCGGTTTCGGGGTGCCACGCATCCACTTCGGCGTCGGCACCGGTGAACTGCTGTCCGCGATGACCCGGGTCGGTGCCGACGTGATCGGCGTCGACTGGCGGGTGCCGCTCGACGTGGCCGCGCAGCGGGTCGGCTGCGGCTCCGGTGAGCGGAGCGTCGCACTCCAGGGCAACCTGGATCCGACGGTGCTGATGGCCGGCGACGAGGTGCTGACGCGCGAACTGTCCCGGATCATCCGCGAGGGGGAGCGGGCCGTCGACGCCGGCGCGCGCGGCCACATCCTGAACCTCGGCCACGGGGTGCTGCCGAACACCGACGCCGGCGCGATCACCCGCGCCGTCGAACTGATCCACTCGCTATGACGCCGCGGATCGCGGTCGTCGGCGGCGGCGTCTCCGGTCTGACCGCCGCCTACGCGTTGCGCCGGAGGCTCGGCGCGGACGCCGCCATCGACGTGTACGACGCCGCCGACCGCCCCGGCGGACTGCTGTGCACCCGCCACGCCGGCCCCGTCGCGATGGATGTGGGCGCCGAGGCGTTCATCATCCGGCGGCCCGAGGCGCTCGCGCTGGTCACCGAGCTGGGACTGGCCGGGGAAGTGGTGTCGCCGGGACCGCTGCGACCGGCGATCTGGTCCGGCGGACGGCTCCATCCGATGCCGCGGCCCGCGGTGATGGGCGTACCGGACGGCGCCGCGGCGATGGGTGCGCTGATCGGTGATGCCGACCGGGCCCTGATCGACGGCGAGGCCGCCCGTCCGCTGAACTGGACACCCGGTGCGGCGGTGTCGGTGGGCGCCCTGGTGCGGGACCGCTTCGGCGATGCGGTGGTGGCGCGCAGCGTCGACCCGATGCTCGGCGGGGTGTATTCGGCGCGGGCCGACGACCTCGGTCTCGCCGAGACCGTGCCCGCGCTCGCCGCGGCGCTCGACGCGGGCGCCGATTCGCTGACCTCCGCCGTGCGCGGGATCCTCGCGGCCCCGTCGCCGGACGGCCCGGTGTTCGGCGCGCTGCGGGGCGGCTACCGCCGGCTCGTCGAGGTGCTGTCCGGGGCGAGCGGCGCGTCGATCCTCCCGGAGACGCCGGTGCACCGGATCGAAGCGGATCGCGGCGGCTATGTGCTCGACGCCGCCGGTGCGGCGCGCGACTACGACGCGGTGATCGTCGCCGTGCCGCCGTGGCGGGCCGCGACGCTGCTGGCCGCGGTGGCGCCGGAGTCGGCGGCGACGCTGTCGCAGGTCCCGGCCGCCGGGTCGGCCGTCGTCGGCTGCGTCCTCGCGCCGGGCACGGCGCTGCCCGGGCATTCCGGGATCCTGGTGGCCTCCGACGCCGGCATGCGCAGCAAGGCGGTCACCCTGTCGTCGCAGAAATGGCCGCACCTGGCGGAGTCCGGTCCGCCGGTGCTGCGGGTGTCGTTCGGGCGGCTCGGTGAGCCGGTGACCGCCGACGACGACACCCTGCTCACCTGGGCCGCAGAGGATCTGGCGACCTACTTCGCCGGCGCCGGCCTGGCCGCGCCGGTGATCGAGCACACGGTGGTGCAGCGCTGGCCCGAGGGGCTGCCGCAATACGCGCCCGGTCACCTGGCCGCGATGGCCGGCGCGCGGGACTCGCTGCCCGCGGGACTCGCGCTCGCCGGTGCGGCGTTCGACGGCGTCGGCGTGCCGGCCTGCATCGGCTCGGCCCGGCGGGCGGCGGCGCGGATCGTCGATCATCTCCCAGCATGACGACGGCCGCAGTCCGCCGCCCGAGCTCGCCGTGAGTTCGCCGCAGTCCGCCGCCTGAGTTCGCCGTGGCCCGCCGTAGTCCGCAGCCTGAGCCGCCGACGAACGCAGTGAGGAGGCGAGTCGAAGGCAAGCACCTCGACTCGATCTATTCGAACATGTCACCGCGATCGTTCAACTTCTGTGGGCGAATCGCCGTCGACTCGATGTGATCGGGTGACCGCCTCCGCGTGGCTGATTATTGTCGTAACCAGGTCATATAGTCGTGGTGACGGTACAGAAAGTCGGGTGGCACACACCGTGATGTGTCTGTATCGTAGATCATAGACAAGTCGAACAATGAGCCCTTGGGGGAGGTGACCATCATGACGACCGACGTGATCGACGACGCGTTCACCTCCCGCTGGGCGGGGATCGATCTCACCGCGGCCGGGATGGTCCCCGCCGACGAAAACGACGACGAGAAGGCCCAGTGCCGGTCATGGGCGGTCTACGCCGAAGCCGCCTGGCGGGGCCAGACGTACCTGTACTCACAACAGTTGTTCGCCGTCGGGCAGTTCCTCGACATCGAGCTGGCCACCCTCGACGACCGCGTCTGCGCCGGAGAAGACCAGAAAGACCTGTTCGACCCCTACACACTGGCCGTGGAATTCTTCGCGATCTATTTCGCCGGGAACCGGCGGGCCTCCCGCGCCCTGGTCGGCGTGGCGATCGCGGCCGCCGAACGACTCCCCGCCACCGCGGACCTGCTCCGCCGGACTGTCATCTCGCCGGAGATGTTCGAGAAGGTGGCCCACCGCACCGACATCGTCGACGACGGCCAGATCATGGCCCAGGTCGACCAGGATCTCGCTGATGCGCTCGCCATCGCCGGGCACATCTCCGAGAGGGCGGCCGAACGGATCGCCGACCGGATCGTGAACAAACGTGACGCCGACGCCGATCGCAAACGGCGGGAGAAGGCCCGGCGCCGTAAGAACATGACCAATCGCGACTACCCCGACGGTCTGGGCGGGATCAACATCACCGCCGACGCCGAAGAAGCCCGCCTGGCCTACGAATCGGTCGAGGCGATGATCGCCGGGGTCTGCCCGAATGACCCGCGTACCAAGGGCATGCTCCGTTCGGCCGCGGCGATCGCCCGCCTGCGCCGGCTCCCGTTTACCTGCGCGTGCACCGACAAGGAGGCTTGTACTGCCACGCTCAATGCCGAGGAGATATCCGAGCGGCAGGCCCGGATCATCGTGCACGCGGTCTGCCAGAAGAGCACCCTCACCGGCGACAACGACGAACCGGCCCATCTGGACGGGCACGGCCCGATCAGCGCCGGCCACGTCCGGGACCTCGCACAACGCCCAGACACTCTCGTCCGGGACCTCGACCTCGGTGCGCTCCTGCAGCGCCGTCCCCCGGTCACGGCGCCACCCGAAGACAGCAACAGTGTCGAGCCGGTCGCCGCCGAGTCGCCCGACGGACACGACACCGACCCCCACGCCAAGCAGGACCCGAACGCCACTGCGGCCCAGAACCGCGAGAACGACACCGACGGCCGCCAGGAGGACGACCCGTCCGGCGGCCACGCGGCCGAGCTCCGGCATCACCGCAACCCCGAGCAGCCCGATGCCGAGCGCACTGATGCCGAGCGCACTGATGCCGGACGGTCCGGGACGCGCGGCGAGCTTGTTGACGGGCACGAGGTGCCGCCGGCGTTCCTGAACGGTCAGGCCCAGCCCGCCGACCCGTACCGGCCCACCGAAGCCCTGAGTGTCCTGGTCCGCGCCTTGTTCGGCACCTGCACCGTGCCCGGATGCGAGCAGCCGGCCTGGAACTGCGAACTCGACCACTGTGAGGAGTTCAACCAGATCTGCCCCGCCTCCGGCGGCCCGACCTGTCTGTGCAATATCGGCCCCAAGTGCAAGCGTCATCACCTGTTGAAGACCTTCCTCGGGGCGGCCAATCCCGAAGACGGATGGGTCGACGAGCAGTGGATCGACCAGCAGGGCGTGGTGTGGACGGCGATCACCCTCCACGGCACGACCTCCGAGACCCGCGCGGAGAATCAGTGGCTGTTGCCCCAGTTCACCGGGGTCAGGTGTGCCCATCAAGCCCAAGCGCCACCGGAACCACCGCCACCGGGCCCGGCACGGTCGGACGGCGCCGGCGGGAACGTGACAGGAGGAGGTCTCCGGGCCGCCACCGCCTACAAACACGCCTGGCGCCGCGCCGAACGCGCCCGCCTGCGCCGCGCCCGCGAACGCGCCGACGCCGCCTACGGCCCACCACCGTTCTGAGACCAGACCGGGTGGGCCCACGGCCATCAGGCCCCGGGCGCAGTGGCACTATGGGAGTCATGGCTCGCTTGGATTACGACGAACTCAATGCCACCATCCGCTACCTGATGTTCTCGGTCTTCAAGATCCGGGCCGGGGAGCTGCCGGACGATCGGAGCGAGGTGATCGCCGATCTGGAGCGGTTCGTCGCCGAGGTCGAGGGCAAGGGGGTGGTGATCCGCGGCATCTACGACGTCGCCGGACTGCGCGGGGACGCCGACTTCATGTTCTGGTGGCACGCCGAGACCATCGAGCAGCTGCAGGACGCGTACAGCTCGTTCCAGCGCACCACCCTGCTCGGCAAGGTGAGCGAACCGTTCTGGAGCGCCGCCGCGCTGCACCGCCCGGCCGAGTTCAACAAGAGCCACATCCCGGCGTTCCTGGCCGGGGAGGATCCCGGGAACTACGTCTGCGTCTACCCGTTCGTGCGGTCGTACGACTGGTACCTGCTGCCCGACGAGGACCGCCGCAAGATGCTCGCCGACCACGGCAAGGCGGCCCGCGGCTACAAGGACGTGCGCGCCAACACGGTGCCCGCGTTCGCGCTCGGCGACTACGAGTGGCTGCTCGCCTTCGAGGCACCCGAGCTGTACCGCATCGTCGACCTGATGCGTGACCTGCGCGCCACCGAGGCCCGCTACCACGTCCGCGTCGAGATCCCCTTCTTCACCGGCCCCCGGGTGGAGCCGGCGACGCTGGTCGCCGCCCTGCCCTGAGCCTTCGGCAGGCTCAGCCGTCGGCGGACGTGTCCAGGTCCAGGCTGACCGAGTTGATGCAGTACCGCAGATCGGTGGGGGTGTCGTAGCCCTCCCCGGCGAAGACATGGCCGAGATGGCTGTGGCAGTTGGCGCACAGGATCTCCACGCGCTCCATGCCGAGCGAGTCGTCACGGCGCTCGATCACCGCATCGCCGGCGAGTGGCGTGAAGAACGACGGCCAGCCGCAGTGCGAGGAGAACTTCGCATCGGACCGGAAGAGTTCGGCGCCGCAGGCCCGGCAGCGGTAGATGCCCTCCGTGGTGGTGTCGGTGTACTCGCCGGTGAACGGGGCTTCGGTGCCGGCCTGCCGGAGCACCCGGAAGGCGGCGGGGCTGAGGCGCTCGCGCCAGTCGGCGTCGGTGAGCGCCTTCGGATCGGCCGGGTAATCACGTGCGTCATCGCTCATGGATTCCACGGTAGTCCGGTTGCCGCGCGCGTGCCGCGCTGAGTTAGCGTGGCTGGCATGGCTCCCTCCACGCGCGCGTACTTCACCAGGATCGACGACGACACCTTCGCCCCGACCGACTGCGCGGCCGGGGCCTGGCGCGAGGACGAGCTGCACCTGGCACCGGTCGCCGGACTGATCGTCGACCACCTGGAGCGGTGGCGGACGGCGCACGCCGCCGGCCTCCAGTTCAGCCGGTTCAGCCTCGAAGTGCTGGGCCAGATCGCCCGCGACCGGATCGAGCTGAGCGTCGAGGTGATCCGGCCGGGCCGCACCATCGAACTGGTCGAGGCCACCGCGGTGATCGGCGGCCGCCCCACCGTCCGGGCGCGCGGCTGGCTGCTGCAGGTCTCCGAGACCGCCGAGGTGGCCGAGAACGAGTTCGCGCCGCTGCCGCCGCCGGAGACCTTCACCGAGCCGTCGTGGCTCAAGCGGTGGAAGGGCGGGATGATCGACACCGTGCAGGCGTGGCAGGCCGATGACACCCGGCCGGGCCGCGCCCGGGCGTGGGTGACGACCGACGTCGAGCTGATCGCCGGGGAGCCCGCGACCGCGCTCGGTGACTACGCCAAGCTGTGGGACACCGCGAACGGCATCTCGCTGCGACAGGACCCGCACGTCTGGATGTACCCGAACGTCGACCTCACCGCGCACCTGTTCCGACAGCCCGCCGGGCGATGGCTGGGCCTGGACACGCGCGTCGCGTTCGGGCCGAGCGGCGTCGGTCTCACCAGCAGCGTCCTGCACGACGAGCAGGGGCCGGTCGGAACGCTGGCGCAGTCGTTGACGCTGCGCAGGCACCTCAGCTGAGCGCGGGGGCCTCGGCGGTGGTGGAAGCGGCGTCGTCGTCCAGCTTGCGGATGTCGAGCCAGCGGAACAGCAGGACGCAGAAGACGACGATCATCAGCAGCGACCAGCCGAGGGTCACCCGGTTGTATTCGAGGTAGCGGCCGAACGGCTCCCACCGCCGCGAGCCGAACACGTCGAACGTCATGCAGCCGTAGACGGCGAGCCAGGCGGGCCAGTTGCGCATCACCGAACCGGACCGGAAGACGGTCATCAGCATCGGGAACAGCAGCATCGAGTAGTAGCCCTGGCCGAGAGAGCTGACCAGCCAGAGCGTGGCCATCAGGACGCCGGACGAGGTGGCGAGCCAGAGCAGCTCGTCGTTGTCGGAGTAGTACTTGTACAGGAACCACAGCGAGAAGATCGCCATCAGCACGAACGCGATACGCAGCAGGATGATCAGCCAGTCGGCGACGCCGAAGTAGGCGCCGTTGCCGGCGATCGAGCTGTTGTAGTAGTCCCGGGTCTCCGACAGGTACGGCACGGTGCGGTCCAGGAACGACCGCGAGTCGACGATCAGCGGCCACGCCGCCAGGTTGAGCAGGATCGGGATGCCCAGGCCGGTGACGAAGACCTTCCAGCGCAGTTGCAGCAGCGGCAGCAGAAGCAGCGGTGCCAGGACCGGCTTCACGGTGAGCGTCATGGCGATGAAGAAGCCGGCCCAGTAGTCGTTGCGGCTGCGCATCAGCATGAGGAACGCGATCATGCCGAGCAGCACGAAGGCGTTGAAGTTGGTGAAGATGAGGGTGTTCGCGACGGTCTCGGTGCTGAACATGAAGAACAGCACGCCCGGGAGGACCCAGGAATCGAGGGGCAGGTCGAACATCCGGACCAGCAGATAGGCGCAGATGATCAGGACCACCACGCTGGCCGCGATGAAAGTCCAGCGGGCATGTGTGGGGTCCAGGTACGCCAGCGGCGCCATCAGCAGGGTGCCCGACGGCGGGTACAGATAGTGCGGGTCGACGGTGGCGTAGTTCTCCGCGTACACCGGCTGCCGGTTCAGGAAGTGCAGCGAGGCCTGGTAGACGGTGGTGAAGTCGTCGGTCCGGGCGCCGTTGACGGCGAGAATGATCGACCGCTGCAGGATCATCATGATGCTGATCGGCCAGAGGATCATCGACAGAATGCGCGCCGAGTCCATGCGCGGGTACAGGTAGCGATCCATCACACTCACCTGAGCGAACCTACTACACGACGGCGCCGTCTCAGGCGGGGCACGCGCGTTCGGCCGGGCCGGAGAGTTTCACGTCACCCAGATATTCGGCGACGACGTCGGCCGCGCACTCGCTGCGGGACAGGACGCTGTAGCCGAGGCCGTCCCAGCTGACCGTCGTCGGCGACGCGCCGGCCGTCACCATCAGCGGGGTGAGGCTCTCGGTGATCTTGAGTCCGTTGATCGGGTCGTTCTGGCCGAGCAGGATCAGCGGGGACACCGCGAAGGTCTCCGGTGCCTTCGCCGGGTCGGCGACGCCCCAGCCGTCGCACCGGGCGAGCCCGAGCGCCGCGGAGTTCGCCGTCAGCGGCGCATCCCGGCCCCACGACGTCGCCAGCCCGGAGATCTCGGCGAGGCCCGGACGCCCGACGAGGTCGTTGCACCGGGCCAGGAGCTGACCGTCGGAGTCGCGGACACCGTCCGCGGCCGTGGCCAGGGCGGCGAGCTTCCCGGAATCGCCGCGGTCGGCGGCGCTGATCGCGTCGGCGAGTCTCCCCAGGCCGTCCGGCGAGGTGTCGCCGAGGGCCAGCGCCGTGGTGATCGCGGCGAGGACCGACGTGTCGGACAGGCCCGGCAGGCCGCCGCTGGCGCCCGCACCGACCACCCGGTTGAGCATGCCGAGGCCGTCGGCGCCGAGACTGCAGCCCGTGTTGGAGCAGCGGGTGGCGAAGGTGGCGAGCGAGTTCTGCACTCCGGCCGCACGCGCCGCCGCGGCCGGCGTGGCCGCGACGTTCAGGCCGACGGGAGAGTCCAGGATCAGCCGGCCCACCCGGCTGGGATGGGCGCCCTGGTACGCGAGCGCGACGGTGGCGCCGCTGCCGACGCCGACCAGCCCGATCCGGTCCACCTGCCAGCGGGTGCGCAGTTGCTCCAGATCGGCGGCCGCGTCGGCGTCGGCGAAGTCCAGCTGATTCGGCGACAGCGTGTCGTTGCAGAGGTCGGCGCCGGCGCGGGTCGCGGTGGCCAGCGCCGTGACGCGGGCCTCGACGTCGCGGGTGCCCGCGGCGCCGTCGTCGGCGATGATGCTGCGCTGGCTGCGGGTGAGGCAGTCGATCTCGGCGGACTCGCCGATCCCGCGCCGGTCGACCAGGACCAGCGGATGCCGGTCGAGCAGCGGGCCGATCGCGCTGCTGTTCAGGGTCAGTGCCAGCCGGGAACTGGGCAGATCGGTGCCGGTGGTGAGCACCAGCGGTGCGGCATCCTTCGGGGTCTCGGCCTTGCTGGCACGCACCACGCCCACCGACAGGGTGGAGCCGTCGGGCTTGGCCGGATCGATCGGGGAGTCGAAGGTCGCGCATTCCAGGCGGATACCGTCGGGCTGCGCGACGCCGTAGGTCTCCGCGAGCCGGCCCGCGCAGTTCGAGTAGTTCAGATCCCGCTTGGGTGCGGGGAGATTCGGGAGCTTGTCCGGCGCCGTCGCGCCCGCACCGCCGTGGTCGCCGCGCACGATGTCCGGCCCCGCCTCCGGGCCGGGGGTGCAGGCGGTGGCCAGCACGGCGGCGGTGGCGAGGGTCGCGAGCAGGCGGAAGGTGGGGGGCCGGATCACCGGGGCTCCTTGTCGGTTCGGGTCCAGCGCGTGAACAGAAAATGGTCGACGATGCCGGTCACCGTGGGGACGAAATCGGCGGTGACTGCCGCTGTGGGACGTGGTCGTCCCTCACCACCGATGTTCGGTGAGAGGGTGATGCAGAGCTCGTCGACGAGGTCGTCGCGCAGAAGGGCGTCGGTCAGCGTTGGCCCGCCCTCACAGAGCAGATGGGAATAACCACGGTTATGGAGCAGCGACAGGCCCTCGGCGAGTCCGTCGGGTGCGTGCAGCAGTTCCATGGTCCCGTTCGACGCGTCTATTGCCGCGACGGCGCGATCGACAGCATCGTGATCGGTGGAAGTCAGTAGCAGGAAGTTGCCGGTGATGGTTTGGGTGATGAAGCGATGAGGACTCCCGATCCGGCCGGATGCGGTCACCACGACGAGCGCCGGCGGCCCGCCTTGACCGCGTCTCTCCCGGGCCAGGGCCTCGTCGTCGGGCAGCGAGATGCCGATGTAGTCCTCGGCGGTTGCCGTGGATGCCCCGACCACGACGGCATCGGCGGTGGCCCGCAGATGGTGGAGGAGTGCGTTGTCTGCGGGTCCGGAGAGGCCCGCCGAGTGTTGATCTCGGGTCAGACTGCCGTCGATCGAATAGACGAAATTGGTGCGGAGCCACGGTCCGGCGGGCCAACGGTACTCATCCTGTAGTTCGGCCGGGATCATCGGTTCGTCCCGTCGAGATGCCGCAGATACTGCCGGACGATGGTGTGTTCCAGTGGTTCATGACGAGGATCGTCATACGTCTGCTGGCCGGGCTGAGCGGCGATATCTGCGCGCGCGGTACGCATGAGAGCTCCGATGACTCCCGATGAGACCTGGAGCGGAGCTTTGTCGGTCCACACGTATCCGGGTGGCACGCCGAGCCGGGCCGCCGCGTTCCTGAGAACGAACTTGTCGTAGACCCGGCCGTCGGGCCCGTGGCGCCAGAGCAGACCGGGGCTCAGCGACATTGCATAGCGCCAGAAGGTGGCCGTCTGGAAGATCTGAATGAACAGTCCAGAGCGGTCGCCGAGAAGCCGTTCGTAGTAATCGGGCACTAACCGGTGGCGGGTGAAATTGGCGGAGACCTTCGCGGTGACGGTGCTGCGGAATTCGGCGAGCCCCGCGGTCGAGTCCGGATCGGCCCTGAGCGCGCCGCCGCCCATGAAAAGGGCGTCGGATCCGGCCCCGGTGAACACCGGCCCGGCGTCAAGCTGCGCAAAGCGCCCGAATGCCGCCTGCACCGGTATCGCGGAGGTGATCTCCCAGAGTTCCCAGGTGCCGAGGCGTCGAATGCAATCGATGGCGGCGTCGACGAGTCGATCGGCATCGAGATCGACCACCTCGTGAGGAAACGCGAGAAGTCGTGCGACGTCACGGCCGCGGAGATCTTCCAGTTTGGTGTCTGATTCGGTGACGACGGTGAGTGCATACGGCGCGAG
Organism: Gordonia sp. PP30; assembly: GCF_023100845.1. Lineage (NCBI taxonomy): Bacteria > Bacillati > Actinomycetota > Actinomycetes > Mycobacteriales > Gordoniaceae > Gordonia > Gordonia sp. PP30. The sequence continues at coordinate 2,351,152 of NZ_CP095864.1, read as the reverse complement.
ACCGAGATCAGCGCACACCGCCGCAACCAGAATCGAGTCGATACCGCCCGACAACATCAGCGCAGGACGGCCGGGATGGGCGGCCACGACGGCGTGAATACGACGACGCAGCAGATCGATGACCCGGTCCGTGGCGTCGTCGAGGTTCGTGATGAGGGCTTCGGTACGGTATGCCATCTCCTGGGGATCGTCGGCCACGTACTGCGCTGCGACGCCGGTCACACGCGAGTCAGGCATGCGATTCCTCCCGGAGTGCAGTTATCTCGTCCTCGCTGGCGTCGTCGACCGCAGTCGGTCGCGGTGGCCGCACGATCCATCTGAGTAGAGCGAAGAAACCGAGGATGATGAGGCCGCCCGCGAGCACGATCAACACCCGCCCCCACCACTCGATCCCGTCGCCGGCGGCATTACTGGCGACGACAGTCGCGATGGCACCGATGATCGCAGTGAATACGCCGAGGATCTCCACGACCTTGAACAGGGAATCGGACAGCTGGTCGTTTGTTCGCTCGATCAGGGAGTTGAGCTTGCGACGCTGCCTACCGCCTTCGATCTCCAACTGGCGGGCGATCTCGGCGTCGAGGCGCAGCTTGGCGTCCTGCTGGATGGCGATGGTGACGCGTTCCAGCTTGAAGTCGTTGTGGGCTTCGCGATCAGCCGGGGGATGCAGCTTGATGGCGTCGTTGATGGCGCGGATGGCGTCGTCGAACCGGCCGAGTCGGCGGTAAGCCGACGCCATCCGCATGTGAGTGACCGCGTTGTCGGGATTCAATTCGAGCAGTCGGCTGCCGAGCGCGAGCATTTGTTCTGCGTAGGCCCGGCCAGAGGTGAACCACAATCCGTGCAGAAGCAGTGAGAGGATCTTCTCGGAATCCCGAGCGGCCCCGGCGATGGTCTCGATCTCGTCCGCTGTGACCTGTTTCGCCCGGCCCATTCGGCTGTATTGAAGCATCGCACGGTAGTACAGCGACGAGTTGGTGACCGACTCTCCGACCGCGTTGAGGATCTGCTCAATCCGGATGAAGTTGAAGTCATAGCGTGCGGTCTGGAGCAGGATCGCCAGGTGCGTCTGGAAGTGCGGGTCCGACGACTCCATCTCGGTGATGACCTGGCCAAGCGTCAGTGCGTTGAGGAGCGCGGTGTGGGCGATCCTCAACTGCCATGTAATTGCCGACGAAGCGAGTTCGAACGCCTCGTCGTGGTCGTCGGGGCTGCGAATCGACGTCAGCCACTCGGAGAGATAGGACGGCCATGCGGTGCCCGCTTCGGTGTGCTGTTGCTGTGTGGCGAACCACTGCGCGCTCACGTCTGATCCCGCATGTCGCGTGTCGGCGTCATCGTGAAGAATCGCAGCGAGGACGTCCATGTCCTCGCGCGAAAGGTCGTTGACGATCGAAGTGATGTTCGCACTCGTTCGGACCGCGTCACCGGGCACCCGTGCGATCAGCAGTCGCGCGCGCAGCGCGTCGATGTCGGTCATGCCGTCACCCTAACAGCGTGCAATCGGGCTACTCAGCTGTGAGACTCGTCGCTTAGCGGCGAGGACGTTGTCGCCGGTGATGGGCATATGGCTAGGCTTCCCGCATGGTGGCACGACTCTCCGACCGAAACCCGGTGATCGCGGCGGACGCTTTGATCGGGGAGATGGTCCCCCCGTCGATGTTCGATCACGTCAGCTTCGACTCCTATATCCCGGACCCCAACGAGCCCAGCCAGGCGGCGGCGGTGGCCGCCGCTCGCGACTTCGTGGCGCGCGCGTCCAAGATCCGCTCCGGCGGCAAGCGCGGCCTGTTCCGCAAGGCGGCGCCCCCGCACGGCATCGGCCTCTACCTCGACGGCGGGTTCGGTGTCGGCAAGACGCACCTGCTGGCATCGATCTATCACTCGATGCCCGGGCCCAAGGCGTTCGCCACCTTCGGCGAGGTGACCAACCTGGTCGGCGCCCTCGGCTACACCGACGCGCTGGAGCGCCTTTCCGGGCACAGCGTGCTCTGTATCGACGAGTTCGAGCTCGACGATCCGGGCGACACGATGGTGGTGTCCCGCCTGCTCAGCGAGTTGAGCGCCCGCGGCGTCTCGATCGTGGCCACGTCGAACACGCTGCCGGGGCAGCTCGGCGAGGGCCGTTTCGCCGCCGCCGACTTCCTGCGGGAGATCCAGAAGCTGTCCGGCATCTTCGAGAGCGTGCGGGTCGACGGCCCCGACTACCGGCACCGCGATCTGCCGCCGGCACCCGAGCCGGTCACCGACGGGGAACTCCTCGCCAAGGCGGAGGCGACGCCGGGCGCGACCCTCGACAGCTTCTCCGAGCTCAGCGCGCACCTGGCCAAGCTGCACCCGTCCAAGTACAAGTCGCTGGTCGACGGTGTGACCCTGGTCTGCATCTCCGACGTGGAACCCGCCCAGGATCAGGCCGTCGCGCTGCGGCTGGTGGCGCTGACCGACCGCCTGTACGACGCCGACATCCCGGTGGTGACCTCCGGCGTGAAGCTCGACGAGATCTTCACCCCGGAGATGGTGGCCGGTGGCTACCGCAAGAAGTACCTGCGCGCCACCTCGCGTCTGCTCGCGCTGTCCCGGTTCGCCGAGGCGGAGGGGGCGGTGTCGGCCGGCTGACCGGCCGGGACCTGTGCGCGGCTACAGCCCCCGCACCATGACGTAGTCGTGCTCCACCGCGCCGTTCATGTCGAAGCTCCTGGTGCCCGCCACCGCGAAGCCCATCTTGCGGTAGTAGGTCAGGGCGCGCGCATTGAGCTGGTTGACCCCGAGCCAGGCGGACTCCGCGCCACGGGCACGGCCCGCATCCAGCGCGGCGGCCATCAGGAGATGCGACGGGCGGGCGCCGCGGCCGGTGCCGTGATGGTCGGGCAGGACGTACATCTTGGAGACCTCGACGGCCCGCCCGCCCGGCAGGGCGTCGCGCACCGCAGGATCGGCCGGCGGCCCGTACCCGATCAGGCTGTATCCGATCGGCGGTCCGCCGCGGCCGTCCCGGGCGACGAGCACGTCGTGGTCGTCGCCGGTGATCCAGTGCGCGAAGTGCTCCGGGGTGAGGGAACCGGCGAGATGCGCGGCGATGTTCTCCCGGGTGGAATGCGGCGGGCAGGCGAGAGGGAAGGTCACCGCGGCGACGAACGCGATCTCCGCGGCGGCGCCGGGATCGGTGACGAGTTCGATGAGGACGGGGCGATCGGCGGGCATGGGTCTCATCGTGCCCGACGTGAGGTGAGCGGCCGGAGCCGGTCGACGAAGCCGGCGAGCTCGTCGTCGATCGACCGCGCGGTGATCACCACGTCGCAGTTCTGACCCTCGGAGCTTTCACCGTCGGCGGCCGGCCGGACGCGTCCGGCGGTCGCCGAGCCGAAGACGTCCCGGGCATCCGCGGACGCGAGATCGTCGGCGAGGGCGCGGAACTCGCGCGCCAGCAGATCGGCGTGGACGATCTTGCCGGGGCGGTCGTCGTCGGTCAGGGTCTGGCCGAGCGCGGCGAAACCGGCGAGGGTGGCGCCGATCCGGCTGACCGAGTCGACCGACGGCAGCAGGGCCGCATTCGTCCACCGGCCGTGCTTGTCGGCGGGTTCGACCAGGGCCTGCCGCGCCGAATCGCAGAAGTCGAGGCGGGCGAGCCGGCCGCGCACGGTGGTGTCGGCGACGTGCCGACGGCCGGCCTCGGTGTTGTGACTCCACAGTGCGGCGAGGGCGTCGAGCTTGTCGGCCGCCGACAGCGCCCAGGCCCGCAGCCGGCGGGTGAGCATCCGGCGCTGATAGCTGGGGAACAGCAAGAAGGCGGCGAACGCGAGGACCACGCCGATCACCGTGGCGCCGGCGCGGGTGGTGGCGCCGAGAACCCCGGGCGTCAGGTGCGCGATCCACGCGACGACGAAGAGCATCGTGTAGAGCTGGCCCATCGACCGGAACGCCAGGTACAGCAGGAACAGCGCCAGCAGGATCAGGCCGTGCGTGATGTGGTGGTAGGGGACGAAGGCGAGAGCGATACCCAGGCCCATGCCGAGAACGGTGCCGGTCGTGCGGCCGATCCCGCGTGCCATGGTCGATCCGTAGTCGGGAAAGACGATGAGCGCGGTGGCGATCACGATCCAGAAGCCGTGGCCGGAGAGCATCTGGTCGGACGGCAGGTAGGCGGAGATCACGATGCCCAGGGCCACCGCGAGGGTGGACACGACGGTCAGCCGTACCGCGTGCTGGAAGACGTGCGACGTCGGGGTGAGCTGGTCGCGGATCAGTTCCCAGCTGGTCGGGACACGGCGTTCGTCGGATGCCGGCGGGGCCGATCGTCCGGCGACCAGCGCGGTGGCGGCGTCGACGGCGTGGGCCAGTGCGGTTTCGGTGGCGCCGGTGACCGGCCGCGGCCAGGTGACGTCGACAAGGTCGGGGCCGCCGATCGCACCGGAGGCGATCCGGTCGCCGATCGCGGCCGTCTGGGAGCGCACGGCGGCGGTCAGCGCGCGTGTACTCGCGTCGGTCGCGGGCCGTCTTTCGATCACCAGCAGCAGCTGGGCGATCTGCTCGCCGTACTCGGTGAGCTGGGTGAGCCGGTCGATCTCGTCGTCGTCGCGCAGCCGGAGATGCGCGAGCGTGCGGTCCGCGGCGAGCAGGGCCGGTGCGCTGTACTCCTCCGGGGACGAGACGGTCCGGTAGAAGGTGCCGACCGCCGTGCGCTGCGCCCGGTTCCGGCCGTCGAAAGGCGGCAGGAACTGCGCGGCGTACATGATCGCGACGCCGAAAGCGAAGAAGCCGATGGTGACGCCGTAGCCGGTCGGGAGCTCCGGCTCCATCTCGGCGAGGGCGAGGAAGACGAACGAGAGCACGAGGATGCGGATACTGAGTCCCGCCGAGACGGCGCGCAGCATGCCGGACGCGAAGAACATGACGACCAGGACGGGCACCACCGCCCACCAATCGGTCCCGACGGCCAGGCCGGCCGCGGCGGCGGTGACCATCAGGATCGAGGTCAGGCCGGTGGCGCCCAGCCGAGAGCGGTCGTGCGGCATGATCGCGGCGATCGCGGTGAGAAAGGCGCCGATGGTGACCAGCAGGGCGCCGGCCTCGTCGAAGAAGAAGGCGGCGACCGTGGCGGCGATCATGCCCACGGCGACGCGGAGCAGACGTGGGCGGTCCTGGAGCGGTCTCCCCGCGGGGGCGAGGCCGCGCTTGGCGGAGTCGAGGAAGGCTGTCCAATCCATGGGCGGGGTCCTTGGGGAAGTGTCGGTGCGGGTCTCAGACGTCGGTACCGGGCGACCGGTCACGGACGTTCGCCTGGATCTGCGCGAAGGTGCGCCAGGCCGCGTCCCGGTCGGCCGGCTCGATGCCGTCGGCGACGGCGGTGAACCAGCCGGTCACGAGCGGTGCCACGGTCGCGACGGTCGCGCGCCCGTCCTCGGTGAGGTGCAGGGCGAGGGTGCGGCGATCGGTCTCGTCGGCCTCGCGGATCACCAGATCGCGCTTGACGAGGTTGTCGACGAGTCCGGTGACCGTCGCCCGGGTGACCACGAGCCGGTCGGCGAGCGCCGCGGGGGTGATTCCCGGCTCGGCGTCGATGGCGAGCAGCGCGGCGAAGCGTCCGTCGGTCACGTCATGCTCGGCCAGGCCGGCGTTGTAGGCCCGGATGACCCGCCGGGCCGTCGTCAGCAGTCCCATGAGGAGTTCGACGTCGCGGTCGCCGCCGGCGCGGTCGAGGAGGAGTTCCTGGCGGCGTCCGACGATAGTGGTCATACACCCATACTATTAGGTTCCTTACTATTAGGCGAGAGTTCGTCGTATGATCTGCCGGACGTCGTTCACCGCCGGTACGCCCGCCGGTACGACGACGGCGAGACGCCGTGTTTGAGGCGCAGCTGCTTGCGCAGAGCGCTCCCGGTCCCGAAACCCGCGCGATGCGCCACGTCGTCGACGGGATACGCGGTGGTCTCCAGCAGAAGCTTGGCGTACTCGGTGCGCTGATCGAGCAGCCAGGCCATCGGGCTGGTCCCGGTGGCCTCCCGGAACCGGCGGGTGAAGGTGCGGCGGGACACCCGCGCGTGGCGGGCGAGGGTGTCGACGGTGAGCGGGTCGCCGAGATGGTCGCGCGCCCATTCCAGGGTGGGGGCGAGATCGTCGCCGTCGAACTCGGGGACCGGCTGCGCGATGTATTGCAGCTGGCCGCCGTCGCGCCAGGACGGGACGACGCAGCGGCGGGCGACGTCGTTGGCGACGGCGCTGCCGTATTCGGCGCGGATCAGATGGAGCATCAGGTCGATCCCGCTGGTGGCGCCCGCGGCGGTCAGATACCGCCCCTCGTCCACGTAGAGTGCGCCGGGGTCGACCGTGACCCGCGGGAAGGTGCGCGCGAAATGATCGGCGGCGGCCCAATGGGTGGTCGCCGTGCGGCCGTCGAGATGACCCGCGGCGGCGAGCACGTACGACGCCAGACAGATCGAGGCGATGCGCGCGTGCGCCGGGACGGCGCCGAGGGCGGCGGCCAGCGGTGACGGCGGACCGTCGGGGGTGAGGGTCGCGTGCTGTGCCGACGGCGCCACGACGACGAGATCGGCATGGCGCAGGGTGTCCGGGCCGTGCCGGGGCACCACGTCGAACCCGCCGGACGCGGTGACCGGCGCGCCGTCGCTGGTGCACACCTTGACGTCGTAGAGCGGGTTCCCGTCGCCGTCGGCGGCCGTGCCGAAGACCCGGCCGGCGAGGCTCATCTCGAAGGGCATCACTCCGTCGTCGGCGAGGACGACCACGCGGGAGACCATGGCCCGATCTTCCCATATGTCGGCCTACGGGCCACTGTCGGCGGCACCGCGTGCCGGGAGAGGCTGTGGGGGCTGATTCACCGTCCACGATGAGGAGAAATGTCGATGACCGTCACCACCACCGCCACCACCACCATGCGGGCGATCGCCTCCACGCGCCTCGGCCCGGCCGAGGTCCTGGAATCGGTCGAGGTGCCGCGCCCGGTTCCGGGACCGTCGCACGTGCTGATCCGGGTGGTCTCCACCGGGCTTAATCCGACGGACTGGGGTCATCGGGCGATCCCAGGGTTCCTCGGCGAGCCGCGGCCGTCGGTGCCGCGGATCCTGGGCTGGGAGGTGGCCGGCGTCGTCGAGGAGGTCGGGCTGGGCGTCGGTATCCACCGGCCGGGCGACCTGGTCTTCGGGATGCTGCCGTATCCGTTCGGGGTGGGCGGCGCCGCCGACTACGTGGTCGCGCCGGCGCGGTCGATGGTGCCGGTGCCGGAGAACCTGCCGCTCACCGCCGCGGGGGCGGTGCCGCTTGCCGCGCTGACCGCCTGGCAGGCGCTCGTCGACGTCGCCGGGGTGCGACCCGGCCAGCGGGTGCTGATCCATGCCGCGGCCGGTGGCGTCGGGCATGTCGCGGTGCAGATCGCCAAGCATCTCGGGGCGGTCGTGATCGGCACGGCGAGCGCCGCCAATCACGACCTGCTGCGCGAACTCGGCGCCGACGAGATGATCGACTACCGCACCGACGACTTCGCAGCGGCCGCGGGCGAGGTGGACGTGGTGCTCGACGCGATCGGCGGCGAGGCGACCGCGCGGTCGCTGGCGATCACCCGGCCGGGCGGCACGATCGTCTCGCTCAACCTGCTGGTCACCGAACCGCTCGGCGCCGCCGCCGAGGCCGCGGGAGTCCGCCATGTGCCCATGCTCGTGGAGGCCGACCAGGCCGGGATGGCCGCCGTCGCCGGCCTGATCGCCTCGGGCGCGCTGCGCCCGGTGATCGCCGGCAGCTACGACCTGCACGACGTCGACGAGGTCCGCGCGGCGCATCGCCGAGGCGAGGCCGGGCACGTCGCGGGGAAGCTGGTGCTCGTCGTGCCGTGATCGGCTGTGAACGGCCGTCGCGGTGGTGCCGTCGGGCCGCCGCGGGTGGGGGACAGCCCCCAGGGGGATCGCCGGGGCGGCCGGATTCCGTGGGCGGGCGGGGTGCGGGAGGCTGGTGGGGTGAGTGTGAATGCGGTGGAGATGGAGAGCGATCACGGCGCCGGCCGGCGCGGCTACCTCGCCCTGTGGCGGGCGGTGCCCGGGACGGTGGTGTACGTCGGGGTCGCGATGGTCCTGGGATGGGCGGCCTTCGCGGCGCTGATCAGCGGGCTGTCGGCGGGTGTGGGACTACTGGTGGTCGTGCTCGGGCTGGCGGTGCTCGTGGTGACGATGTGGGTGGCCCGCGGCTTCGCAATGGCCGACACCGGACTGCTGCGCCTCACCGGGCTGCCGCCGATCCCCGAACCCGAGTGGGATCGCTCGGTCGACGCGCCGGCCGGGGCGAGTGTGAAGCGCTTCCTCGCACCGCTGATCAGCGCCCGCTACTGGGCGGCGCTGGTGCACCAGATGATCATCGCGCCCGCGGTGGCGACCGCGACCTTCGTGGTGATGGTGACCTGGCTGGGCCTGGGCCTCGGCGGGGTGAGCTATTTCGCGTGGCGCGGGCCGCTGGAACGCGCCGACGGCACGACGGTCAAGAGCGGGGAGGTGTTCAGCGGACCCGTGCAGATCTTCGGCGGGATCCCCCTCGACATCGATCCGTCGCACGTGGTGCTGGTCGAGGTCCTGATCTCGCTGAGCGTCGGCATCGTCGCGCTCGCGACCCTGCCGTGGATCGCCGCCGGGTGCGCGCACCTGCACTACTGGCCGGCCCGTGTGATGCTGGGGCGCTGGAAGTCCGACGACCTCGTCGTCGCGCTGCGCGAGGAGAACCTGGCGCGCGAAGCGGCGATCCGCGCCGAGGACCGGTCGCTGCATCGCCTGGAGCGCGACCTGCACGACGGCCCGCAGCAACGACTCGTGCGCCTGCAGATGGATCTCGCGGCGCTGGAACGCCGGATCGGCGACGACGACGGGACCGCCGCGCTCACCCTCGCGGCCGAGGCCCGCACGCAGGCGCAGGCCACGCTCGACGAACTACGGGCCCTCTCGTCCGGAGTCGCGCCGCCGCTGCTCACCGACCGCGGCCTGACCGCCGCGCTGGAATCGCTCGCCGCGGGCTGCCCGGTGCCGGTGACCCTCGACGTCGAACCCGGCCTGGACGGGCTGGTCGGGGCGGAGACGGCGCGGGCGCTGTACTTCGTGGTCGCCGAACTGCTGACCAACGTCGTCAAGCATGCCGGAGCCACCGCGGCGGGGCTCACCGTGCGCCGCATCGAGCCGCAGCGGCTGATGGTCCAGGTGGACGACGACGGCCGCGGCGGTGCCCGGCCGGTCCCCGGCCACGGTCTCGCCGGTCTGGCCGACCGGGTGCACGGCCTGCACGGCGCGCTGTCGGTGGACAGCCCGGACGGGGCGGGCACGCGGGTGGTCGTCGTCCTCGACCTGCCGCAGCCGGGGCCTACCCTGAATCCGTGAATGAACCCGGGCCAGTGCTGCGCGTCCTGATCGTCGAAGACTCCGTTCTGCTGCGCGAAGGTCTCGTGCGACTGCTCGACGAGGCCGGCTACCTGACCGTGGGCGCGTTCGGCGACGCCGTCGGCCTGTCCGAGCGCGTCGCCGAACTGGCACCCGACGTGGTGGTGCTCGACGTCCGCCTGCCCCCGACCTTCCGGGACGAGGGACTGCGGGCCGCGCGCGAACTGCGAGCGCGGGACAGCGGCGCCGGAGTGCTGGTGCTGAGCCAGTACGTGGAGGCGCTGTACGCGGGTGAACTGCTGGCCGGCGGCGCCGGGGGAGTCGGCTACCTGCTCAAAGACCGGATCGCCTCGCTCGACGACCTGCGCGACGCCATCGAGCGCGTGCACGCCGGTGGAACCGTCCTCGATCCGCAGGTGGTGTCCGCGATGCTCGCCGCCCGGCACGACCCGCTCGACGCGCTCACCGGCCGCGAACGGGAGGTGCTCGAGCTGATGACCCAGGGGCGCAGCAACCGGGCGATCGCCCAGCGGCTGTTCGTGAGCGTCGGCACGGTGGAGAAGTACGTGACCGGGATCTTCACCAAGCTCGGGCTCCCGGTGTCCGACGACGACCACCGGCGGGTCCTCGCGGTGCTTGCCTCGCTGGGGGTCTGAGGGGCGCGAGAGCGGTGCGTCAGCCGATCCAGGCGACCAGCTGGTCGGCGAGGGCCGGGTCGTTGAGCAGGTGGAAGTGGTGGCGGCGGCCGAGATGCAGCCCGTTCGCGTCGTCGAAGCCGAGGTGCCGGGTCGAATTGCGGCCGCCGGCGCTGTGGTGCAGGACCAGGCCGTCGCCGATCACCCGGCTCAGCGGATGCCGCGGGTCGCGTGTGAGGGTCGCCGAGACGAAGTAGTGGTCGGCGCCGGGCAGCAGCGGGATCTCGGCGGCCAGGGCACGGGCGAGGTCGTCGGGATCGCGGCCGGCCCAGTCGTCATCGATCAGGGATCCGGCCCGCAGGTCGCGGATGCCGCCCGAGCGCCGCCGCAGGAGCCGGCCGAAGGCATTGGTCTCCGGGACGGCGGTCAGGGCGGCGCTGGCGTGGTGGGCCACGCTCTCCAGCGGGGCGCCGACGTGCGGCGTGCCGAGACTGACGTACGTCCGGACGCGCTGCGTCCACAGCTGGCCGGCCTCCTTACCGTGGTGGGCGGCGCTGCGCAGCACCAGTCCACCCATCGAATGCCCGATGAGGATCAGCTCATCGACGTCGTTCGGCCAGAAACGGACCAGGTCGTCGAGCAGTTCCGCGAGGTCCTGGCCGTTGGTCGAGATGCGTCGGCCGGTGTTGTACCGGATGAACACGCTGGTGACGCCCGCGGCCCAGAGTCGGTGTTCGTAGGGCGCGGAGTGCTTCTGGCCGATCCGCCAGGCGTGTTCGGTCTCCACCAGACCGTGGACGAAGACCGCGACGCGCCGGCCGGCCCGCGGGAACGCGGCCCGCAGGCCGTCGGCGGTGACGTCGACCGGCCGTCCGGCGACCCGCACGCTGAGATTGCTGTCGGTGAGCGCGGACTGTCTGCCGTCGAGTTCGTCGCCGATCAGCCCGTTCACCACGCCGATCAGGCTCGCGCCGGTCGTCGTCTCGGACAGGGGAGTCGCCAGCGGCAGGTCGGCGACCTTGCCGCTGACCCGGCCGGCGGTGGCCGTCGACTCGGCGACGATCGTGTACACGCCGTCGGTGATTCCGTCGTGCAGGGCTTTGACCGGCGCGAGGGCGGTGGCGCCGAGGCCGCGTTCGACGAGGCCGAAGACCCGGTCGGAGATCGCCCGGTGCGTCTGGTGGATGCCCGACGAGGCCTTCGCCAGTTCGGTGAGGCCCAGTTCGGAGAGGGCCCGCACCTCTCGCCGGCGCGCGTCGATGTCCGTCGTCATACCAATCAGTGTACATGTGTGCACTGACAACCGCCTAGAATGCTGATTGGGCCGGGAGAAACGGAACGAGTGATGAAGAACACGCTCTCGGCCACCGTGCTGCTGGCGACCGGATTGCTTGCGGCCGCACTGATCACCGGGTGTGGCAGCGACGACGACCACGCGCACGACGGCACCTCCACGGTGACGGTGACCTCCGTCGCTCCGGGCAGCGGCGCCTCCGGCACCACCGGCACTCCCGAACCGGTGACGCCGCCGGCGGCCGTGTCCCCGCATCCCGGGCCGCCCGCGGGCTCGGGCCTGATCAACGCGAACCCGGACGACTACCGGTCCGGTGGCAGTCTCGACGGCGACGTCGCCTTCGTCTCGCCCACCGGCAACGTGTGGTGCCGCCTGGGGAAGGAGCAGTACACCGCCGGCTGCCAGGCCAAGACCGCCCCGATCCCGGCCGGTGCCGACTGCCGCGGATCGGCGGAGTATCCGGCGAGCATGCTCTCCCGCGGGTTCGTCCTGTCCGGGGAGACCGTGACGCCGTCGTGCTTCAACCAGGGCGTGTTCACCTCGCCGGAGCGTAAACCGCTGCCGTACGGGTACACGATCACCGACAACGGCTACACGTGCACCTCGCGGGAATCGGGCGTCACCTGCACCACGCCGTCGGGGGAGCACGGCTTCGTCCTGTCGATGCAGGAAGCCCGGGCGTTCTGAGCCCGGGCTTCCGCGATGGTGCGCGATACAAGGATTGAACTTGTGACCTCTTCCGTGTCAGGGAAGCGCTCTCCCACTGAGCTAATCGCGCGGGAACTGTGAAATTATGAAACATTCTGGAGGTGACGACGGGAATCGAACCCGTGTGCACGGCTTTGCAGGCCGTTGCCTCACCACTCGGCCACGTCACCAGGTGCGAGCGGATGACGGGATTCGAACCCGCGACCCTCACCTTGGCAAGGTGATGCGCTACCAGCTGCGCTACATCCGCATGTCGGTGAACTCGTCTTGTGGACTCGATTGCTCACCGGCGAGAACAAACACTAGCGGGCGGTGCGCGGCAATTGCAAACTGGGGATCCCCGCGCTGGTCGGCGGCGTTCTCCGGGGGTCCGAAACGCGAGAAACCCCCGCCGGCGGCGGGGGTTTCCGTGTGGATGGTGCGCGATACAAGGATTGAACTTGTGACCTCTTCCGTGTCAGGGAAGCGCTCTCCCACTGAGCTAATCGCGCGGGAAGGGTAAAGAAGATCAGAGAGCGGATGACGGGATTCGAACCCGCGACCCTCACCTTGGCAAGGTGATGCGCTACCAGCTGCGCTACATCCGCACGCCGGTGAACGTCTGTCTTGTGGACTCCCGCTCACCAACGGAACGAAACATTAACCATCTCGCCGCCACGACACAAATCGGCTGGTCAGCGTCTTACGCGGCTGTGTTTCCGCTGGAAGTCGCCCCGATTTGGTTCGGGCGCCGATCGGTGTGTAATCTCGTTGCTCGTGCGGTCCGCCGCACCGAACAACCGAATACGGTCCCGTGGCTCAGTGGAAGAGCGTCCCGTTCACACCGGGGAGGTCGCTGGTTCGATCCCAGCCGGGACCACCGACGACGGCCCCTCGCAGACGATCTGCGAGGGGCCGTCGCGTACTCTCCCTCCGGTGAAGTCGCGAGCGATCCCCGGCCCCCTCCTGGTGGGCGCGGCGGTGTCCGCCGTCGTCGCCGTGGCGATGGCGGTCTGGATGACCGTCATGGCGGGCTTTCCCGCGGCGGTCCTGGTGTCGGTCGACGTCGAGGTGTACCGGGCCGGCGGCCGCGCGGTCCTGCACGGTCTGCCGCTGTACGGGCCGACCGCGCCGGGCAGCAAGCTGCCGTTCACCTACGCGCCGTTCGCCGCCGTCGTCTTCGCTCCGCTGGCCTGGCTGCCGGCCTCGCTCACGGCCGCGGTCGGCGCGCTGACGAACCTCGCGTCGGCCGGTCTGGTCATCGCCGGGTCGATGACCGTGCTCGGCTACCGCCGGGATCGCCGGCTCGCGCTGTTCACCGTGCTCGCGATCCTCGGGTGCTACCTGCTTCAGCCGCTGTCGCAGACCTTCTGGCTGGGGCAGATCAATCTGATCCTGATGGCCGTGGTCCTCGCAGATCTGCTGTGGAGCGACGACCGGTGGCGAGGTGTGGGCGTCGGCATCGCGGCCGCGATCAAGCTCACACCGCTGATCTTCGTCGGCTATCTGCTCGTCACCCGGCAGTGGCGGACCGCGGCGACGGCGCTGGTCACCTTCGCCGTCGCCCTCGTCGTCGCCGTCGCGGCCCTCGGCGGGCAGGCCGCCCGGTACTGGACCGGCGCCCTTCTCGATTCGGGCCGGATCGGCGCCGTCGACGGGCACGGCAACAACTCGATCAACGGCCTGCTCAGCCAGTTGCTGCGGGTCGCCGACGTGGAACGGTACGCCCGGCTCGGGGACGGGGGGACGACGGTCTTCGCGGCGCCGACGTGGATGTGGCTGGCGGTCGCCGGACCGGCCGCGATCGCCGGTTTCTGGGTCGCCGCCCTCGCGCATCGGCGCGGCCGCGAACTGTTCGCCGTCACCCTCACCGGTCTGACCGGCTGCGCGGTGTCGCCGTTCTCCTGGGGACACCACTGGGTGTGGGTGCTGCCGCTGCTGCTCATCGCCGTCGACTGGGCCTGGCGGACCACCGACCGGGAGCGGCCGCTGAGCCGGCTTCGCTGGGCGGCGCCGGCCCTGATCGTCCTCACCGTCTTCCCGTACCCGTGGACCCGCGGGACCGGGCGCTGGACCTACAGCGGGATCTCCGGGCTGCCGCGGCCGGCGGCGGGCCACTGGTACACCTACCCGGTCGACACGGTGCTCGCCGGCCACTATTCGCTGCTGTGGCTCGCGGCGGTGATCGCCGGTTTCGTCGCGTACCGGACACGCGATGACCTGCGGTCCGTCCGGGTTGCGCGGTAGGGGTGATATGCGGGAGGAATCTGCGTGAAATGCTCGGCGCGCCCCCGTGATCGGGGTCGCCGGGCGGCGTAGTGTCGCGGCCGTGGCAGCACATTCGGTCGGGGTCGCGACGATACGGAGCATCCCGGCGGCGCTCGTCGGGGTGATCGCCGTGCTGGCCGTCGCCGCCGTGGTCTGGCACCTGTCCATCGGGACGGTCGGCGACATCCGCCACGGCCTGTTCGGCCCCGGCATCGACACCAAGGTGTACCGCGGCGGAGCGCGGGCGATCATCGACGGCACCCCGCTGTACGCCGGACCGGTGTTCGAGATCTGGCAGTTCACCTACCCGCCGTTCGCCGCCATCGCCATGCTGCCGCTCGGCCTGGTCAGCCCGCACCGCGCCGTGCTGGCGATGAATGCGGTGAACGTCGTCTGCCTGGTCCTGCTGGTCGCCCTGACCCTGCGCGGCCTCGGTTTCCGCCGGGACGGCCGGTTCTGGCTGGCCACGGTGCTGGCGGCGGTCGCGATGACCGCGCTGGAACCAGTCCGCGGCACCTTCGGCAACGGTCAGATCAACCTGGTGCTGGCCGTGCTGATCATCGGCGGCCTCACCCTCACGCGTGGGCCGTGGCGCGGTATCGGCATCGGGATCGCGGCCGGCATCAAGCTGACGCCGCTGTTCTTCGCCGCGTACCTGGCGGTCACCCGGCAGTGGAAGGCGCTCGTGGTCGCGGTGGCGACCTTCGCGGTCACCGTGGTGGTCGGGCTCGCGGTGATCCCCGGCCAGGCGTGGGAGTTCTGGACGGTCACCGTGCACGACACGTCGCGCATCGGGCCGCTGGCGTGGCCCGCCAACCAGTCGTTCAACGGGTTCTTCGTCCGGCTGGGTGCGCTGCAGGGCCTGTGGAACGCGCCGTCGTGGTTGTGGCTGCCGGTCGGCGTCGTGGTGGCGGTGGTCGCGCTGTTCGCGTCGTGGTGGGCCTGGCGGTGCGGGGCGACGATGCTGGCGATCACGATCACCGGCATGGCGTCGTGCGCGGTCTCGCCGTTCTCCTGGGGCCATCACTGGGTGTGGCTGGTGCCGTTGCTGCTGATCGGACTGGTGCAGGCCGTCGAGTCGGCGCGTCGTTCCCGGCCGGTGACCTGGCTGTGGTGGCTGGCGCCCGCCGCGGTGGTCGTTTTCGGGCTGACCTGGCCGTCGCACAAGTGGGACGGCCGCGTGTCGGTGCTTCAGTTCGGGATGTTCCGGCTCTTCGCCGATCCCGATCCGCACGGCTGGCGTGCGGTGGCCGCGGTGATCGCGTCGGGGAGCTACCTGCTGGTGTTGCTCGCCACGCTCGCGGTCACGCTGTGGTGGTGCGGCAGGCGCGACCCGATACGATTCAACGCGAACAGATCCGTCGGCGCCGGAGAACCCCTGCGCTGACGACCCGCGTCCAGCCCCGAGGAGTCCTCACCGTGCCCGACCACGCCGCACCCGACCGAGTCGCCCTGCCGGAAACGTTCCGGGTCCCGGCCGGCACTACCGCGGGTGAGGCCATGCGCGAGCTGGAACTCCCGAACAAGGGTCCGCAGGCCATCGTCGTCGTCGCCGAGACCGACGGCACCCTCCGCGATCTGTCGTGGGCGCCCGCCGTCGACACCGACGTCGTACCCGTTCCGGCGGACTCCGAGGCCGGCCGCAGCGTGATCCGGCATTCGGCCGCTCACGTCCTGGCCCAGGCGGTCCAGTCGATCAATCCCGACGCCAAGCTGGGCATCGGGCCGCCCATCACCGACGGCTTCTACTACGACTTCGACGTCGAGCAACCCTTCACCCCGGAGGATCTCAAGGCGCTCGAGAAGAAGATGAAGCAGATCATCAAGTCGGGCCAGCGCTTCTCCCGCCGCGTGTACGCGTCGAAGGACGAGGCGCGCGCGGAGCTGGCCGGTGAGCCGTACAAGCTCGAACTGATCGACGACAAGGGGGCCGCCGACGACGCCGAGGTGATGGAGGTCGGCGGGGGAGAGCTCACCGCCTACGACAACCTCAACCCGCGCACCGGCGAACGCGTCTGGGGCGACCTGTGCCGCGGCCCGCACGTGCCGACCACCAAGTACATCCCGGCGTTCACGCTGACCCGCAGCTCAGCCGCCTACTGGCGCGGCGACCAGTCCCTCGCCGACCTGCAGCGCATCTACGGCACCGCCTGGGAGTCGACCGAGGCGATGGACACCTACCTCGACCGGCTGGCCGAGGCGGAGAAACGCGACCACCGCCGGCTCGGCGCCGAGCTGGACCTGTTCAGCTTCCCCGACGAGCTGGGCTCGGGCCTGCCGGTGTTCCACCCGAAGGGCGGCGTGATCCGCCGCGAGATGGAGGACTACTCGCGCGAACAGCACGCCGCCGCCGGGTACGAATTCGTCAACACCCCGCACGTCACCAAGGGCCACCTGTTCGAGGTGTCCAAGCACCTCGACTGGTACGCCGAGGGCATGTTCCCGCCCATGCATCTGGATGCGGAATACAACGACGACGGCACCGTCCGCAAGCCCGGGCAGGACTACTACGTCAAGCCGATGAACTGCCCGATGCACAACCTGATCTACCGGTCGCGCGGGCGCAGCTACCGCGAGCTGCCGCTGCGGCTGTTCGAGTTCGGGTCGGTGTACCGCTACGAGAAGTCCGGCGTGGTGCACGGCCTCACCCGGGCCCGCGGCTTCACCCAGGACGATGCGCACATCTACTGCACGCAAGAGCAGATCGTCGAGGAACTGAGCGGCACCCTGCAGTTCGTGCTGCAACTGCTCAAGGACTACGGCCTGGACGACTTCTACCTGGAGCTGAGCACCAAGGATCCGGAGAAGTACGTCGGTTCCGACGAGGTGTGGGAAGAAGCGACGGAGACGCTGCGCCAGGTCGGCGAGGCGTCCGGCCTGGAACTGGTCCCCGATCCGGGCGGGGCCGCGTTCTACGGCCCCAAGATCTCGGTGCAGGTCAAGGACGCGCTGGGGCGCACCTGGCAGATGTCGACGCTGCAGCTCGACTTCTTCGAGCCGGAGCTGTTCGAGCTGGAGTACACCGCGTCCGACGGCACCAAGAAGCGCCCGGTGATGATCCACCGCGCGCTGTTCGGGTCGATCGAGCGGTTCTTCGGTGTGCTCACCGAGCACTACGCCGGTGCCTTCCCGGTCTGGCTGGCGCCGGTCCAGGTGGTCGGCATCCCCGTCGCCGACGCCTTCGCGCCGCACCTGCAGTCCGTCGTGAACCGGCTCCGCGGCCGCCGCGTGCGCGCCGAGGTCGACCACTCCGACGACCGCATGCAGAAGAAGATCCGCACCCACACCACCGCCAAGGTGCCGTTCATGCTGCTCGCCGGTGAGCGCGATGTCGACGCCAACGCCGTCAGCTTCCGCTTCCGGGACGGCACCCAGCTCAACGGGGTGCCGGTCGACGATGCGATCGTCGCGATCGACGAGTGGGAGGAGTCCCGCCGCAACGATTCGCCGTCCGCCGAGACGATGCAGGAGTTCCTGGACATGGCCAGGAAACGGCGATGACCGACCTGCTGCAGCGGCTGTGGACGCCGCACCGGATGAGCTACATCACCGAACCGCCGCGCGCCGCGGCGGACGGCGAGGAGCTCTCCGGGCACCCCTTCCTGGACATCCCGCGGATGTCCGACGAGGACGGACTCATCGTGCGGCGCGGGGAGAACGTGTACGCGGTGCTGAACCTGTACCCGTACAACCCCGGCCACACGATGGTGGTGCCGTACCGGCAGGTGGCCGCGCTGGAAGACCTCACCGCCGCGGAGTCGGCCGAGCTGATGGCGTTCACCCAGCAGACCATCCGGGTGATCAAGTCGGTGTCGAACCCGAATGCCTTCAACGTCGGCCTGAACCTCGGATCGGCCGCGGGCGGTTCGCTCAGTGAGCACCTGCATCAGCACGTCGTGCCCCGATGGACCGGGGACGCGAACTTCATCACCGTCGTCGGCGGCACCAAGGTGATCCCGCAGCTGCTGCGCGACACCCGGCAGTTGCTGGCCGACGCCTGGTCCGACCTGGAGGAGGAGGGCCGGTGATCAGCTTCAAGGGGCGCCAGGTGGTGTCGGCGGTGACTGATCCGCTGGGCCGGTCGTTGCTCAAGATCGGGTTCACGCCCGATGCGATGACCGTCATCGGCACCGTCATCACGGTGGCCGCCGCGATCGGGCTGTTCGGCCCCGGGTACCTGTTCGCCGGTGCCCTGGTGTGCTGGGCGTTCGTCATGTTCGACATGGTCGACGGCGCCATGGCCCGCGCCCGCGGCGGCGGCACCCGTTTCGGATCGGTGCTCGACGCCACCTGCGACCGGATCGCCGACGGCGCCATCTTCGGGGCGCTCGCGTACTGGGCGGCCTTCACTCATCCGCACCGGTGGCTGCTGATCGCCACGCTGATCTGCCTGGTCACCTCGCAGGTGATCTCCTACGCCAAAGCGCGCGCCGAGGCCGCCGGCCTGCAGGGCGACGGCGGGCTCATCGAGCGGCCCGAGCGGCTGATCATCGTGCTGGTCGGCGCCGGTTTCACCGACTTCCCGGGCCTGCACTGGTCGTGGGCGATTCACGTCGCGATGTGGGTGCTCGCCGCGGGCAGTGTCTTCACCGTCGGGCAGCGGATGTGGTCCATCGCCCATTCGCCGGGGGCGCGCGACCTGATCCCGATGGCCCCCGCGGCCGGCGACGGCCCGGGCCCCGGCGAGGCGGAGCCGCAGTCGTGACCTGGCAGGAGCGCGCCGCCGACCTCGGCTACCGGGCCGGCTGGGCGGCCGTCCGCCACGCCCCCGAACGACTGGCCCGGAGCGTGTTCGACGGCGCGGGCACCGTCGCCGGCCGACGCCACGGCGGACCGCAGCAGCTCCGGAAGAATCTGGCCCGGGTGATCGGCACCACCCCGGACGAGGTGCCCGACGATCTCGTCGCCGAGGCGATGCGGTCGTACGCGCGATACTGGCGCGAGGCGTTCCGGCTGCCGACCACCGATCCGGCGGCCATCGTGGCGAACACCACCCTCTCTCCCGGGGGCACCGAGCGGGTGGCCGAGCTGGCCGAGTCGGGCCGGGGCGTCGTGTTCAGCCTGCCGCATTCGGGGAACTGGGACACCTGCGGCGTGTGGCTCGTCGCCCACCACGGGCAGTTCGCCACCGTCGCCGAGCGACTGAAGCCGGAGTCCCTGTTCGACCGCTTCGTCGAGTACCGCGAATCCCTCGGTTTCGAGGTCTTCCCGCTGACCGGGGGAGAGCAGCCGCCGTTCGAGGCGCTGGCGCAGCGGCTCCGGGCCGGCGGCATGGTCTGTCTGCTCGGCGATCGCGACCTGTCGCGGCACGGTGTGCCGGTCACCTTCTTCGGTGAGCCGACCCGGATGCCGGCCGGCCCGGCCAAGCTCGCCCTCGACACCGGCGCGGCGCTGCTCGCCATCCACCACAGCTTCACCGGCCCGGACACCTCCTATATCCGGGTGACCGACGTCGAGGTCGACGACGTCGCCTCCGCCACCCAGCGCGTCGCCGATGCCTTCGAGGAGGGCATCTCGGCGGCGCCCGCCGACTGGCACATGCTGCAACCGCTGTGGGAGGCCGACTGGTCTGCCGAGCGCCGGGAGCGGCTGGCGTGAAGATCGGGATGATCTGCCCGTACTCGTTCGACGTGCCGGGCGGCGTCCAGGCGCACGTCATCGAGCTGGCCGAGGTGTTCATCCGCCGCGGACACGAGGTGCGCGTGCTGGCCCCGGCCGCGCTCGACACCGAGCTGCCCGACTACGTCGACTCCGCGGGTCCGGCGCTGGCCATCCCGTACAACGGCTCGGTGTCCCGGGTGAACTTCTCGCCCAAGGGACTGCATCGGCTCCGCAAGTGGATCGCCGACAACGAGTTCGACGTCCTCCACGTGCACGAGCCGAACTCGCCGAGCCTGTCGATGCTGTCCCTGATGGTCGCCACCGGTCCCATCGTCACCACCTTCCACACGGCCACCACCAAATCGCTGTGGCTCTCCGCGTTCGACAGCATGCTCCGGCAGTTCCGCGAACGGATCTCCGGCAAGATCGCGGTGTCCGAACTGGCCCGCCGCTGGCAGATGGAGTCGCTCGGCAACGACGCGGTGGAGATCCCGAACGGCATCAACGTCGCCCAGTTCGCCGACGCCGAGCCGCTCGACGGGTTCCCTCGCGCCGGCCGCACGCTGCTCTTCCTCGGCCGCTTCGACGAACCGCGCAAGGGCGTCGACATCCTGATGCGCGCGCTGCCGCGCATCGTCGAGCGGTACCCCGACATCACCGTGCTGGTGGTCGGCGGCGGCAACGAGAAGGCCCTCGCGCGCCGCGCCGGCGATCTCGCCCCGCACCTGCGGTTCCTCGGCATGGTCGACGACCAGACCAAGGCGCGGGCGCTGCGCAGCGCCGACGTCTACGTGGCCCCCAACCTCGGCGGCGAGAGCTTCGGCATCGTGCTGGTCGAGGCGATGGCGGCCGGCGCGGCGGTCGTGGCGAGCGACCTGGTCGCGTTCTCCCGGGTGCTCGACGGCGGCGCCGCGGGACGCCTGGTCGAGACCGGATCACCGTCGGCCCTGGCCGCCGCCGTGATCGACCTGCTCGACGACGACGCCGAGCGCGCCGCACTGGTGGAACGAGCGCGCCGTCGTGCCGACCGGTACGACTGGTCGCGGGTCGCCGACCAGATCCAGAAGGTGTACGAATCGGTCACGCTGGGCGCCGGCCCGGTCGTGGTGTCGGACTGAGACGGGGGAGAGGAATGGACGCGGCAGACTGGCTGACGGCCGTCGTGATCGTGGTGGCCGCCGCCGCGGTGATCTGGCTGGCGATCCTGGCGGCGACCCGGGCGACGCGTCTCAATCGCCTCAACATCCGGGTGGATCTGGCCCGCGCGTCGGTGTTCGCGGCGCTGGACCGCCGTGCCGTGGTGGCCCGGGCGATCGCCGCCTCGACGGCCGATCCGGCGGTCGCCGCCGTCCTGGCCGGCGCCGCCGACGCCGCCGAACACGCCGAGCCCGCCGACCGCGAGGCCGCCGAGAATCACCTGGCCACGGTGCTCGCACAGACCGATCCGGTGGATCGTCCGGCCGCGCTCACCGCCGAGCTGGCCGACGCACAGGCCCGCGTCAGTATCGCCCGCCGGTTCTACAACGATTCGGTGCGCGACGCGCGCACCCTCGGCTCCCGGCGGATGGTGCGGATTCTGCACCTGGGCGGTCATGCGACGCTCCCGGAGTTCCTGGAGATCAGCGAGCGTGTCGCCCCGGACTGAACCGCACCAGGTTTCCGGCGACCCGGTCTGCGCGGCCCGGACCGTCATCGGGAATACTGGTTCCACACCGGAGACCATGGCTCTCCGAACCAGGTGACGACTTTTCCGAACATCAGGAGCAACCGAGTGACCAGCGAGACCACGAACATCCCCGCTACCGGCACCGCGCGCGTCAAGCGCGGAATGGCCGAGATGCTCAAGGGCGGCGTGATCATGGACGTGGTGACGCCCGAGCAGGCCAAGATCGCCGAGGACGCCGGTGCCGTCGCGGTCATGGCCCTCGAGCGCGTGCCCGCCGACATCCGCGCCCAGGGCGGCGTCTCGCGGATGAGCGACCCGGACATGATCGACGGCATCATCGAGGCCGTCTCGATCCCGGTCATGGCGAAGGCCCGCATCGGGCACTTCGTCGAGGCGCAGATCCTGCAGAGTCTCGGCGTCGACTACATCGACGAGTCGGAGGTCCTGACCCCCGCCGACTACAGCAACCACATCGACAAGTGGGCGTTCACCGTGCCCTTCGTCTGCGGTGCCACCAATCTCGGCGAGGCGCTGCGCCGCATCACCGAGGGCGCGGCGATGATCCGCTCCAAGGGTGAGGCCGGCACCGGCGACGTCTCCAACGCCACCACCCACATGCGCAAGCTGCGCGATCAGATCCGCTGGCTCGGCTCGCTGCCGGAGGACGAACTGTACGTCGCCGCCAAGGAACTGCAGGCGCCGTACGAGCTGGTCGCCGAGGTGGCCCGCGAGGGCAAGCTGCCGGTGACCCTGTTCACCGCGGGCGGTATCGCCACCCCGGCCGACGCGGCGATGATGATGCAGCTCGGCGCCGAGGGCGTGTTCGTCGGGTCGGGTATCTTCAAATCCGGCAATCCGGCACAGCGCGCGGCGGCGATCGTCAAGGCGACCACCTTCCACGACGACCCCGACGTGCTGGCTCAGGTCTCGCGCGGGCTCGGCGAGGCGATGGTCGGCATCAACGTCGACGAGATCCCGCAGCCGCACCGCCTGGCCGAACGCGGCTGGTGATCCGCGGGCGCCGGGCGGCCGCGAAGCGAAGAGGAGACGAGATGAGCGAGCCGGTGATCCTGCGGGACGTCGCTGCCACGGGCCTCGACGAGGCCGCGGGCCTGCGTCTGGACTGGGCGGTGGCCTGTCACGTCGGCAGCATCCGCCCGGCCAACGAGGACGCCGCGCTCGCACTGCCGGGCCGCTACCTCCTGGCCGACGGCATGGGCGGGCACGAGAGCGGTGAGCTCGCCAGCGAGGCGGCGCTGCAGACGCTCGCGTCCGCCCCGGTCGGGGTATCTCTCGCGCAGACCTCCGGCGCGCTGGAAGGTCTCCTCGTCGAGGCACAGGACCGGATCGGCGGTCTCGACGCGGAGACCGCCCGCCGGGCGGGCACCACGGCGACCGGCGTGGTGCTGGCCGTCGAGCACGACGCCCCGCACTGGGTGGCCTTCAACATCGGCGATTCGCGCACCTATCTGATCAGCGGTGGCCGGATCAAGCCGGTCAGCGTCGACCACTCGCAGGTGCAGGAACTGGTCGACGGCGGTTTCCTCACCCCGGCGCAGGCGCGGGTCGATCCGCGCCGCAACGTCATCACCCGGGCGCTCGGTGCCGGAATGGCCACCCCGCGTGCGGACTACTTCGCCTTCCCGGCCGTGCCGGGCGACATCGTGCTGCTCTGCTCCGACGGCCTCAACGGCGAACTGACCGACGACGAGATCCTCGCCGCCGTCACCGAGACGGATTCGCTCGAGGAGGCCGCCGAGGCCCTGGTGGAGTGCGCGAACATCAGTGGTGGCCACGACAACGTGACGGTCGTCCTGGTCCGCGTCGCCGAATAGCCAGGCTGATCGAGCGAAGTCGAGATCACTGCGTCCAGGTCGGTGGTCTCGACTGAGCAGTGGGTCGAGCGGAGCCGAGACCTCGACCGTCATGGGGCGGTCGCGGCGTCGCTGGTCAGCATCGGGACGTCCAGGGCGACGGCGGGGACGCCGAAGGCATCGACCAGGTCGCCGGCGACCGGGCGGAGGCGGGCGCAGAGGTCGTTGACGCCGCGGCGGATGGCCTTGGCACGCTCGACCGACACGAAGCGGTGCATCAGGAACCAGCCCAGGTCCGCTTCCAGCGCGGAGTAGACGAACAGGTCGCGCACCGTCTCGAGGGTGTCGCGGACCGGGGAGTCCTTCGGCAGCCCGGCGAGGGCGGCCTGCATGCTCTCCAGCGCGATCCGCTCGATGTGCGCCGAACCGGCCTTGATCAGGTGGTCCTGGGTGGAGGTGAACACCTCGAAGGCGTCGGCGTCGTCGTCGGAAGCCCGGCGCAGGCGCGCCGCCGCGGTGCGCACCAGATGATCCTCGCGCCCGGTGAACAGCGCGAGCTGCGCCGAATAGTGACTCAGGTCGCTGTCCTCGGGGGCCTCGTCGGAGTCGTCGCGGACGGTCTGCACCAGCTGCCGCGCACCGGTCTTCTCCAGCGCGACATCTCGCGCCATCGAGGCGACGAACCGCACCCAGCCTGCGGCGTCGAGGTGGTCGATGTCGGCGGCGTAGTCGGTCAGCAACTGCTTGGCGGCCAGTTGGGTGAGAACGAGGTTGTCGCCCTCGAAGGTGGTGAACACGTCGAGGTCGTCGCGGATCAGCGGCAGCCGGTTCTCGGCCATGTACCCGGCGCCGCCGCACGCGGTCCGGGCCTCGATGCCGGCCGTCGACGCCAGCGAGGTGTGTCCGGCCTTGATCGCCGCGGCCTTGGCCTCCAGCCGCCGCACCGCGTCCGGGTCGGCCTCGTCGGCCGGCCGGACCTGCAGTTCGTGGAGTTCCTCGGTCACCTCGTTCTGGGCCAGGGCGAACGCATAGGCCCGGGCGACGAGGGGCAGCAGGCGACGCTGGTGGGCGCGGTAGTCGAGCAGAAGCAGTTCACCGTCGTCGCCGGGTCCGGCGAACTGCCGCCGCCGCAGCGCGTATTTCACGGCGAGGGTCAGGGCCAGCCGCCCGGCCGCGCCGCCGGACGCGCCGACGGTGACGCGCCCGCGGATCAGGGTGCCGAGCATGGTGAAGAAGCGCCGGTTGTCCGACTCGATCGGACTCGAATAGGTGCCGTCCGCGTCGACGTCGGCGTAGCGGTTGAGCAGCGCGGTGCGCGGGACGCGGACGTGATCGAACAGGATCCGGCCGTTGTCGACGCCGGGCAGCCCGCCCTTGTAGCCGCAGTCCGAGGTGGTGACGCCGGGCAGATCGGCGCCCTCGTCGTCGCGCAGCGGGACTACGAAGCAGTGCACCCCGCGCCCGGCCGGTTCCTCGCCGGGACCGCCGGTGATCAGCTGCGCGAAGACCGCAGCGTACCGCGCGTGCAGGGCCGCGCCGCCGATGTAGTCCTTGCGTGACGACGGCGTCGGCGAATGGATCTCGAACTCGCCGGACTCCGGCAGATAGGTGGCCGTGGTCTCCAGCGCCTGCACGTTGGAGCCGTGCCCGGTCTCGGTCATCGCGAAACACCCGAGGACGTCGAGGTCGATCAGGCGCTGCCGGTACTCGTCGTGGTGGCGCTGCGTGCCGAGGTTCTCGATCGCACCGCCGAACAGGCCCCACTGGACGCCGGCCTTGACCATCAGCGACAGATCGCCGTAGCCCAGGGTCTCGATCGCGGTGACCGCGGCCCCCGGATCGCCCGGCCCGTCGGTGCTCGGGAAGCCCTGCGCCGGGAAGCCGAGCGGCACCATCGCCGCCATCAGGCCGAGCATCCGCTCGCGGTACTCGGCGAGGGACAGACCGTCGAGGGGAACCAGGTGTTCGTCCTCGATGTGCCGCCGGACGATGTCGCGGGTGGCCGCCCAGCGGCCGTCCAGCACCTCGCGCAGACCGGTGGACAGTGTGGAACCCGTGTCGGAGGTCATGGGCTCCAACGTACCGGCCCCGATCGGCCGCGGCCGGGGTGCGATAATTCCTCCTGTGCCGAGTATCGAAGAGATCCTAGCCATCGAGCGGATCGACAACGACATCTATCGCGGCGGAGTGTTTCCGAGCGTGCTGCGCCGCACCTTCGGCGGCCAGGTGGCCGGGCAGGCGCTGGTCGCCGCCACCAAGACCGTCTCGCCGGAGTTCGAGGTCCACTCTCTGCACGGCTACTTCCTGCGGCCCGGGAAGTCCGATCAGCCGGCGATCTTCCTGGTCGACCGGATCCGCGACGGGCGGTCGTTCGTGACGCGGCGGGTGACCGGCGTGCAGAACGGCGAGGCGATCTTCTCGATGTCGGCGTCCTTCCACGTGACCGGCGACGAGGGGCCGCAGCACCAGGACACCATGCCGTCGGCCGGCGATCCCGAATCGCTGCCCGACCGCAAGGACGACCCCGACGAGACGGTCCGCTCGCTCTACCAGGAGTGGGAGAAGTTCGACGTGCGGATCGTTCCGCGAGAAAAGCTCCAGGTCAACGGCTTCTTCGCGGCCCAGCAGCGGGTGTGGTTCCGGCACCGCGATCCGCTGCCCGACGATCAGCTCCTGCACGTCTGCACGCTCGCCTACATGAGCGACATGACGCTGCTCAGCTCCGCCGCGGTGCCGCACCCGAGCACTCCCGCGCAGACCGCGTCGCTCGATCACGCGATGTGGTTCCTGCGGCCGTTCCGCACGGACGACTGGCTGCTCTACGACCAGACCTCGCCGTCGGCGGGTGGCGGCCGGTCGCTGACGCAGGGCCGGATCTTCGACCCGTCGGGCCGGATGGTGGCGGCGGTGACCCAGGAGGGGCTCACCCGCACCAACGTGCCCGCCGACCAGGTCTCGATCATGAAGAAGGGCGATTCGTGACGCCGACGATCGGTGTGCTGGCACTGCAGGGCGACGTCCGGGAGCATGCCGCGGCGCTGCGGGCCTGCGGCGCCGAGGTGATCCCGGTACGGCGGGAGAGCGAACTGCGCGCCGTCGACGGGATCGTCATTCCGGGCGGCGAATCGACGACGATGAGCCGCCTGCTCGATGTCTTCGGCCTCGGTGACCCGCTTCGGGACGCGCTGGCCGGCGGACTGCCCGCCTACGGGTCGTGCGCGGGCATGATCATGCTCGCCTCGCAGGTGCTCGACACCCGTTCGCACGGCGCGGGCAGCGAACTGCGCGGTGACGACCGGCTGGCCCGCGGCCTCGGCGGTATCGACATCGCGGTGCGCCGCAACGCCTTCGGGCGGCAGGTGGAGTCGTTCGAGTGCGACCTCGAGTTCACCGGCATCACCGGCCCCGGAGACGACCCGCTGCGGGCGGTGTTCATCCGGGCCCCGTGGGTCGAATCGGCCGGGCCGGACGTGCAAGTCCTGGCCACCGTGCCGGAGGGCCCCGCGGCGGGGCGTATCGTCGCAGTTCGGCAACGGGACGTGATCGCCACGTCCTTCCATCCGGAGGTCACCGGGGATCTGCGGGTCCACCAGTACTTCGTCGACATCGTCAAGGAAGGGAGAGCCTGATGAGCGGCCACTCCAAATGGGCTACCACCAAGCACAAGAAGGCGGCCATCGACGCCAAGCGCGGCAAGATGTTCGCCAAGCTGATCAAGAACATCGAGGTCGCCGCGCGCACCGGCGGCGGTGACCCGGCCGGCAACCCGACGCTGTACGACGCCATCCAGAAGGCGAAGAAGTCGTCGGTCCCGAACGACAACATCGAGCGCGCCCGCAAGCGCGGTGGCGGCGAAGAGGCCGGCGGCGCGGACTGGCAGAACATCACCTACGAGGGCTACGGCCCGAACGGCGTGGCCCTGCTCATCGAGTGCCTCACCGACAACCGCAACCGCGCCGCCACCGAGGTGCGCACCGCGATGAGCCGCAACGGCGGCAACATGGCCGACCCCGGGTCGGTGAGCTACCTGTTCACCCGCAAGGGCGTGGTGACCCTGGAGAAGGGCACCCAGACCGAGGACGACGTCCTGATGGCCGTGCTCGACGCCGGTGCCGAGGAGGTCAACGACCTGGGCGAGAGCTTCGAGGTGGTCTGCGAACCGACCGATCTGATCGCCGTGCGCACCGCGCTGCAGGAGGCAGGCATCGACTACGACGCCGCCGAGCCCGACTTCCGCGCCTCGGTCGAGGTCGCGGTGGACGCCGACGGCGCCCGCAAGGTGATGAAGCTGATCGACGCCCTCGAGGACTGCGACGACGTGCAGGACGTGTACAGCAACGTCGACATCAGCGACGAGGTCCTGGCCGAGCTCGACAACGACTGACCCGAATGCGCTAGAATCTCGAACAACTGTTCGCAACAGGTCGAGAGGTGGCCGCGGGTGCGTGTGATGGGAGTCGATCCCGGGCTGACGCGGTGCGGTATCGCGCTGGTCGAGTCGGGCGCGGGGCGCAGCGTCGTCGCGCTCGACGTCGACGTGGTCCGCACCCCGGCGGCGATGGAACTGCCGGAGCGCCTGATGGCGATCTACGCCGCCGCGCAGCACTGGATGGACACGCACGCGCCGGACGTCGTGGCGGTGGAGCGGGTCTTCGCGCAGCGTCAGGTCAGCACGGCGATGGGCACCGCCCAGGCCGCCGGGGTGGTGGCCCTGGCCGCGGCGCAGCGCGAGGTCCCGGTCCGGTTCCACACGCCCAGTGAGGTCAAGGCCGCGGTCACCGGTTCCGGCCGCGCCGACAAGGCGCAGGTCACCATGATGGTCACCCGGATCCTCGGCATGCAGCAGGCACCCAAGCCCGCCGACGCGGCCGACGCGCTGGCCCTGGCCATCTGCCACTGCTGGCGCGGGCCGGTCAACGAGCGCATGGAGGCCGCGGCCGAGCAGGCGCGGGCGGCGCAGGAGGCGCACCGCCGCAGGCTCGCGCAGGCCCAGGCGGAGCTGGCACAACGGAAGGCGGGGGCGCGGTGATCTCCTCGGTACGCGGTGAAGTGGTGGACATCGCACTCGACCACGCCGTCGTCGAATGCGCCGGCGTCGGCTACCGGGTGCTGGCGACACCGCCGACGCTGGCCACTCTTCGCCGCGGCGAGCAGGTCCGGCTGATGACGGCGATGATCGTGCGCGAGGACTCGATGACGCTGTACGGCTTCACCGATCCCGACGCGCGGGAGCTGTTCGGCGTGCTGCAGACGGTGACCGGCGTGGGTCCGCGCCTCGCGATGGCCACGCTCGCCGTCCTGGAACCCGACCGGCTGCGCCGCGCGCTCGCCGACTCCGACGTCAAGGCGCTGACCGCGGTGCCCGGTATCGGCAAGCGCGTCGCGGAACGCCTGGTGGTGGAACTGCGCGACAAGGTCGCCGCTCCCGCCGGCGATCCGGGCGTCGCGCTGCCCGGCACGGCGGCCGGAGTCGGCGCCCAGGTGACGCAGGCCCTCGTCGGCCTCGGTTTCACCGAGAACGCCGCCGCGCAGGCCGTCTCGAAAGTCCTTGCCGGGCAACCGGATGCGGACTCGCAGACGGCGTTGCGGGCCGCACTCGCCGGGCTCGGGCCCCGCCGATGACCGGCGGCTTCGGCGACGGGAACTTCGGCGACGAGGAACTGCTCGCCCCGTCGATCGTTCCGGGCGACTCCGAACTCGACGCCAGCCTGCGGCCCAAGACGCTGGCCGACTTCATCGGCCAGGCGAAGGTCCGCGAACAGCTGGAACTGGTGCTGCACGCCGCCCGCAACCGCGGCCGCACGCCCGACCACATCCTGCTCTCCGGCCCGCCCGGTCTGGGCAAGACGTCCCTCGCGATGATCATCGCCGCCGAGATGGGCGCGGCCATCCGTATCACCTCCGGCCCGGCGCTGGAACGCGCCGGCGACCTGGCCGCGATGCTTTCCAACCTGGTCGAAGGCGACGTCCTCTTCATCGACGAGATCCACCGCATCGCCCGGCCCGCCGAGGAGATGCTGTACCTGGCGATGGAGGACTTCCGGGTCGACGTCGTCGTCGGCAAGGGACCCGGCGCCACCTCCATCCCGCTCGACGTGGCGCCCTTCACGCTGGTCGGCGCCACCACCCGGTCCGGCGCCCTCACCGGCCCGCTGCGCGACCGCTTCGGTTTCACCGCCCACATGGAGTTCTACGAGACCGCCGAACTGGTCCAGGTCCTGCGCCGATCGGCGGCCATCCTCGGCATCCCGCTGGCACCGGAGGCCGCCGTCGAGGTCGCCGGCCGCTCACGCGGCACCCCCCGCATCGCCAACCGGCTGCTGCGCCGCGTCCGCGACTACGCCGAGGTCCGCAGCGACGGCACCGTCGATCTGGCTGCTGCACACGCAGCACTCGCCGTGTACGACGTCGACGGACTGGGCCTGGACCGGCTCGATCGTGCCGTCCTGGGCGCCCTGGTCCGCGGCTTCGGCGGGGGACCGGTCGGGGTGTCGACGCTGGCCGTGGCCGTCGGCGAGGAACCGGCCACCGTCGAGGAGGTCTGCGAACCCTTCCTGGTGCGCGCCGGGATGATCGCCCGCACCCCGCGCGGCCGGGTCGCCACCGCCGCCGCCTGGCAGCACCTCGGTCTGACCCCGCCGGCCGGCGCCCTGAACCAGACACTGGGCGTCCGCGCCCGGGAGGACACCCTCTTCGACGACGGGATGTGACGGGCTTGCGGCTGGGGTGCGCCGTATGCTCACTCCCGTGGAACCGTTGCGATCGGGTGAGATGTTCGCCGGCTACCGGGTCGTCCGGCTGCTCGGCGCCGGTGGCATGGGGGAGGTGTACCTCGTCGCGCACCCGCGGCTGCCCCGCCACGATGCGCTCAAGGTCCTGGCCCCGCAGTCGGTGGCCGACCCGGGATTCCGGGCCCGGTTCCTGCGTGAGGCGGAACTGGCGTCGTCCCTCACACACCCGGCGATCGTCCATGTGCACGACCGGGGA
This sequence comes from Gordonia sp. PP30, assembly GCF_023100845.1. Classification (NCBI taxonomy): domain Bacteria; kingdom Bacillati; phylum Actinomycetota; class Actinomycetes; order Mycobacteriales; family Gordoniaceae; genus Gordonia; species Gordonia sp. PP30. The sequence goes on along the minus strand of NZ_CP095864.1, from coordinate 2,320,838 downwards.
GAGACCGACGGCCGCCTCTGGATCGCGATGGAGTACATCGACGGCGACGACCTCGACGCGCGAGTCCGTGCGAGCGGCCCGCTGCCGGCCGCGACGGTGGCGTCGATCGTCATGACCATCGGCGACGCTCTCGATCGGGCCCACGCCCGCGGTCTGGTGCACCGGGACGTGAAGCCCGCCAATATCCTGCTGTCCCGGGACGGGGACGTGCACCTGACCGACTTCGGGATCGCGTATTCCGAGGCGACCTCGGCCGTGACCGGATTGACGGCGACCGGCACGGCGGTCGGCACCCTCGCCTACGCGTCGCCCGAGCAACTGAGTGATCGCCAGGTCGGCGGCGCGAGTGACCAGTACTCACTGGCCTGCACGGCCTACCATCTGCTCACCGGCGCAGCTCCGTTCACCGGCAGCAGCGCGGCCGTCGTGATCGGGCGCCAGCTCACCGAGCCGCTGCCGTCGGTGCGCGCCGCCCGGCCTGATCTGCCGCCCGGTGCCGACGCCATACTGGCCCGTGCCACCGCCAAGGAACCCGCACACCGATACGGCTCGACCGGGGAATTCGGCGCCGCGCTCGCGGAGGCGCTGACCGGCTCCCCGGAGCTTCCGCAGACGGCACCCAGGCGACCGGCGCTCACCGAGACGGCGCCCACCGCGAACATCGCGGCGGCCACGATGGCCGCGGCGCCGGCCGGTCCGCGCCGTGCGGCCGTCGCTCACGGCACCCCCGTCCGTACACGCCGACGGCTGTGGTGGGCGGTCGTGGCGGCGGCGATCGTGGTGGCGGCGATCGTCATCGCGGCGGTGACGCTGGTCCGCGGCGACGGTGACAGCGGTGGCGAGCGATACGCGGTGACTCTGACCCTGACCACCGACGACGGGGGAGCGCCGTCGAATGAGCAACTCGACGCCACTCGCCGGGTGATCGAGGAACGCGCGACGCGCGGCGGCCGGGTGACCGACGTGGTGACGGTCGCCGGATCGCCTGCCCGCATGGAATACACGGTCGCCGGCCTCGACGCGCCCGCGGTGCGGATGCTTGCGGCACCGTCCGCGCTCTACATCCGCCCGGTCCGGGACTCTGCCCCCGTCGTCGCACAGCCGGCCCCGCAGACAACGGGCCCGCAGACAACGGCGTCACAGACAACCACGAGCGAGGCCGCGCGCGCAGCCCGCCAGGCGCCGGCGACGGCGAACGCCGCGCAGTTGCAGCGACTGCGCGAGGAGATGACGCGTCTTCACTGCTCGGCGCTGGCCTATGACCCGCTGGCCGGCCACGACGACCCGCGCGACTACTTGGTCACCTGCGATACGCGGGAGCAGGCGGTGTATCTGCTGGCCCCCGCGATCTTCGGGGGCGGCCCGGTCGCCGCGGCCTCGGCGAGCCAGAACGGTGCCGGTGAGTGGGTGGTGACCATCGAATTCCCCGTGGAAACCGCGCTGGAGTGGGCCGACTACACCGCCCGGCACGTCGGTGAGCAGGCCGCGTTCACGCTGGACGGCTCGGTGCTCTCGGCGCCCGTCATCCGTGCGCCGATCCACGGCGCTACCGAGATCAGCGGCGACTTCACCCGTGAGCAGGCGCACGCTCTGGCCGCTGACCTGCGGTCGGGAGCGATGCCGCTGCGGGTCTCCGCGAGCGAGGTGACCCGCAGGTAGCTCCGGCCGACCCCGCGGCGGGGAGCAATGGGGATGCACCTGGCACTATGGACGCCATGGATCGACTCTTTCTGCCCCTCATGCTCGCGCTGCTGGTGGCCTTCATGTTCATCAGCTTCCGGAACAACAAGAAGCGCCAGGCCGCGCAGGCCGAACTCAAGGCGCAGGCGGTGCCCGGCGCTCGCGTGCAGCTGAGCTGCGGTCTGTACGGCACCGTGGCCGCCGATCACGGCGGGGAGACCGTCGAGATCGAGATCGCCCCGGGTGTCGTGACCACCTGGAACCGGCTCGCGATCCGCGACGTCCTCACCGAACACGCCGACGATGCCGACACGGATACCGCGGATGAGCAGGAGACCATCGACGACGAGTTCACCGAGATCGCAACTCACGACGCCGAGAACGACGACGCGCCGCCGTCGGGCGACGACGCCACCGCGAAGGACAAGTAGGCTTTCCGCCCGTGAGCAATCCCTCCCCACGTCCGCGCCGGACCATGGCGCGCCGCGGCGTTCCGCCGTGGCAGCCGCTGACGGTGTTCCTGGTGCTGCTCGGCGTGATCTACGCGCTGATCTTCTTCACCGGCGGCGGCAAACCCGAACCGAAACTCGGCATCGACCTGCAGGGCGGCACCCGCGTGGTGCTGACCGCCCGCACCGATGACGGCTCCGACCCGAAGAGCAGCCAGCTCGAGATCGCCCGCAACATCATCGAGCAGCGCGTCAACGGCATCGGCGTCAGCGGCTCCGAGGTGGTGGTGCAGGGCAGCAATATCGTCATCACCGTGCCCGGCGACGACGGCAAGCAGGCCCGCGCGCTCGGCCAGACCGCGCGGCTGTACATCCGCCCGGTGATCGACACGGCCCAGGCGGTGCCGCAGAAGACACCGCCGGCCCCGCCGCTGGCCGAGCAGACCGCCGAGCAGCAGGCCGCCGCGATCGCCGCGGCCCGCAAGGCCCGGCAGGCGCCGGCGAACGCCACCGACGCGCAGATCCAGCAGCTGCGCGAGGAGATGGCCAAGGTCGACTGCTCCCCGGAGGCCAACGACCCGCTGGTCGGGCACGACGACCCCAAGCAGTACCTGGTGTCCTGCGGTGAGAAGGGGGACGCGGTGTACCTGCTGGCCCCGATGATCATCGACGGCCGGGACGTGGCCAAGGCCTCGTCCGGACAGAACCAGTCCGGGCAGTGGGTGGTCAACGTCGACTACAAGGGTGCGGGCAAGAAGACCTGGGTCGACTACACCGGCAAGAACGTCGGCAAGCAGACCGCGGTGACCCTGGACAGCCGGGTGATCTCCGCGGCCGTCATCAACTCGCAGATCCTCGGTGGCACGGAGATCAGCGGCAGCTTCACGCAGGAGGAGGCCAATTCGCTGGCCAACGCCCTGAAGTACGGTTCGCTGCCGCTGTCGTTCTCGGCGTCCGAGGCCCAGTCGGTCTCGGCGACGCTGGGCTGGCAGGCGCTGCGCGCGGCCCTGATCGCGGGTCTCATCGGCCTGATCGCGGTGCTGCTCTACTCGCTGGCCTACTACCGGATGCTGGGCTTCCTGGCGGCCGGCTCACTGGTCCTGGCCGGCCTGATGGTCTACGGCGTGATCGTGTTGCTCGGCCGCTGGATCGGGTTCACCCTCGACCTAGCGGGCATGGCCGGTCTGATCATCGGCATCGGCATGACGGCGGACTCGTTCGTCGTCTACTTCGAGCGCATCAAGGACGAGATGCGCGAGGGCCGGAGCTTCCGCTCGGCCGTGCCGCGCGGCTGGGCCAGCGCCCGCCGCACCATCTGGACCGGTAACGCGGTGAGCTTCATCGCCTCGGTCGTGATCTACGTGCTGGCCGTCGGCGAGGTCCGGGGCTTCGCGTTCACCCTGGGTCTCACGACCATCCTCGACGTGGTGATCGTGTTCCTGGTGACCCATCCGCTGGTCGAACTCGCGACCCGGTCGGAGTTCCTGTCGCGTCCGAGCGTCAACGGCCTCGGCGCGGTCAGTGAGGTCGCCAAACAACGGCGACGCGCCGCCGCCCGCCAGCAGAAGGAGACGGTGCAGTGACGCACGCGAAGCGTCCCGGGACCGGGACCACCGAGCCGGAGACGACCGAGGTGATCGACACCTCGCCGACCACGCAGTGGGACGACGCCGACTACCGGGCCGATGCGAGCAAGGGCTTCTTCTCCCGCCTGTACAGCGGCACCGGCGCCTTCGACATCGTCGGCAAGCGCAAGATGTGGTACCTGATCTCGGGCCTCATCCTGGCGATCTGCGTCCTCTCGATGATCTTCCGCGGGTTCACCCTCGGTATCGATTTCGAGGGCGGCACCCAGATCTCGCTGCCGGCCAAGGCCGGCGTCACCACCTCCGCCGTCGAGAAGAACGTCTCGGAGTCGCTCGGCTTCGACCCGCATCAGGTGCAGACCGCCGGCAGCGGCGCGGCCAAGACCATCCAGGTCCGGACCCAGCACCTCGACCAGTCGCAGACCGCCGCGGTCACCGCGGGGCTGGCCGCCGCGTTCCCCGAGCAGCTGAAGGCGTCCGACGTCTCCAGCTCGGACGTGAGCAGCACCTGGGGCAAGGAGATCACCCGGAAGATGGTGATCGCGCTGGTCGTGTTCCTGGTGGTGGTGTTCTTCTACATCACCATCCGGTTCGACCGGGAGATGTCGCTCGCCTCGATGGCCTCGCTGGTGTTCGACGTCGTCGTCACCGCGGGCATCTATTCGCTGGTCGGCTTCGAGGTGACCCCGGCCACCGTCATCGGTCTGCTCACGATTCTCGGCTTCTCCGTCTACGACACGGTGGTGGTCTTCGACAAGGTCGAGGAGAACACCCGCGGGGTGTTCGCGACCTCGCGGCGCACCTATGCCGAACAGACCAACCTAGCGGTGAACCAGACCCTGATGCGATCCATCAACACGACGGTGATCTCGGTGTTGCCGATCATCGCGCTGATGGTGATCGCGGTCTGGATGCTCGGTGTCGGCACCCTCCAGGACCTGGCGCTGATCCAGCTGGTGGGCGTCGTCGTGGGCACCTACTCCTCGGTGTTCCTGGCTTCGCCGCTGCTGGTGACGCTGAAGCAACGACGCGCCGACGTCAAGGCGCATACCGCGAAGGTGCTGGCCCGGCGCGCCCGGAGCGCGGCGTGAGACGCCTGGTCTCCGCGCTGGCCGCCGGGCTCACGGCGGTCGTGGCCGTCACGCTCACCGCGTGCGGCAGCGGAGACCGGGATCAGATCGACTATCTGATCGACGCGAGCGTCGACGGATACAACGTCAACACCGTCGACGGCGACGCCTCCGGCGCGATCATGGCGCTGGCCCGCGTGCTGCCCGGCTTCAGTTACCTCGGCCCGGACGGGCAGGTGGTCGCCGACCGCGACATCGGCACCGTGACGGTGCAGGACGGCCCCGTGCTGACGCTGCAGTACACCTTCGCCGACAAGGCGCAGTACTCCGACGGGCACCCGATGGAGTGCGACGACCTGGTGCTGGCCGCGGCCGCGATGGGCGGCAAGCTCCGCGGGTTCGCGGCGTCGACCAACGCCGGCTACCGCGACATCGCCGGCGTCGAATGCACGCCGGGGGAGAAGACCGCGACCGTCACCTTCGCGCGCGGCCGCGACTACGCGCAGTGGCCGGCCCTGTTCGGTGTCGGCGCGCTGCTGCCGGCGCACGTGGTGGCCCGCAAGGCCGGGGTGCCGGACCTGGTCGGTGCCATCGAGAAGGGCGACAAGGCGGCGATCGCGAAGATCGCCGACGTCTGGAACAACGGATTCGCCCTCAAGCCGGGCACCGTGATCGACGAGAAGGACTTCCCGTCGGCCGGTCCCTACAAGCTCCGCGAATACACGGTCGACGGCGGCCTGCGGCTGACCGCGAACGACAAGTGGTGGGGCGACGCCCCGGTGACTCGCGACATCACCGTGTGGCCGCGCGGGACCGCGGGCGACAAGGCCGTCGCCGACGGCAAGGTCGAGGTGGCCGACACCGGCGATCTCGCGGCCGGCGACGTGATGATGGGCCGCGCCGCCACCGAGTACACCGGCGGCGAGAACCGGCGGGCCGCGAAGGACCCGCGGTCGCTCTCGGTGACCCAGCTGGTGCTCTCCGGCCGCGGCGTCCTCGCCGACCCGGCGCTGCGGCGCGCGTTCGCCTCGTGCGTGCCGCGCGACGCGCTGGCCCGGCGCTTCGGCGCCAACGGCCTGGTGTGGTCGCTGCGGACCGTGGCCCCGTCCGACCCGCTCGGCTCGGCCCTCAACGAGCAGTTCGCCCGCCGGTATCCGCGCTCGGACGTACGGCGCACCCGGCAGTTGCTCGACGACCGTCCGGCCGGGGCCGACGGCCGCCGCGCCCCGGTCACCGTGCGGCTCGGCTACCGCGCGCCCGATCCGGTCGGCAAGGCCGTCGCCGACGCGATCATCGCCGAATGCGGCGCCGCCGGACTCACCGTGGTCGACGCGTCGTCCGATGCCCTGACCCCGGGTGCACTGGGTTCCGGCGTCGACGTGCTGCTGACCAACGGCGCCACCGGCTTCGCCGCCGCGGGGACCGCGTCGGGCTTCCCGAACGTCTATCAGCTGTTCGGCGGCGATCCGCTCGACCTGTCCGGCTTCAACAATCCGCAGGCGACCGGCGCGATCGCCGACCTGTCGCTCACCCAGAGCGACAGTGCCCGGCTCCCGCTGCTGCGGACCATCGAGAACGCGGCCTGGGACGCGCTGCCGTCCATCCCGCTGTTCGGCACGGTCCGCGCACGCGAACACACGACGTCGACGGCGCAGGTGATCCCGGGCCTGGCCCGCACCGGCACCGGCTGGAACATGGATCGGTGGGTGCGCAAGTGAACGCGTCAGCGGCGGTGCTCACCGCCCGCGAAGCGATCGACCGGCACGCCCGGCTGGTCGACGACTTCCCGTCCCCGGGGATCGCCTTCAAGGACCTGACCCCGGTCCTCGCCGACCCGGGCGGACTGGCGGCCGTGGTCACCGCGCTCGCCGAATGCTGCGACGGCGCCGAACTGATCGCCGGGATCGACGCGCGGGGATTCCTCCTCGGTGGCGCGGTCGCGCGGGAACTCGGCGTCGGCGTGGTCGCGGTGCGCAAGGGCGGCAAGCTGCCGCCGCCGGTGATCGGCGTCGACTACGACCTCGAGTACGGCAGCGCGCGGCTCGAGGTTCCGGCCGAGGGCATCGCGCTCGCCGGACGCCGGGTGGCCGTCGTCGACGACGTGCTGGCCACCGGCGGCACGCTGGTCGCCGCCGCCCGGCTGCTGCGGCAGGCGCGCGCCGAGGTCGCCGATCTCGCGGTGATCATGGAGCTCGCGGCCTGCGGCGGGCGGACGGTCATCGGTGCCGGACTCGGCTCGTCGGTCCGTGTGCACAACCTCTGTCACGACTGAGCGGCCGCGTGACTAAGCTCGTGACATGAGCGACGCCGAGACCAGCCACCGGCCCGATGAGACAGGTGCGCCGCCCCTGAGTTCGCGGCGGGTGCGGGCCCGCCTGGCCCGGCGCATCACGGCCGGTCCGCGCAGCCCGATCGAGCCGGTCCTGGAACCGCTCGCCACGCTGCACCGCGAGGTCTACCCGAAGGCCGACGTCGCCGTCCTACAGCGGGCGTACGACGTCGCCGCGACCCACCACGAAGGGCAGTTCCGCAAGTCGGGTGACCCCTACATCACCCATCCGCTGGCGGTCGCCACCATCCTCGCCGATCTCGGCATGGACACCATCACCCTGGTCGCCGCGCTCCTGCACGACACCGTCGAAGACACCGGCTACTCCCTGGAACAGCTGGAATCCGACTTCGGGACCGAGGTCGCGCACCTCGTCGACGGCGTCACCAAGCTCGACAAGGTGGCGCTCGGCAGCGCCGCCGAGGCGGAGACCATCCGCAAGATGATCATCGCTATGGCCCGCGACCCGCGCGTACTGGTGATCAAGGTCGCCGACCGGCTGCACAACATGCGCACCATGCGGTTCCTGCCGCCGGAGAAGCAGGCGCGCAAGGCCCGGGAGACGCTCGAAGTGATCGCGCCCCTGGCGCACCGGCTGGGCATGGCGACGGTCAAGTGGGAACTCGAAGACCTGTCGTTCGCGATCCTGCACCCGAAACGGTACGAGGAGATCGTGCGGCTGGTCGCCGACCGCGCACCCAGCCGGGACACCTACCTGGAACGAGTACGCAGCGACCTGAACAACGCGCTCGCCGGGGCGCGGATCACCGCGACCGTCGAGGGCCGGCCCAAGCACTACTGGTCGATTTATCAGAAGATGATCGTCAAGGGCCGCGACTTCGACGACATCCACGACCTGGTCGGCATGCGCATCCTGTGCGACGAGGTGCGCGACTGCTACGCCGCCGTCGGCGTGGTGCACTCGCTGTGGCATCCGATGGCCGGCCGCTTCAAGGACTACATCGCCCAGCCCAGCTTCGGCGTGTACCAGTCGCTGCACACCACCGTCATCGGTCCCGAGGGCAAACCGCTCGAAGTGCAGATCCGCACCCACGACATGCACCGCACCGCCGAGTTCGGCATCGCCGCGCACTGGCGGTACAAGGAGGGCCGGAAAGGTAAGGGGCGCAAGAACGCCGATGTCGCCGAGGTGGACGACATGGCGTGGATGCGCCAGCTCCTCGACTGGCAGCGGGAGGCCGCCGATCCCGGCGAGTTCCTCGAATCGCTCCGGTTCGACCTCGCGGTCAAGGAGATCTTCGTCTTCACCCCGAAGGGTGACGTCGTGACCCTGCCGACGGGCTCGACGCCGGTCGACTTCGCCTACGCGGTGCACACCGAGGTCGGGCACCGCTGCATCGGCGCCCGGGTGAACGGCCGCCTGGTGGCCCTCGAACGGCCGCTGGAGAACGGCGAGGTGGTGGAGGTCTTCACCTCCAAGGACGAGACGGCCGGCCCGAGCAAGGACTGGCAGAACTTCGTCGTCTCGCCGCGCGCCAAGGCCAAGATCCGGCAGTGGTTCGCCAAGGAACGCCGTGAAGAGGCGCTCGAGGCGGGCAAAGAGGCGATCGTCAAGGAGGTGCGCCGCGGCGGCCTGCCGTTGCAGCGCCTGCTGTCCGCCGAATCGGTCACCACCCTCGCGAAGGAGCTCGGCTACGCCGACGTCGATGCGCTGTACACGGCGGTCGGCGAGCACAATCTGACCGCGGGCCGCGTGGTGCACCGGCTGGTGACCATGCTCGGCGGCGTGGAGAGCGCCGAGGAGCAGCTCGCCGAGCGGTCCACCCCGTCGACCGTGCCGCAGGGTTCACGGCCGTCCAGCGCCGACTGCGGCGTCCAGGTGGAGGGCGTTGACAACATCCTGGTGAAGCTCGCCAAATGCTGCACCCCGGTGCCCGGCGACGCGATCCTCGGCTTCGTCACCCGCGGCGGCGGCGTCAGCGTCCACCGCGACGACTGCACCAACGCGGCGGCCCTGCGCGCCCAGTCCGAGCGGCTGCTGCCCGTGCACTGGGCGCCGAGCCCGTCGTCGGTGTTCCTGGTCGCCATCCAGGTGGAGGCCCTGGACCGGCACCGGCTGCTGTCGGACATCACCCGGGCGCTGGCCGACGAACGCGTCAACATCCTGTCGGCCACCATGCACACCGCCCGCGACCGCGTCGCGGTCAGCAAGTTCACCTTCGAGATGGGCGACCCGAAGCATCTCGGGCACGTCCTGAACGTCGTGCGCAACGTGGAAGGCGTGTACGACGTCTACCGGGTGACCTCCGCGGCGTAGCCCCGGGTCAGTCGCTGATGCTGACGGTCTTGATCTCCAGCGGGGTCTTCGGGTTGCCGTCCTGAGCGGTGCCGAGAACGCCCGGGTCGATGCCGCCCTTGGCGATCTGGTCGACCACCTTCATGCCCTGGTCGTCGACGTGGCCGACGATGGACAGGGAAGCCGGGAGCTGCGAGTCCTTGGTCACGATGAAGAACTGGGCGCTGCCGGTGTTCGTGATGCCCTGCTGCGCGTTGTTCTTGTTGGCGATCGCCACGGTGCCGCGCGGGTAGATGTACGTCGCGTCCATGCCCAGCTGCTGCATCTGATCGCTGCCCGGGACCATCTTCAGCTTGGTCGGCAGCTCGTCCTTGGTGCTCCAGCCGGGGCCGCCTGCCCCGGTGAGCGTGGGATCACCGCACTGCAGCACGCTGAGCGTGTCGCGGGCGACCAGCCGGTGGCAGGAGGTGTCGTTGTAGTAGCCGTCCTTCGACAGCGAGACCAGGGCGTTGACGTTGCAGGGCGCCTGGTGGCGGTCGAGGCTCAGTGGGAGGTCGCCCTTGTTGGTCTTCAGCGTCATCGTGACGGTGCCGGTGTTGAGCGTGCGGCCCGGCGGCTTCGGCGCGGTGCGCTGCTTCTTCTGCCCGTCGCGGAGGAGCTGCAGGTAGGCGTTGCCCTGGGCCTTCTGTGCGGCCGGGGCGGCATCGACCTGCTGCTGCACCGCCTTGATCTCGCCATCCCAGTCGAACGGCGCGTCGGCGTAGCTGCATTCGGTGTGGCGGCCGTTGTCCCAGGCCCGGTACCAGAAGTAGCCGCCCACGGCGGCGACCGCGACGACGACCACGCTGACGATGCCGATGACGGTGTTGCGCCGCTTGCGGGCCTGCTGCCGCTCGGCTTCCAGGCGCTGTTCCAGCTTGCGCTTGGCGGCTTCGCGGCGCTCCTCGTTGGTCGTCACGCTCGGTGGTCCTCCTGTGTCATCGGCGGGTGGCCAGATGTCCGGCCGCGGGGAGTCACGGCGCGCCCCATGCTATCGCAGGCCGGAATGACAGAATGGGACCCATGCTCATCACCGGTTTCCCCGCGGGGATGTTCCAAACCAACTGCTACCTGGTCGCCGACGAGGAGACGGGCGAGGCGGTGGTCATCGATCCGGGTCAGGACGCGGCACCCCAGGTCCGCGCCCAGCTCGCCGAACGCGGCCTCACCCCGGTCGCGATCCTGCTGACCCACGGCCATCTGGACCACACGTGGAACGCCCAGGAACTGGCCGACGAATACGCCATCCCCGTCTACATCCACCCCGACGACCGCGGCATGCTCGCCGACCCCGGCGAGGGCCTGGGCAAGGCCCTGGCCGCGATGATCGGGGTGATGGAGTTCCGCGAGCCGGAGAAGGTGATCGAGTTCGCCGACGGCGAGGAGATCGAGGTGGCCGGGATCCGGTGGAAAGTCGACCACGCACCGGGCCACACCCGCGGCAGCGTGCTGCTGACGGTCGAGACACCCGGCGAGGAGGAGCCGTCCGTCGTCTGCTTCAGTGGGGACGTACTGTTCGCCGGTTCGATCGGCCGCACCGATCTGCCCGGCGGCGACCACAGCCGGCTGCTGCGCTCGATCGACGAGCGCATCCTCCCGATGGGCGACGACACCGTCGTCCTGCCCGGGCACGGACCGGCCACCACCGTCGGCGCCGAACGCGCCACCAATCCGTTCCTGCAGGAGCTGCCGGGCCGGGAGAAGAAGGGACGATACGGACTGTGAGCGGAGAATTCCACGCACCCAAGGGGATTCCGGACTATTACCCGCCGGCCTCGGCTGACTTCCTCGCCGTTCGTACCGCCCTCACCGACGCCGCGTATCGCGCCGGGTACGGACACATCGAATTGCCGATCTTCGAGGAGACGGCGCTGTTCGCCCGCGGCGTCGGCGAATCCACCGATGTGGTCTCCAAGGAGATGTACACCTTCGCCGACCGGGGCGGCCGCACGGTCACGCTGCGCCCGGAGGGCACGGCGGGGGTGATGCGCGCGGTGATCCAGCACGGTCTCGATCGCGGTCAGCTCCCGGTCAAGGTCTGCTACAGCGGGCCGTTCTTCCGGTACGAGCGACCGCAGGCGGGCCGCTATCGCCAGTTGCAGCAGGTGGGCGTCGAGGCCATCGGCGTCGACGACCCCGCGCTCGATGCCGAGGTGATCGCCGTCGCCGACGAGGGCTACCGGCGGCTCGGGCTGTCCGGGTACCGGCTGGAGCTCACCTCGCTGGGCGACGACACCTGCCGCCCGCAGTACCGCGAGGCGCTGCAGGAATTCCTGTTCGGGCTGGATCTGGACGAGGCGACGCGCGAGCGTGCCCGCATCAATCCGCTGCGGGTGCTCGACGACAAGCGTCCGGAAGTGCGCGAGATGACCGCGGGCGCGCCGCTGATGATCGACCATCTCAGCGACTCGGCGCGGGAGCATTTCGAGTCGGTGCGGGCTCACCTGGACCGGCTGGGCGTGTCGTACGAGCTGAATCCGCGGCTGGTCCGCGGCCTGGACTACTACACCAAGACCACCTTCGAATTCGTGCACGACGGTCTCGGCGCGCAATCGGGGATCGGTGGCGGTGGCCGCTACGACGGCCTCATGAAGCAGATCGGCGGCAAACAGGATCTGTCCGGCATCGGCTTCGGTATCGGTGTGGACCGCACGGTCCTGGCGCTCGGCGCGGAGAACGTCTCGGTCGCCGGGCAGGGCCGCGTGCAGGTCTTCGGCGTCCCGCTGGGCGCGGCCGCCAAGGACGAGCTCGTCGCGCTCGCCGGCCGGCTGCGTGAGCGCGGTGTCCGCGTCGACCTGGCCTACGGCGACCGCGGCCTGAAGGGTGCCATGAAGGCGGCCGATCGTTCCGGTGCGCGGCTCGCGCTGGTGCTGGGCGAGAACGAGCTGGCGGAGCGGACCATCGAGATCAAAGACCTGTCGAACGGGGAGCAGCGCAAGGTCGCGCTCGACGGCGTCGTCGACGAGATCGCCGGTCTGCTGGCCTGAGTATGGCACGTGGTATACGTGCATCTATACGCAATTCATTATATCCGGTGACATGCGGAGTTCCCATTGCGCGAGCCGATTCGTTCGGTGATTATGGAGGCGCTCGCATCACCACTCATTTCCTTTCACGACAGCGAAAGCAGGCGCTTACATGTGCACTCGTGTGCTCTGGCCCGAAGCCGGCGGATCGGTCATCACCGGCCGCAATATGGATTTCCACATGGATCTGCGGACCAATCTCTGGAAACTCCCGCGGGGCATCAAGCGTGACGACCGGGTGAACGGCGCGCTCACGTGGACGGCGAAGTACGGCAGCGTCGTGGCCGGCGTCTTCGACATCGTGTCGGCCGACGGCATGAACGAGGAGGGCCTCACCGGCCATGTCCTCTGGCTCGCCGAGTCCGAATACGGCGATCCCGACCCGACGCGGCCGCAGCTCGCGATGTCGGTGTGGATGCAGTACTACCTCGACAACTTCGCCACCGTCGCCGAGGCGGTCGAGTGGACCGAGGCGAACAATCCGCAGGTGATCCCGATGGCCGACCCGACCGGCGGCAGCCACCCGGCGCTCCACCTCGCGCTCGGCGACGCGGTCGGCGATTCGGCGATCTTCGAGTACATCGACGGCAAGCTGAACGTCCACCACAGCCGCGACTACTGGGTGATGACCAACTCGCCCGCGTACGACCAGCAGCTCGAACTGGTGAAGCAGTACGAGGGCCTCGGCGGCGACGCCCCGCTGCCCGGCACCTGCGATGCGCGCGACCGCTTCGCCCGGGCGCTCTACTACGTCAAGCACCAGCCGGAGCCGGCGTCGAAGCTGACCGCCATCGCCTCGATGTTCAGCATCATCCGCAATGCCGCGCAGCCCTTCCGCAACCCGGAGCCGGGCAAGCCGGACGCCTCCCAGACGCTGTGGCAGACGGTGTCCGACCACACCGCCAAGCGCTACTACTTCGAGTCGACCACGCGCCCGAACACCGTGTGGGTGGACCTGCCGGAACTCGACTTCAGCGAGGGCTCGGGCGAGGCCCGGCTCGATCTGATCAGCGATCTCGAGGTGGAGCACGGCCTGTCGGGCAACGTCACCCACAAGTTCAAGAAGCACCACAAGTTCCACCTCGTCTCGATCAAGCAGGCCACGCTGATCGGTGAGGCCGTCGAGGAGGCCAAGAAGGCCGCGAGCGGTGCACATCAGGTCCAGGACCTGGTCCGCCAGAAGACCGTCGCGATCTTCGGCGCCGAGTAGCCCGGGGTCCGTCTCGTCGCCGCCCACTCGGTCCGAGTGGGCGGCGACGTCGTCTCCGGGCGGCTACAGCTGGTTGGTGGCGAAGGTGTCGCACTTACGGGGATCGCCGTCGGCGTAGCCGACCTTGAACCAGCGGATACGCTGGGCGGCCGAGCCGTGGGTCCAGCCCTCCGGGTTGGAGTTGGCGCCCTGGATGGTGTCGTCACCGATGGCCCGGGCCGTCTGGATCACGTTGGCGATCTGATCGTCGGTCAGCGGCTCGATGAAGCCCTTCCCGGAGCCGCGCTGGGCGTGGTAGAACCACACGCCCGCGTAGCAGTCGGCCTGCAGTTCGGTGCGCACCGAACCCGCGTTGCCCATCCGCTGGCCCTTGGCGAGCAGTCCGGTGAGCTGCTGGACGTGATGGCCGTACTCGTGGGCGACCACGTACTCCTGCGCCGCGGCGCCGTCGGACCCGCCCATCCGCTTGAGTTCGGCGAAGAACGTCGGATCGAAGTAGGCGGTCTGGTCGGCGGGGCAGTAGAACGGGCCCATGGCCGACGACGCGGCGCCGCAACCGGTGTTCACCTGCCCGGAGAAGATCACCATCTTCGGCTTGGTGTAGCCGTCGACCAGTGTCGGCCACACCGTGTTGAGGCTGTTGGCGGTGGCCACGATCCGGCACACATCGCCGGAATTGGCCTTCTCGATGGTGCAGCTGTCGATCTGCTGCTGCAACGCCGCGTTCGAGCCGGTGCTGCCCTGCGAGATGTTCCCGACCTGGTTGGAGGAACTGCTGTCGCCGCCGAGGATGTCGCCCGGATTGATCCCGAACAGCACCGCCACGATGGCCACGATGAGGCCCACCCCGCCGCCGAGCGCGATCTTGCCGCCGCCGAAGCCGCCGCCCCCGCCGGATCCGCCGGCCGAGATACCGCTGGTGTCGAGTCCGCCGCTGCCCTGAAAAGTCACGCGCTCATGATGACATGCGGTGCGGTGTCCGATGGGCCGGATACCGCGTGTCGGGGGCGGCCTCTACCATGGAAGATCGAGCAAGTTCGCCCTTTACCCGCCGCTGAAAGGACCTCAGTGCTTCGCACCCACCTCGCCGGGTCTCTCCGTCGTGAGAACGCCAGCCAGACCGTCACCGTCGCCGGATGGGTGGCCCGCCGCCGCGATCACGGAGGGGTGGTCTTCATCGATCTGCGTGACTCCTCCGGCCTCGTGCAGGTGGTCTTCCGCGACGAGCAGGTGGCCGAGGCCGCGCACCGGCTGCGCGCCGAGTACTGCATCCAGGTGACCGGCACCGTCGAAGTCCGTCCCGAGGGGAGCGAGAACCCGAACCTCGCCTCCGGCGCGATCGAGATCAACGCCGGCGAACTGGTCGTGCTCAACGAGTCGGCGCCGCTGCCGTTCCAGCTCGACGAGCACCCGGGCGAGGAGGCGCGCCTGCGCTACCGCTACCTGGACCTGCGGCGCGAGGATCCGGCCAACGCCATCCGCCTGCGCTCGAAGGCCAACGCCGCGGCGCGCGAGGTGCTGGCCGCCAACGACTTCCTCGAGATCGAGACGCCGACGCTGACCCGCTCCACCCCGGAGGGCGCCCGCGACTTCCTGGTGCCCGCCCGCCTGCAGCCCGGCACCTTCTACGCCCTGCCGCAGAGCCCGCAGCTGTTCAAGCAGCTGCTGATGGTGGCCGGAATGGAGCGCTACTACCAGATCGCCCGCTGCTACCGGGACGAGGACTTCCGCGCCGACCGGCAGCCGGAGTTCACCCAGCTCGACGTCGAGATGAGCTTCGTCGACGAGGACGACGTGATCGCGCTCGCCGAGCAGATCCTGGTGGCCCTGTGGCAGCTGATCGGCTACCAGATCACCACCCCGATCCCGCGGATCACCTACGCGGACGCGATGGCGCGCTACGGCACCGACAAGCCCGACCTGCGCTTCGGCCTCGAGCTGGTCGAGTGCACCCTCTACTTCGCGGACACGCCGTTCCGCGTCTTCCGCGCGCCGTACGTCGGCGCCGTGGTGATGCCGGGCGGCGCCGCGCAGCCGCGCCGCCAGCTCGACGCCTGGCAGGAATGGGCCAAGCAGCGCGGTGCCAAGGGGCTGGCCTACGTGCTGGTCCAGGAGGACGGCAGCCTCACCGGCCCGGTCGCCAAGAACCTGTCCGACGCCGAGCGGGAGGGCCTCGCCGCCCACGTCGGCGCGCAGCCGGGTGACTGCATCTTCTTCGCCGCCGGCCCGGTGAAGCCGATGCGCGCGCTGCTCGGCGCTGCCCGCAACGAGATCGCCGACAAGCTCGGACTCCGCAAGGACGGCGACTGGGCGTTCACCTGGGTCGTCGACGCGCCGCTCTTCGAGCCCGCCGACGATGCCACCGCGTCCGGTGACGTCGCCGTCGGCTCGGGCGCCTGGACGGCCGTGCACCACGCCTTCACCTCGCCCAAGCCGGAGTCGCTCGACACCCTCGAGGAGAACCCGGGCGCGGCGCTGGCCTACGCCTACGACATCGTCTGCAACGGCAACGAGATCGGCGGCGGCTCGATCCGTATCCACCGCCGTGACGTGCAGGAACGCGTTTTCGAGATCATGGGCATCTCCCACGACGAGGCGCAGGAGAAGTTCGGCTTCCTGCTCGACGCCTTCGCCTTCGGCGCACCGCCGCACGGCGGCATCGCCTTCGGCTGGGACCGGATCACCGCGCTGCTGGCCGGTGAGCCGTCGATCCGCGAGGTCATCGCCTTCCCGAAGTCGGGTGGCGGCGTGGACCCGCTGACCGACGCGCCGGCACCGATCACACCGCAGCAGCGCAAGGAGTCGGGGATCGACGCCACGCCGAAGCCGCCGGTGACCGCGCAGAAGGCCGACGACACCGCGAACCGATGACCGTGGCCGGGGAGGCGCTGCTCGCCGATGCGCTGGCGACCGGGGAGGCCCTGCTCACGCGGCGGGCCGGTTCGTCGGTCACCCTGACCGACCCGGAAGACCTCGGCGGCACCGGGCGCAGCACCGTCGTCCGCTCCCGGCTGGGTGACAATCCGCTGGCCACCGGCCGGACCGTGGTGATCAAGGTGCTCGACGACGGCGCGCCGATCGCCCCCTTCCTGCGCGAGGTGGCCGCCTACCGCTACGCCACGGCCCTGCCGACGCGGTCCCGCCCGGGACCACAGCTGCTCGCCTCGGACACCGACGCCCGGATGCTGGTGCTGACCGACCTCGGACACGGCCGCAGCATGATCGAGGTGCTGGGCGAGGACGCCGACACCGCGGCCCGCGGGCTGAGCGCCTGGGGCCAGGCACTCGGCCGGATGCACGCGGCGACCGTCGGCGGCGAGGACGACTTCCGGGCGCTACTGCGCCGGACGGTCGCCGGCAGCGCCGAGCGGGGCGCCGACGAGGTCGCCGCGCAGGCCCGAGACTGCCGGGAGGGGGCGCCCGCCCTGGTGCAGCGCCTCGGCATCCCGCTGTCGGACCGGCTGGCCGCGGACCTGCGGGAGGGCTGCCGGCTGTTCACCGGCGGCGACCTGCGGGCGTTCAGCCCGTCGGACGTCGGCCCGGAGAACATCCTGATCAACGAGGACGGCGTCCAGTTCATGGACTACGAGTTCGGCGCCTTCCGCGACGGCACGCTCGACGTCGCCTACGCACTCGCGACCTTCCCGGCCCGGCTGTCGGAGGTGGCCCTCGGCCGCCGCGCGGACCTGGAGAAGCGCCTGGTCGACGCGTGGCGGTCGGAAGTGGAGGCGCTGTGGCCGGTCGCGCACCGGGACGGCGAGTTCACCCGGCGTCTCCTGGTCGCCCGCACCCTGTGGGTGTGGCTGTCGACGCACTGGATGGTGGGCGGCGGCCGCCGCGGGCACGACTGGGCGCTGCACACGACCGATGCGCGGGTGGTGCTGACCCGGTGGGCCGACCTCGGCGACGCCGCCCGGCGGGCCGGCGACACCGAACTGGCCGGCGCCGCCGACGAGATGGAACGCGCGTTGCGCCTGTTCTGGTTCGAGTGACCACCCGATGACCGACGATCCTGGGCTCTTCGCGGATCCGGCCGACCCGCCGCGGCCGGCCGCCGGCGGGGGACCGGCCACGCCCGCCGGGGCGCGCCGCCCGCAGGCCCCGCTCGCCGTCCGGATGCGGCCGGAGACACTCGAGGAGATCGTCGGCCAGCAGCATCTGCTCGGCGAACGCGCACCGCTGCGCCGGCTGATCGAGGGCTCGGGGGCGTCGTCCGTGCTGCTCTACGGCCCGCCCGGCACCGGCAAGACCACGATGGCATCGCTGATCAGCCGCGCCACCGGCGGCCGGTTCGAGGCGCTCTCCGCGCTGTCGGCCGGGGTCAAGGAAGTGCGGACGGTGATCGACCTCGCCCGCCGCCGCCTGGCCCACGGCGAACAGACGGTGCTGTTCATCGACGAGGTCCACCGCTTCTCCAAGACACAGCAGGACGCGCTGCTCGACGCCGTGGAGAACCGCATCGTGCTGCTGGTGGCCGCCACCACCGAGAACCCGTCGTTCTCGGTGGTCGCCCCGCTGCTGTCACGGTCGCTGGTGCTGCAACTGCGCTCGCTGACCGACGACGACATCGCCGCCGTCGTGGCCCGGGCCATCGCCAGCCCGCGCGGGCTGGCCGGCGGCGTCGAGCTGACCGACGAGGCGCTCGACCACCTGATCGCGGTGGCCGGCGGCGATGCGCGCCGCGCCCTCACCGCGCTGGAGGCCACCGCCGACGGCGTCGTCCGCGACGCCGGCGTGGACTCCGACGGCGCCGACGGCGCCGAGCACCGGGTGCTGACCATCGAGGTGTCCGACGTCGAGGCGGCGATCGACCGCGCCGCCGTCCGGTACGACCGCGACGGCGACCAGCACTACGACGTGATCAGCGCGTTCATCAAGTCGATCCGCGGGTCCGACGTCGACGCGGCGCTGCACTATCTGGCGCGGATGATCGCGGCGGGGGAGGACCCGCGGTTCATCGCGCGGCGCCTGATGATCCACGCCAGCGAGGACATCGGGATGGCCGACCCGACCGCGCTGCAGTCCGCGGTGGCCGCCGCGCAGGTGGTGCAGCTGGTCGGCATGCCCGAGGCCCGGCTCGCTCTGACCCAGGCCACCATTCACCTGGCGACCGCGCCCAAGTCCGCGGGCGTGGTGAAGGCGATGAGCGAGTCGATGGCCGATGTCTCGGCCGGGCGCATCGGAAACGTGCCGCCGCACCTGCGGGACGGCCACTACGCCGGTGCCGAAGCGCTGGGCAGCGCCGTCGGCTACCGGTACCCGCACGAGTATCCGGGCGGGGTCGTCGCCCAGCAGTATCCACCGGATCCGCTGGTCGGCCGGGACTACTACCACCCCAGCGAGCACGGCTTCGAGCGTGAACTCGGGCCGCGAGTGACGCGTCTGCGCAGCATCGTGCGCAGAATCACGAAGGGGCCGGCGAAGCGGTGACCGTCGCCGAATGGTGAACCGGGAAGTTCACCGAATTCGCGATGAAGCACCATTCGTGCGCGTCGTCGTGGGCGGCGAGGGCGTCGTCGATCATCGACTCCTCGGCGACGACGACCCGTGGCCGCAGCGTCGCGGAGGTGAACCGGCCGCCGTTGCCCTCGGTGCGCATCACCGCCGTCGCGTCGTCGGTGTACGAGGTCACCACCACCCCGCGAGCCACGCAGGCGTGGAGGTAGGAGAGCAGGTGGCACTCGGCCAGGGCGGCCAGCAGCATGTCCTCCGGGTTCCAGCGCCCGGCGTCGCCGCGGAACGACGGGTCCGCCGAGACGACCAGGTCCAGCCGGCCGGCCGACTCCAGGCGCACGGTGCGGTCGTAGTCGCGGTAGCCGGAGGTGCCGGATCCGCGATTCCCGAGCCAGGTGGCGGTCAGCGCGTAGCGGTGTTCGGGTCCCATGGGTCGAGTCTGACAGAGACGACGGTAGGCTGGAGAGTCGCAACAGCCGTACCAGCCGACATTCTGAGGACGACACCGCAGTGCAGACGCATGAAATCCGGAAGCGCTTCCTGGATCACTTCATCCGGGCCGGACATACCGAGGTGCCCAGCGCCTCGCTGATCCTCGACGATCCGAACCTGCTGTTCGTGAACGCCGGGATGGTGCCGTTCAAGCCCTACTTCCTCGGCGACCAGACGCCACCGTTCGCCCGCGCCACCAGCGTGCAGAAGTGCGTGCGCACCCTCGACATCGAAGAGGTGGGCATCACCACCCGCCACAACACCTTCTTCCAGATGGCGGGCAATTTCAGCTTCGGCGACTACTTCAAGCGCGAGGCCATCGAATTCGCCTGGTCGCTGCTGACCGACCCGGTCGACGAGGGCGGCTACGGCATCGACCCGCAGAAGCTCTGGCCGACGGTCTACCTCGACGACGACGAGGCCGAGGCCATCTGGCGCGACGTGATCGGCGTCCCGGCCGAGCGTATCCAGCGCCGCGGACTCAAGGACAACTACTGGTCGATGGGCGTGCCCGGCCCGTGCGGCCCGTGCTCGGAGATCTTCTACGACCGCGGCCCGGAGTACGGCATCGAGGGCGGCCCGGAGGCCGACGAGGACCGCTACATCGAGATCTGGAATCTCGTGTTCATGCAGAACATCCGCGGTGAGGGCGGCGGCAAGGAGGGCTACGAGATCCTCGGCCCGCTGCCGAAGAAGAACATCGACACCGGCATGGGCATCGAACGCGTCGCCTGCCTGCTGCAAGGCGTCGACAACGTCTACGAGACCGACCTGCTCAAGCCGGTGATCGACCTGGCGTCGGAGCTGACCGGCCGCGGCTACGGTACCGGCGATCACGAGGACGACGTCCGCTTCCGGGTGATCGCCGACCATTCGCGTACCGCCGTCATGCTGATCGGCGACGGTGTGGTGCCCGGCAACGACGGCCGCGGCTACGTGCTCCGGCGGCTGCTTCGACGCGTGGTGCGGTCCATGCGCCTGCTCGGCGCGAGCGAGCCCACGATGGGCCGCATCGTCGAGCGGGTGATCGAGCTGATGAGCCCGTCGTACCCGGAGCTGGCCGAGCAGCGCGAGCACATCCTGACCGTCGCGGTCGCCGAGGAGTCGTCGTTCGGCAAGACCCTGGCCTCCGGTTCCAAGCTCTTCGCCGACGCCGCGGCGTCGACCAAGAAGTCCGGCCGCAGCCGGATCAGCGGTGACGATGCCTTCGTCCTGCACGACACGTACGGTTTCCCGATCGATCTCACGCTGGAGATGGCGTCCGAGGCGGGCCTCGAGGTGGACCGCGAGGGCTTCGCCGAGCTGATGGCGGCCCAGCGCACCCGCGCCAAGGCCGATGCCACCGCCCGCAAGTCCGGGCACGCCGATCTCTCGGTGTACCGCGAGTTCCTGGATCGGGGGCCGACCGAGTTCACCGGCTTCGATGAGCTGGTGTCCCAGGCGCGCGTGATCGGCATGGTCGCCGGCGGCGAGCGGGTGGTCTCGGCGACGCCGGGCACGGAGCTGGAACTGATCCTGGACCGGTCGCCGCTGTACGCCGAGTCCGGCGGTCAGATGGCCGACACCGGCACCATCACCACCTCGTCGGGCGCCCGGCTGACCGTGACCGACGTGCAGAAGCTGTCCAAGCTGGTCTGGCTGCACCGCGTCACGGTCCAGGAGGGCGAGATCGTCGAGGGCGACGAGGTGCTCGCGGCCGTCGATCCGTCCTGGCGGCACGGTGCCACGCAGGGCCACTCCGGCACGCATCTGGTGCATGCCGCGCTGCGCGAGGTCCTCGGACCCACCGCGACGCAGGCGGGATCGCTGAACCGGCCCGGCTACCTGCGGTTCGACTTCCACTCGTCCGAGCCGCTGAGCGAGGCTCAGCGCACCGAGATCGAGCGCATCAGCAACGAGGCCGTCGAGGCCAACTACACCGTCAACACCTTCGAGACCGATCTCGCCTCGGCCAAGGCGATGGGTGCGATGGCGCTGTTCGGCGAGAACTACGGCGACGAGGTCCGCGTGGTCGAGATCGGCGGACCGTTCTCGATGGAGCTGTGCGGTGGTACGCACGTCGGCAGTTCGGCGCAGGTCGGCCCGGTCACCGTGATCGGTGAGGGTTCGGTGGGTTCCGGTGTCCGCCGCGTCGAGGCGTACGTCGGCATGGACTCGTTCCGCTACCTCTCGCGGGAACGCGCCCTGCTGGCCGGCCTCGCGAGTTCGCTGAAGGTGCCGTCCGAGCAGGTGCCCGACCGCGTCGAGCAGCTGGTGACCAGGCTCAAGGACGCCGAGAAGGCGCTCGACGCCGTCCGCGCCGAGCAGGCCCGCGCGGCCGTCGGCGGACTGATCGACGACGCCGAGACCGTCGGCGGCACCCTCGTGGTGGCCGGCCGGGTGGGCGACGGCGTCGACGCGAACGGCCTGCGCGCGCTGGCCACCGAACTGCGCGGCAAGGTCGCCGATCGTGACGCCGTGGTCGTGCTGTTCGCGGCGGCCGGCGGCAAGGTGCCGTTCGTGGTGGCGACCACCGAGGCCGCGCGGGCCGCCGGACGCAAGGCCGGTGACCTGGTCCGGGAGATCGCTCCGCTGGTGTCCGGCCGCGGCGGCGGCAAGCCGGACCTGGCGCAGGGCTCCGGCACCGATGCCGAGGGCATCGACGCCGCGTTGCGTCGCGTGCGAGAGGTCGTCGGCGAGTCGTGATCTCACCGCGAGGACGGCGCCTCGGCATCGATGTCGGGAGCGTCCGCGTCGGCGTGGCCAGCTGCGATCCCGACGGGATCCTGGCGACCCCGGTGGAGACCGTCCAGCGCACCGCCGACGACGCCGATGTGCGGCGCGTCGCCGCGCTGGCCGACGAATACGAAGTGGTCGAGGTGGTGGTGGGCCTGCCCCGCACGCTGCGCAACACCGAGGGCGCGGCGGTGGCCGCGGCCCGTGACTTCGGCGGCCAGGTGGCGGCGGCGATCGCCCCGGTGCCCGTCGTCTACCACGACGAACGACTCACCACGGTGACCGCGGCCGGTGCCTTGCGCGCAAGTGGACGCAAGGGAAAGGCCGCGCGCGCCGTCATCGATCAAGCGGCCGCTGTGGCTATTCTTCAAGGATGGCTGGATGCCCGACGCAGCGAAGGACGAGGCGCGAGTGACTGAAGAGCAAGAGCCACGGACCCGGCACCGGCGCCGCCGCGCACCCGGCGACCCGACGACGACCGGCAGCATCCCGATCGTCCGCACCGATCCCGGCCTGCCCGATCCGACCGTCGAGTACCGGCGGCCGGAACGCTCGGCCAACCCGTATCTGGAGATCCGGTACGCGCAGGCCGAGGTGCCCTCGCCCGCGATCGAGAAGCGCTTCGTCGAGCCGTCGTGGTCCGCCGAGCCGCCGCAGGTCCGGCACCGGGCCGCCGTGCCGCCGACTCCGCTGCCGGAACCGGCCGCGCCGGTGGCCCCCGTCACCGCGCCGGTTCCGGAGGCGCCGACCGTGCCGGCCGCTCCCGCTCCGGTGGCCGACGCGGACACCGCGGCGATGCCGTCGTCGCGGGCCGGCTCGCCCGCGGACTTCACCGCGACCGACCCGCACGTCCCGGCGCTCGACCCGGCCGAGCTGAACACCGCGGCGTTCGCGCTCGCCGCCCCGACCGCCCCGGTCGCGGCGCCCGCGGCCCACGCCGCACCGGTGACCGGATCGTTCGACATCCTCGACGGTCACGCCGAGACCGCCCCGGCTCCGGCCCCGTCCGCCGGTGGATCCGGCGAGCCGCCGACCGGTGACCTGCCGGTCGTCGAGGGCGGGATGCCGGAGCGGCGTTCGCACCGCAAGGCGCTGTTCGCGGTGCTGGCGGTGGCGATCGTCGTGCTCGTCGTCGGTCTGCTCGGCCTCAAACATCTCGGCGTGTTCGACTCGCACAAGAACTTCAGCTCCACCACGGGCGGTTCCCCCACGCTGGTGCAGATCCCGGAACAGGCCTCGGTGCGCGAGATCGGGAAGATCCTCGCCGACGACGACGTGGTCGGCAGCAAGCGGGCGTTCATCGACGCCGCGGGCAGCCGCTCCCTCAAGGCGGGCTTCTACAAGCTGCCCACCAAGATCTCGGCGGCCACCGCGGTATCGATGCTGACCGACGAGAACGACACCTACCGGGTCGGCAGCCTGGTGATCCCGGAGGGGCTGCAGCTCGACTCCAAGAAGGGCATCGACGGGAAGACCACGCCGGGCATCTTCGAGATGCTGGCCGAGGCGACCTCGGTCCAGGCCGACGGCAAGACCTACGGCGTCACGGTGGAGCAGTTGCAGCACGCCGCGGCGCAGTCGTCGGTGGCCGACCTCGGCGTCCCGTCGTGGGCGGCACCGGCCGTGCAGAAACTGACCGGCGATCACCGCCGGATCGAGGGCCTGATCGCGTCCGGGTCGTGGGAGGACATCGATCCCCGGATGGATGCGAAGGAACTGCTGCGCAGCCTGATCACCAGGAGCGTGACCCGGTTCGAGAGCTGGGGCCTGACCAGCCAGAACGACTCCGGACTGATGCCGTACGACGCCCTCGTCGTCGCCTCCATCATCGAGCGCGAGGTGAAGCACGACGACGACTACGCCAAGGCGGCCCGGGTGATCCTGAACCGGCTCGACAAGGGCCAGAAGCTCGAGATGGACTCCACCGCCAACTACACCGCGGCGGTGACCAACATCGACGTGCACGGTGAGACCTACACCGACAAGACCGAGTGGAACACCTACCAGAAGGAAGGCCTTCCGGTGACGCCGATCGGTGCGGTCGGCGAGAAGGCGCTGCACGCCGTCGAACACCCGGCCGTGGGTGACTGGGTCTATTTCGTGACCGTCGACAAGGACGGCACCACGCTGTTCGCGAAGACCTTCGCCCAGCACAAGAAGAACACCGAGGTCGCCTGCAAGAACAAGTTCATCACCACCGGATGCAGCTGATGGACGGCGGCCCGCGCAAGGCCGCGGTGCTCGGCTCGCCGGTCGGGCATTCGCGGTCGCCGGACCTGCATCGCGCCGCGTTCGCCGCGCTGGGCCTGGACGGCTGGACCTACGACGCCCTGGAGACGACGGCCGAGGAGCTGCCCGCGCGGGTGGCCGCCGCCGGACCGGAGTGGACCGGCTTCTCGGTCACCATGCCGGGCAAGTTCGCCGCGCTGGCGGTGGCCGACGAGCGGACCGCGCGCGCCGAGCTGATCGGCTCGGCCAACACCCTGATCCGGCTGCCCGACGGCCGGTGGCGCGCCGACTGCACCGACGTCGACGGGATGACCGGCGCGCTCGCCGAGGCCGGAGTCCCGGTGGCCGCGCGGCACGCGGTGGTGGTGGGCGCCGGCGGGACGGCCCTGCCGACGGTCGCGGCGCTCGCCGACTGGGGATTCACCGGGATCGTCCTCGTCGCCCGCAGCGTGGAGCGCGCCGCGGGCGTGGTGGAACTCGCCGGGCGGCTGGGTCTGGCGTGTCGTCTGGTGGGTTTCGAGAACGGTCCGGCGCTCGCCGAATCGGTCGCGGGCGCGGACGTCGTCGTCTCCACCGTGCCGGCCCCCGCCGCGGAGCCGCTGATCGCGTCGCTGCGCGGTGCCGCGCGCCTGGTCGACGTCATCTACGACCCGTGGCCGACCCCGCTGGCGCGGGCGGTCACCGAGTCCGGGGGAGTCGTGGTCGGCGGGCTCACCATGCTGCTGAACCAGGCGTACAGCCAGTCCGAGCAGTTCACCGGGCGGCCCGCGCCCAAGGAGGCGATGGCCGCCGTCCTGCGCGCCTGACTTGTGGACAACCCGGTACCACTCGTACCGGCCTGTGGACGGTGCCGCCCGGCGCCGGGCGCGACGGTCCACGCTGGTGTCATGCTGCTCACCTGGCTGCTCGCCGCGGGCCTGATCGCCGCCGCCGAGTGTGACCGCCGCACCGGCCGCCTGCCGAATCGGCTCACCCTGCCGCTGCTGCTGATCGCGGCGCTACAGGCGTGGTCGTCACCGGCCGCCGCGCTCGCCGCCCTGGTGCTGACCGCGCCCTACCTGGCGGGCTTCCTCACCCGATCGTGCGGCGGGGGCGACGTGAAGCTGGCGCCGTCGTGCGGGGTGCTCGCGGGGTCGTCGTTCGCGGCCCTGGCCGTGCTGCTCCTGGCCGCGGTGCTGACGGTGGCGGTGTGCGCTCTGGTGCGGCGACGGCGTGTCGTGCACGGGCCGCTCCTGGTCGCCGCCACCCTCGTCGTGGCAGTCGCCGCCGCGTGAGGGTGGAAAGCACCGTGGCCGAGTTGTGACTAGAGTGACTAGAGGTACAGGTGGGGTTTGAGGCTAGGGTGGGCGGGGTAGTCGTCGCCGATCGAGTCGAGGTTTCTCGTGTCCGCCAGTGCCCGCGGGGTGTCCCGCCGCCGTTTCCTGTCCGTGTGCGCCGCCGGAATCGCGGGTGCGGGTGCGGCCGTCGTGCTGCCGTCCGGCCCGGCGCGCGCCGATGGCCTCGCCGACCTCGCCGCGGGCTCGTCGGAGTTGCCGCCCTCGCTGCCCGCCGGCACGACCCTCGGCACGCTGCTGGACTACGCCGTCGGCGTCCCGTCCCCGCAGGCCGTCCGCGCGGCCGGGCACGCCGGGGTGATCCGGTACGTGTCCGATCCGCGCGAGTCGTGGATGACCGGCAAGCCGCTGACCGCCGCGGAGGCGACGGGGATGCGCGCGGCCGGGCTGACCGTCGTCTCCAACTATCAGTACGGCAAGGAGGCGACGGCCGACTGGCTCGGCGGCTACCCGGCCGGGCTGAAGCACGCCGCCCGCGGGGCGCAGCTGCACACCGCGGCGGGCGGGCCGGCCGGTGCCCCGATCTACGTCTCCATCGACGACAATCCGACGCTCACTCAGTTCGTCACCCAGATCGCCCCGTATCTGCTCGCCTGGAACACGGTGATCGGTCCGGGGCGGGTCGGCGTGTACGGCAACGCGCAGACCATCCAGTGGGCGTCGTCGCTGGCGCTCGGGCAGTGGTTCTGGCAGCACGACTGGGGGACGCCGAAGGGCTACCTCCACCCGGCCGCGCACCTCCACCAGATCCCCGGCCAGCAGCAGGTCGGCGGGGTGACGGTGGACGTCAACACCATCCTGAAGCCCCAGTACGGGCAGTGGACGTAGCTTCTGGAACAATTGTTCCTTGTGTTGCGCTGGACTACTGCAGGAGAATCCCACGGGCCCGCCCTGATCGCGATGATCGAGGGCATGGTGGCCGGGGTCGAGATCACCTCGGCCGACATCGCCGAACAGCTCGCCCGCCGACGTCTCGGCTACGGCCGGGGTGCGCGGATGAAGTTCGAGGCCGACAAGCTGACGCTGATCGGCGGCTTCCGGCACGGCCGCACCATGGGCAGCCCGATCGCCATCGAGATCGGCAACAGTGAATGGCCCAAGTGGGAGAAGGTCATGTCGGCCGATCCGGTCGACGACGCCGAACTGTCCGGCGCCCGCAACGCGCCGCTCACCCGGCCGCGCCCCGGACACGCCGACTTCTCCGGCATGCTCAAGTACGGGTTCGACGACGCCCGGCAGGTCCTCGAGCGAGCGAGCGCCCGGGAGACTGCGGCCCGCGTCGCCGCCGGTACGGTCGCCCGCAACTTCCTGCGCCAGGTCTTCGGCATCGAGGTCCTCTCGCACGTCATCTCCATCGGCGCCAGCGACCCGTACGACGGCCCCGCGCCGCGCTACGCCGACCTGCCGGCCATCGATGAGAGCCCGGTCCGCGCCTTCGGTAAGGACGCGGAGACCTCGATGATCGACGAGATCGAGGCGGCCAAGCGCGACGGCGACACCCTCGGCGGCGTCGTCGAGATCATCGCCACCGGCGTCCCGATCGGTCTCGGTTCGCACGTCTCCGGCGAGACCCGGCTCGACGCCCGGCTGGCCGGCGCCCTGATGGGCATCCAGGCCATCAAGGGCGTCGAGGTGGGCGACGGTTTCGCCACCGCCCGCCGCCGTGGCAGCGAGGCGCACGACGAGATGGTCCCCGGGCCCGACGGCGTCCTGCGCTCCACCAACCGTGCCGGCGGCACCGAGGGCGGCATGACCAACGGCGAGGACCTGCGTGTCCGCATCGCCATGAAGCCGATCTCCACGGTCCCGCGCGCCCTCGCCACGGTCGACATGACCACCGGCGAGCCCGCCAGCGCCATCCATCAGCGCAGCGATGTCTGTGCGGTGCCCGCCGCCGGCGTCGTCGCCGAGGCGATGGTCGCGCTGGTCGTCGCGCAGGCCGCGCTGGAGAAGTTCGGCGGCGACTCGGCCACCGAGACCGGCGCCAACCTGCGGGCCTACCTGGAGACCATCGACGTCCGGCCGCCGCGTCCGTGACGCCGCGGGTCGTGCTGACCGGGTTCATGGGATCCGGCAAGACCACCGTCGGGCGGGCGCTGGCCGCCGCGCTCGACGCCCGGTACCTCGACACCGACGAGGAACTGGAACGACGCGCCGGCCGCACCATCCCGGAGATCTTCGCCGACGGTGGGGAAGCCGCGTTCCGCGCGCTCGAGCGTGAGGTGGTGCTCGACGTGCTGGCGACCCGCGACGGGGTCGTCGCCCTCGGTGGCGGTTCGGTGACCGTGCCCGACATCGCCGGCGCCCTGGCCGATCACCACGTCGTCTACCTGCGGATCGGTGCCGACGACGGCTTCGCGCGCGTCGCGCATTCGGACCGTCCGCTCCTGAACGACCCGGATCCCGCCGCGCGCTACGCCGCACTGCTGGCCGGGCGCACCGCCGCCTACGAG
Organism: Gordonia sp. PP30; assembly: GCF_023100845.1. Taxonomy (NCBI): domain Bacteria; kingdom Bacillati; phylum Actinomycetota; class Actinomycetes; order Mycobacteriales; family Gordoniaceae; genus Gordonia; species Gordonia sp. PP30. The sequence goes on along the minus strand of NZ_CP095864.1, from coordinate 2,292,515 downwards.
GCCGTCGCCTCGCAGACGGTCGACGCGTCCGGTGCCGTCGCCCCGATCGTCGAGCAGATCCTCGCCGCCCTGCCTCCCGAAGGAGAACCGTTCATGACCGAGCCCGTGAAGGTGGCCGTTCGCGCGGCCGCTCCGTACGACGTGATCATCGGCCGCGGCCTGCTGCCCGACCTGGCCGAGGCCGTCGCCACCGCCGATCACGTCGCGATCGTCTACCAGCCGCCGCTCAAGCAGACCGCCGAGCAGATCCGCGAATACCTCACCGAACGTGGGCTGGACGCGCACCGCATCGAGATTCCGGACGCCGAGGACGGCAAGGACCTGCAGGTCGCCGCCTACCTCTGGGACGTGTTCGGGCAGATCGGCATGAAGCGCAACGACAAGGTCGTCAGCCTCGGCGGCGGCGCGTGCACGGACCTCGCCGGCTTCGCCGCGGCCACCTGGATGCGCGGCATCGGCGTCGTCCACGTCCCGACCACGCTGCTGGCGATGGTCGACGCCGCCGTCGGCGGCAAGACCGGCATCAACACCGACGCCGGCAAGAACCTGGTCGGGTCGTTCCACGAGCCGGACGCCGTGCTGATCGACCTCGGCACCCTCGAAACGGTGCCACGCAACGAGATCGTCGCCGGCCTCGCCGAGGTGATCAAGACCGGGTTCATCGCCGATCCGGTGATCCTCGACCTCATCGAGAACGACCCGCAGGCCGCCCTCGACCCGGCCGGCGACGTGCTGCCCGAGCTGATCCGCCGCAGCGTGCAGGTGAAGGCCGACGTCGTCTCTGCGGATCTGAAGGAGTCGTCGCTCCGGGAGATCCTCAACTACGGCCACACCCTCGGGCACGCACTCGAGCGGCGTGAGCGGTACAAGTGGCGCCACGGCGCCGCCGTGGCCGTCGGCATGGTCTTCGCCGCCGAGCTGGCCCGGCTCGCCGGCCGCCTCGACGACGCCACCGCCGACCGCCACCGCACCCTGCTGGAGCTGGTCGGCCTGCCCACCGGCTACGACCCGGACGCCCTCGGCGACCTGCTCAAGTACATGGCCGGCGACAAGAAGAACCGCTCCGGCATGCTCCGGTTCGTCGTGCTCGACGGCCTCGCCCGCCCCGGCCGCCTCGAGGCCCCGGACCCGTCGCTGATCGCCGCGGCGTACTCCGCCGTCGCCGGCGAGTCGTCCCCGGGCGGCGTCTTCCTCGGCTGACCGGGAGTCGTAGCAACGCCCGTGCCCCGCTGCCGCGCTGCGAGGGCCGTCCTGCGAGGTAGATCGTCGCCTTTCAGTGGTGCTGTCGGAACCGCGATCTATAGTCGTCTCGTGCTGTACACACCACGGTGTGCAGGAACGGAGGGACGGCAGTGAGTGCCACGGTGTCAGTGACGATGGTGGGCGAGGGCCGAGTCGCATGCGTGCTTCGGTCGCCGATGGGCCGGCGACTGGAGCTGAGTGGACCGTTGGCCGGTCCGGTAGCCGAGGCGATCGAGGGCGACGACGAGATGCTCTCGAACGCCGCGATGGTGAACAACGCCTGGGCGTATGCCAAACACTCGATCGCTGCGCTCGAAGCGGCGGAACCGGACGACGAGAAGAGTCAGTTGGCGCAGGCCGGAGTGCACGAGGAGATTGCCAGGGAGATCTCGGGCTTCGTCGACCGGCTGACCACCGAAGTCGTGCTCGCTCGGTGGTGTTCGGGGTGCTTCGCCAAGACGACTCACCGGAAGGTCGCCGTCCGTCGCCGTCTGCCGACATACCTGTGCGCGAAGTGCGGGACGCCGACCCGAGTCTGCCCGGCTCCGGGATGTGCGCATATGGCCGTCCGCGGTCCCGGCTCCGTCAGGCTGCCCAAGTATTGCGCGGAGCATCGGCACGAACTTCCGAGCTTCGCGCGGGCCGCGGACAAGATCTCGGCACCGCATCGCTACCGGGACATCCTGAAGTACGACAGCGCCAACCTCGCGAGGCACTCGCGGCTCGCCGGCTTCGGCCTTCTCGGCGGCGCCGTGCTCGGCCCTGCCGCCTACGCGGCGGCTCCTGCGCTCGGCGGTCTGGTCGGCGTGACCTTCGGCGGCTATTCCGGGGCGGTGGCGACGAGCTGGGGATTGGCGACTCTCGGGGGTGGAGCGATCGGATCCGGCGGTATCGCGTTCGGCATGGCGGGTGGCACGGCAGTGATCACGGCCGCGGGTGCGGCGCTCGGGACCGCCTTCGGTGCGAGCCTGATCAATGCCTACGTGAGTGATGACCAGTCGTTCGGCATCCAGAAGTTCCGTGCCGGGAACGGTACGCCGGTGGTGATCGCGCGAGGATTCCTCACCCAGAACGCTCAGGACTGGGACACGGCCGTCGACATGGTCGAGGCCCGGTACCCCGATTCACCGGTGTATCTCCTGCACTGGGGGTCCAAGGAGAAGGAGAGTATCGCCAAGTACGTCTTCGCGAACATGGGCATACAGCAGGGAGCAGCCTTCGCCGGAGTCGGTGGGGCGATGGCGCACAAGGCGGCAGCCGCGGCCCTCGGTCCGATCGGCTGGGCGATGGCGGGCGCCGGACTCGCGAAGAATCCTTGGCATTCGGCGACGGTCCGCGCGGACAAGGCCGGCGCCGCACTCGCTGGAATCCTGGCGCGCACGGAGACCGACGAGGTCATCCTCGTCGGTCACAGTCTGGGCGGCCGGGTGATGATCACCGCCGCTGAGTCGATGGGGACCGACCCCGCTGCGCCTGCGGTCGCAGCGGTACACCTGGTCGGGGCGGCACGGGGCCGTGGCGGCGACTGGGGCAGGCTCGGACGCGCCGTGACCGGGGAGGTGCACAACTATCACTCCACCAACGACAAGGTCCTCAAGTACCTCTACAAGGGCGCGATGCTCGGTAGTGAGGCGGTGGGCGCCAAGGGTTTCGGATCGAGCTTCGCGAACATCGTCGATCACGATGTGTCATCGGACGTACTGGGGCACAGCGACTACTTCGACGACGTCACACTGGTCTGACCGCCGTTCTGGACCCCGGGCCGGTGCTCGGATGCCCGAAGGCCCGGTCCCCGTGAAGGGGGCCGGGCCTTCGGTGAAAGAATGACGGCTCAGGCGCCGGTCTGCACGACCTCGGTCGGCTGGGTGTGCAGTTCGTGGTGCGACCAGTCGGTGTCCTCGCCCTTGCGCTGCTCGCGGCGGACCAGGAAGCGGCCGGCGCTGACGCCGAAGAAGGCGGGCACGTACACCAGCAGCGTGATGAACGACGTTCCGGCGATCATCTCGATCCAGAACGACGCCTGGCCGATGCCGTCGAGCCAGTAGGTGCCGAGGATCCAGCAGATCAGGCACGACGTCCAGCCGGCCAGGAAGCCCGCCTTCAGCCAGCGCATGGTGAGGTCGTCGTAGTCGTCGGGGTCCGGATGGGCGCGCGCATCCTTGATACCGTCGTATCCGCCCCAGATCACCGCGATCAGCACGATCGCGGCGATGGCGATGGCCCGGTAGATCGGGGACTGAATGGGCCACGCGATCACCGCGAAACCCAGCAAGATGCGGGCCGCGATGTTGATGACCGACATGATGATACCGCGCAGTAGCCACGAGTCCATGTCGATACCGTACCGGCCTGAGACCTGTACAACAATCTTGGCATGCCTGTGTCTGGAGAATCCGTCCCCGTGTCCGCCCCCGCCCCCGCCTACGCCGCACGACGCGCCGCCGTCGCCGCCGGCCTGACCCGCCGCGGCGCCGACGCCCTGGTCGTCAGCGACCTGGTGAACGTGCGCTATCTGACCGGTTTCACCGGCAGCAACGGCGCCGTCCTGATCCGGGCCGATGGCGGCGGCACCGGTGACCGGATCGCCACCGACGGCCGCTACACCGCTCAGGTCGCGGCCCAGACGCCGGATGTGACGGCGGTGATCGCCCGCGACACGCTCGCCGCGCTCGTCGCCGAGGCGGCCGGCGCGCGTGTCGGCATCGAGGCCGACGCGGTCACCGTCGCCCAGTTCCAGACCCTGCGCGAGGAACCCGGCGGCGACGGCGCCACGCTGGTTCCCCTCCGCGGCGTGGTCGAGGAGTTGCGCGAGGTGAAGGACGACGGCGAGGTGGCCTTGGTCACGCGGGCGTGCGCGGTGGCCGACGCCGCGCTGACGGCGCTGATCGAGCGCGGCGCGATCGCCCCGGGCCGCACCGAACGACAGGTGGCGCGCGACCTGGAATGGGAGATGTACGAGCGCGGCGCGTCGGGCATCGCCTTCGAGACCATCGTGGCCGCCGGGGCGCACTCGGCGGTCCCGCATCACCGGCCGACCGACGCGGTGCTGGCGACGTCGGACCTGGTGAAGATCGATTTCGGGGCGATGGTCGACGGCTACCACTCGGACACCACCCGCACCGTGGTCCTGGGCGAACCGGCACCGTGGCAGCGGGAGATCCACGAGATCGTGCGTGTCGCGCAGGAGGCCGGAACGCGGGCGCTGACCCCCGGCGCCGACCTGCGCGCGGTGGACGCCACCGCTCGCCAGGTGATCGCCGACGCCGGATACGGCGAGTTCTACGTGCACGGCCTCGGACACGGTGTGGGCCTGCGGATCCACGAAGCGCCGGGGATCGGCGCCACCGCGACCGGTACACTTCTTCGAGGCGCGATCGTCACCGTCGAGCCGGGCATCTATCTGCCCGGCCGCGGCGGGGTGCGGATCGAGGACACCCTGGTGGTCACCGAATCCGGTTCGCGGTCGCTGACTCACACGCCACGCGAGCTGCGCGTGCTGTAGCGCACGACAGACAAGACTTATAAGGAGACCCCTCATGGCGACGACCGCCGATTTCAAGAACGGCCTCGTGCTGAAGATCGACAACCAGCTGTGGCAGATCCTGGAGTTCCAGCACGTCAAGCCGGGCAAGGGCCCCGCCTTCGTGCGCACCAAGATCAAGAACGTGCTGTCCGGCAAGAACGTCGACAAGACCTTCAACGCCGGCGTCAAGGTGGAGACCGCCACCGTCGACCGCCGCGACATGACCTACCTGTACAACGACGGGTCGGACTTCGTGTTCATGGACGGCGAGACCTTCGAGCAGATCTCGATCTCCCCTGAGACCATGGGCGACGGCGCCCGCTTCCTGCTGGAGAACATGAGCGTCCAGGTCGCCACCCACGAGGGCGAGCCGCTGTTCGTCGAGCTCCCGGTGACCGTCGAGCTCATCGTCGCCCAGACCGATCCGGGCCTGCAGGGCGACCGCTCCACCGGCGGCACCAAGCCGGCCACGCTGGAGACCGGCGCCGAGGTGGCGGTCCCGCTGTTCATCAACACCGGTGACAAGCTGAAGATCGACTCGCGCGACGGAAGCTACCTCGGCCGTGTCAACAGCTGATCGGCGCAACCCGGAGCCGCGCGGCCGCCATCGCCAGCGGCGCCGGGCCGTCGACATGCTGTTCGAGGCCGAGGCCAAGGGCGTTCCGGCGACCGACCTGATCGCCGAGCGTCGCGAGGTCTTCGACACCCACGACGCGGTCGGCGAGATGACCGGCTACGTGGTCCGGGCCGTCGAGGGCGTCACCGCCGATGCCGAGCAGGTCGACGCGGTGGTCGCCTCGCATCTGCAGAACTGGAAGTTCGAGCGGCTCCCGGCCGTCGACCGGGCCATCCTGCGCCTGGCGACCTGGGAGCTGCTGTACGCGCCGGACATCGACGTCAAGGTGGTCATCACCGAGGCCGTCAAGCTCGCCACCGAGCTGTCCACCGACGACTCGCCGGCCTTCGTCAACGGCGTCCTGGACCGGATCGCGGCGCTGGCCCCGCAGGTGCGCGCGGCCCAAATTCGCGGCGGCGACGCGGGGGAGTAGAGTCGCTTCCGGCAAATCCTTTAACGATCCGTCCCGTGAGGCGGAGAAGGAGGTCGGTCGCAAGGTGTCGCAAGATTCCGCACCGATGCATTCCCGGACGCTGCTGAGCACGTCCGATGTGGGTCGCACCATTGCGCGCATGGCGCATCAGGTGATCGAGAAGACCGCTCTGGACTCCGATCAGGCCGGCCCGGTGGTGATCATCGGAATCCCGACCCGCGGCACGTCTCTGGCCCGGCGGCTGGCCGCCAAGATCGCCGAGTTCAGCGGCGTCGAGGTGCCCACCGGCTACCTCGACATCACGCTCTACCGCGACGATCTGCGCGACAAGCCGCACCGCCCCCTCGAACGGACGCTGGTCCCCACCGGCGGTGTCGACGGGGCGCTGGTGATCCTGGTCGACGACGTCCTGTTCTCCGGGCGCACCGTGCGCGCCGCCCTCGACGCCCTCCGCGACCTGGGCCGCCCGGCCGCCGTACAGCTGGCGGTACTGGTCGACCGCGGTCATCGGGAGCTCCCGCTGCGCGCCGACTACGTCGGCAAGAACATCCCCACCTCGCGCGACGAGGACGTGGAGGTGCATCTCGCCGAGGACGACGGCGTGGACGAAGTGGTGCTGCGCACCCCGGGGGAGGACCGATGAAGCATCTGCTCTCGACCGCGGACCTGAGCCGCGACGACGCCGTCGAGATCCTCGACGAGGCCGCCCGCTTCGAGCAGGCGCTCGCCGGCCGCGAGGTCCGCAAGCTGCCGACGCTGCGCGGGCGCACCGTGATGACCGTGTTCTTCGAGAACTCCACCCGCACCCGGGTGTCGTTCGAGGTGGCGGGCAAGTGGATGAGCGCCGACGTGATCAACGTGAGCGCGTCGAGCTCGTCGGTCAGCAAGGGCGAATCCCTCCGCGACACCGCGAAGACCCTCCGGGCCGCGGGCGCGGACGCGCTGATCGTCCGCCACCCCGCGTCCGGCGCGGCCGCGCAGATCGCCCGCTGGACCAACGACGGCTCCGACATCCTCGGCCTCCCGACCACCGGACCCGCGGTGATCAACGCGGGCGACGGCACCCACGAACATCCGACCCAGGCACTGCTCGACGCCTACACCCTGCGCTCGCAGTTCGGCTCGCTCGACGGCCGGCGGATCGCGATCGTCGGCGACATCCTGCATTCCCGGGTGGCCCGCTCCAACGCCCAACTGCTGTCGACCCTCGGCGCCGACGTGGTGCTCGTCGCCCCGCCGACCCTGCTGCCCACCGGCGTCGAGACCTGGCCGGTACGGGTGAGCACCGAGCTCGACGCAGAACTGCCGGCCGCCGACGCGGTGATGATGCTGCGCGTGCAGGCCGAGCGGATGAACGGCGGCTTCTTCCCGAGCGCCCGCGAGTTCTCGGTCCGCTACGGCCTGAACGACACCCGGCTCGCCCTGCTTCCCGAGCACGCGAAGGTGCTCCACCCCGGTCCCATGCTGCGCGGCATGGAGATCGGGTTCGACGTCGCCGACGCTCCCCAGTCGGTGGTGCTCGACCAGGTCCGCGCCGGGGTGCACGTCCGCATGGCCGTGCTGTTCCGGCTCCTCGCCAGCGACGCGCACGAGGCCGCGGGCGACACCCCCGTTCATCACCAGGCAGGAGGGGTCCACTAGTGGCGGCCCACGGCAATGTCCTCATCACCAACGTTCGCCCGTACGGCGAAGGTGACCCGGTCGACGTCGCGGTCACCGACGGCGTCATCACCGGGATCGGCCCGGCCGGCACGCTGACCGCACCCGAGGGCGCCGGGACCGTCGACGGCGGCGGACACGTCCTGCTGCCCGGTTTCGTCGACCTGCACACGCACGTCCGCGAACCCGGCCGCGAGGACACCGAGACCATCGCGACCGGCTCGGCCGCCGCGGCCAAGGGCGGCTACACCGCGATCTTCGCGATGGCCAACACGAGCCCGGTCGCCGACAACGCCGCGATCACCGACCTGGTCTGGCGGATCGGCCAGGACGTCGGCCTGTGCGACGTCCACCCGGTCGGCGCGGTGACCGTCGGACTCGAAGGCACCCAGCTCGCCGAGATGGGCATGATGGCCGACGGCGTCGCGAAGGTGAAGCTCTTCAGCGACGACGGCAAGTGCGTCCACGACCCGGTCATCATGAAGCGGGCGCTGGAGTATTCGCGCGGCCTCGGCGTGCTGATCTCCCAGCACAGCGAGGATCCGCGGCTGACCGTCGGCGCGGTCGCGCACGACGGTCCCACCGCCGCGCGCCTCGGGCTGGCCGGCTGGCCGCGCGCCGCCGAGGAGTCGATCGTCGCCCGCGACGCGCTGCTCGCCCGCGACGCCGGTGCGCGGATCCACGTGGCCCACGCCTCCTGCGAGGGCACCGTCGAGCTGATCCGTTTCGCCCGGGGCCAGGGCATCGACATCACCGCCGAGGTGACCCCGCATCATCTGCTGCTCGACGATTCGCGGCTGGAGACCTACGACGGCGTCAACCGGGTGAACCCGCCGCTGCGCGAGGACCGCGACAAGCTGGCCCTGCGCGCCGCACTGGCCGAGGGCCTGGTCGACTGCGTCGCCACCGACCACGCGCCGCACGGCTCGCACGAGAAGTGCTGCGAGTTCAGCCAGGCCAAGCCGGGCATGCTCGGGCTGGAGACCGCGCTGTCGGTGGTCGTGGAGACGATGGTCCGCCCCGGCCTGCTCGACTGGCGCGGGGTGGCCCGCGTGATGAGCGAACGGCCCGCGCAGATCGTCGGGCTCGACGATCAGGGCCGCCCGATCGCCGTCGGCGAGCCGGCCAACCTGACCGTCGTCGACCCGGACACCGAGTGGGTGGTCGATCCGGACGAGCTGGCCAGCAAGTCGCGGAACACGCCGTACGCCGCGATGACCCTGCCCGGCGTCGTCGTCGCCACGATCCTGCGGGGGTCGGTGACGTACTCGTGAGCGACTGGCTGTACGACCTGATCATCGTCGTCGCGGTCGTCATCCTGTGGCTCGGTCTGGTGGCCCTCGCCCTGCGGGGCTGGCGCCGCCGTGGCCGCGCGCAGGCGCAGGCCGTCGGCGAGTTGCCGCCGGTACCCGCCGACCTCGGCGAGCCGGTCCGCGGACCGGAGACCGGCATGTACGTCGGCTCCACCCTGGCGCCCAGCTGGACCACCCGGATCGCCACCGGCGACTTCGGTGACCGGGCGCTGGTCGCCTACAGCGAGTACCCGGGCGGCATCCTGCTGGCGCGCACCGGCGCGTCGGACATCTGGATCCCGGCGGAGTCGATCACCGCGCTGCGCACCGAGAACCGCCTGGCCGGGAAGGTGATGAGCCGCGACGGCCTGCTCGTCATCCGGTGGCGGCTGGCGTCCGGCCTGGAGGTGGACTCCGGGATCCGCGGCGACGACAAGTCGGTGTACCCGGACTGGACGGCCCCCTACCGGGAGATCACCGAGGCCACCTTCGCGGCACTGAACGCCGGCGACAACGAGACCACAGCATCCGATACGAAGAGGAAGAAGTCATGAGCAAAGCGGTATTGGTGCTGGAGAACGGCAACATCCACACGGGTATGAGCTTCGGTGCCGAGGGCGCCACCTTCGGTGAGGCGGTGTTCTGCACCGCGATGACCGGCTACCAGGAGATGCTCACCGACCCGAGCTACCACAAGCAGATCATCGTCTCGACCGCCCCGCAGATCGGCAACACCGGCTGGAACACCGAGGACGGCGAAAGCCTGCTCGGCAAGCGGTCCGACGTGCGTTGGTCGGCCGAATTCATCGACCACGACGACCCGGGCAAGATCTGGGTCGCCGGCTACGCCCTGCGCAACCCCACCACGCGCGTCTCCAACTGGCGCGCCAGCAGCAGCCTCGACGACGAGCTCAAGGCGCAGGGCGTGGTGGGTATCGCCGGGATCGACACCCGCGCCGTGGTGCGCGTGCTGCGCGAGGCCGGTTCCATGCGCGCCGGGATCTTCTCCGGCGCCGCCGTCACCGACGCCGCCGACATGCTCGCCCAGGTCCGCGCCCAGGCGCCGATGTCCGGCGCCGACCTGGCCGGCGAGGTCAGCACCGAGCAGACCTACGTGGTCGAGGCGGCCGGTGAGCCGCGCTTCCGGGTCGCCGCCATCGACCTCGGGATCAAGGCCAACACCCCGCGCATGCTCGCCGCCCGCGGCGTCGAGGTGCACATCCTGCCCGCCGGGGCCACCTTCGACGACGTGATGGCCATCGAGCCCGACGGCTTCTTCCTGTCCAACGGCCCGGGCGACCCGGCCACCGCCGACGACGCCGTCGCGCTGACCCGGCGCGTCCTGGAGGCCGGCCTGCCGCTGTTCGGTATCTGCTTCGGCAACCAGATCCTCGGCCGGGCCCTCGGCCTGTCCACCTACAAGCTCAAGTTCGGGCACCGGGGCATCAACATCCCGGTGGTCGACCTGGCCACCGGCGAGGTGGCGATCACCTCGCAGAACCACGGCTTCGCCCTGGAGGGCAAGGCCGGCGACGAGTTCGACACCGACTTCGGCCGCGGCCGGGTGAGTCACGTCTGCGCCAACGACGGCGTGGTCGAGGGCGTCGAGCTGATCGACCGCCCGGCGTTCTCCGTCCAGTACCACCCCGAGGCCGCGTCCGGCCCGCACGACGCCGCCAACCTCTTCGACAAGTTCGTGTCCGCGATGGACGCGTACACGTCGGCCTCGACCACGGAAGGGAACTGATCCTCCGATGCCACGTCGCTCCGACCTCAACCACGTCCTCGTCATCGGCTCGGGCCCGATCGTCATCGGCCAGGCCTGCGAGTTCGACTACTCCGGCACCCAGGCGTGCCGCGTCCTCAAGTCCGAGGGCCTGCGGGTCTCGCTGATCAACTCGAATCCGGCGACCATCATGACCGACCCGGAGTTCGCCGACGCCACCTACGTCGAGCCGATCACCCCGGAGTTCGTCGAGAAGGTCTTCGAGACCGAGGCCGCCGCCGGTCATCCGATCGACGCGGTGCTGGCCACCCTCGGCGGCCAGACCGCGCTGAACACCGCCGTCGGCCTGCACGAACAGGGCATCCTCGCCAAGCACGGCATCGAGCTGATCGGCGCCGACATCGACGCCATCCAGCGCGGTGAGGACCGTCAGATGTTCAAGGACATCGTCGCCAAGATCGGCGGCGAGAGCGCTCGCTCGCGCGTCTGCCACACCATGGAGGAGGTGCACGCCACCGTCGCCGAGCTCGGCTACCCGGTGGTGGTGCGGCCGTCGTTCACCATGGGCGGCCTCGGTTCCGGCATGGCGTACGACGAGGACGACCTGAACCGGATCGCCGGTGGCGGCCTGGCCGCGTCGCCCACCGCGAACGTCCTGATCGAGGAGTCCATCCTCGGCTGGAAGGAATACGAGCTCGAGCTCATGCGGGACAACCGCGACAACGTGATCGTGATCTGCTCGATCGAGAACGTCGACCCGGTCGGCGTGCACACCGGCGACTCGATCACCGTCGCCCCGGCGATGACGCTCACCGACGTCGAGTACCAGCAGATGCGCGACCAGTCGATCGCGATCATCCGCGAGGTCGGCGTCGACACCGGCGGCTGCAACATCCAGTTCGCTCAGGACCCGCGGGACGGCCGGCTGGTCGTGATCGAGATGAACCCGCGCGTGTCGCGGTCGTCGGCGCTGGCGTCGAAGGCGACCGGGTACCCGATCGCGAAGATGGCCGCCAAGCTGGCCATCGGCTACTCGCTCGACGAGATCACCAACGACATCACCAAGGCCACCCCGGCCGCGTTCGAGCCGTCGATCGACTACGTCGTCGTCAAGGCCCCGCGCTTCGCGTTCGAGAAGTTCCCGGGCGCCGACGACACCCTCACCACCACCATGAAGTCCGTCGGTGAGGCGATGAGCCTGGGCCGCAGCTTCGCCGAGGCGCTCGGCAAGGTGATGCGCTCGCTGGAGACCAAGGCCGCCGGATTCTGGACCGAACCGGATCGGCCGGATCCGGCGACGCTCGATCTGCCCGCGCTCCTGGACGACATCCGGGTGGCCCGTGACGGCCGGATGTACAAGATCATGCAGGCGATGGAGGCCGGGGCCACCATCGAGCAACTGTACGAGGCCACCGCGATCGATCCGTGGTTCCTCGCCGAGATCGGCTGGATCGGACAGGTCGGTGCCGACGTGCGCGACGCCGACCGGCTCGACGCCGACCTGGTGCGCCAGGCCAAGTTCACCGGCCTGTCGGACCGGCAGATCGCCGCGCTGCGGGCCGCCGCCGGCGACGCGACCTTCGGTGACGAGGCCGCGGTCCGCGCGTTCCGCGCGGAGTGGGGGATCCGGCCGGTCTACAAGACCGTCGACACCTGTGCCGCCGAGTTCGAGGCCAAGACGCCGTACCACTACTCGAGCTACGAGCTCGACGAGGCGGCCACCTCGGAGGTCGCCGAGCAGCGTGAGCGCCCGAAGGTGATCATTCTCGGCAGCGGACCGAACCGGATCGGCCAGGGCATCGAGTTCGACTACTCGTGTGTGCACGCCGCGCTCACCCTGAGCCAGGCCGGCTACGAGACGGTGATGGTCAACTGCAACCCGGAGACCGTCTCCACCGACTACGACACCGCCGACCGCCTCTACTTCGAGCCGCTCACCCTGGAGGACGTCCTCGAGGTGATCCACGCCGAACAGGAGTCGGGGAACGTCGCGGGCGTCATCGTGCAGCTCGGCGGCCAGACGCCGCTGGGTCTGGCCGCGCAGCTGGAGGCCGAGGGCGTGCCGATCGTCGGCACCGGCCCGAGCGCCATCGACCTGGCCGAGGACCGCGGCGAGTTCGGCAAGGTGCTGGTCGCCGCCGGGCTGCCGGCCCCCAAGTTCGGCACCGCCACCACCTTCGAGCAGGCTCGCGACATCGCCGCCGGCATCGGGTACCCGGTGCTGGTGCGGCCGTCGTACGTGCTCGGCGGCCGGGGCATGGAGATCGTGTACGACGAGGCCGCCCTCGCCGACTACATCTCCCGCGCCACCGAGATCTCCGACGACCGGCCGGTGCTGGTCGACCGGTTCCTCGAGGACGCCGTCGAGATCGACGTCGACGCCCTGTACGACGGCACCGAGCTGTACATCGGCGGCGTGATGGAGCACATCGAGGAGGCCGGTATCCACTCCGGCGACTCGGCGTGCGCGCTGCCGCCGATCACCCTCGGCGGCGAGGAGATGGACGCCGTCCGGCGCTCCACCGAGGCGCTGGCCAGGGGCATCGGCGTGCGCGGGCTCCTCAACGTGCAGTACGCGCTGAAGGACGGCGTGCTGTACGTGCTGGAGGCCAACCCGCGTGCCAGCCGGACGGCACCGTTCGTGTCCAAGGCCACCGCGGTGCCGCTCGCCAAGGCGTGCGCCCGGGTGATGATGGGCATGACCATCGCCGAGCTGCGCGATCAGGGCGTTCTCCCGGCCACCGGTGACGGCACCGTGGTGCCGGTCGATTCGCCGGTCGCGGTCAAGGAGGCGGTGCTGCCGTTCAACCGGTTCCGCACGCCCGAGGGCGCCGTGGTCGACACGCTGCTGAGCCCGGAGATGAAGTCGACCGGCGAGGTGATGGGCTTCGACGCCGACTTCGGCCGGGCCTTCGCCAAGGCGCAGACCGCCACCTCCGGCGCGCTGCCCACGTCGGGTTCGGTGTTCGTCTCGGTCGCCAACCGCGACAAGGCCTCGGCCGCCTTCCCGGCCAAGCGCCTCGCCGACCTGGGCTTCACCGTCCTGGCCACCAAGGGCACCGCGGACGTGCTGCGCCGCAACGGGATCCAGGTGACCGAGGTGCGCAAGCACTACGAGGCCGCCGAGGGCGAGGAGTCGGTGGTCGACATGATCCGCGACGGCCGCGTCGACCTGATCGTCAACACCCCGGCCGGCAGCTCCGGCCCGCGGGCCGACGGCTACGAGATCCGTGCCGCGGCGATGACCGCGGGTATCCCGTGCGTCACCACGGTTTCCGGCTTCGGGGCGGCCGTGCAGGGTATCGAGGCCGCGCTCGGCGCGACGATGGGCGTGGAGTCCCTGCAGCGCCGCCACGCCGTGCTGCGCGGCGGCAAGTGAGCGCCGGCTTCGCGGCCGCCTACCGGTCGGCCGTGGCCGACCGGGGGCGGCTGTGTGCCGGTATCGACCCGCATGCGGCGCTGCTGGAGCAGTGGGGCCTGCCGGTGTCCGTCGACGGCCTGCGCGCCTTCGCCGGCGCCTGCGTGACCGGTCTGGGCCCGGTGGCGGCGGTGATCAAGCCGCAGGTCGCCTTCTTCGAGGCCTTCGGCTCGGCCGGTTTCGCGGTGCTCGAGGAGACCATCGCCGGCTGCCGGGAGGCCGGGGCACTGGTGCTGTCGGACGCCAAACGCGGCGACATCGGCACCACCATGGCCGCCTACACGACCGCCTGGCTCGACGACGCGTCCCCGCTGTGCTCCGACGCGGTCACCGTGTCGCCGTACCTGGGCTTCGGTGCGCTCGACCCGGCCGTCGCCCAGGCCCGCGCTACCGATCGGGGGGTGTTCGTGCTCGCCCGGACCTCGAACGCGGAAGGCGCCGCCCTCCAGCGAGGGGTGGCGCAATCCATCGTCGACGCCGCCGCGGCCGTCAACGCCGACGGCTCCGGCACGGCCGGCGTCGTCGTCGGGGCGACACGGGAGCACGGCCTCGACCTGTCGTCGCTGGGCGGCCCGATTCTGTCGCCCGGCCTGGGCGCGCAGGGCGCCACCGCGGCCGACCTGACCGCCATCTTCGGTGACACCGCCGACCTGTCGTGGCTCCTCCCGGCCGCCTCACGCAGCATTCTGCGCGCGGGCCCCGATCCGGCGGCCCTGGCCGCCGCCGCGCGGGCCACACGCGACGAGATCGAGTCGGCGCTGCGCTGACCGCGCCCGCGGAGCGCCCCTTTCGACACGGTCTCGTTTGGCGGCTGTCCTCAGCAGCTGCCCCGGGTGGTCATCAACAGCCCGTTGACGAGTGGTCATCAGCAGCCCGCCCCGCCGGACGGGCCCGCTAGGGCCCGGCCGTGTCGAAACGACCCCTGAATTGGCGGGCTCGGTGGCGGCTCAACGGGCTGCTCGGGTCCAGCTGTCAGGTCGCCCCGCCGGTCAAGCCGCCTCGCCGCGCTAGAGACGCTCGGCGTCGAGCCGGGCGCGGAACGTGGCGATGGCCGGCCAGGTGTGCTCGGCCGCGTCCGGACCGGTCAGCAGGCCCAGGTGGCTCGACGTCACCGCGTGGAACTCCACCCGCGCGGACGAGGAGAACAGTTCCTCACCGTGTCGTACGGCGCCGTACGGCGCGATCGGGTCGCGCGGGCTGCCGACCATGAACACCGGCGCGGTGATCGACGTGAGGTCGACCGTGACGTCGTCGAACTGGAGCAGTCCGCGACTGACCTCGTCGCGGATCACGAAGTTGACGAGCATCTGCTCGGCGACCTTGCCCGGATAGCCGGGGAGGGACCGCTGGAAGCGGTCGATCACCTGCATACGCGCCAGCGCCTCGGTGTCGCCGAGATTGGCCAGGATGTACCACGGCTTGGTCAGCTCGCGCTGCCATGCGAAGCCCCGGTACACGGTGCGCACGATCGGCGCGGGAATGCCCGCCATGGCGCGCAGCGCGTACGTCGCCGGGCGGCCGCCGGTCGGGCCGAGCAGTTGCCGGACCAACGGATACGGCGGGATCTGCATGTAGTCGAGGGGTGTGCCGACGCTGATCACCGAGCGGATCGGCAGGCTGCGGTCGTGCGCGGCGGTCAGGAAACTGAGGGTGCCGCCCAGGCTCCAGGCCATCAGATCCAGCGCATCGCCGGGGCCGCGGAAGTCATCGACCACCTCGCCGATCGCGCGTGGGATCAGCGTGTCGAAGTAGTCCTCGAAGCCCAGTCCACGCTCGGCCCGGCCCACGTCACCGAAGTCGATGACATATGGAATAGTGCCGCTGGCCAGCAGAAACTCCACCACGGAGTTGCCCGGAGCCAGGTCGTAGCACGACGCGGGCACGGCCAGCGGCGGGACCAGCAGCACCGGCACCGCGCCGGCCTCCCGGGCGGCGCCGAGTTGGTCGGCGGTGCCGTAGCGGAGCAGCCGGGCGTGCGGCCGATCGGACAGCACGACGGACTCCGTCGCCGTGCGCGGCGCCAAGTCGTCGCGGAGGACTCGCGTGAGGGTGACCAGGTCGGACTGTCGCATGGTGCGACAGGCTACCGATGGACCCGGAGTGCGACGCGCCCAGGGGCGGTGTTCGGTTCTCTCAGGGACGCGGGGTACCGTCTGTCCTGGTCATGACGAGAATAGATAGAATCGTCGTGCATCTCGGCGGGCCGGATCGACCCGCGGAGCGAAGCCGCCCGGTGCTCATATAGCGTCGGGGGACCAACCGAACCGAACCAACGAAAGGCGGAGGAACCGTGGCGCTTCCCCAGTTGACAGACGAGCAGCGCGCAGCAGCGCTCCAGAAGGCAGCCGAGGCCCGTCGCGTGCGTGCCGAGCTGAAGGAGCGCCTCAAGCGTGGCGGCACCGATCTCAAGCAGGTCCTGGCTGATGCCGAGGAGAACGAGATCCTGGGCAAGATGAAGGTCTCGGCGCTGCTCGAGGCGCTGCCGAAGGTGGGCAAGGTCAAGGCGCAGGAGATCATGACCGAGCTGGAGATCGCTCCGACTCGTCGTCTCCGCGGCCTCGGCGACCGCCAGCGCAAGGCTCTGCTCGAGAAGTTCAGCTCCTGAGCTGTGCCTGCTGAGCGATCCGCACAGGATTCCCGACCGAGGGGCCGACTGGTTGTACTGGTCGGCCCCTCGGCCGTCGGGAAGTCGACCGTCGTGACCCGGGTGCGCGAGCTGCTGCCGGAACTCACCTTCTCGGTGTCGGCCACCACGCGCGCCCCGCGGCCCGGTGAGGTCGACGGCCGCGACTACTACTTCGTCTCGCGCGCCGACTTCGACGCGATGATCGAGCGCGGCGAGATGCTCGAGTGGGCCGACATCCATGGCGGACTGCAACGATCGGGCACTCCGGCAGGACCGGTGCGGCGCGCCCGGGAGAGCGGTACGCCGATGCTCGTCGAGGTCGATCTGGCCGGCGCACGGCAGCTGCGGAGCTCGCTGCCCGAGGCCGTGACCGTCTTCCTGGCGCCGCCGAGCTGGACCGAGCTGGAGCGGCGCCTCACCGGCCGCGGCACCGAGACGCCGGAGGCGATCGCCCGCCGCCTGCAGACCGCGAAGGTCGAGATGGACGCCCAGGACGAGTTCCAACACGTCGTCGTGAACGACGATGTCGACGCTTCCGCCCGGACCTTGGTAAACTTGCTAGTCGGCCGCTGAGTGGCCGCACCCTAACGAACTTTGCAGGAGAACAACGCGTGAGCACCGAAACCGGGATCGAACTGGATCTCGTCGAAGAGACCGTCTACGACACCCCGCTGGGCATCACCGATCCGCCGATCGACGAGTTGCTCGAGCGCACCTCCTCCAAATACGCCCTGGTGATCTACGCGGCCAAGCGCGCGCGCCAGATCAACGACTACTACAACCAGCTCGCCGAGGGCCTGATGGAGTACGTCGGGCCGCTGGTGGAGCCGGGCGTGCACGAGAAGCCGCTGTCGATCGCGATGCGCGAGATCCACTCGGACCTGCTCGAGCACACCGAAGGCGAATAGGCCCCCTCGTGGGTGACGAGACCGCTCGCCGTCACGTCATCGTCGGGGTCGGCGGCGGCATCGCCGCGTACAAGGTCTGCTCGGTCATCCGGCACTTCACCGAGGCCGGGCACGACGTCCGCGTGATCCCGACGCGCAGCGCCCTGAAGTTCGTGGGCGCCGCCACGTTCGAGGCGCTGTCCGGCAATCCGGTCACCACCGAGGTCTTCGACGACGTCGACGAGGTGGCCCACGTCGCCCTCGGACGACAGGCCGACCTGGTGGTGATCGCTCCGGCGACCGCCGATCTGATGGCGCGTGCCGCCGCCGGCCGCGCCGACGATCTGCTGACCGCCTCGCTGCTGACCGCCCGCTGCCCGGTGCTGTTCGTGCCGGCCATGCACACGGAGATGTGGGAGCATCCGGCGACCGTGGCGAACGTCGAGACCCTTCGGCGGCACGGCGCGACCGTGCTGACTCCCGCCTCCGGGCGGCTGACCGGTGCCGACACCGGTGCGGGCCGGCTGCCCGAACCGGCGGAGATCGGTCTGCTGGGCGACTTGCTGCTGACCCGGCCCGACGCCCTTCCGCGCGATCTGGCCGGCGTCCGCATGCTGATCAGCGCCGGCGGGACTCGCGAGGCGCTCGATCCGGTGCGCTATCTCGGCAATCACAGCTCCGGCAAGCAGGGCTACGCGTTGGCCCGCGTCGCCGCGCAGCGCGGCGCCCGGGTGACCCTGGTGTCGGGCGCGGTGAGTGAGCCCGGCGAACCGGCCGCCGTCGACGTGGTGCACATCGACTCGGCGGCGGCGCTGAACGAGGAGATGACGGCCAGAGCCGCCGGCGCCGACGTGGTCATCATGGCCGCCGCGGTGGCCGACTTCCGCCCGGTGTCCGTGGCCGGTGCCAAGATCAAGAAGGGCGCGGACGGGCCGTCGCCCATCGAACTCGACACCAACCCGGACATCCTGGCCGGCCTGGTCGGCGCCCGCCGAGACGGCCGCATCCCCGCCGAGACGGTGATCGTCGGCTTCGCGGCGGAGACCGGCGACGCCGACGGCGGCGTCCTGGATCACGGCCGGGCGAAGCTCCGGCGCAAGGGCTGCGATCTGCTCGTGGTCAATGCCGTCGGCGAGGGCCGCGCGTTCGGTACCGAGGACAACACCGGCTGGGTGCTGTCCGCCGACGGAACCGAGACCGGATTGCCGTACGGCTCAAAGACATTGATGGCGAGCAGAATCCTTGACGAAGTCTCCTCGCTGGTGCCTGATAGTGGGGGCACCGAAGCCGATCACCCACTTTCCCAGCTTTCCACCGACCCCGTTCTCTGAGAGGAACCGATGACCGCGTCCGCGTCCCGCCTGTTCACCAGCGAGTCCGTCACCGAAGGACATCCGGACAAGATCTGCGATGCCATCAGTGATTCGATTCTCGACGCGCTGCTGTCCCAGGATCCGGGTGCCAAGGTGGCCGTCGAGACGCTCGTCACCACCGGCCAGGTGCACGTCGCCGGTGAGGTGAACACCACCGCCTACGCCGACATCCCGACCATCGTGCGTGAGAAGATCCTGGAGATCGGTTACGACTCGTCGACCAAGGGCTTCGACGGCGCGTCGTGCGGCGTCAACGTCGCGATCGGCGCGCAGTCGCCGGAGATCGCCCAGGGCCTGACCGCGTCGCACGAGGCGCAGACCGGAACCCACGCCGACGAGATCGACCTGCAGGGCGCCGGCGACCAGGGCCTGATGTTCGGCTACGCCACCGACGAGACCCCCGAACTGATGCCGCTGCCGATCGCGCTGGCCCACCGGCTGGCCCGCCGGCTCACCGAGGTCCGCAAGGACGGCACCCTGCCGTACCTGCGCCCGGACGGCAAGACCCAGGTCACCATCGAGTACGCCGACGACGTGCCGGTCCGCCTGGACACCGTCGTCGTCTCCACCCAGCACGCCGCCGACATCGACATCGCCGGCATGCTGACGCCGGACATCGAGAAGCACGTCCTGGCCCCGGTGTTCGCCGAGCTGGACCTGCCGACGCCGCTCGACACCAGCAGCCCGCGCCTGCTGGTGAACCCGACCGGCAGCTTCGTCCTCGGCGGCCCGATGGGCGACGCCGGACTGACCGGACGCAAGATCATCGTCGACACCTACGGCGGCATGTCCCGCCACGGCGGCGGCGCGTTCTCCGGCAAGGACCCGTCGAAGGTCGACCGCAGCGCCGCCTACGCCATGCGCTGGGTCGCGAAGAACGCCGTCGCCGCCGGCCTCGCCAAGCGCATCGAGGTGCAGGTCGCCTACGCCATCGGCAAGGCCGCGCCGGTCGGGCTGTTCGTCGAGACCTTCGGCACCGAGAAGATCGACGTCGGCACCATCCAGAAGGTGATCTCCGAGGTCTTCGACCTGCGTCCGGGTGCGATCGTCCGCGACCTGGAGCTGTTGCAGCCGATCTACGCCGCGACCGCCGCCTACGGCCACTTCGGCCGCACCGACGTCGACCTGCCGTGGGAGCGCACCGACCGCGTCGCCGAACTCCGCGCCGCCGCCGGCCTGTAGCCGGCTCCCGGCGGATGAGGACCCCAGCCCGCACCGTGTCGAAACGCCCGTCTAGGTCGAGGAGCACCCCGTGGCCGGTGAGTCCGCCAAGGACAAGCACCGGCGCCTGCCCGCGCCGGAGAACCCGGTCGCGCGGGTGCTCCCGATGCTCGGCCTCGCGCATCTCGACCGGCCCTTCGACTATCTCGTCGACGAGGCGATGGATTCCGATGCCCAGCCGGGTGTCCGCGTCCGCGTCCGGTTCTCCGGCCGGCTCGTCGACGGCTTCGTGCTGGAACGCCTTCCGGAGAGCGATCACGGCGGCAGGCTGGCCTGGCTCGACCGCGTCGTCTCACCGGAACGCGTTCTGACGCCCGACCTCGCACGACTCGCCCGGGCCGTCGCCGATCGGTACGCGGGCACCATGCCCGACGTCCTGCGCCTGGCGATCCCGCCGCGGCACGCCCGCGTGGAGAAGGCCGATCCGCGCGGCGATCCCGAACTCGAGATCGTCGCCCCGTCGGCCGAGCGCTGGCACGCGTACGACGGTGGCGCCGAATTCCTTGCGGCCCTGCACGATGCCACCCTGCACCCGCGGGTGTGCTGGCAGGCCCGGCCCGGCGAGGACGTTGCCGCCCGGCTCGCCGAACTGGCCGCCACGGTCGCCGCGCAGGGGAGAGGCGTGGTGATCGTCGTCCCCGATCAGCGTGACCTGGACCGGCTCGACGCCGCCTGCCGGCCGCTGCTCGGCGACTGGTGCATCACCCTGGCCGCCGGTCTGGGGCCCACCGCGCGCTACCGCCGCTGGCTCGCGGTGCTCCGCGGGCAGGCACGGGTGGTGATCGGCACCCGCAGCGCCGTCTTCGCGCCGGTCGCCGACCTGGGCCTGACCGTCGTGTTCGACGACGGCGATCCCAGCCTCGACGAGCCGCGCTCGCCCTACCCGCACCCGCGCGAGGTCGCGGTGCTGCGGGCTCACCAGAGCGCGTCGGCGCTGGTGATCGGCGGCTTCGCCCGCACCGCGGAGGCGCAGGCGCTGGTCGAATCGGGCTGGGCGCGATCGCTCACCGCACCGCGCGAGACGATCCGGGCCGACATGCCGCGCGTGGAGGGCATCTCCGACGACGACCGGCGCGTGGCCGGCGACCCGCTCGCCCGCTCCGCGCGCATCCCGGCGATCGCCTTCGACGCGGCCCGGCGCGCCCTCGCCGACGACGCCCCGGTGCTGTTCATCGTGCCGCGGCGCGGCTATCTGCCGTCGGTGGCCTGCGCGCGGTGCCGGACGCACGCGCGCTGCCGGTCGTGCCACGGTCCGCTGCAGATGGGTGATCGCGGCGATCTGTCGTGCCGGTGGTGCGGGCGGCTGGAGACCCGCTTCGTCTGTCCGGCGTGCGGCGGTACCGCGGTGCGCGCCTTGATGATCGGTGACAAACGCACCGCGGAGGAGCTGGGCCGCGCCTTCACCGGGATACCGGTGGTGACGTCCGGCGGCGACAAGATCGTCGATGAGATCGACGCCGGTGCGCGCGTCGTCGTCGCCACGCCCGGTGCGCAGCCGCACGCGGCCGGGGGCTACGGCGCCGCCGTGCTCCTCGACACGTGGGCACAGCTCGACCGGCAGGATCTGCGCGCCGCCGAGGAGGCGGTGCGCACCTGGATGTCGGTGGCCACCTTGGTGCGGCCGCACGGTGACGGGGGCCGGGTGGTGATCGTCGCCGACGCGACGTTGCTGCCGGTGCAGGCCCTCATCCGCTGGGACCCGGCCGGTTTCGCCGGGCACGAGCTGGCTCTGCGCCGGGAACTGCGCTTCCCGCCCGCGGTCACGATGGCGTCGATCGACGGGCCGCCGGCGGCGATCAGCGCGTTCCTGGGCATGGTCGACACGCCGCCCGGGGCGCAGCAGCTGGGACCGGTGCCGCTGCCGCCGGGGGTGCGTCCGCCGGCCGGTGCCGAACCGGGGGAACCGCTGGAGCGGGTCCTGCTGCGCACCGACCGCGGCCACGGCCGCGATCTGGCCGCGGCGCTGCGGGCGGCCCAGGTGCTCCGGCACGCGCGCCATGAGGACACCGCGGGTATTCGGGTCCAGGTGGACCCGCCTACGATCGGTTGACATGAGAGTGGTGTTCGCGGGTACCCCGCACCCGGCCGTCCCGACGCTGCGGGAACTGATCGACTCCGACGATCACCGCGTGGCCGGGGTGATCACCCGGCCGGACACCGTCGCGGGCCGCGGCCGCAAGGCCGTGCGCTCACCGATCGGCGAGCTTGCCGACGAGCACGCCATCGAGGTGATCACGCCCCGGCGGATGAGCGATCCCGAGGTGGCCGAGGCCCTCGCGCGCTGGAACGCCGACCTCGGCGTCGTCGTCGCCTACGGCGGGCTGATCCCCGCCGAGGTGCTCACCGCACTGCCGTACGGCTGGGTCAACCTGCACTTCTCGCTGCTGCCGGCCTGGCGCGGAGCCGCCCCCGTGCAGGCGGCGATCGCCGCGGGCGACGAGGTGACGGGCGCCAGCGTGTTCGCCCTGGAAGCCGGGCTCGACACCGGGCCGGTGTTCGGCCAGTTCACCGAACGCATCCGGTCCACCGACACCGCCGGTGATCTGCTCGACCGGCTGGCCGAGGCCGGAGCGGCGTTCACCCGCGACGTGGTCGACGGGATCGCCGCCGACCAGCTGTCGCCGGTGGCGCAACCGGGCGACGGGGTGTCGTACGCGCCGAAGATCACCGTCGACGACGCCCAGGTGCGGTGGGATCTGCCGTCGCACGTCGTCGACCGGGCGATCCGCGCACATACGCCCGCGCCCGGGGCGTGGACCAGGCTGGGTGACGCGCGGATCAAGCTCGGTCCGGTGACCGTCGTCGACGACGCCGAGCCACCCGCGGGGATCACCGCGCCGAAAGACCTTGCCCCCGGGGCGATCTCGGCGGGGAAGAAGGCCGTCCACGTCGGCACCGCGTCGGGTGCGGTGCGGCTCGGCTGGGTGCAGCCGCCGGGCAAGATAGCGCAGCCCGCCGCTGACTGGGCGCGCGGCGCGCGGCTCACCGGCGAGGAGCGCTTCGCGTGAGCCGGGACGACCGGCGCCGCCGGGATGATCGGGGCGGCCGGGACAAGAAGCCGCAGGACAAGAAGCTCCGCACCAAGGAACTCGATCCCGAACGCGTCGTCGCCCGCGATGTGCTGCGGGCCGTCCGGGAACGCGACGCTTACGCGAACCTGTTGCTGCCCAAGCTCCTTCGTGAACGACGGATCACCGGCCGCGACGCCGCGCTGGCCACCGAACTGACCTACGGCACCGCGCGGAGCACGGGACTGCTCGACGCCGTCATCGCGTCCGCGGCGGGCCGCCCGGTCGCCGAGATCGACGGCGAACTGCGCGACGTGCTGCGTCTGGGCGCCTACCAGCTGCTGCGGACGCGGATCGGCTCACACGCCGCGGTGTCCACCTCGGTCGACCTGGTGCGCAGCGAGAAGGGAATGGGCCCTTCGGGTTTCGTGAACGCGGTGCTGCGCAAGATCTCGCAGCGCACCGAGCAGCAGTGGCTCGACACGCTCGCCCCGTCGATCACCGACGACCTGATCGGGAACCTCGCGATGACCTACGCGCATCCGCGCTGGATCGCCGAGGTGTTCGCCGAGGCGCTCGGCGGCTCGGCCGGTGAACTGCAGGCGGCGCTGGCGGCCGACGACGAGCGGCCGATCGTGCACCTGGTGGCCCGGCCCGGCCAGATCAGTGCGGAGGAACTCGCACTGGTCAGCGGCGGTGAGGAGGGCCGGTACTCGCCGTACGCGGTGTACCTGCCCGAGGGTGATCCGGGGCAGCTCGACGCCGTCCGCGAGGGCTTCGCGGGTGTCCAGGACGAGGGCAGCCAGCTGGTGGCGCTCGCCCTGACTCGTGCCGAACTCGTCGGCGAGGACGGCGGCCGCTGGCTCGACCTGTGCGCCGGGCCGGGCGGCAAGGCCGCCCTGCTCGGGTCGCTCGCCGGCCTCGACGGTGCCCACCTCGACGCGGTCGAGATCTCCGAGCACCGCGCCGGACTGATCGAGAAGGTGGTCGACGGGCTGCCGGTCACCGTGCACGTCGCCGACGGCCGCGCCACCGGCCTGGAGCCGGGCTACGACCGCATCCTGGTCGACGCGCCCTGCTCCGGGCTCGGCTCGCTGCGCCGCCGTCCCGAGGCGCGCTGGCGGCGGCAGCCGTCGGAGATCGGTGAACTCGTGGAGTTGCAGACCGCGCTGCTCACCGAGGCGCTCCGCCTGGTGCGCCCCGGGGGCGTCGTCGTGTACTCGACGTGTTCCCCGCACCCCGCCGAGACCACCGCCGTGGTCGCCTCCTGCCTGAACACGTCCGGTGAGACCACCCAACTCGACGCCCGGCCCTTCGTCGCGGGCGACATGGTCGACCCGGAGAGTCTGGGCCCCGGCCCGTACGTCCAGCTCTGGCCCCATCGCCAGGACACCGACGCCATGTTCCTCGCCGTCCTGCGCAGGGATGCCTGACACCGTGAGCCAGTTCCTGCAGTTCTATTTCTCGCTCGACGACTCGGGTGCCGCCGCCGAACGGCAACTCGCCGAGACGGTCCGCCTGGTGCTCAGCGCGGACCCGGACGACGACCCGGTGGAGCCGGGCGGCCCCGTCGACGAGGCCCGCCTCGCGGAGATCATGGCGATCGCGCACGCCGCCGCCTCCGACGGCAACCCGTTGCCGCTCGACGAGCGCGGCGACGTCTCCGTCGACCTCGGCCCCGGTGCGACGGTCAGCGCCTTCTCCGACAGCGTGCCGCCGGAGTGCCCGCGGTGCCACGAACTGCTGACCGACTGGGATCCGCAGGACTGGTGGGACGGCGGCGAGGAGCCGACCGAGGAGTGCCCGTCCTGTGGGTTCACCGCGCCGATCGGCGACTGGCACATCGGCAGCACCCCGTACGCCCGCACCGACTGCGGTCTGGTCCTGGTCGACTGGCCGAATCTCGAAGAGTACGGGCCGGAGCTGCACGACGCCCTCCTGGCCTCGGTGGGTTCCCGCCCCCGCTACGTCTCCGGTCACCTCTGACGCCCGGCCCCGCGTCCCGCGTCCCGCGCCTGCCGCCCGAAGCCCCGGGAGCGGTGACCGGATACCGTCCACCGCTCCCGGACCTTCACACCGCCGGCGTGGGCGGCGGCGCCATCAGGTTGGGAGGGACGTGCGGCTGGCGCGGGATTTGCGTTTCTTGGCTCGCCGGATCGAGATCGCCCCGCCCGCGGCCAGGATCACGCCGACGAGGAACACCACGGTCATGATCCCGCTGTAGCGGGGGATCACCCGGATGTCCTGAACGGTTTGTCGAGCGGATCCGTCGGGAGCGATTCCCTGCGCGACCAGCTTGTGTCGGCCGGGAGTCACGTGGCTCGGCAACACGAAATGGACGTTCACGTTCCCATTACGGTCGGCGATGAAGCTGCCGATGGCGCGCGGAGTCGAACGCACCTCGATGGTGACCACACTGTTCGGCTGGTATCCGGAGCTCTGGACGTTGATGTCGGTCAGCGGTTCCATGAGATCGAACTTCTTGACCGGGGCCGAGATCAGATTACTGACCTTGTCCACCGGATTGCGTTCGGATATCACCACGTCCGACCAATCGGAACGGTGCTCGTCGCGAGGTACGAAGCGGGTCGTCGTCTGCGACCACCCCCGAAGACTGCTGGCCATCGCTTCGTAGCCCTTCCGGTTCGGATGGGCGATCTGCTGCTGCAGCCATGGCGCTGCGTTCGCGGCGACACTGTTGACCGCGTACGAGTCCCGCGCGCAAATGGTGTGATCGGGCTGAAAGGCACCGATCACATCTTGTGCGTAGTACACCGGCACCCCGGTGGCCCGGGCCGCGTCCACCGCACGGGCGATCGTCGCGTTCACCGCGTCCAGCATGGAGTTCAGCTCGGTGATCTCGTCGGGACTGACACCCATCATGCAGCCTTCGCCGGGTCGGAGTTGCCCAGGTTCGCCCTCTTCGGCGAGGGCGTTGTTGGTCGGCGTGATCCGCGGATACGGGACGACGACGATCGGCGCCGTGTGCTGTCCTCGCTGCTTCCGTGGGGTATCCGAATTGATGGTGTTGTCGACGTCGGTGTAGACATCGGCGAGCCGGTCGGCGAGAGACTGTGCCTTCGCCTTCTTGGTCGCCTCTCGGACCTGCGGGATGCAGTGATCGAATTTCGCGATGCAGGCACCCAGGACATCGCCGAAGCCAACGTCATTTCCGCCGACCGAGAGAAATACGGCGTCGACGGGGTGATGAGAAGCCACCTCGTGGAGGCGCTTGAGCTGGGGCATCTCGTACATGCCGCGGTTCTTGGGAGGTGACCATGCTACCTGCTGCTGGGCCCAGAAATCCCAGGTCGTCGCCCCGGAGCAGGCGATCGTGTACGCGTTATCGGAGAACATGACACCCGCATAGTTCGCTTTCGACCGGTGACACATGTTCTCGAACTGCGAGTTGGTGCCCGCGATATAGTCTCCGGATCCTTCACCGGAAGAATAAGAGTCGCCGAGTACCGCGACGCTCTGCACGTCGCCGAGGAGTCCGGAGACCGGGCCGCTGCGGACGACCTTGAACGACCCGCTCTGCTGTACCGGTGAGGTGTTCACCGAATACGCGGTCCCCGTCACTTTGTAGTCGCCGATGGTGCCCTCGGGTGGACGGATCGTCATCCGCACCTGCCGTTCTCGCTGGCCGGGCTGGAGATTGCCGAGGAAGCGGACGGCCTGCGGAATGATGAGTTTGGTGCTCGGCTTGCCGTCGGCGCCGGTCACCTGGATCGACACGCGCACGTTGTTGGCCGGCTGCTGTCCGGTGCTGCGCACCTTGGCGACGATCGTGCTGCCCTGGGTGCCGGTACCGGCGACTTCGGGCATCTCTTTCGGCACCTCCAGGTCGAACTCCAGCTTCGCGCCGCTGAGTTCCTCAAGTACGGGTTCCAGCGCCCCCGGCTCGGTGACGTTCACATGTCTGCCGCCGAGTGTCTTCGCGACACAGGCGAGTTGATCGTCTTCGTGGTGGAATCCGACGGTATGCGCCTGGACGGCCATGCCCTCCTTGGCGATCTTCTCGGCGACCTCGCAGAGGTTCGACGAGCCGCAGTTCGCGTCACCGTCGCTGACGACGATGATCGTGCCGTGGCCGCCTTCCTTGCGGAGGACGTCTGCCGCGTGTTGCAGCGCCGGGCCGGTAGGCGTGTCGCCGCTCGGAGTCAGCCGCCGCACAGCGGTCGATACCGTGCCGGCCTCGAGTGTGCCGAGTTTGATCTCCTCGTCACCGATCGAGCAGCCGTCGACCACGCGACCGTTGCCGGGATAGGCGATGAGCCCGAAGCGGGCACCGGTGGGCAACGAGTCCGCGGTCTTGAGTACGGCACTTCGTGCCTCCTCGATCCGGGTGCTGCCGCCGTCGGTGGACGCCGACATCGACCCGGAGGTATCCATCACCACGAGTACGGTGCCGGGTCCGCTGGCCTTGGGCTCGGCCGCGGCCGGGCCGGCCGGCAGCCACGGCAGTCCGCTCAGCACCAGCAGTGCGGCGATCGCGGCGACGATCAGCCGCCGCATCATCGCCGGCCCGCGATCTGGTCGAGGCCGTCGGTGGAACCGCGCAGCCGGGCGTCGCCCAGCACGACCGTCGGGGAGTCGTCACCGCCGCCGGAGGTCACCACGATCCGCAGGCGCATCATGTTCCGGACGTCCACCCGGATGTCCTCGGAACGGCCCAGGCCGACGTTCACCGTCTTGAGTGGACGGTCGTCGCCGTAGATCGTGACCGTCGCACCACCCTTGCCCTTGGTGTCGTCGGTGCCGACCGTCGCCTCGAGCAGGGTGGCGTTGCGGTTGATCGCGTATTCCGCCTCCGCCTTCTTCGACGACCCCGGCGTACAGGTCACGTTGTTGCTCAGGGTCTTGCCCGCCACACTCGCCGAACTCGAGGTCGAACAGCTCGACGAGGAG
The DNA here is from genome assembly GCF_023100845.1 of Gordonia sp. PP30. NCBI lineage: Bacteria > Bacillati > Actinomycetota > Actinomycetes > Mycobacteriales > Gordoniaceae > Gordonia > Gordonia sp. PP30. The sequence goes on along the minus strand of NZ_CP095864.1, from coordinate 2,264,580 downwards.
ACGGTCGACACCGTCGAGAGGCTGAGCGCGTCGCCGGGATCGGCGACCACCATGGTCACGCTCGACGGCATCGGCTGGCCCTCGGCGGGATCGGTGCGCAGTACGGTTCCCGCCGGTGCGGCCGGGTCGACGACGCTCTCGACCGTGACGATCGCACCGAGGTCTTCCAGGGTGGTCCGGGCATCCCTGTTCGGGACGCCCTTCAGCGCGGGCATCGGTGCGGGCACCGAGAGAGTCAGTTCGATGCCGTCGGTCACCGCCACGCCGGCGGCGGGTGTCTGGGCGATGACCGTGCCGGTGGGTCCGGCCGCGGGCTTGTCGCGATAGTCGATGGTGATGCCGCTGATTCCGGCGTCACCGATCGCGGCGACGGCCGCGTCGCGGTTCAGCCCCACCAGTGACGGCATGTCACCCCGTGTCGCGGTCGCCTCGAAGGCTTCCTTCGGAATGACGATCTGGTCTCCGCCGCCGCTGCGCGGCATCACCAGGTAGCCGACGGACCAGCCGATCAGGATCAGTCCCAGACACAGTGCGGTCCAGCGGAGAAGAGTGCCGCGGCGGGTGCGGAAGAAGGCGAGGGGGCCGCGCCGGCGGTCGCCGCCTGCCGAATCGGTCGTCGTTGCGGCGCTGCCGGGGAGTTCGGTGGGCGATCCCTTGCGGCCGAATCGTCGGCGTCGTTCCGGGGCCGGCGCGGGACCGCCGATCGCGATGGTGGCCGTCGGCTCCGCCGGAGCGTCCGGAATCGGGCCCGCCGCACCGGGCCGAGGTGGCTGCGGAAGTGTCGGCGGTCGGGGTCCGCCGGGTGTCGTGGGGTGCGGCCCGGCCGCGGGCATGGGCGGGGCCGGCGGCACCGGGTGCGACGGCCCGGACAGGGGCCGTCCGGGGCCCGGCGGTGCGGGCGGCGGGCCGGCCCGTCCGGGGAGCGGGGCTGCCGGATGCGGCGCGTGTCCACCGAACCGGGGCGGTGCCGCGTCGGCCGCGGCCGGGGGCGTGCCGGGAGGAGGCGGGGGAGTCGGCCGGGGAATCCGGCCTGGTCCGGGCTGGCGGGGATCGCGACTCGGCATGACACTCCTGGCTCGTGGTAGGCACGAAGATTATCGCGATCCTCGCGAATCGCCCCGTCATGTCCTCCAAAAGGAGTACGGCGCCACGGCCCGGCGCTCACCCCGGAGACCGTTACACTACGACGCATGTGTCAACGACCGGCGCCGATGATCGCGCCCTCGATCCTGTCCGCCGATTTCGCCAACCTCGCCGCCGAGATCGCCGCCGTCGGCCCCTCCGAGATCGACCCCGGTGTCGACTGGGTGCACGTCGACGTGATGGACAACCACTTCGTCCCGAATCTGACCCTCGGCCTGCCGGTGGTCGAGTCGCTGCTCAAGGCCACCGACATCCCGCTCGACTGCCACCTGATGATCGCCGATCCGGGGCGCTGGGCGCCGCCGTACGCGGAGGCGGGGGCGTACAACGTGTCGTTCCACGCCGAGGCCACCGACGACCCGGTCGCCGTCGCCCGCGACATCCGCGCGGCCGGCGGCAAGGCGGGGCTGGGCATCAAGCCGGGCACCGAGCTGGCGCCGTACCTGGAGATCCTGCCCGAGTTCGACACCCTGCTGATCATGAGCGTGGAACCCGGCTTCGGCGGACAGAAGTTCATGCCGGAGGTCCTGCACAAGGTGCGTGAGCTGCGGAAGCTGATCGACGCCGAGCAGCTCAAGCTGCTCATCGAGATCGACGGCGGCATCGCCGCGAACACCATCGAGGAGGCCGCCGAGGCCGGCGTCGACTGCTTCGTCGCCGGATCGGCCGTCTACGGCGGCGACGATCCGGCCGCCCGGGTCGCCGAACTGCGCCGGCTCGCCACCGACGCCGCCGTCACCGTCTGACGCATGTCCGCCACCGCGATCGAGCGCGCCATGCGCCTGGCGATCGAGACCTCTAGGGGCGCACAGGGATTCAGCTCGCCGAACCCTCCGGTCGGTGCGGTGATCCTGGACGCCGAGGGCGGGGTCGCGGGTGTCGGGCACACTCAGCCGCCGGGCGGACCGCACGCGGAGATCGTCGCCCTGCGCGATGCGGGACGCGCCGCTCGCGGCGGCACCGCGGTGGTCACCCTCGAGCCGTGCAACCACACCGGCCGTACCGGGCCGTGCAGCGAAGCGCTCATCGACGCCGGGGTGACGGCGGTCCATTTCGGTGTGTCCGACCCGAATCCGATCGCCGCCGGGGGAGCGGAGAGCCTCCGGGCCGCCGACGTCACCGTGACCGGCGGCGTCCTCTCCGACGAGATCCGGCGGGGGCCGCTGCGGCCCTGGCTGTTCCGGCAGGCGCACGGCCGCCCCTTCGTCACCGCGAAGATCGCCGCCACCCTCGACGGCCGCATCGCCGCACCCGACGGCACCAGCCGGTGGATCACCGGGGCGCAGGCGCGCGCTCACGCGCACACCCAGCGGTCACGGCTCGACGCCATCGTCATCGGGACCGGGACGGCCCTCGCCGACGACCCGTCGCTCACCGCGCGGCGGCCGGACGGTTCGCTCTACGCCCATCAGCCCACCCGCGTGGTGGTCGGGCAGCGAGACCTGCCGGCCGGTGCGAAACTCCTCGACGACACGGCTCCGCTGGTCCAGGTCCGCTCGTACGATCCGCGCGACGTCCTCGACGCCGTCCCCGACGCCCTGTGGGTGCTCGTGGAGGGCGGTCCCGGCATCCTCGGTGCCTTCCTGGCCGCCGGTGTGGTCGACGAGGTCCAGTACTACCTGGCGCCGACGATCCTCGGCGACGGCTCCCCGGCCGTCCTCGACCGCACCGTCACCACCCTCACCCAGGCGCACCGCTTCCGTCGCGAGTCGGTGACCGAACTCGGCGACGACCTTCTGGTCACCCTGACCGCCCGGAACGAATCCGAATGATGTCGGCGCAGCACCGACCGCGCCGCTGATCTACGTCACAGTACGGTCAGCCGGCGCGGGTACCGCCTCAGTCGCTCTTGCCCCGGCGCCCGACGAACCAGCCGATCACGAAGCCGACGATCACGGTCACGGTGATGGTGAGCCACAGCGGCGAGTTGATGGTGACCCAGCCGATGGTCAGCGGCGTGTCGTTGGTGTTGGTGGCGATGAAGATGATGGCCAGGATCACCAGGATGATCGGCAGCCAGAACCGCTTGATGAAGACGCCGATGTCACGGCCGGCGCCCTTCGAGGCGGGCGGCTGCCCGGCGGGAATCTTTCCGGTGGGCGAAGTGGTCATGGCGTCCCCTGGGTGTCGTCGCGGTGACGCGCACGGGCTTTCGTGCGCTGTGCGTCTATCTAACACCGCAGGACAGCGCCGGAGCGCGCGCCACGACGGCGCGTCCGCGTGCTAGCGTCGGAGACAGAGTTCTCGGGGCGGGGTGCGATTCCCCACCGGCGGTGATGGAGGCGAGCGGCAGGTCCGTGAGCGTCACGAGCCCGCGAGCGCCCGTGCCAGCACGGGGACAGCAGATTCCGGTGAGATCCCGGAGCCGACGGTCACAGTCCGGATACGAGAGAACGGCAGCGCGGCACCGGGCCGCGACCTGTCCTCCCCGAGCGCGGATGCATGGAGGAGACGGGTGTTCACCGGAATCGTGGAGGAACGCGGCGAGATCGTCGCGCGCGAGGATCTCGACCGCGCGGCGCGGATCACCATCCGCGGCCCGCTGGTCACCAGCGACGCCGGATTCGGTGACTCGATCGCGGTCAACGGGGTCTGCCTGACCGTCGTCGAACAGACCACCGACACGTTCACCGTCGACGTGATGGACGAGACCCTGCAGCGCAGTTCCCTCGGCCGCCTGGCCCCCGGCTCCGCGGTCAACCTGGAGCGGGCGATGCCGGCCGGTGGGCGCTTCGGCGGGCACATCGTGCAGGGGCACGTCGACGGTGTCGGCACCATCGCGTCGATCTCGCCCACCGAGAACTGGACCGTCGTGCGGGTCGCCATACCCGCCGGGCTGGCGAGATACGTGGTGGAGAAGGGGTCGATCACGATCGACGGCACGTCGCTGACGGTGTCGGCGGTCGGCGACGACGCCGGCGCGCCCTGGCTGGAGGTCTCCCTGATCCCCACCACGCTCGCCGGAACGATCCTCGGCGTCGCGCAGGTGGGCGACCCGGTGAACCTCGAGGTGGACGTGATCGCGAAATATGTAGAACGACTGACCGGGGCGACGGCGCACGGCAGCGTGGTGAAGGAAGGCGAGTGAGGATGACTGACGAGACCGGCAAGGTGACGCTGGACAGCGTCGAACGCGCACTCGCCGACATCGCGGCCGGCAAGGCCGTGGTGGTGGTGGACGACGAGGACCGCGAGAACGAGGGCGATCTGATCTTCGCCGCCGAGAAGGCCACCCCCGAACTGGTGGCGTTCATGGTGCGATACACCTCGGGCTACGTGTGCGTGCCGCTGGAGAGCGCCGACTGCGACCGCCTCGGGCTGCCGCCGATGTACTCGGTGAACCAGGACAAGCACGGCACGGCGTACACCGTCACCGTCGACGCGCGCGAGGGCGTCGGCACCGGCATCAGCGCCGCCGACCGCGCCGTCACCATCCGGAAGCTCGCCGAGGCCGACGCGCAGGCGCACGACTTCACCCGCCCCGGACACGTCGTGCCGCTGCGCGCCAAGGAGGGCGGCGTGCTGCGCCGCCCCGGCCACACCGAAGCCGCCGTCGACCTGGCCCGGCTCGCCGGGCTGCGGCCGGCCGGCGCGATCTGCGAGATCGTCAGCCAGAAGGACGAGGGCCACATGGCGCACCTCGAGGAGCTGCGCGTCTTCGCCGACGAGCACGACCTCGCCCTCATCTCCATCGCCGACCTCATCGCGTGGCGGCGCCACCACGAGAAGCATGTCGTGCGCGTCGCCGAGGCCCGGATCCCCACCGAGTTCGGCGACTTCACCGCCGTCGGCTACTCCAGCCCGTACGACGACGTCGAGCACGTCGCGCTGGTGATGGGCGACGTCGCGGGACCCGACGGGGCGGGCGCCGACGTACTGGTCCGTGTGCACTCGGAGTGCCTGACCGGCGACGTCTTCGGATCGCTGCGCTGCGACTGCGGCCCGCAGCTGCACGCCGCGATGGAGGCCGTCGCGCAGGAGGGCCGCGGCGTGGTGCTGTACATGCGCGGCCACGAGGGCCGCGGAATCGGCCTGCTGCACAAGCTGCAGGCCTACCAGCTCCAGGATGCGGGCAGCGACACCGTCGACGCCAACCTGGCGCTCGGCCTGCCGGCCGACGCCCGCGACTACGGCATCGGCGCGCAGATCCTGGTCGACCTGGGCGTGCGGTCCATGCGGCTGCTGACCAACAACCCGGCCAAGCGCGTCGGCCTGGACGGCTACGGGCTCACCATCATCGACCGGGTGCCGATGCCGGTCCGGGCCACCAAGGAGAACCTGCGCTACCTGAAGACCAAACGCGATCGCATGGGTCACGACCTGCAGGGACTCGACGACGCGATCGAGAACGGAGCGGGCGCATGAGCGGCAGCGGAGAACCGACGCTCGAGCTGGCCGACGCCGGACGGCTGAAGGTCGCGATCGTCGCCTCGCAGTGGCACGAGCTGATCTGCACGGCGCTGCTCGACGGCGCGGTCAGCGCCGCCGCGAACGCGGGCGTCACCGATCCGACGGTCGTCCGGGTCGCCGGGGCGATCGAGCTGCCGGTGATCGTGCAGGCGCTGGCCCGCACGCACGACGCCGTCGTCGCGCTCGGCGTGGTGATCAAGGGGGAGACCCCGCACTTCGAATACGTCTGCGACGCGGTGACCGCCGGCCTGACCCGGGTCTCGCTCGACGAGTCCACGCCGGTCGGCAACGGCGTCCTGACCACCCTGAACGAGGCCCAGGCCATTAACCGGGCGGGTCTGCCCGGATCGTCGGAAGACAAAGGCGCGCAAGCGATGACGGCGGCGCTCGCGTCGGCGCTGGTGCTGGCCGGCCTCGCCGGCCGATGAACACCGCGGCGCCGGAGCAGCGGCCCGACACCGACGACGACTGGGTCTACGTCTACCGGCCCAAGGCGATCGTGCGGATCGTGATCATCGCGATCGTCGTGGTGATCGCCATTCACGTCACCTTCGGTCTGCTGCTCACCTGGCGGGACACCGGAGCGCCCGTCGGCTGGCAGGATCAGGCCGCGCTGATCACCATCGGCGTGGTGATCTCCTGCGTGCTGCTGCTCTTCACCCGTTCGCGGCTGCGCGTCGGCCCGCGGGGGATCGGCGTCCTGAACCTGGTGACCGAGCGGGTGTACGGCTGGGACGAGGTGACCGGCATGAGCTACCCGGAGAAGGCTCCGTGGGCCCGGCTGCTGTTCCCGTACGACGAGCACATTCCGGTGATGGCCGTGCAGGCCCGGGACGGCGACGCCGCCGTCGCCGCGATGCGGCGGGTCCGGGAACTCCAGCGCGAGTACCGCCCGCCCGCCGAGCCGACACCGGACCGGCCTGCCTAAGGGCTGGTCCGGCCCGGGCGGCGCCGCTATCTCGCGATCGATGCCGACAGCGGGATCCCGGCCTCGGCGGCGCGATGCTCCGCCGCTTCGAGCACCGCGGGATCGGTGCCCCGCGGCAGGACCAGCTCGAACTGCGGTGCGGTGACCGGCCGCTGCGAGTTCGCCCGCCAGCGCACCGGCGTGACCCCGGGCGGAAGCGCCGCGAGCACCTGCCGCAGCGGCCGCAGCGGCTCCACCGAGTCGCCGGCGTCGAAGCTCACCACGCCCAGCGCACCGACATCTCCGCTGGTCGCCGACATGTAGCGGACGCCGGGCGGGTCGGTGCGCAGATAGTCGTTCAGCCGGTCCGCCGTCACGTACGGGTCGCCGGTGGTGCTGCCGCGCAGGTCGTGGATGAAGGTGTCGAGCGTGATCAGCCCCGGATCGGACGCGGCGAAGGCCCGCACCTCGGCGATCCGGCGCTCGAGCGCGGCGGGGGAGGTGTCGCCGAGCGCGCCGTCGCCGGTCCGGACGAACACCGACACCGTCGCGGGCGCCCCGCTGCCGTTGACCGCGGGGAAGTAGAACGACAGATTGTGGTGCGCGATCTTCCGCGCGACGCGGTGGTGCGTGATCTCGCTGATCGAGCGGGCCAGCTCGGCGTCGGACAGGCCGGCGCGCAGATCCACCCGGCTGTCGGCGGAACCGCGCCCGGGAAGGTCGTTGTTGCCGCGGATCCGATGGCTCGCGACATCGTCGCGGCCGTCGAGGTACCGGCCGAACTGACTCGCGAACTCGGTGCCGGCGTTCATCTGGCAGCTCGACAGCAGCAGGACGAGGGCGCTCGCGAGGACCCCGGTCACCGCAGCCCGGCTGCGGCGCCGGGCCGCGGGGCGCGGCGAGCGCGTCATGAGCACCAGTTTACCGTCGCGGGCCGCTACGGTTTCCCTATGATCCGTCCCACCCGATTCACCGGTCCCGTCGTGCCCAACGAACAGCCCGCCGAAGCGCTCACCGCCGGCCTCGCCGAACTCGATGAGCGGGTGTTCCGCGCCGTCGCCGACTCGCCGAGCCCGTTCCTGGACGCCGCGATGAAGCCGCTGTCGGCGGCCGCGGACAAGGGCAAGCTGTGGTTCGTGATCGCCGCCGCGATGGCCACCACCAAGTCGCCGTCGCTCCGGCGGGGTGCCGCGCGCGGCGTCGTGACCCTCGGCGTGACGAGTCTCATCGCGAACCAGGTGAGCAAGCGGGTGCACCCGCGGGTGCGGCCGGACACCGCCGGGATCGGGCTGCGCCGGCTGCGCCGCCAGCCGACGTCCAGCTCGTTCCCGTCCGGGCACTCGGCCAGCGCCGCGGCCTTCGCGATGGCCGTCGGCGTGGAGAACCGGCCGGCCGGATACCTGCTGGGCGGGCTCGCCGGACTGGTCGGCCTGTCGCGGGTGGCCACCGGCGCCCACTATCCGGGCGACGTCCTCGCCGGCTTCGCGCTCGGCGCCGGGATCGCGGTGCTGGGCGCGCAGCTGGTGAAGCCCGTCGACGACCACGCGATCACCGTGCCGCCGCCGCGCCGCCCGGAGCAGCGCCCCCGCCCGGACGGGGAAGGCCTGGTGATCCTGGTGAATCCGGCGTCCGGGGACGGCACCGGTGAGCGGGTGCAGGCGCAGATCGAGAAGGAGCTGCCCGCCGCGGAGATCGTCGACCTGTCGACGGCCGGGGACCTCGGCGACGTCGCCCGGGAGGCGGCGGCGCGCGCGGAGGTGCTGGGCGTGGCCGGCGGCGACGGCACCGTCGCCGCCGTCGCGCAGCAGGCGATCGAGTCCGGTCTGCCGCTCGCCGTCTTCGCGGCGGGCACCTTCAACCACTTCGCGAAGGACATCGGCGCCGAACACGTCGGGTCGACCGTCGACTACGTCCGGTCCGGCGAGGTCACCGACGTCGACGTGCTCTGGCTGAACGACGACCAGCTGATCCTCAACACGTCGAGCATCGGCGCCTACCCCGAATACGTGAAGGCGCGCGAGCGCTTTCAGCACAGCGCGAGCCGCCCGGTCGCCACCATCCGCGCCGGGCTGCACGTCCTCCGGCACAGCGAACCGGTCACGGTGGCGATGAACGGCGACGAGGTGCAGACCCTCTTCTTCTTCCTCGGCAACGGCATGTACGGCACCGCCGGATTCTTCCCGGGCCGCCGCACCCGCCTGGACGACGGCCTCATCGACGTCCGCTACCTGCGCACCGGGCACCGCTTCGAGACCCTCCGCATCGCCGCCTCGCTGCTCACCGGCCGGATCAAGGCGTCCAAGCTGTATCAGGAGGCGCAGGTCCCGGCCTTCGAGATCACCTCCGCCGCCCCGATCCGCGTCGCCCACGACGGCGAGGCCGGCGACGAGATGACCACCGCGTCGTACCGCCTCGGTTACCGCTCGCTGAGCGTGTACGGCACCAGCATCGTCCGGGAGGCGTGAGCCGGTGACGGCGTGGGTCGAGGTGCTGATCGCGATGGTCGACGGTCCGTCGGTCCCGGTGACCGGGGTGGTGGAGACCGTCGATGACGACGACGGCTTCCGGATGTGGATGGGTGAGATACCGGTCTTCGTCGGCCTCCCGCCCGGTGCGGTGCGGGTGTGGCAGCACGGCCGCCGACTGCGCGTCGATCTGCCCGACGGGACGCCGGTGTTCCGCCGCGACGGCGAGCACGCGTGGCGGTTCGACCCGTCGGCGCCGGCCGAGCCACCGGTGCTGAGCCCGGGCAGCCGGGTGGAGTACACCGGGCCCGGCAGAGCGATCCTCGCCGTTCGGGACGCCAACGATTGGGCGCGCAGCGACGACTTCACCCGGCCCACGAAGAGACCGATCGAGGAGACCGAGTTCCTCGGCCGCCCGGCCTGGGCGGTGGAACTCGCGGCGCCGGAGCGCAAGCCGTATCCGATCCGGCTCGTGGTCGATCGGGAGACCGGCGCGGTGCTGGAGATGCGGAACGACCACGCCGGGGTCCGCGCGTCGTATGTGCGCTTCGCCACGGCGGACGTCGAACCCGGCTGGTTCCGCTACGACGGTCCGGTGACAGCGGTCGCCGAGCGCGACGCCGACCTGCGACGGGAGTGGGAGCAGCGGCGGAAGGCCGAACAGGACTGGTTCACCGAGCACGTCGGGCCGGCCGGGTTCGCACTGCCGCTCACCGTGCCCTTCGGGCAGCTCAGCGTGCACCGCCGGGACGACGACGGCGGTTTCGAGGCGAGCACCCGCAGTGCTGCCGGGCACGTATCACTCAGCCTCGCCCGGCGGCCGCGATCATCGGAACCGTGGGATCTGCACTGGCCGGACGAGAGCACACGCTGGTCCGACGACGACTACGACTGGGCGGCCTGGATCCACGGCTTCCCATTGGACGATGCGGCGGCCGCCGTCCTCCGCCGCACCTTCGCCCGCCGGACCCCTGTCGGACCCGGCGACTAACCTGGGAACCGTGGCCGATCCGACGACCTACCGCCCGGCTCCGGGCACCATCCCGACCGACCCCGGCGTGTACAAGTTCCGCGACGCGCACGGGCGGGTGATCTATGTCGGCAAGGCCAAGAGCCTGCGGTCACGGTTGACGTCGTACTTCGCCGACCTCACCACGCTGCACCCGCGCACCCGGCAGATGGTCACCACCGCCGCCTCCGTGGAGTGGACCGTGGTGGGCACCGAGGTGGAGGCCCTTCAGCTCGAATACAACTGGATCAAGGAGTTCGATCCGCGCTTCAACGTCCGCTACCGGGACGACAAGAGCTACCCGATGCTCGCGGTCACCATGAACGAGGAGTTCCCGCGGGTCTTCGTCTACCGGGGCGCGCGCAAGCCGGGTGTGCGGTATTTCGGCCCGTACGCCCACGCCTGGGCCATTCGGGAGACCGTCGACCTGCTGACCCGGGTGTTCCCGGTGCGGACCTGCTCCAACGGGGTGTTCCGGCGCAACGCGCAGATGGGCCGGCCGTGTCTGCTCGGCTACATCGACAAATGCGCGGCGCCCTGCATCGGGCGGGTCGACGCCGCCGAGCACCGGGAGATCGCCGAGGACTTCTGCGACTTCCTCGCCGGCAAGACCGACACCCTGATCCGCCGGCTGGAACGCGAGATGGGCGCCGCCGCCGAGGATCTGGACTTCGAACGCGCGGCACGGCTGCGCGACGACCTGTCGGCCCTGCGGCGCGCCATGGAGAAGCAGGCGGTGGTGCTCGGCGACGGCACCGACGCCGACGTGATCGCGATGGTCGGCGACGAACTCGAGACCTCGGTGGCGATCTTCCATGTCCGTGACGGCCGGGTCCGCGGCGAACGCGGCTGGGTGGTCGAGGTGCAGGAGAACGCCACCCTGGGCGACCAGGTCGGGGCCTTCCTGCTGCAGTTCTACGGCGACGAGTCGGAGATGAGTTCCGGCATCCCGCGCGAGGTGCTGATCCCCGAACTGCCCGACGACGCCGAGCAGCTCACCGCGTGGCTGTCCGAGCGCCGCGGCAGCCGGGTCTCGCTCCGGGTGCCGCAGCGCGGCGACAAGCGCACCCTGGCCGAGACCGTCGAACGCAATGCCGGCGAGGCGCTGACCCGGCACAAGCTCAAGCGGGCCGGTGACCTCACCACCCGCTCGGCCGCGCTCACCGAACTGCAGGAGGCGCTCGGCATGGACGACGCGCCGCTGCGCATCGAGTGCATCGACATCTCCCACGTGCAGGGCACCGACGTGGTCGCCTCCCTCGTCGTCTTCGAGGACGGCCTCGCCCGCAAATCCGATTACCGGCACTACTCGATCCGGGAGGCGGCCGGCGACGGCCACTCCGACGACGTCGCCTCGATCGCCGAGGTGACCCACCGCCGCTTCCTGCGCCATCGAAGCGATGCCGCGGACCGGGCGGGCGCGGCCGCGCCGGGGGAGACGGAGCCGGGGGAAGCCGCCGCCGACAACGGGGGCGATCTCGCGCCGGAAGCGGCCCTCGACCCCAAGACCGGCAGGCCGCGCCGCTTCGCCTATCCGCCGAACCTGTTCGTCGTCGACGGCGGGCAGCCGCAGGTGCACGCCGCCGCGGCCGTCCTCGACGACCTCGGCGTGACCGACGTGACGGTGGTCGGTCTGGCGAAACGACTGGAAGAAGTCTGGATTCCGGGCGACGATGAACCGGTGATCCTGCCGCGGAACTCCAAGGCGCTCTTCCTGCTGCAACGCATCCGCGACGAGGCGCACCGCTTCGCGATCGGCTTCCACCGGTCCAAGCGCAGCAAACGGATGACGGCGTCCGCGCTCGACGGGATTCCCGGCCTGGGACCCTCGCGGCGGACCGCCCTGGTGACCCATTTCGGCTCGGTCGCCAAGCTGAAACAGGCCACGGTCGACGAGATCGCGCAGGTCCGCGGGATGGGCAAGGCCACCGCCCGCACCGTCCACGAAGCACTGCACAGCGACACCCCCCACACCGACCTCAAGGAGAGGACCGCGCCGTGAGCGAGGCCGAGGCCCCCAGCGCCACCACCGTCCTGTTCGTCACCGGCATGTCCGGCGCGGGCCGGACGTCGGTCGCCAACGTGCTCGAAGACGACGGCTGGTACGTCGCCGACAACGTCCCGGTCTCGGTGATCGCCCAGGTGGTCGACGGAGTCCGCACCAGCGAGATCGGCGCGCAGAAGATCGCCATGGTGGTCCGCCCGACCGGCCCGACGTTCGCGGCCGACCTCGCCCATCTGCGGGCCGAGCTCGCCGACGGCGGGGCGCACACCGTGCTGCTCTTCGTCGACGCCTCCGACCCGGTCCTGATCCGGCGCTTCGAACAGGTACGACGCCGCCACCCGCTGCAGGGCAGCGGCACCCTGTCCGAGGGCATCGCCGCCGAACGGGCGATGCTCGCGGGCGTCAAGGCCGACGCCGAGACGCTGATCGACACCTCCGACCTCTCGGCGACCCGGCTGCGGACGATGGTGGCGCAGGTCTTCCCCTCGCAGACCGGACAGGGGCTCTCGATCGCCGTCCAGTCGTTCGGTTTCAAATACGGGCTGCCCATCGACTGCGACCTCGTCGCCGACGTCCGCTTCCTGCCCAACCCGTACTGGATCCCGGAGCTGCGCGAGCACAACGGCCGGGAGGCGCCGGTGCGCGACTACGTGCTCGGCCAGCCCGATGCGCTCGAGTTCCTGCAGCGCTACACCGAACTGGTCGACATCATCGCCCGCGGATACCTCCGCGAGGGCAAGAGCTACATGACCATCGGGATCGGCTGCACCGGCGGCAAACACCGCAGCGTCGCGATGACCGAGGAGATCACCCGGCGCCTCGCCGCGGAGACCGACACCGACGGCCGTCCGCGCTATGAGGTGGTCGCCTCCCACCGCGATCTGGGGCGCGAATGAAGGCGGTCGCGCTCGGCGGCGGGCACGGCCTCTACAACACGCTCACCGCCCTGCGCTACCTGACACCCGAGGTCACCGCCGTGGTGACCGTCGCCGACGACGGCGGGTCGTCCGGGCGCCTGCGGCACGAACTCGGCCGGATTCCACCCGGAGACCTGCGGATGGCGCTCGCGGCGCTGCTGTCGGCCCCGGCCGCGCTCGAGGCGCGCGGCGCCGTCGATCCGGCGTCCGCCGACCGCGCCCGGATGTGGGCCGATCTGCTGCAGCACCGCTTCGGCGGCAGCGGTGCGCTCGCCGGGCACCCGATCGGCAATCTGCTGCTGTCCGGCGTGGACGAGCGCTGCGACGACATCGTCGCCGCCCTGGACGCGCTGGTCGACCTGTTCGGGATCGACGGCCGGGTGCTCCCGATGGCCACCGAGCCGCTGGTGATCGAGGCCGATGTGACCGGCCTCGAGGAGGACCCGCGGATGAGCCGGGTGATCCGCGGGCAGGTCGCCGTCGCCACCACCCCCGGCGTGGTGCGGCGGGTGCGGGTGACGCCGGCCGAACCGTCGTCGTGCACGCAGGCCGTCGAGGCGATCGGCGCCGCGGATCTGGTCACTCTCGGGCCGGGTTCCTGGTTTTCCAGTGTGATCCCGCACGTGCTGGTGCCCGAGCAGCTGGCGGCGCTGCGTGCGACGCCGGCCCGCAAGGTGCTGGTGGTGAATCTGGCCAACGAGCCGGGGGAGACCACCGGGTTCTCGGTGGAACGGCACCTGCACGTGCTCGCCGCGCACGCCGGCGGCTCCCTGCGCTGCGACGACATCCTGGTCGATGCCGCCTCGGTGCCGGCCGGACGCGAACGCGAGCACCTGGAGCGGGCGGCAGGCGAGTTCGGGGCGCGTCTGGTGATCGCCGATCTCGGACTCCCCGGACAGGATGTGCACGACCCGGTCAAGGTGTCCGTGACGCTCGGTGCGCTCCTGCACGACCGGAGGTGAGGCCGCGACGTCCCCCCGGAAGGAGAGACAGGAGAGACGGTATGGAAGTCATAACTGACCGCACGGTAAGCTTTGACGAGAGTTGCTGGACGAGTGGCACGAAGGAGGCTTGGTCAGGTTGGCCATGACAGGCGCGGTGAAGGACGAATTGAGTCGTCTGTCGGTGGCGCAACTGAGTTGCCGGAAGGCGGAAGCCGCGGCGCTCCTGCGGTTCGCCGGGGGATTGCACATCGTGGCCGGACGGGTGGTGGTCGAGGCGGAGGTGGATCTCGGGAACGTCGCCCGCCGGCTGCGCCAGGAGATCCACGATCTCTACGGCTACCCGTCCGAGGTGCACGTGCTCCGGTCGGGAGGACTCCGCAAGAGCGCGCGATACATCGTGCGCGTCAGCAAGGACGGTGAGGCGCTCGCCCGCCAGACCGGGCTGCTCGATCCGCGTGGCCGCCCGGTGCGCGGGCTGCCCGCGCAGGTGGTCGGCGGCAGCGTCGGCGACGCCGAGGCCGCCTGGCGCGGTGCGTTCCTGGCGCACGGTTCGCTGACCGAGCCGGGCCGGTCGTCGTCCCTCGAGGTCAGCTGTCCCGGACCGGAGGCCGCCCTGGCCCTGGTCGGTGCGGCCCGGCGGCTCGGCGTGGTGGCCAAGGCCCGCGAGGTACGCGGCAGCGACCGCGTGGTGATCCGCGACGGCGAGGCCATCGGCGCACTGCTGACCCGGATGGGCGCCAACGAGACCCGGCTGGTGTGGGAGGAGCGCCGCATGCGGCGCGAGGTCCGGGCCACCGCGAACCGCCTCGCCAACTTCGACGACGCCAACCTGCGCCGCTCGGCGCGTGCCGCGGTCGCCGCGGCCGCGCGCGTGGAGCGCGCCCTGGACATCCTCGGCGACGAGGTGCCCGACCACCTAGTGGCCGCGGGCCGCCTCCGCGTCGAACACCGGCAGGCATCCCTGGAGGAACTGGGCCAGCTCGCCGATCCGCCGATGACCAAGGACGCGGTGGCCGGCCGGATCCGGCGGCTGCTGTCCATGGCGGACAAGAAGGCCCGCCAGGAGGGCCTGCCCGACACCGAATCCGCGGTGACCCCCGAACTCCTCGACGAAGCGTGAACATAATGACCGACCCCACCGCGGCCGCGCAGACCTGCCACGTGAGCCGTCGCATCCTCAACGACCGCCGCCCGGTCGGCTACATGGTGCGCGACGAACTCGGCTGGAGTTTCCTGGCCGGTGACGAGACCCAGGAGTACGTCGACACCCCGGAGAACCTCGCGGTGCTCGCGCTCGCCGAGATCGGCGTGTGGGACCCGGCGGTCACGCCGCACCTGTCGTCACCCGTCGGCACCGCGCTGGTCCGTGCCGGCGACGGCTTCGTGCCGGAACAGACACGAGGTACCGGCCCCATCGCACCGGCGCCCGTCCCGGCCGGCCTCAACCCGGACTTCCCGGTGGTCAGCGGGCCGCTGCCGCTGTCTCCCGAGTGGGAGATCACCCTCGACCGGCCGGTGAACCGCCGCGTCGAGGACGGCACGCTGGTGCTGTGGCGGCCCGGTTTCACGGCCCGGCTCACGCTCTGGCGGCGCGACGACGGACAGGACGCCGCGGCGAGCCTGGCACGGCTGCTGGCGGGTGCCTCCCCGGATCGCTACGACGAACGGACGTGGTTCGCGGATCAGGTCCGGTATGCCGGTTTTCGCCTTCACGAGCCGGAGACCGGTGCCGGCGCCGACTCGTTCTACGGCTTCGCGGTCGGACCGTCGAAGTTCGTGCAGCTGGCGGTCTCCTTCGACGACGAGTCCGAGCTCGCCGCCGCCGGAATGCTGCTCGGTTCGGCGCGGGTGCGCACCGAGCGGGCGTGACGCACACCGCATCGGGACCTTCTGCTGAAGAGCGGGCGGCCTGCCACTAGGCTGGACGCAGTGGGCCGGACATTCCCACCGGCTCTCCCACTCTGCTAAGGAGCACAACGTGACCGTTCGGGTAGGCATCAACGGATTCGGCCGCATCGGCCGCAACTTCTTCCGTGCCGTGCTGGCGACGAATGCCGCCGGCACCACCGACATCGAGATCGTCGCGGTCAACGATCTGACCGACATCAACACCCTGGCTCACCTGCTGAAGTTCGACTCGATCCTGGGCCGCCTGCCCGAGGACGTGTCGGTCGACGGCGACGAGATCGTGGTCGGCGACAAGCGCATCAAGGCGCTCGCGCTGCGCGAGGGCCCGGCCGCGCTGCCGTGGAAGGACCTCGGCGTCGACGTCGTCGTCGAGTCGACCGGTATCTTCACCGGCCGCGACGCCGCGCAGGGCCACCTGGACGCCGGCGCGAAGAAGGTCATCATCTCGGCCCCGGCCAGCGATCCGGACATCACCATCGTGATGGGCGTCAACGACGACCAGTACGACGGCAGCCAGAACATCATCTCGAACGCCTCGTGCACCACCAACTGCCTCGCGCCGTTCGCCAAGGTCCTGCACGACAACTTCGGCATCAAGCAGGGCCTGATGACCACCGTGCACGCCTACACCCAGGACCAGAACCTGCAGGACGCACCGCACAAGGATCTGCGCCGCGCCCGCGCCGCCGCGATCAACATCGTGCCGACCTCGACCGGTGCCGCCAAGGCCATCGCGCTGGTGCTCCCGGACCTGAAGGGCAAGCTCGACGGCTACGCCCTGCGCGTGCCGATCCCCACCGGCTCGGTCACCGACCTCACCGTGGAGCTGGAGAAGGCCGCCACCGCGGAGGAGATCAACGCCGCGATGAAGGCCGCCGCCGAGGGCCCGATGAAGGGCATCCTGAAGTACTACGACGCGCCCATCGTGTCCAGCGACATCGTCACCGACCCGCACAGCTCGCTGTTCGACGCCGGCCTCACCAAGGTGATCGGCAACCAGGCCAAGGTCGTCTCCTGGTACGACAACGAGTGGGGCTACTCCAACCGCCTCGCCGACCTGGTCACCCTCGTCGGCAAGTCGCTGTAAGCCCGATGGCTGTACGCACTCTCAAAGACCTTCTCGCCGAAGGAGTCTCGGGTCGCGGCGTGCTGGTCCGGTCGGACTTCAACGTGCCGCTGGACGGCGGCGAGATCACCGATCCGGGCCGCATCCTGGCCAGCATCCCGACGCTGCGTCAGCTGGTCGACGCCGGTGCCAAGGTGATCATCACCGCGCACCTCGGCCGTCCGAAGGGCGAGCCGGACCCGGCGCTGTCGCTGGCTCCGGTCGCCGCCCGCCTCTCGGCGGAACTGGGCCGCAACGTCCAGCTCGCCGGTGACACGGTCGGCTCCGACGCGCTCGCGCGCGCCGAGGGCCTGACCGACGGCGACGTCCTGCTCCTGGAGAACATCCGCTTCGATCCGCGGGAGACCTCCAAGGACGAGGCGGAGCGCACCGCGCTGGCCCGCGAACTGGTGGAGCTGGTCGGCGACGACGGCGCGTTCGTGTCCGACGGCTTCGGCGTGGTCCACCGCAAGCAGGCCTCGGTGTACGACGTGGCGAAGCTGCTGCCGTCGTACGCCGGTGACCTGGTGGCCACCGAGGTGGACGTCCTGCAGCGGATCACCACCGACGTGGAGCACCCGTACGCGGTGGTCCTCGGCGGGTCCAAGGTGTCCGACAAGCTCGCCGTCATCGAGGCCCTGGCCCCCAAGGTCGACACCCTGGTGATCGGCGGCGGCATGGCCTTCACCTTCATCAGGGCGCAGGGCAGCCCGGTCGGCGACTCGCTGCTGCAGGAAGACATGATCGACACCTGCAAGGACCTGCTCGACCGGTTCGGCGACGTGATCCACCTGCCGCACGACATCGTGGTGGCCGACAAGTTCGCCGCCGACGCCGGCACCTCGATCGCGTTCACCCGCGACGGTTTCACCGAGGGGATGGGCCTGGACATCGGCCCGGGCAGCGTCGAGCGTTTCTCGGCCGTGCTCCGCGGCGCCAAGACGGTGTTCTGGAACGGCCCGATGGGTGTCTTCGAGTTCGAGAAGTTCTCCACCGGTACCCGCGGCGTCGCCGAGGCGATCGCCGCGGCCACCCAGGACGGCGCGTTCAGCGTGGTCGGCGGCGGTGACTCGGCCGCGGCCGTGCGGTCGTTCGGCCTGCCGGATTCGGCGTTCTCGCACATCTCGACCGGCGGCGGTGCTTCGCTGGAGTATCTCGAGGGCAAGGAACTCCCGGGGCTCGCCGTACTGGAAGTGGGGAACTGATGGCCGCCGCACGCAAGCCGCTGATCGCGGGCAACTGGAAGTGCAATCTCAACCACTTCGAGGCCATCGCGCTGGTACAGAAGATCGCCTTCGCGCTGCCCGAGAAGTACTTCGACAAGGTCGACGTGACGGTGCTCCCGCCGTTCACCGACATCCGCAGCGTGCAGACGATCGTCGACGGCGACAAGCTCCTGCTCACCTACGGTGCGCAGGACGTGTCCGAGCACGACTCGGGTGCCTACACCGGTGAGATCAGCGGCGCCTTCCTGGAGAAGCTCGGCTGCACCTACGTCACCGTCGGCCACTCCGAGCGCCGCACCCTGCACGGCGAGACCGACGAGGTGGTGCTGGGCAAGGCCAAGGCCGCGCTCAAGTACGGCCTCACGCCGATCGTCTGCATCGGTGAAGGGCTCGACGTCCGCGAGGCCGGCGAGCACGTCGCCTACAACGTCGCGCAGGTCAAGGCGTCGCTGGCCGGTCTCACGGCCGAGCAGATCAGCAAGGTGGTCGTCGCCTACGAACCGGTCTGGGCCATCGGCACCGGCCGGGTCGCGAGTGCGCAGGACGCCCAGGAGGTGTGCGCGGCGGTGCGTGCGGCGCTCGCCGAGATCTCCGACGCGGCCACCGCGGCCGGGGTGCGGGTCCTGTACGGCGGCAGCGTCAACGCCAAGAACGTCGGCGAGATCGTCGGGCAGCCCGACGTCGACGGCGCCCTGGTGGGCGGCGCGTCGCTCAAGGCGGACGAGTTCGCGCAGCTGTGTGCGATCGCCGCGGGCGGGCCGTTGCTCTGATCGGGCGGTTCATCGCGTAGACTGTGGCAGGTTGCCCCTTCGGGGGCGCCTGCCACAGTCATTTCACCGAACAGGATTCTCGCCTCGTGGAACTCGCACTCTTCATCGGCCTGGCCATCACCAGTGTGCTGCTGATCGTTCTCGTGCTGCTGCACCGGGGCAAGGGCGGCGGCCTGTCGTCGCTGTTCGGCGGCGGCGTGCAGTCGAGCCTGTCCGGTTCGTCGGTGGTCGAGAAGAACCTCGACCGGGCGACCATCTTCATCGGGCTGATCTGGTTCATCATGATCGTGGGCGTGGGCCTGAACATCAAGTACTCGTAGCGCGGTCGCGCGCCGATCGAGCCGCAGAGCCGGGACGCTCCCCCTCGGGGGAACGTCCCGGCTCTCGTCGTCCGGCCCCTGCGACTGGCCGGTCACCCTGCGCCCCGGGAGGGACGGGACGATACTGGGACCCATGGCCGACTTCCCGATCCCCGATCCCGCCGCCATCGACCGCGCACTCCGTACTCCGATGATCGAGCGCATCCGCATCATCGACTCCGGCCGGGCGGCCACCGAGCCGCTGCGGGAGGACATCCGTTTCCTCGGCGGCCTGCTCGGCGACGTGATCAAAGCGCACGCCGGGGAGGAGACCTTCGCCCTGGTCGAGAGCTCGCGCCGGGATGCGTTCGCGATCCGCTACTCCGAGATCAGTCGCGACGACCTGGCGGCGCGGTACACCACGCCGACCGTCCGCGAATTGATGGCGGTGATCCGCGCCTTCTCCAACTTCGCGCTGCTGGCGAACCTGGCCGAGGACCTGCACCGGGAACGACGGCGCCGCATCCACCTGCGTGCCGAGGATCCGCCGCAGCCGTCGAGCCTGGCCCGGACCTTCGAATCGCTGGCCGCGGCCGCGCTGCCGGCGGCCGAGGTGGGCCGCGCCCTGGCGCACGCCGCGGTGGTGCCGGTGATCACCGCCCACCCGACCGAGACCCGGCGGCGCAGCGTGTTCGACGCGCAGAACCGCATCACCGAATTGATGCGGGTGCGGGCCCGCACCGAGCTGACCCCCGCCGAACTGGACCGCATCGACCGCGACATCTACCAGCAGATCCTGATGCTCTGGCAGACCGCGCTGATCCGCCTGCGCCGGCTGACCATCAGCGACGAGATCACCACCGGTCTGCGCTACTACGACGCCTCCTTCTTCGAGGTGGTGCCCCGGCTGAACCGCGACGTCCGCGCCGCGCTGACGGCGGCCTATCCGGACGCCGGTCTCGACGGCCTCTCGATGATCACGATGGGTTCGTGGATCGGCGGCGACCGGGACGGCAACCCGTACGTGACGGCCGAGGTGGTGGCCGAGGCGACCACCAAGGCGGCCGTCGCCGCATTGCGGCACCACCTGGACGAGCTGACCCGGCTCCGGCAGGAACTCGCCATGTCGGCGCGCCTGGTGGCACCGATCACCGACGATCTGCGCGCGCTGTCCGGCCGTGCCGCGGACCACGACGACGAACCGTTCCGGTCGGCACTGCACACCGTCTCGGCGCGCCTGGTGGCGACCATGCTCGAGCTGCTCGGACCCGAATACCTCTCGGCGACCGAGATGTCGTGGGTCGACGGGCACGCCGCGTACACCGGGCCCGGCGAGCTGCTGGCCGACCTCGATGTGATCGATGCGGCGCTGCGGGCCGTCGTCGACGACACGGTGGCCGACAACCGCCTCGGCGCCCTGCGGGAGGCGGTGCACACCTTCGGGTTCCATCTGTCGGGCCTGGACATGCGGCAGAACTCGGAGACGCACGAGCAGGTGGTCGCCGAGTTGCTGGCGTGGGCCGGGGTGTGCGACGACTACGCCGCGCTCGACGAGGCCGCCCGGGTGGCGCTGCTGTCCGAGGAATTGACCTCCCGGCGGCCACTGACGACGCCCGAGGCGCCGCTCAGCGAACTGGCGGCCAAGGAACTCGGGGTCGTCCGGGCGGCCGCGCGGGCCGTGGAGCGATTCGGCCCGGCGGCCGTGCCCACCTACATCATCAGCATGTGCCAGTCGGTGTCGGACATGCTCGAAGCGCTGGTGCTGCTGAAGGAAGCGGGGCTGTACGGCCTCGATACGGCGGGCCGGCCGTCGTCGACGGTGCGGGTGGTGCCGCTGCTGGAGACCATCGAAGACCTCCAGTCCGGTGCCGGGATCATCTCGGCCGCCTGGGACCTGCCGTTCTACCGGACTCTGGTCGACGCCCAGCACGGGGCGCAGGAGATCATGCTCGGCTACTCGGACTCGAACAAGGACGGCGGCTACCTGGCGGCGAACTGGGCGCTGTACCGGGCCGAACTCGACCTGGTCGCCGCGTCCCGGAAGGCCGGGATCGCGCTGCGCCTGTTCCACGGCCGCGGCGGGACCGTCGGCCGCGGCGGCGGACCCAGCTACGACGCGATCCTCGCCCAGCCGCCGGGCGCCGTGCAGGGGTCGCTGCGGCTCACCGAACAGGGCGAGATCATCGCGGCCAAGTACGCCGAGCCGGTCGGCGCCCGCCGCAACCTGGAGACGCTGCTGGCGGCCACCCTGGAGTCGACGCTGCTCGACATCGAGGGCCTGGACGACTCCGCGGAGGCCTACCGGGTGCTCGACGAGCTCGCGGCGCTCGCGCGGGCGTCGTACAGCGACCTGGTGCATCACACGCCCGGCTTCGTCGAGTACTTCACCGACTCGACGCCGCTGTCGGAGATCGGCGCCCTGAACATCGGGAGCCGGCCGACGTCCCGGAAGCAGACCACCGCGATCTCGGATCTGCGGGCCATCCCGTGGGTGCTGTCGTGGACGCAGTGCCGGGTGATGCTGCCCGGCTGGTACGGCACCGGCAGCGCCTTCGCCACCTGGATCGGCGACGACGACGGGCGGCTCGCGCAGCTGTCCGAGTACTACCGGACCTGGCCGTTCTTCCGGTCGGTGATGAGCAACATGGCGCAGGTGCTCGCCAAGTCGGATCTGGGGCTGGCCGCGCGCTACGCCGACCTGGTGCCCGATGCCGATCTGCGCGCGCGGGTCTTCGGGATGATCGCCGTCGAACACGAGCGGACGCTGGAGATGTACACCAGGATCACCGGCACCGACGACCTGCTCGCCGACAACGACGCGCTCAAACGGTCGGTGTACAACCGCTTCCCGTATCTGGAACCGCTGAATCTGATGCAGATCGAGCTGCTCCGCCGGTTCCGCGGCGGTGAGGACACCCCGGAGATCCGCCGCGCCATCCAGCTGACCATGAACGGCCTCGCGACCGCGCTGCGGAACAGCGGGTAGTCCAATGACCGCCCCGTCGCCGCACCCGCGCCGCACTCTCCGGCTGGCGCTGGCGCTGCGCGGCGGCGTGTCGCTGGCGGTCTGGATCGGCGGCGCGGTGGCCGAGCTGGACCTGTTCCGGCGCGCGTCGTTGCGGGACGACACGGGCGATCATCTGCCAGCGGAGTTCTTCCTGCCCGCCGAACGCGGGCGCGTCGAGATGTACCGGACGCTGCTGGCCGACAGCGGCTTCGACAAGGTGGAGATCGACATCCTCGCCGGGGCCAGCGCCGGGGGGCTGAACGCGGTGCTGCTCGGGGTGTCTCAGGGCATCGGCATTCCGCTCGACGGCCCGGCGCACCGCACCTGGATCCAGGACGGCGGGATCTGGGAACTGCTGTGGCATCCCGGGTTCGGCCGTATCCGGTCGATCCTCAGCGGCGACGGCCGCTTCTTCCACGTGGCCCGGACCGCGCTCGAGCGGATCGCCGGGGACGGCACCGCGCTGCCGACGCAGCAGCAGACGGCGTTCTCGGCGACCGACATCACTGTGGATCTCGCGGCCACCGTCGTCGGCCGGGGCCCGGACGCGGGCGGCTACGCCGGGAACGACGCGCAGGTGCGGGATCACGACCATCGGGCCGGTTTCACCTTCACCTCCCGGCCGGGCCGCCTCGCCACCGGCTTCTCGACCGTCCCGCAGCCCGACGAGGACAGCGTGGCGGACTTCCGCACCGCGCTCGACCTGCTCGCGCTGGCGGCGCGCGCGTCGTCGTCGTTCCCGGGCGCGTTCGAGGCGGCGTCGATCTACTCCGCCGTCGCCGACGACGGATCGGCGGTACCCGGCGAGGCCACCGGGCCCGGCGGCCGGGGCGATCGGCCCCGGGACGGCCGGCTCGGGCACAACGCCGCGGGCGTCTTTCCGCTCGCCGATGTGGTGCCCGCCGGATCGGCGATGGCGCAGAGCGTGTCGTTCCGGGTGATCGACGGCGGCATCTTCGACAACATCCCCGTCGACCGGGCGATGCGCGCGATCCAGCGTGCGCCGTCGTCGGACTGCACCACCCGCCGCCTGATCTACCTGGATCCGAGTCCGGCGCTGCGGATCGAGACGCCGCGCCGCCGCGCCGATCCCACCTGGCTGAACATGCTGGTCACGGCCGGAATGCTGAAGATCCGCAAGGAGTCGGCCGACGACGAACTCGATCTGGTGCGCGGCGGCAACGAGGAACTGCTGCGTCAGCGGTCCCGGGTCGCCGCGCTCGCCGGGGCGGAGGGCGAGATCCCGCTGCTGGGTGCGGTGACCGCCCGGCGATATGCCCGCGCGCGGATCGGGCCGGATGCGCGGCGGCTCGCCCGGCTGCTGCGTGAGCCCTGGGTGGAGGTGCCCGTCCGGCCGCCCGGCTGGGCCGCGCCCGGCCCGATCACCGCGCTGCACGCGGCCGGCCGTACGGACGTGCTCACCCTGGGCGACCGGCTGACCGCGCGCTACGGTGCGTCGCCGGCGCCGGATCTCTCCGGCGACCTGCAGGCGGTGATCGACGGAATCGCTCTGCTGATCCTCTGGCTGCGGGAGATCGACGCCGCCACCGATCGGCCGCCGGCCCTGCTCCCGGTGCGCAAGGCGCAGCTCTACCGGATGCTGATCACCGCGCTGCTCGCCCGGCGCGAGGCCGTCTACCGGCCGGTCGTGACCGCGATCGGGCCGGACGGGACACTCGACGGACTGTCGGCGGCGCTGGACGCCGCCGCGCGGCAGCAGCGCGAACTGCGGATGTCGGACGCACTGTGGACGACGATCGGTGCCGCCGAGACCGGGGCGCCGGCCGAAGGCCGGTTCCTCACCGCCCTCGGCGACGGACTGACCTTCGGCGGTACCGGTACACCGCTGATCGACAGGCTGTTCCGGCGGCTCGACGAGCTGATGGCCGAGTTTCGCACGACGGCGTTCGCGCCCGCGGAGCCCGCCCAGTGGTGGTCGGGCTCGATCTGGCGGCGGGTGGCCGACGGCTCACTCGACGCACCCGGCATGGACGCGCGGCAGGCGCGTGCGCTGGTGCGCACGATGGCGATCATCGAGCTCTCGGGCACCGATGCGATCGTCGCCTTCGCCTCGATCAGCGGCACCCAGCGGCCCGCGGTGATGACCGGTGCCGTCGACGCCGCCGACCGGAATCTCTGGATCCGCCGCTGGCTGCGCGAGGTCCCGCGGGACCGGGCGCTGCTGCCGGAATGGCGCACGGGGGTGCACGCGGTGATCGATCAGGGCGAGCACCGGCCGCTGGCGGCGTCGAGCAAGCTCGCCGGAACGAGTATCGCGAACTTCAGCGGCTTCCTGGACTGGCGCTGGCGCGCCAACGACTGGCGGTGGGGCCGCCTCGACGCGGCGGCCGGAATCGTCGGCATCCTCGACGACGCCGGCGCGGACAACCGGACCGCGCGTGCCGCGTCCGTCGTCGTCGATCACCGCGTGGCCGACTTGCAGCGCGGTGTCCTCGAACAGGAGGAGACGTTCACCGACGGTGCGGGCGGTACGTGGCGCATGCCGGAGCTGAGCTACTCGTTCGCCGATCTGTCGCCGCAATACCGGTATTCGCTGGCGGCCCGGCTCGGCCCGCTGGTGGGGCGGGCACTCGCGCCGCGTGCCCGGACCCGCTGGACGCCGGCCGGGCAACTCGGCCGCGCCGCCGTGCTGCTCGCGCGCATCGTGGCGTTCCCGCTGCTCTTCCTCGCCGAACCGCTCCGGTTCGCGGCGGTCGGCGCGACGGTGCTCACCGCGGTCGCGCTCGGGCACGCCCTCTCGGCCAGCGCCCAGCGGCCCGATGCCGCCGGTGTGGCCGCGACGCAGATCACGGTGGGTGCGGTGCTGGCGATCGTCGCGCCGGCGATTCTGTGGTCGGCGTTTCGCGGGCGACGACGGCGACGTCTGTTGCGGGAAGCGATCGACGGGGCGGCCGGCGGGCCGTCGTCGGCCTGGCACACCGATCTCGACTACGCCGAGGAGTCGACGCGGCGGGCGGTGACGGCCACGTGGGTGCTCGCCGGGCTCGCGCTGACGGGCGGGCTGGCGCTGGCCGGGGCCGGCGTCGCGGCCGCGGTGGGCACGCTCGACGCGAGCCGCTCCCTGTACCCGGAGGGCTGGGTGCTGATCGGTGCGGTGGTGCTCGGGCTGGTGGCGGGAGCGTCGGCACGTGCCCGGACGGTGCCCGCCGACCTCCCGAGGCCGGCGCGTCGTCCGTGGCATGCGAGTCCGGTCAACTGGGCGGCATGCCTGCTCGTCACGGCGGCCGGGGCCGCATGCACGGCACCGTGGTGGCCGGGCCGGCCGTGGCGGGTCGACGCCGCCGCCCTCTGGCCCGCGCTGGCGGCGTTGGTCGCCGCGATCCTGATCTGGCTCGCGCTGCACGGGTGGGCGCAGCGGGACTGGCTGGACAGCCTCGTGATCGGCGGTGCGCTGCTCACCGCCGGGGCGGCGGCGGCCGCGCACGCGGCCGGGGCGTCGTCGACGACGGTGATCGCCGGGGTGCCGTGCGCACTGTTCTTCCTGCTGCTCGGGGCCGGTTCGGGCACGATCGCTCACCGCGACCGGGGCTACGGGGAGGAGCCGGTCATAGCGCCGATAACGGACACTAGAATGATCCCATGACTCTGGTGGCGATCTACGTCGCGGTCGTGTTCGGCTGCGGCCTGGTCGCCAGACTGCTGCGGCTGCCGCCGCTGATCGGCTTCCTCGCGGCGGGCTTCATCCTCAACGCCGCCGGGGTGGAGAAGCTGACCGGCATCGATGAGATCGCCGAGATCGGTGTGATGCTGCTCCTCTTCGCGATCGGCCTGCAACTGGATCTGCGGTCGCTGATCAAGAAGGAGGTGTGGCTCGGCTCCACCGTGCACATGGTGCTGATGTCCGTGGTCGGCGTCGGCTTCCTGTCGCTGTTGTCCCTGGCCGGCGCCTTCGGACCGGAGTCGCTGCGGGTCCTGGTGGCGATCGCGTTCGTGCTGTCGTTCTCCAGCACCATCGTCGCGGTCAAGGTGCTGCAGGAACGCGGCGACGAGCAGGCGCTGTACGGGCGCGTGGTGATCGGTGTGCTCGTGATGCAGGACATCGGCGCGGTGGTGCTGATGTCGGTCTCGCAGGGCAAGCCACCGAGTCCGTGGGCGCTGACGCTGCTGGTGGTCGTGCCGGTGATCTCCTGGAGCACCCGCTACTGGAACCGGCTCGGTCACGGCGAGATGGAAGTGCTGTTCGGCATCGGGATGGCGCTGATTCCCGGGTATCTGCTGTTCACCGCGGTCGGGCTGTCCGGGAGTCTGGGCGCGCTGATCATGGGGATCACGCTGGCGCGCAACCCGGGCGCCGACCAGCTGTCGAACGCGCTGTTCCGGATCAAGGATCTGCTGCTGGTCGGCTTCTTCGTGGCGATCGGCTTCCACGGGATCCCGACCTGGGTGAATCTCGGACTGGGCGCGGCGCTGCTGGTCCTGCTGCCGGTGCAGGCGGTGGGCTACTGGGCGCTGCTGTGGCTGTTCGGGCTGCGCAACCGGACCGCGCTGCTGGCCGCCCTCGCACTCGCGAACTACTCCGAGTTCGGGCTCATCATCGCCGAGGTCGGCGCCGACGACGGCTGGCTGTCCGAGAGCTGGCTGCTGACCCTGGTGGTCGCCGTGTCCGGCGGCTTCGTGGTGGCAGGCTTCCTGAACCCGACCAGCGTGTCCGGGGTGTCCCGGCTGGCGCGGCGACTGCCCGCGCGCCATCCCGACCGGCTGCACCCGGAGGACCGGCCGATCGACATCGGCGACGCCGAGGCCGTCGTGCTCGGCATGGGGCGAGTCGGTTCCGCGGTGTACCGGCAGCTGGCCGACGAGTACGGCTACCGGACGCTCGGCGTCGAGCACGACCCGAATCGCACCGCCTATCTGGAGGAACGCGGCTACCAGGTGATCGAGGGCGACGCCACCGACTACGACTTCTGGACGCGGATGGTCGACACCGGCGGCGTCATCATGATCGTGCTGGCCATGCCCGCGCAGTACGCCAACATCGAGGCGCTGCGCGAACTGCGGCGCATCGGACACAGCGGCGCCGTCGTCGCGTCGGTGGCGCTGTACCGCGAGGACGTGCGCGAACTCGAGGAACTCGGGATCGACGTGGTGATCCACCTGTACCAGGGTGCCGGTGAGGCGCTCGCCGACCGGGCCGTCGAGGCCGTCCGCGCCCAGGGCGGCGAGTCCGCCGCGGCCGGGGCGACCGGACCCGTCGCGACCCCGACCGCCGGTACGGCGGAAACGGGCGACGCGGAGACCGGCGACGCCGCCGAGACCGGGGACGCCCTCGCCGCGCCGCTGGTCCTGGACCGCCACATGATCGGCAACCGCGAGGCCCGCATCCGCGACGACACCCGGATGCCCGGCGAGCCGGGCCCCCTCTCGTAGCAGCGTCGCGACACGGTGGCAGCGTGTCGTTCCCGGAAGCAGCGCCCGCGAGCCCTGACTCCGGACCACGAGGCGACGCTAGGGGGTGGCTCGGAGGTCGATCGGACTCCACGGGCCGGTGGGCCCTCTGCATGACAACAGCACTACGGCGAGTCACGATCGATATATGCGCGCGTGACCGCCCACAGCGCCGCCATCGTCCGAGGGCCGGCCCCGACCGAGGGGGTCGTTTCGACTCGCCACCTCGCCCTTTCGGGCTCGGCGTCGGCTCAACGGGCTGTTGAGGCGGTCGTCATCAACCTGTTGAGCTGACCGTCATCAGCCCGTTGAGCCGGTCAAGCCGCTAGGCGCAGACCGTGTCGAAACGGTCCCGAACACGTGCGGATCGTCGACTACCACTGAAGGGAGCAGCGAGTGGACGTGATCAGCCATCCCGGCGAGCACTTGCGGGAGTACATGGACGACTACGCGCTGTCGCAGCGCGGGCTCGCGCAACATCTCGGCGTATCGGTACGGACCGTGCATGAGATCGTGCACGGACAGCGCGGCGTGTCCGCCGAGATATCCCTTCGGCTCGGCCGCCTATTCGGCCAGAGCGATCTGTTCTGGCTGAATCCAGATGGACTACGACCTGCAGCGCGCCCGCGGCCGGGTCGATCTCTCGGCGATCACGCCGCTCGCCGGGTAGCGGCGCTCCCGCAACACCCGGCTCACCGATCTCATCGGACAGGGGTCGTTTCAACGATGCGGCGTCGAAGGGCTCCCTATCAGGCTCGGGTCGGCTCAACGGGCGGCAGGAGGCCTCGTGCTCAGAGCAGGGAGGCGGCGGCGGTGTCGAGGAACCAGACGGTGCGCTCGGTGCCGTGCGCGCCCGCGCACGGCCAGTCCGCGCGGGCGGCGCCGGCGGCGGCCGCGGCCACCGCTTCGGCCTTCTCGCCGCCGGAGACCAGGAACCAGACCTCACGGGAACGGTTGATCACCGGGAAGGTCAGGGTGATCCGGCGGGGCGGCGGCTTCGGCGAATCCACCACGGCCACCGCGGGCGCGGTCTCCTCGGCCGTCGCCGCGGAATGCGGGAACAGCGAGTTGATGTGACCTTCGCCGCCCATGCCGAGCAAGTGCACGTCGAAGCGCAGATCGTCGCCGATCAGCCCGGCGTACGCGCGCGCGGCGGCGTCGATGTCGTCGCCGAACTCACCGTCCGAGGCAGCCATCGGGTGGACCCGCGCCGGATCGACCGGC
The DNA here is from genome assembly GCF_023100845.1 of Gordonia sp. PP30. Lineage (NCBI taxonomy): Bacteria > Bacillati > Actinomycetota > Actinomycetes > Mycobacteriales > Gordoniaceae > Gordonia > Gordonia sp. PP30. The sequence continues at coordinate 2,235,835 of NZ_CP095864.1, read as the reverse complement.
ACCAGATCGAGGAGCGCCTCGCGCGCCTGCCGTTCGTTGCGTTCCGGGTCCCCGGCGGGCAGAAAGCGCTCGTCGCCCCAGTACAGCTCGACGCGCGACCAGTCGACGGCCGCCGCGTCCGCGGCCAGCGCCCGGAGCAGGCCGATGCCGTTGGAACCGCCGGTCAGCGCGATCGTCGCGAGACCGCGAGCCCGCTGCGCGCGGCCGATCGCGTCGACCAGCCGGGCGGTCGCCGTCGCGACCAGGTCGGTGGAGGTGGGGAATACCAGGTGCTCGGTCTCGCTCACGGTGCTCACTTTCCGATCGTGACGCCGGAGAGGCCGTCCAGCGCGCGGCGATAGACGACGTCGGCGTCGAGGCGCCGCAGCTCCTCGGCGAGGCATTCGGCGGTGGTCCGCCGGTGGAACGGCGCGCGGCCGTCCGGGTGGCCGGGGGAGTGCAGGACGCCGTCGATCCCGTCGACGGTCATCTCCAGCACCCCGTCGGGCCGGGTGAGCCGGATACTCCAGCGGCCGGTTCCGCGGGTCACCGGCACGCCGAGCTCACCGGCCAGCCAGCCGGCGAACAGGTCGACCGAGGGGAGGCGCGACGGGCCGGTGGCGCTCGCCGACAGGATCGGCTGGTGCGGCGGCCGATCGAGTGCCGAGACGAGTGTCGCCCGGAACGGGGTGATCGCCGACCATGCCAGATCGGTGTCGCCGGGGCTGTACGTGGCGCGCCGGGCCTCGAGGAACGCCCACGGGTCGGGGGCGTTGCGCGCATCGGTGATGCGCCGCGACGCCAGTTTGCCCAGCGGATCGGCGGACAGGCAGTCGGGCGCGGCCCCCGGCCACCAGGTCACCACCGGGGTGTCGGGCAGCAGGAACGGCGTGACCACCGCGTGCGCGTGGCCGGCCAGTTCGCCGGACAAGGTCAGCAGCACCACCTCGGAGGCGCCGGCGTCGCCGCCGACGCGGATCTCGGCGTCCAGGCGCACCGGCACCGACCGATCCCCGCGGATCACCACGATCACGCGGCACGGGTGCTCACGACTCACCTCGTTGGCGACCGCGACGGCGGTCTCGGCGACCTCTCCGGGCTCGGTGTCGATGAGCAGGGTGAGGACGCGCCCGACGGTCACCTCGCCGCCGCTGTTGCGCATCCGGACCAGCTTCTTGCTGACCTCCTGGGTGGAGGTGTCGGGCAGTTCGACGATCATTCGCGCGTCCTCCGCATCTCCGGCGCCCCGGTCACGGCCGCCGCCAGCTGCGGCCGGAGCGTTCCATCATCTCGTCGGCGCACTCCGGTCCCCAGGTCCCGGCCTCGTAGGTCTCCGGCGGCTCCGGCGAGGCGGCCCAGGTGTCGAGCACCGGGTCGAGGATCTCCCAGCTGAGCTCCACCTCCTCGTTCACCGGGAACAGCGACGGCTCGCCCAGCAGGACGTCGAGCAGGAGCCGTTCGTAGGCCTCCGGCGAACTGACCGTGAACGCCTCGCCGTAGCTGAAGTCCATGTTGACGTCGCGGACCTCCATCCCGGTGCTGGGCACCTTGGCGCCGAAGCGGATGTTGACGCCCTCGTCCGGCTGGATCCGGATCACCATCGCGTTCTGGCCGAGTTCGGCGGTCATCGACGCGTCGAACGGCAGATGCGGCGCCCGCTTGAAGATCAGCGCGATCTCGGTGACGCGCTTGCCGAGCCGCTTGCCGGTGCGCAGGTAGAACGGCACCCCGGCCCAGCGCCGGGTGTCGACCTCCACCGCGATCGCGGCGTAGGTCTCGGTGGTCGAATCGGGGGAGAAGCCCTCCTCGAGCAGCCCGGGCACCTTCTCCGAGCCCTGCCAGCCGGGACCGTACTGGCCGCGCGCCGAGTTCTCGGCGATCGGCTCGATGTTCCGGGTCGAGATGAGCACCTTGATCTTCTCGACCTGCAACTCGCGCGGCGAGAACGAGATCGGCTCCTCCATGGCGACCAGCGCCAGCAACTGCAACAGGTGGTTCTGGATCACATCGCGGGCGGCGCCGATGCCGTCGTAGTACCCGGCCCGGCCGCCCAGGCCGATGTCCTCGGCCATGGTGATCTGCACGTGATCGATGTAGTGACTGTTCCACACCGGCTCGAACAGCTGGTTCGCGAAGCGCAGCGCCAGGATGTTCTGCACCGTCTCCTTGCCCAGATAGTGGTCGATACGGAACACCGATTCCTCGGGGAAGACGCTGTTCACCAGGGCGTTGAGCTGCCGGGCCGACTCGAGGTCGTGCCCGAACGGCTTCTCGATCACCACGCGCTGCCAGGTGTCGGGCACGTCGGACGTCGCCATCCCGGTGCGCTTGAGCTGCTGCAGCACCGTGGGGAAGGCGTTCGGCGGGATCGCGAGGTAAAACGCGTGGTTGCCGTCGGTGCCGCGCTCGGAATCCAGCTCCGCGAGCGTGTCCCGCAGCAGATCGAACGCGGCATCGTCCTCGAACGACCCCTCGACGAACCGCATGCCCTCGGCGAGCTTGGCCCACTGGGCCTCCCGGAAACCGGTCCGCGAGCGCTCCTCGACGTCCTTCTTGACGAACTCCGCGAAGTCCTCGTGGTCCCACTCGCGCCGGGCGAACCCGACGAGCGCGAAACTCGGCGGGAGCAGCCCGCGATTGGCCAGGTCGTAGATGGCCGGCATCAGTTTGCGCCGCGACAGATCACCGGTGATGCCGAAGATCACCAGCGCGCACGGACCGGCGATCTGCGGCAGCCTCCGATCGTCCGGGTCGCGGAGCGGATTGACCCATCCGCCGGAGGCCGGCACGCCGCTAGCCCTTCGCGGCGGCGAGCTGGGCGGCGGTGGCGCTGAGCAGCTCGCTCCAGGCGACCTCGAACTTGTCGACGCCCTCGGCCTCGAGGACCTCGAAGACCTCCGGCAGATTCACGCCGATCTCGGCGAGCGCGGTGAAGACCGCCCGGGACTCCGCCTCCTTGCCGATGATCGAGTCGGTGTCCACCCAGCCGTGGTCGGCGAAGGCCTCCATGGTCTTGCCGGGCATGGTGTTGACCGTGTCCGGCGCCACCAGCTCGCTGACGTACAGCGTGTCGGCGTAGTCCGGGTTCTTCACCCCGGTCGACGCCCACAGGGCGCGCTGCGGCCGTGCGCCGTGCGCCTTCAGGTCCGGGAACCGGACGCCGAACTCGAAGACCTCGCGGTAGGTGGCGTAGGCGAGGCGGGCGTTGGCCAGCCCGGCCTTGCCGCGCAGCGCCAGCGCCTCGGGGGTGCCGATCGCGTCGAGCCTCTTGTCGATCTCGGTGTCCACCCGGGACACGAAGAACGAGGCCACCGACTCGATCCGGGCGATGTCGTGCCCGTTCTCCAGCGCCGCGTCGAGCCCGTTCAGGTAGGCCTCGATCACCTCGCGGTAGCGCTCCACCGAGAAGATCAGGGTCACGTTGACGCTGATGCCCTCGGCCAGCACCCGGGTGATGGCCGGCAGGCCGGCCTTGGTCGCCGGGATCTTGATGAGCGCGTTGGGGCGGTCCACCAGGTTCCACAGTTCGACGGCCTGCGCGACGGTGGCGTCGGTGTCGTGCGCCAGGCGCGGATCCACCTCGATCGAGACGCGGCCGTCGACGCCGGCCGAGTCGGTGAACACCTGCTCGAACACCCCGCACGCCCGGCGGACGTCGTCGGTGGTGATCGTGGTGATCGCGGTGTCGACGTCGGCGCCCGAGCCGGCGAGCTGCGCGATCTGCGCGTCGTACATGCTCGATCCGGCCAGCGCGGCCTGGAAGATCGCCGGGTTGGTGGTCACACCGACCACCGACCGGCTGTCGATCTGGTCCTGCAGCGCACCCGAGTCGAGCAGGTCGCGGGACAGATCGTCGAGCCAGACCGAGACGCCCGCGGCGGACAGTTCGGCCAGTTTCGGATTCTGCGTCATGGGGGTTCCTCCGATTCGTCCGGTACGGGTGGGAGTCAGCGGCCGAGCAGACGGCGGGCCGCCGCGGCGACCGCGTCGGCGGTGATGCCGAACTCCTCGTACAGCTTCTGGTAGGGAGCCGAGGCGCCGAAGTGCTCGAGCGAGACGATCTCGCCGGTCGACTCGGAGATTCCGCCGCCGCCGTGCACCAGCCGGTACCACGGCATGGCGATGCCGGCCTCGACGACGACGCGCGGCACACCAGCCGGCAGCACCGAATCGCGATACGCCTGGTCCTGCTCATCGAACCACTCGATCGACGGCATCGAGACCACGCGGGCCGCGACGCCCTCGGCGGCCAGCGCCTCGGCGGCCTCGACGGCCAGCGCGACCTCCGAGCCGGTGCCGATGAGGACCACCTCGGGGGCGACCGCCGGATCGGACAGCACGTAGCCGCCGCGGGCCACGCCCTCGTACGACGTCCCGGCCAGCACCGGCACATTCTGGCGGGTCAGCGCCAGACCGACCGGGGTACGGCGACGGCCGAGCAGGTGACGCCAGGCGTGTGCGGTCTCGTTGGCGTCGGCCGGCCGGACCACGTCCAGGCCGGGGATCGCGCGCAGTGCGGCCAGGTGCTCCACCGGCTGATGGGTGGGGCCGTCCTCACCGAGGCCGATCGAGTCGTGGGTCCAGACGTAGATCGGGTCGATCTGCATCAGGGCGGCGAGCCGCACCGCGGGACGCATGTAGTCGGCGAACTGCAGGAAGGTGCCGGCGTACGGGCGGGTCGGCCCGTGCAGCACGATGCCGTTGAGGATGGCGCCCATCGCGTGCTCGCGGATGCCGAAGTGCAGGGTGCGGCCGTACGGGTCGGCGGTCCAGGTGGAGGTGCTGATCGACGCCGGGCCGAACGACGTCGCGCCGTCCATGGTGGTGTTGTTGGAACCGGCCAGGTCGGCCGAGCCGCCCCACAGCTCCGGCAGTACCGGACCCAGCGCGGAGAGCACCTTGCCCGACGCCGAGCGGGTGGCGACGGCCTTGTCGCCGGCCTCCCATGACGGCAGCGCGTCGGTCCAGCCCTCCGGCAGCGCCTCGGCGTACAGCCGGTCGAACAGCGCCTTGCGCTCGCCGTTGGCGGCGGCCCAGGCGTCGAACTCGACCTGCCAGGCGGCCCGCTCGGTGGCGGCGCGATCGGCGAGTGCGCGGGTGTGCGCGATCACCTCGGCCGGCACCTCGAAGCTCTGCTCGGGATCGAAGCCGAGAATCTTCTTGGTGGCGGCGACCTCGTCGGCGCCCAGCGCGCTGCCGTGCGAGGCGCCGGTGTTCATCTTGGTCGGAGCCGGCCACGCGATGATGGTGCGGATGAGGATGATCGACGGCTTGTCGGTGACGCTCTTGGCGTGCTCGACGGCCTTCTCGATCGCGACGATGTCCTCGCCGCCCTCGATGTGCTGCACGTCCCAGCCGTACGACTCGTAGCGCTTACCGGTGTCCTCGGTGAGGGCGATCTGGGTGTCGTCCTCGATGGAGATGTGGTTCTGGTCGTAGAAGACGATCAGATTGCCGAGTTCCTGGGTGCCGGCCAGCGACGACGCCTCGGAGGTGACGCCCTCCTCGATGTCGCCGTCGGAGGCGATCACGTAGACGTGGTGGTCGAAGGGGCTGTCGCCGGCCGGGGCGTCCGGATCGAACAGGCCGCGCTCGCGGCGGGCCGCCATCGCCATGCCCACCGCCGACGCCAGACCCTGGCCGAGCGGACCGGTGGTGATCTCGACGCCCTTGGTGTGGCGGTACTCGGGGTGGCCCGGGGTCAGCGAATCCCAGGTGCGCAGCGCCTCGAGGTCGCCCAGTTCCAGGCCGAAACCGCCGAGGTACAGCTGGATGTACTGGGTGAGGCTGGAGTGGCCGCAGGAGAGGACGAAGCGGTCGCGGCCGACCCACTCCGGATCCTTCGGGTCGTGCCGCATCACACGCTGGTAGAGGGTGTACGCCAGCGGGGCCAGGCTCATCGCCGTGCCCGGGTGACCGCTTCCGCAATGCTGGACCGCGTCCGCCGCGAGCAGCCGGGCGGTGTCGACCGCCCGGGTGTCCACGTCAGTCCAATCGTCAGGGTGTACCTGCTTGGTCAGCTCGGCGATCTGTTCTGTAGCGGTCACGGTTCGGGGATCTCCTGAGGGTGTGAAACGGCTGATTCCCCCAGCCTAGGGCATAGGGCCGACGTTCGTCCGGCCAGGACGGGCCGATCGCGCGCGGCGGACCCGATTCTCCGCTCCGCCGCGCGAGGGCTACCATTCGAGGCGAAGCAGCCCTTCGGGAGAACTCTCCGTGGTGGCTGGCGTGCGCGCCGGTGCGCACTTCTCGAGCAGGCAAGGGAGCCAGGCGTTGAAGATCGGGCAAAGCGTGGATTCAGACGCTTCCGCCAGCGACTCCTCGTCGTCCCCGGATCCCGCGGCGGCACCGGCAGTACCGGCGACGATCCCGGCCCGGATCAAGGCCACGGCGGGCGCCTACATCGCGCTCACCAAGCCCCGGGTGATCGAGTTGCTGCTGGTCTCGACCATCCCGGTGATGCTGCAAGCCCACCGCGGGCACGTCGACATCGTGCTGATCCTGGTCACCGTCGTCGGCGGCTGGATGGGCGCGGCGAGCGCCAACAGCCTGAACATGGTCGCCGACGCGGATATCGACCAGAAGATGAAGCGCACCCAGCGCCGGCCGCTGGCCCGGCACGCGGTGCCGGTGCGCAACGCGCTGATCTTCGGCATCGTGCTCGCCGCCGCGTCGTTCGTGACGCTGTACTACGGCACGGCCGACGACGCCGGGCACCGCTCGTTCCTGCCGTCGATCCTGGTGATGATCACCATCGCGTTCTACGTGTTCGTGTACACGCTGATCCTCAAGCGGCGGACCTGGCAGAACGTGATCTGGGGCGGCGCCGCCGGGTGCATGCCGGCGCTGATCGGCTGGGCGGCGGTGACGCACAGCCTCAGCTGGCAGCCGTTCGTGATGTTCCTGGTGGTCTTCTTCTGGACCCCGCCGCACACCTGGGCGCTGGCCTGGCGCTACCGCGAGGACTACGCGGCCGCGGGCGTGCCGATGCTGCCGGTGATCGCCACCCCGGAGCGGGTGACCCGCGAGATGCTGATCTACACCTGGCTGACCGTGCTCACCTCCTTCGCGCTGATCCCGGTGACCAGCTGGATCTACCTGGTGGTCGCGGTCGGCACCGGCGCCTGGTTCCTCTGGTACGTCACCAAGCTGTACGTGAACACCCGGCGCGGCGCCGAGGTGAAGCCGCTGAAGATCTTCCTCAAGTCCAACGAATACCTGGCCCTGCTGTTCTGCGGTCTCGCGGTCGACGCGGTGCTGAACCTGCCGACCATCTCGTCATACTTCTCCTGACCGGCGCCCGTCTGGGACAGTGAGCCGATGAAGCACAGTTCCGTCGTCCCGCTGCTGGGTGTGCTGATCGCGGCGGTCGCCGCCGTCGGCGGCATGGTTCTGGCGTGCGTCGCCGAGGCGGCCGGCTGGCGCGTGGTCGGTGCGCTGATCGCCGTCGTCGTCCCGGTGGCGATCCTCACGTGGCTCCGGAGCCGCTATCCGTCGGCGGCCCTGATCGCGCTGATCCTGATCCCGACCGCCCTGTTCGCCGTCGGGATCACGGTGGTCGCGATGATGTCGGACAGCCGGGCCGGCGGTGCGGGGGCCGGGCCGCAGCCGGGCGGCGGCGCGCCGGTCACCGAGGAGCTGCCGGCCGATCCGCAGGGCGAGTTGCGTGCCGCGCTGGACCGCGCCGATCAGCTGGTCCCGAACGGCTCGCGCAGTGTACTGGAGATCCGCATCAGTGATCTGTCGACGTCGCTGCGCGTGTACGACCCGGCCACCGGCGACGCGGTGTACGCCAGTCGCAGCGACGGGCGGTGGTATTCCGCGGACCGCAGGCGTGCCACCGACCGGCGCACGTTCTCCCGCGCGGACATCGACCGACTCGACCTGAACGCCGCGACACCCGAGGTGGCGAAGGCGGCGGCCGCGCTGAAGATCACCGGATCGCATCCGGCCGACGGGATCACGCTCTCCCGGCGCAGCGACGACCTGCTGGTCGCCGAGTATCAGATCGACATGCACGCGATCCAGGTCGACGCCGCCGGGCACGTCGCGCCGACCACCGATGCGGCCTTCCTCGGCACCGCGATGCCGCTGCTGCAGAAGGTGATGCGGCAGTACCGCCTGGACCCGGCGGCGCCGCTGGTGCGGGAGATCGACTTCATGGCGCTCGCCGAGGGATCGTCGTCGGTGTTCGCCTCGGCGATCCAGAACTCCGGCGGGGTCAACGTGGACTTCACCGGCGGTCCCTACGAGTCGTTGAAGATCGTGCCCGGCTGCTTCCCCGAGCTGCGGCCGCGGAACTCGCGGGAGAGCGCGGGTTTCCGGGCCGATACGGTGACCACCGCGGCGCTGGTGAAGGCCCGCGACGACCTCTTGGCCCGGAACGACCTGAAGCCGTTCGACGGCGACCTGGTCGCCTTTCAGGCCGGACCGGCGCCCGGTGACCGGTCCGGTGACGAAGTGATCATGATGCGGACCGGGCCGATCGGGGTGCGCGCCGAAGGCGTCTACGCCCTAAACGGCACCTTCCTGCGCTCAGGTCTGTGGTGACTCGAGGGAGCGCTGCACCTGCTTGGTGAGTGCGTCCTGCATCGGCGCGGGCGCGGTGACGACGCCGCGCTCGGACAGCTTGTCGAGGCTGCCGATCACCTTCTCCAGATAGGTCGCCCGTTCCGGGCCCGCGGTGCCCTCGGCGTGCTGCAGCAGGCCGAGGGCCCGGCGGCATTCGCCGGCGTCGGTGTCGTCGAGATGGCCGGTGCCGGTGGTGCGCGCGTACCGGTCGGCGGCCGCCCAGTCCGTGCGGAGCATGCTCACCGCGTCGACGTACTCCTGCGCGTCGTCGTCTCCGGGGTAGGAGTCGGTGCGCAGGGATCCGGCCAGGTCGAGGGCGTCGTGGAAGTTCACGATCGGCGGGGCGCTCAAGTCCCACATCGCCGGGTAGCGCAGCAGCATCGACGGATCGAGTTCGTAGACGCCGTAGGCGGCGAGGATGTCGTCGTGATGACCGGTCGCGGCGGTCCAGCGCTCGCGGCGCGCCTGCCGGCCGTCCCGGGCGGCGGGCGCCGCCGTCCCGGCGCCGGGGAACGCCGCCACGATCACGCCGAGGCCGAGGAGCAGGGCGAGGCAGATGCTGAGGGCGACCGCGCTCATCGGCCGGACGGCCGCCAGCAGCACGACGGCCACGGTCACGGCGATCCCGATACCGGCCCGGGCAGGCGACACCCGTGTCACGGGAGGAGCGCCGTCGAGCCGGTCGTCTGCCGGTTCTCCAGGTCGCGGTGGGCCTGCGCGGCATCGGCCAGGGGATAGGTCTGTCCGACGCGGATCACGACGTCGCCGTCGGCGACCGCCTCGAAATACTCGCCCGCCCGCCACGCCAGCTCGTCGGGGGCGGCGATGAAGTGGGCGAGCGTCGGTCGGGTCACCGACAGCGAGCCGAGCGGATTGAGCCGCTGCAGATCGAACGGCGGCACCGGTCCGCTGGCGGCGCCGAACAGCACCACCGTGCCGCGCACCGCGGCCGATTCCAGGGACTGCTCGAAGGTGGCGGCGCCCACGCCGTCGTACACCACGGGCACGCCGTGTCCGTCGGTCAACTCGCGTACCCGGGCGGGGATGTCCTCGTGATAGCGAAGCACCGTCTGCGCGCCGGCGGCGAGCGAGAGTTCGGCCTTGCGGTCGCTGGACACCGTGCTGATCACCCGGATCCCAGCGCGCGTGGCGAGCTGCGTGAGGATCAGGCCGACGCCGCCCGCGCCGGCGTGGACCAGGACCGTGTCGCCGGCCCGCGGCTGCGCGCTGCCGCCGGCCCGCTGCGGCAGGGACGGATTCAGCAGGTAGTGCGCGGTGAGGCCGCGCAGCAGCGACGATCCGGCCGTCTCGTCGGAGACGCCGTCGGGTATCCGGAGCGCCCGTGCCGCCCGGACGACGACCAGTTCGGCGTAGCTGGCCGGCGCATCGCACCAGGCCACCCGGTCGCCGACGGCCAGTCCGTCGACCCCGGCGCCGAGCGCCACGATCTCGCCTGCGCCCTCGTGGCCGGGCACGTAGGGCAGGGCGATCGGGTAGAGACCGTGCCGGAAGTAGGTGTCGATGAAGTTCACCCCGGCGGCGCGGACCCGCACCAGGATCTCGCCGGGGCCGGGCGCCGGATCCGGGACCGGCCCGTACCGCAGGACCTCGGGACCGCCGGTGGACGTCACAGTGATCGCGCGCATGACTTCAGTGTGGCACGCGGCGCGGACAGTTGTGTTTATACAATTGATCGGGTGACCGGTCCCGCACCGCTCTCGACGAGCCGCAAGCGCGCCGTGCTCATCACCTGCTGCACGGCGATCCTCATCTCGACGATGGATTCCACCATCGTCAATCTCGCGCTGCCGACGATCGGCCGGGAGTTGCACGCCTCGCTGTCCCACCTGCAATGGGTGGTGGACGGCTACACGCTGACCCTGGCGAGCCTGCTGCTGCTGTCCGGGGCGATCGCTGACCGCTTCGGACGGCGGCGGGTGTTCCAGATCGGCCTGACGGTCTTCGCCGCCGGATCCCTGCTGTGCAGTCTGGCGCCGAACATCGAGGTGCTGATCGCGGCGCGGTTCCTGCAGGCGGTCGGCGGCTCGATGCTCAACCCGGTGGCGATGTCGATCATCACCGTCGTCTTCACCGACCGCGTCGAACGCGCCCGCGCCATCGGTGTCTGGGGCGCGGTCGTCGGCGTCTCGACGGCGGTCGGTCCGATCGTCGGCGGCACGCTGATCGACTCCCTCGGCTGGCGGTCGATCTTCTGGATCAACCTGCCGATCTGCGCCCTCGCCCTCGTCCTCACCGCCGCGGTGGTGCCCGAATCGCGCTCGGCGAGCGCCCGCCGCCTCGATCCTATCGGCCAGGTGCTGGCCGTTCTCGTCCTCGCCACCCTGGTCTTCGCGCTCATCGAGCGGCGGCCACTGCTGTTGCTGGTCACCGCCGCCGCCTTCGCCGCCTTCCTCTGGCACGAGAACCGGCACCGGGCGCCGTTCATCGATCTGCGCTTCTTCCGGAGCTTCCCGTTCTCGGCCGCGACGATGACCGCGATCGTCGCCTTCGCCGGTTTCGGCGCCTTCCTCTTCACCATGTCGATCTATCTGCAGTCCACCCGGCAGCTCAGCGCCGTCTCCGCGGGCCTGGTCTATCTGCCGATGGCGCTGGCCGTCCTGGTGATGTCGCCGCTGTCGGGCCGGCTGGTCGGCCGCTACGGGGCGCGGCCGTCGATGGTGAGCGCCGGCGCCGTGATGACCGTCGCCGCGGTGCTGCTGGCGCTGATCGGCGACGACACGCCGATTCCGGTCGTCGCCGCGGTGATGGCGGTGTTCGGCATCGGGTTCGGTCTGGTGAACGCGCCGATCACCAACGCGGCGGTCAGCGGGATGCCCATCGACCGCGCCGGGGCCGCCGCCGCGGTCGCCACGACGAGCCGGCAGATCGGCATCAGCGTCGGTGTCGCCCTGTGCGGCGTGCTGGCCGGCGCCGCGCTGTGGTCCACGGTGGCCGTCGCGATGGTCGGCGTGATCGTGCTCGGTGTCGTCTCGACCGGTGCCGCCGCTGACCGCTCTCTGCGGCGCGTCGCCCCGCTGTTCGACGACGACCCCGTCACCCGGACCGAGGCGGTGAGCGATGCCCGCTGAGCCGCAGCCGGACCCCGACGAGGTGTGGTCGCTCCTGGTGCACGCCGTCTTCGACAGTCGTGACGCCTGGCGCCGCGCGGTCGCCCGGCGCACCGGTCTCCCGTTCTCCCGGGTCCGGGTCCTGCGGCGCCTCGATCGAGGGCGCCCGCTCAGTCTGAAGGAACTCGCGCACGCGGCGGCTATGGACGCACCGGCGACCACGGTGGCGGTCAACGAGCTGGCGGCGGCCGGACTGGTCTCGCGCGACGTCGACCCCGCCGACAAACGGCGCCGCCTGGTGTCGCTGACCGCCGCCGGCCGCGCCGCGGTGGCCGTCGCCGACGCGACCCCCGACCCGGCGCCCCCGGAACTCGCCGCCTTCAGCGGCGACGACCTGCGGACCCTCGCCGGGCTGCTCCGCAGACTGGCACCGTGACGGCTGTCGTGGGCGGCGAGACCGCGCCGCTATCATGAGACCCATGACCGAAGAGACCACCGCCCAGACCGCGAACGACGCACCGGCCGAGTCCGCGCCGGGCAAGGGCGTCGTGAACTCGATCCGCGGCTACGTCGCCACGGAGGACGGCGCGGCCAAGGCCGTGCTCCAGCCCGCCGGGTCGGCGGGCGTCCGCATCACCCTGGTCGGGGAGAAGGACGGCGTGCTCGGCGACCGCGTGGTGCCCAGCCTGGACGACGCCCGCGAGGTGGTCGCCGCCGTCGACGGCCTCGAGACCGCCGAATGGGATCGCGAGCTCACCACCGCCGCCACCACCGGCCCCAAGCACTGGCGCAAGATGGCCGGCTGGGTGGCCAACTCCTCGCGGTTCCCGAAGCCGCGCAACCGCAAGGTCGTCGACTACCGCTGACCGCGGCCCCGCCGCAAGCCGTGGCGACCGAGCTGGCTTTTTGCTGGTCGAGCCGCCTAAAGCTGGTCGAGCGGAGTCGAGACCAACACCTCTCGACCGGGTGAGTGGTCTCGACTCCGCTCGACCATCATGTGGAGTCCGCTCGCCCGCCATGTCGCGGATCGTCAGGACAGATCGCGGGTACGACCGGCCTCGACCGCCGAGAGCAGCAGGAAGGTGGCGCCTGCCATCAGGAGGGCGGAGCCGAACATGTGCAGGATCACCAGCAGCATCGGCAGGTGCGTCAGGTACTGCACGTAGCCGATCACGCCCTGCAGGATCAGGATCGCGGCGAACCAGAGCGACGCGCGGCGCCAGGCGAGGTGGGCGAGGAACGCCAGGGCCAGCAGGCCGATGGTGGCGCCGACGAGCGTCCAGACGGCATCCACGTGCAACTGGGTGGCCTGCGTGGGCTGAAGCCCGTTGCGGTGTGAGTGCTCGTCACCGGAATGCGGACCGGAGCCGGTGACCACCGTCCCGAGGTACACGGTGATCCAGGTCAGCAGGTAGACGACCCACGCGAGGAGCAGGCCGAGCCGGGCGATCACCGAATCGCGGGGGAGGGCCACCTCGTCGACGGAGGCTGCCGCCCCGGCGGGGCGGGTCCGGTAGACCAGCCAGGTCGCCAGCGAGATGATCGCCATGGTCAGCACGAAGTGCAGCGCGACGACCCACGGATTCAGCTTGGTGAGGACCGTGATGCCGCCGATCACCGCCTGCAGCGGGATGCCGAGGGCCACCCAGGTCGCGAGCTTCCGGGCCACCCGGTCCTTCGGCCGATAGCGCATCGCGGCCAGCCAGGCACCGATCGCGACCACGACCAGCACCCACGTCAGCATCCGGTTGCCGAACTCGATGAGACCGTGATAGCTCACCGGCGGCGTGTACTTGCCGTCGCCGCACTGCGGCCACGTGGGGCAGCCGAGGCCCGATCCGGTGACGCGGACGGCACCGCCGGTCACCACCAGCAGGATGTTGGCCGCAAGGTCGGCGACCGCCCACGCGAAGAGGAAACGCAGTGACGGAGTCCGGAAACCGAACCAGTTACTCATTCGAACTTGAACCACCTGATAGCGAGCGCGCCACCGACGGCGGCCCAGAGGAGAAGCACGACGATCCCGGCGACGTCGAACGAGGAGTGCGCGGTGGCCCGGGTCAGCGCTTCGGTGAGCGCTCCGGAGGGGGTGCAGCGCGCGAGGATCTTGACCGCGCCGGGCACCTTGTCGTCGTACACGACGAGGCCGGCGAAGGCGAGCAGGACGAACCAGATCAGGTTGCCCAGCGCCAGGACCACCTCGGCCTTGAGGGTGCCGCCGAGCAGCAGGCCGAGCGCGGCGAACGCGAGGGTGCCGAGCGCGATCACCAGGATGCCGATCGCCAGGCCCGCGGCCGACGGCCGCCAGCCGAGCGCGAGGGCGATCAGCCCGATGATCACCGCCTGGCCGGCGACGACGATGACCACCGCGAACGACTTGCCCGCGATGATGCCCCAGCGCGGGATCGGGGTGGCCCCGAGGCGCTTGAGGGCGCCGTAGCGCCGGTCGAAGCCGACGGCGATGGCCTGACCGGTGAACGCGGTCGACATGATGGCGACCGCCATGATCGCCGGGACGAAGGTGGTGACCCGCGCGGCGGTGGTGTCGCCCGCATCGGTGGTGAGCGGGAGCAGGCTCAAGCCGATCAGCAGGGTGACCGGGATGAACAGGGTGAGGAGAAGCTGCTCGCCGTTGCGGATCAGCAGCAGCAGTTCCATGCGGGTCTGGGCCGCCAGCATCGCCGGCAGCGGGGCCGGGCGCGGGGCCGGGGCGAAGGTGCCGGGGGCGAAGCGGTTACTCATGCGCGCACCTCGCGTCCGGTCAGGCTGAGGAAGACCTCTTCGAGGCTGTCGGTGGCCGCGGTGAGCTCGGTGGCGAGGATGTCGTGCTCGGCGCACCAGGCGGCCACCCGCGCGACGAGGTCCGGGGTCACCGGGCCGGTCACCGTGACGGCGTTCGCGCCGGGCGCCGCGCCGCAGCGGTAGTCCGCGCCGAGCACCGCCTCCAGATCGGCGGGGGCGACGGGGACGGCGGTCACCAGCCGGAGCCGGTCCTGCGCGTGCGCGCCGGTCAGATCGGCCGGGGTGCCCGCGGCGACGACCCGCCCGCGATCGATGATGACGATCCGGTCGGCCAGTTCCTCGGCTTCGTCGAGCAGATGGGTGGTGAGCAGGACGGCGACGCCGTCGTCGCGCAGCCGGGACACCAGCTCCCACACCAGGATGCGGGCGTGCGCGTCCAGGCCGGCGGTCGGCTCGTCGAGGAAGACCAGTTCGGGGCGGCCGACCAGCGCGCACGCGAGAGCGAGTCGTTGCTGTTGCCCGCCGGAGAGCCGGCGGTAGGGCGTGCGCGCGCAGTCGGCGAGGCCGAGGGTGGTCAGCAGCCACTCGGGGTCGAGCGGGTCGGCGCTGTAGGCGGCGCACAGCGACAGCATCTCGGCGGCCTTCGCGCCGGGATAGGCGCCGCCTCCCTGCAGCATCACGCCGATGCGGGCGCGCAGGGCGTCGTTGTCGGCGATCGGGTCGAGACCGAGGACGCGGACCTCACCGGCGTCGGGCGCCGCGAAACCCTCGCAGATCTCCACGCTGGTGGTCTTGCCTGCGCCGTTGGGGCCGAGGAGGGCGAGGATCTCGCCGCGGGCCAGCTCCAGATCCAGGCCGTCGACCGCGGTGACGTCGCCGAATCGCTTGACCAGTCCGGTGACCTGAACGGCCGGAATGGAAGCGGGATCGGAGGGCACGACCAACAGCCTAGGCCCCGGGCGCGGTCGCCCGGCAGGCGGGTCAGCGGCGGCGCCGGGCCCGCATCCACCGCCGGAGCGGGTGGTCGATGAAGAAGAACACACTGGTCACGAGCATGACGGCGACGCCGGTCGCCAGCGATTGCAGCACCGTCAGCGGCGGTGTTCCGGAGGCGGCGGGCATCACGACGATGGCGATTATCGCCGAGATCACAACGGTGGTGATCCGGAACCAGCGCGTGGTGGCCCACGCGGCGAGCGGGATGACGGCCCACAGCAGGTACCAGGCCTGCACGAAGGGGAACAGCACCACCACGGTCGCCATCGAGATGCCGAGTCCACCGAGCGGATGGATGCGGCCGGACAGGCACGCCAGCAGCCACCGGACCACGAAGAGCGCGGCGATCAGCTCGCCGATCGGGCGGGCGATCTCCAGGATGGCCTCGGTCTGCTCGCCGAGACCCAGCCACAGGCCGAGCCGGCCGGACACCACGCCCAGCAGCGTCGGCATCGACATCCACGAGCGGACGATGCCGCCGGTGGAGAGCGTCCGCGTCCAGCCGAAGCCGAGGCCGGTGCCCAGGCAGATCGCGACCACCACCACGACCATCACCGTCGCGGTGACCAGCCCGGCGGCCAGCAGCGCCCGGATCGACTCGCGCGACCGGTCCCACCACTGACTCCGCGGGGCGTTGCGCAGGGCGGGCAGGGTGGCGCCCCAGCGGCGGGCGAGGGCGACGCCGACGAAGCCGAGGGCCAGCATCGAGGCGACCTTGATCATCGCCGACGCCGAGATCATCGCGATACCGGCCAGCAGCAGCCAACCGGCCGGCGACGGCCGGTAGCCGCCCGGCACCCAGAGCCGCCGGATCCCGTAGATCGCGCGGAAGCTCCATTCGACGCCGACCAGCATCATGCCGATCATCAACGACTCGTTATGGATGCCGCCGACCAGGTGGATGATGGTGAGCGGATTCATGGCGCCGAGCCAGAGCGCCGCCACCGACGACACGCCGCAGCGATGGGCCAGGCGCGGCAGCGCCCAGACGATCATCGCCAGCCCGCACAGCGCGAGCAGCCGGTGCAGCGCGATGCCCGCCGTGATGTCGTAGCCGGTGACCCGGGTGATCTGTTCGCCGAGCCACAGGAACAACGGGCCGTAGGGCGCCGGCGTGTCCTTCCAGAGGTTCGGCACCGACACGGTGAGCGGGTGGTCCACGCCGAGGCCGCGCATCGGGCTGTACCGGTAGGGGTCCATCCCCCGATAGGCGATCGCGCTCTGCGCGAGATACGAATAGACGTCCTTGCTGATCAGCGGTGGTGCGACGAGAAGCGGCGCGATCCACATCACCAGCGTCCGGTCGGCCTGCCGCCGTGACATCCGGCGCACCGGGCTGCGGTTCTCCGCGACCTCCACGCCGTAGCGGCCGATCGCGTAGCGCCCGAGCAGGATCCAGGCCGCGACCAGGATCATGGTGCCGCCGATGGTGAGGGTCAGCGCCGTGGAGAACATCCGCGACGGCAGCGACAGCACCCGCATCCCGACGATCGGGTTCTGCAGAACCGGCATCATACCGGTGCCGAGCGAGCCGATCAGGATGAGCACCGTCCCGGTGGTGCCGAACAGCCGGATGCGGCGCAGCCGCTTGTTCTCCAGCGCGTTGAGCGGGCCGACCTCGTGCTCGTCACCGTGCAGCCGGGCCAGGGTGACGCCGTAGTCGCCGGTCGCATCGCTGTCGGTGTTCCGCGACGGCCGGGACAGGCCGAGGTAGTCGAGTGCCGGGCGCACTCCGGGAACTTGCCGCACGGGTGAGACTCTAGGGCATGGCCGCGTCCGGGCCGGTGCGGCGACGTCGCCCGCGCTTAGGTCACCCTTGCTGGAACGCCCGGAATAATTACGTCACAATAATGTTGTGAAAAGCGTGGACGACGGAAGGCCGCTGCTCGCCGAGCAGCCCGCGGAAGGATCTGGTGCCGATGGCCAGACCCGCGCCGCCGTCGTGTCTCTGCTGGTCGACGAGGGTCCGCTCACCGCGAGCGACATCGCCGAACGCCTCGGCATCAGTCCGGCCGGGGTGCGCCGTCACCTCGACAATCTGGCGTCCGCGGGCGACGTGGAGACCGCCGCTCCCGGTTTCGGGAAGGGCGGCCGCGGCCGGCCCGCCAAATGGTTCCAGCTCAGCCCGGCCGGGCGCGGCAAACTGCGGCACGCCTACGACGACCTCGCCGGTGCGGCGTTGCGCAAGCTCCGCGAGATCGGCGGACAGGACGCGGTCGATGCGTTCTCCCGCGACCGGATCGACGGGATCGTCGCGCCGGTCACCCCGGCGACCGGCGACGGCGACGTGATCCGCGCCGTCACCGAGATCGCCGACGCGCTGACCAGCGCAGGCTATTCGGCGAACGTCCGCGAGGCCGGCACCGGCGTACAGATCTGCCAGCATCACTGCCCGGTGGCGCACGTCGCCGCCGAGTTCCCCGAACTCTGCGAGGCCGAGACGCAGCGCTTCACCGATCTTCTCGGCACGCACGTCCAGCGGCTCGCCACCATCGCCAACGGCGACTGCGTCTGCACCACCCACGTTCCACTGCATCCCCCGCCGGATACGCTCCCGCACGTCCGGCCCCTGCCAGTCCAGCCCCACAGTCCCGCACACCCCGACGGAAAGGCCTCACGATGACGGTCACCGATCCCGCCGCGACCACCGCGCCACCGGCACCGCTGTCCCAGGAAGAGACGATCGCGTCCTTCGACCGGTACGGCTACGGCTGGTCCGACAGCGATGTCGCCGGTGCCTCGGCACAGCGCGGCCTGTCCGAGGCCGTCGTCCGCGACATCTCGGCGAAGAAGAACGAGCCCGAATGGATGCTGGAACAGCGCCTCAAGGCGCTGCGCATCTTCGACCGCCAGCCGATGCCCCGCTGGGGCGCCGACCTGGACGGCATCGACTTCGACAACATCAAGTACTTCGTGCGGTCCACCGAGAAGCAGGCCCAGTCCTGGGAGGACCTGCCGGAGGACATCAAGAACACCTACGACCGGCTCGGCATCCCGGAGGCGGAGAAGCAGCGCCTGGTCGCCGGTGTCGCCGCCCAGTACGAGTCCGAGGTGGTCTACCACCAGATCCGCGAGGACCTGGAGGAGAAGGGCGTCATCTTCCTGGACACCGACTCGGGCCTGCGTGAGCACCCGGAGATCTTCCAGGAGTACTTCGGCAGCGTGATCCCGGCCGGCGACAACAAGTTCTCCTCGCTCAACTCGGCGGTCTGGTCGGGCGGCTCGTTCGTCTACGTCCCGCCGGGCGTGCACGTGGAGATCCCGCTGCAGGCCTACTTCCGGATCAACACCGAGAACATGGGCCAGTTCGAGCGGACCCTGATCATCGTCGACGAGGGCGCCTACGTGCACTACGTCGAGGGCTGCACCGCGCCGATCTACAAGTCGGACTCGCTGCACTCGGCCGTCGTCGAGATCATCGTCAAGAAGGGCGGCCGCTGCCGCTACACGACCATCCAGAACTGGTCGAACAACGTCTACAACTTGGTCACCAAGCGTGCCAAGGCCGAGGCCGGCGCCACCATGGAGTGGGTCGACGGCAACATCGGCTCCAAGGTCACCATGAAGTACCCGGCGGTCTGGCTCACCGGCGAGCACGCCAAGGGCGAGGTCCTGTCGGTGGCGTTCGCCGGCGAGGGCCAGCACCAGGACACCGGCTCCAAGATGGTGCACCTGGCGCCGTACACGTCGAGCAACATCGTCTCAAAGTCGGTGGCGCGCGGCGGCGGGCGGTCGTCGTACCGCGGCCTGATCAAGATCAACCCGGGCGCCCACGGCAGCCGGTCGACGGTCAAGTGCGATGCGCTGCTGGTGGACCAGATCAGCCGCAGCGACACCTACCCGTACGTCGACATCCGCGAGGACGACGTCACCATGGGCCACGAGGCCACCGTCTCCAAGGTCAGCGACGACCAGCTCTTCTACCTGATGAGCCGCGGCCTCACCGAGGACGAGGCCATGGCCATGGTGGTCCGCGGCTTCGTGGAGCCGATCGCCAAGGAGCTGCCGATGGAGTACGCCCTGGAACTCAACCGGCTCATCGAGCTGCAGATGGAAGGAGCGGTCGGCTGATGGCGGCCCCCACGGACAGGTCCACCGATACGACGTCCCCCGTCGTCAACAAGGGCGAGCTGTTCAGCTCGTTCGACGTCGAGGCCTTCGAGGTCCCGAGCCAGCGCGAGGAGGCGTGGCGGTTCACCCCGTTCCGCCGCCTGCACGGGCTGCACGACGGCACCGCGGTCGCCACCGCGTCGACCACGGTCACCGCCGAAGGCCTCGGCGCCGGCGTCCGGCTGGAGACCGTCGACCGCACCGACCAGCGGCTCGGCACCGGCGGTGTGCCCTTCGACCGGGTGGCGGCGCAGGCGTTCTCGTCGTTCACCGAGGCCACCGTGGTGACCGTCGAACGTGAGGCGCAGGTCGCCGAACCGGTCGTCGTGACCGTCACCGGTCCGGGCGAGGGCCAGGTCGCCTATTCGCACATCCAGATCCACGCCGAGGCCTTCAGCAAGGCGACCGTGGTGATCGATCAGCGCGGCGGCGGGGTGATCGGCGAGAACATCGAGTTCGTGGTCGACGACTCCGCGCACCTGACCGTGGTGAACGTGCACGACTGGGACGACGATGCCGTGCACGTCGCCGCCCACCACATCGGCATGGGCCGCGACGCGGTGCTCCGGCACGTCGCGGTGAGCCTGGGCGGCAAGACCGTCCGGCTCTCCCCGCGCGTCCAGTACCGCGCGCCCGGCGGCGACGCCGAACTGTGGGGCCTGTACTTCGCCGACGCCGGTCAGCACCTCGAGCAGCGGCTGCTGGTGGACCATTCCGCACCGCACTGCCGGTCGCAGGTGGTCTACAAGGGCGCCCTGCAGGGCGATCCGTCCGGCGACAAGCGCGGCGAAGCGCACACCGTCTGGATCGGCGACGTGCTGATCCGGCCGAGCGCCGAGGGCACCGACACCTACGAGCTCAACCGCAATCTGGTCCTGACCGACAACGCGCGCGCCGACTCGGTGCCGAACCTGGAGATCGAGACCGGCGACATCGTCGGCGCCGGTCACGCCAGCGCCACCGGCCGGTTCGACGACGAGCAGCTGTTCTACCTGCAGTCGCGCGGCATCCCGGAAGAGCAGGCGCGCCGCCTGGTGGTCCGCGGCTTCTTCGGCGAGATCCTCGCGAAGATCGCCGTCCCGGAACTCCGCGAGCGTCTGGCCGCCGCCGTCGAAGCCGAACTCGAATCCGCCGGCGCCTGATCATCCCTTCCGACGGTCGAGCACCGTCGAGACCTCGAGAAAGAGAATTCGTGAGCACCCTGGAAATCCGCGACCTGCACGTCGACGTCGCCTCCACCGATCCCGATGCCGAGCCGATCCACATCCTCAAGGGCGTGAACCTGTCGATCGACTCCGATCAGACGCACGCCATCATGGGCCCGAACGGCTCCGGCAAGTCGACGCTGGCGTACGCGATCGCCGGTCACCCCAAGTACGTCGTCACCCAGGGCTCGATCACCCTGGACGGCGAGGACGTGCTGGCGATGAGCGTCGACGAGCGCGCCCGTGCCGGTGTGTTCCTGGCCATGCAGTACCCCGTCGAGGTGCCCGGCGTCTCGACGTCGAACTTCCTGCGCAGCGCCGCCACCGCGGTCCGCGGGGAGGCCCCGAAGCTGCGCCACTGGGTCAAGGAGACCAAGGAGGCGATGGCCGAGCTCGAGGTCGATCCGTCGTTCGCCGAGCGCGGCGTCAACGAGGGTTTCTCCGGCGGCGAGAAGAAGCGCCTGGAGATCCTGCAGCTGGCCCTGCTCAAGCCGAAGTTCGCGGTCCTCGACGAGACCGATTCGGGTCTGGACGTGGACGCCCTGCGCGTGGTGTCCGAGGGCGTCAACCGCTACAAGGAGCGCGTGCACGGCGGCGTGCTGCTGATCACGCACTACACCCGCATCCTGCGCTACATCAAGCCCGACTTCGTGCACGTCTTCGTCGACGGCCGCGTGGTGGAGTCCGGTGGCCCCGAACTGGCCGACGAGCTGGAGGAGAACGGCTACGTGCGGTTCACCTCGGCGGCGGCCGCCGCGAGCTGATCGGCGTGACTACGACGGTCCCGACCTTCGACGTCGCGGCGGTGCGCGCGGATTTCCCGATCCTGGCCCGCACCGTCCGCGACGACAAGCCGCTGGTCTACCTCGATTCCGGGGCCACCTCGCAGCGCCCGCTGCAGGTGCTCGACGCCGAGCGCGACTTCTTGCTGACCCGGAACGCCGCCGTGCACCGCGGCGCCCATCAGCTGGCCGAGGAGGCGACGGACGCCTATGAGCACGCCCGCGCCCGGATCGCCGGTTTCGTGGGCGGCGCGGTCGACGAGATCGTGTTCACCAAGAACGCGACCGAGGCGCTGAATCTGGTCGCCTACACCCTGGGCGACGACCGGGCGGCCGGCCTGTTCGGCGGCACCCCGCTGGGGGAGGGCGACACCGTCGTCATCACCGAACTGGAGCACCACGCGAACCTGGTGCCGTGGCAGGAACTGTGCCGCCGCACCGGTGCCACCCTGCGCTGGTACGGGGTGACCGACGACGGTCGCATCGATCTCGACTCGCTGACCCTGGACGACACCGTCAAGGTGGTCGCGTTCACCCACCAGTCGAATGTCACCGGTGCCGTGGCCGACGTGCCCGAGCTGGTCCGGCGGGCCCGCGAGGTGGGTGCGCTCACCGTGCTCGACGCCTGCCAGTCGGTGCCGCACCTGCCGGTGGATTTCGCGGCCCTGGGCGTCGACTTCGCCGCCTTCTCCGGGCACAAGATGCTCGGACCGTCCGGCGTCGGTGTGCTGTACGGGCGCGCCGAGCTGCTGGGGCAGCTGCCGCCGTTCCTGACCGGCGGCTCGATGATCGAGACCGTCACCATGGAGGTCTCCACCTACGCGGCACCGCCGCAGCGCTTCGAGGCCGGGGTGCCGATGACCTCGCAGGTGGTCGGGCTGGCCGCGGCCGTCGACTACCTGGAGAACATCGGGATGGACGCGGTCGCCGCGCACGAGCACGAGCTGACCGCGCACGCGCTCGAGCGGCTCACCGCGATCGACGGGCTGCGCCTGGTCGGCCCGGCCACCGCCGAGAACCGTGGCGGCGCCGTCTCGTTCGTCGTCGACGGCATCCACGCCCACGACCTCGGGCAGGTCCTCGATGACGAGGGGGTGGCCATCCGCGTCGGCCACCACTGCGCGTGGCCGCTGCACCGCCGGATGGGCGTCGCGGCCAGTGCCCGCGCCTCGTTCGCCCTCTACAACACGACCGCCGAGGTCGACGCGCTGGCCGGTGCGATCGTCACGGCGCAGGAGTTCTTTTCCTGATGCGTATGGAGCAGATGTACCAGGACGTGATCCTGGACCATTACAAGCACCCGCACGGGCGCGGTCTGCGCGACCCGTATGACGCCCAGGTGCATCATGTGAACCCGACCTGCGGCGACGAGGTGACGCTGCGCGTGCACCTCGACGACGGCGTGGTGGCCGACGTGTCGTACGACGGCCAGGGCTGTTCCATCTCGCAGGCGTCCACGTCGGTGCTGTTCGACCAGATCGTCGGCCTGTCGATCGACGACGCGCTGGCGGCCGTCGACTCGTACAACGCCATGCTGACGTCCCGCGGCGCCGACGCCGGTGACGAGGACGTGATCGGCGACGGCATCGCCTTCGCCGGGGTCAGCAAGTACCCGGCACGCGTCAAGTGCGCGCTGCTCGGCTGGCTCGCCTTCAAGGACGCCCTCGCCCAAGCCCACCTGAAAGAGCGGAATCTGACATGACCGAAGTGAACGAACCGCAGACCTCGCTGCCCACCTACGACGACGTCGAAGAGGCCATGCGCGACGTCGTCGACCCCGAGCTGGGCATCAACGTCGTCGACCTGGGCCTGGTCTACGACCTGAGCATCAACGACGACGCGTCGGTGAAGGTCGACATGACGCTGACCTCGCCGGCCTGCCCGCTGACCGATGTGATCGAGGATCAGACGCGCGGCGCGCTGGTCACCAGCGGCCTGTGCACCGACGTGGAGATCAACTGGGTCTGGCTGCCGCCGTGGGGTCCGGACAAGATCACCGACGACGGCCGCGAGCAGCTGCGCGCACTCGGTTTCACCGTCTGAGGGCTGTGATAGTTTCACCCGGGTGAGGCTCCTCCTGCGCGCCGCGTCCTTGACCTCGGCGTTTCTCCTCGCGCTGCTCTGTGCGGCGCCCGCCGCCGCCGAGCCGAACGATTCGGAGATCTCGGCCGCGATCCGGTCGTCCCTGGTCTACCTGCAGAGCGAGTACACCGCGCGGGTTCAGGTGCCGTTGCGGTCGGGCCCGCAGTGGACCCCGCCGCTGACCGTGCAGGCCAGCTGCACCGGCTACATTGTCGACCCGGCCGGGTACGTGGCGACCGCCGGGCACTGCGTCAACGGCAAGGAACCGACCCTGCTCGACGATTTCCGCGCCGAGGCGGTGCGGATGACCGGCCAGAGCCAGAATGCATCGGACAGCTGGATCCAGCAGAACGCGCAGGTGGCGATTCACGACAAGTGGCCGGTCGCGGGCGAGTCCGGCGACGACGGCGCCGCGGTCACGGTCAAGCTTCGGCAGGCGGACGGTGCCGGGCAGGTCTTCGCCGACTGGGTTCCGGTGTCGGTGGTCGCGTTCCAGAGCTTCGAGCAGGGGGACAACGCGGTGGTGCGTATCGCCGCGCCGCCGAAGAAGCTTCCCGCGCTGGCGATCTCCGACCGCGCCCCGGAACCCGGGCAGGACGTGGTGTCGGCCGGCTTCCCCGGCGCGGTGCAGCTGACCAACGACTCCGACAAGCTGGCGCAGCCGTCGTTCCAGTTCGGCAAGGTGTCGTCGCGGCAGACCGCGGACAGCGGGCTGTACCGGACCGAGATCTCGGCGACGCTCGGCAAGGGCATGTCGGGCGGCCCGACGGTCGACGCGCAGTCCCGGGTGATCGGCACCAACTCGGCGTACGCGGCGCTGACCGACGACAAGGCCACCTTCAACTTCATCACCGACAACATCGCCCTGCGGTCCTTCCTCACCCAGAACGGCGTCACGCTCGCCGCCGTCGATGCGGCACCGTCGTCGTCGTTCCCCGGCCGGTGGCTTTGGATCGGTGTGGGTATCGCGGTGGCGGTGGTCGTCGTGGTGATCGCGGCGGTCACGGTGCTGCTACGCCGGCGCCGGCGCCGGACGCCCGCGGGTCCGCCGCCCGGTCCTGCGCCGTTCGGACCGGTCGGCGGGCCGCCCGGACCACGGCCGTACGCCGGTTCACCGGTCGCCGGACCGCCCCGCGGACCGGGTTTCGCCGCGCCACCCCGCCCGGGAGGACGTCCCGGCCCCCAGCAGGCACCGCCGCGCCCGGCACCGCCCCGGCCACCGATGCCGGCCCGCGCGGCGCCCGTCCCGCCCCCACCGCGGGAGGCGCCGACCGTGCTGAACCAGCCGCGGCCCGGCGGCGCCACCGCCGGCTTCGGGGAACAGCCGACGGTGCTCGATCAGCCGAGGCCGGTCCTGCCGGCCGATACCCAGGGATCCGCCCCTCCCGGTGGCGGTAGTGCCCCGGGCGGCGGGCCGTCCCGGTAGCCTCGGGAATATCCCGGTGTCACCGATGTTGAGGAACACATGAGCACTATTGAACTGACCGGCGAGAACTTCGAGCAGACCATTCTGGACAGCGAGATCGTCCTGGTCGATTTCTGGGCGTCGTGGTGCGGCCCGTGCCGCCAATTCGCGCCCACCTTCGAGGCCGCCTCGGAGAAGTACCCGAACCTGGTGTTCGGCAAGGTCGACACCGAAGCCGAGCAGCAGCTCGCCTCGGCGGCGAGCATCCGCTCCATCCCGACGCTGATGGTCTTCAAGAAGGGCCACCTGGTGTTCAACGAGGCCGGCGCCCTCCCGCCGCAGGCACTCGAGTCGCTGGTGGAGCAGGTCGAGGCCCTCGACGTGGAGAAGGCGATCGCCGAATCCCAGGCGCAGGGCAACGACTAGCGAGAGCGTCCAGCCCAGACGGCGCGCCCGGCGAGTCTCACCAGGCGCGCTTTCTGCTGTCCGGGGAGCGCCCGGAAGACCGCCCGCATCGTGGCAAGCGTGCCCCGCAGGTCGTCACGACCGCCGAGGTAGGCGCGCTGGCGGTGCACCGGCAGCCCGAAGAAGGCGTCGAAGAACGCGGTCAGTTCGCGGCCGTCGAACCCGAGCAGCACCGCCAGGCCGACCAGCCGGAGACGGTAGGTCCAGCGGGCGCGCCGGGGCCACAGCGCGCGCACCGGATCGCCGCCGCGTGCCAGCGCCGCCGCGAGGCCGTCCGCCGCGCCCAGCGAGGCGGCGATGCTGTACCCGGTCGCCGGGTGCATCAGCCCGCCGGCGGCGCCGTAGCGCGGCACACCGTCCGGTGGCCGCCACGGCGCCGGCCCGGGGTGGAGCGGGAAGTCGACCAGTTCGGGTTCTGCGCCGCCGGGTTCTGCGCTGCCGGCGCGTCGTGCGTTCCGGGCGGCGAGCACGTCCAGCGGGACCGGGGGAGCTCCGGCCAGGCAGGTCTCCTCGATCAGCCGCCGCCCGCCGCCGAGGCCGACGCGATAGCTGAACGTGGGCGCCGCCGCACCGGTCTGCCGCCAGTCCATCAGCACCATCTCGGTCCCGTCGCCGGAGACCACCGCCCCGTAGGCGGTCTGCCGGGGGATCCGCGGGTCGGTGGCCCCGCCGCCGCGGGCGTCGATCACGTGGTCGGCGGACAGGAGCCGGCCGTCGTCCAGCCGGACCGTGTGCGCGGTGATCTCCCTCGCCCGCGACGCCTCGAGGCGGGCGCCGTCGAGCGTGAGCGCGCGCTGCAGGGAGGGTGCGTCGAGCACGCAGTAGCGGCGCCCGACTTCCCGGCGCTCCGGGGTGAAGACGGTGAAACTGGTTGCGTCGCAAGCGATCACGTCGCGGGGCAGCCACCCGGGCAGGTCGTCGTCGAACATCCCGAAGGTCGACCGCCACGCAGCATCCGGTGCCGGGTCGACGACGGTGACCGACATCCCGTGCACCAGCGCGCGATGCGCGAGGGCCCGGCCGGCCGGTCCGGCGCCGACCACCAGCAGGGTGCACGCCGACGAGGTCATGGGGCCAGGGTAGGGGATGACGGCGACGATTTCGGGGGGCGCCGGGCCCGGCGGTAGCATGGCTCGTCGTGATCACCGCGACCGACCTGGAGGTTCGAGCGGGCGCCCGGACCCTGCTGTCCGCGCCCGGCGATGCCCTGCGCATCGCCCCCGGCGACCGCATCGGCCTGGTGGGACGCAACGGCGCGGGCAAGACGACGAGCCTGCGCATCCTGGCCGGCGAGACCGAACCGTACGCCGGTTCGGTGCGCCGCAGCGGGCCCATCGGTTATCTGCCGCAGGATCCGAAGGAGGGCGACCTCTCCGTCCTGGCCAAGGACCGGGTGCTGTCCGCGCGCGGTCTGGACGAGATCCTGGCGCAGATGACCAAGCAGCAGGTCATCATGGCCGAGGCCGTCGACGACAAGAAGCGCGATCAGGCGATCGCCAGGTTCTCCCGGCTCGAGGAGCGTTTCGGCACGCTCGGCGGTTACCTCGCCGAGTCCGAGGCCGCTCGTATCTGCAACAACCTGGGCCTGCCCGACCGGGTGCTGGAGCAGGAGCTCGCGACGCTGTCCGGCGGTCAGCGCCGCCGCGTGGAGCTGGCCCGGATCCTGTTCGCCGCCTCGGACGGGTCCGGCAAGTCGGACACCACCCTGCTGCTCGACGAGCCCACCAACCACCTCGACGCCGACTCCATCTCGTGGCTGCGGACCTTTCTGCAGAATCACGACGGCGGGCTGGTGGTGATCAGCCACGACGTCGAACTGCTGGCCGATGTCGTGAACCGGGTGTGGTTCCTCGATGCGGTGCGCGGCGAGGCCGACGTCTACAACATGAACTGGCAGCGCTACCTGGATCAGCGTGCCACCGACGAGCAGCGTCGCCGCCGCGAACGCGCCAACGCCGAGAAGAAGGCCGGGGCGCTGCGTGCGCAGGCCGCCAAACTCGGGGCCAAGGCGACCAAGGCCACCGCGGCGCAGCAGATGCTCAAGCGCGCCGAGAAGATGATCGACGAGCTCGAAGAGGAGCGGGTGGCCGACCGGACCGCGAAGATCCGGTTCCCGGAGCCCGCCGCGTGCGGGAAGACGCCGCTGACGGCCACCGAACTGACCAAGGTCTACGGGTCGCTGGAGATCTTCACCGGCGTCGACCTGTCGATCGACAAGGGCAGCCGCGTCGTCGTCCTCGGCCTCAACGGTGCGGGTAAGACGACGCTGCTGCGCATCCTCGCCGGTGCCGAGCAGCCCGACCTGGGCACCGTGGAGGCCGGGTACGGCCTCAAGCTCGGCTATTTCGCGCAGGAACACGACACGCTCGACGATCGGGCGAGCGTCTGGGAGAACATCCGGCATGCGGCGCCCGACGCGGGGGAGCAGGACCTGCGCGGGCTGCTCGGCGCCTTCATGTTCACCGGCCCGCAGCTCGAACAGCCGGCCGGGACCCTGTCCGGCGGCGAGAAGACACGTCTGGCGCTGGCCGGGCTGGTGTCGTCGGCCGCCAACGTGCTGCTGCTCGACGAGCCGACCAACAACCTCGACCCCGTCTCGCGCGAGCAGGTCCTCGAGGCGCTGCGCAGCTACACCGGCGCCGTCGTGCTGGTGACGCACGACCCCGGCGCCGCCGCGGCCCTCGATCCGCAGCGGGTGATCCTGCTGCCGGACGGCACCGAGGACCACTGGTCGGACGAGTACCAGGAGATCATCGAGCTGGCGTGACCGCCGCCGACACGACGGTGCGCGCTCAGCGCACGGTGACCCGCACGCCGCAGGCGCGCAGGTGGTCGAGCCGGGTGTCGTCGAAGAGTTCCCGCGGCAGGAAGTAGAAGAGGTCGCGGCAGTAGAGGAGAACGACGCCGTCTCGAACGTTCGCCCTGGTCAGGGTGGTGTAGTAGATGCGGACGATCTGGCTGCCCACCACGGCGATGTCCGCGAAATGGGGGGTGAAGGCGGCCTCGTAGCGATACTCGGGCGCCCGTACTCCGGCGGTGGCGCGCCGCATCGATGCCGCCGGTGAGGAGTGCCCACCGATCCGGGGTGTAGCAGCAGATCACCACGGACAGTGACGGCGCGGTCACAGTGAGGATGGACGTGGTGGGGGTGGACACAGAAGACTCCCGGATCGCTGAACTTAGGTAAACCTTCGCTAGCTTAGGGGATACTTATCCGAAGTGAGAACCCGGATCGTCCGCGAAGCGGCGCAATGCGGTGGAGATCACGTCCGTGTTCAGCCGGTCCGGGTGGAACGACACGCTCAGGGTCACGGCGCCGTGCACCCCGACGGAGGCGAGAGTCAGATCGCCCGGTCCCATCGGATCGACGCGCCCGTAGAAGGCCGCACGCTGGGTGTCGAGCCAGCCGAAGCGCCGGAACTCGGCCATCTCGTTGATACCGGAGAACAGCAGCCGCGGCCGTCCCGGCCACGACTCGCCCGCCGGGGTGCGGCCGCTCAGCAGCATCGAGCCGGCCGTGACGCTGCTGCGGACCGCACTCGCCACCGGCCGCCCCGAGGCGATCGTCTCGGTGATCGCGTGTTGCAGCGCGGCGGGGTCGTCGCCGGGCCGGTGGCGGAATTCCAGCCCGGCGACGAAGTTGCCCAGCGGATTGGTGCCGGATTTCAGATAGCGGCGCAGATCCACCGGGATCGCGATGTCGTCGTGCAGGGTGAGGCCGGCGTCGTCGAACGCGCGGACCATGCCGCACAGCAGCAGCGTCTTGAGCGACGCGCGGACACCGCGGAGGTCGCGCCAGCGCCGGATCTCCGCGACCGCCGTCGCGTCGAGACTCGCCGTCTCGACGCTCACCGGCAGCACCGGCCCCGCCGAGGCCGGTGCCGCCGCCGGCGGTTCGATCGGATCGGGCAGCCCCTCGAGGATCGTCAGCACCCGCCTGATCCGTCGCGGATCGCTGCCGAAGACACGGGCGGTCGCGGTCGCCAGCCCGGCGCGGCGGCCCCCGACGCCGCGATACAGCTCGGGCGACGGCGTCAGCAACCCGGTGACCGCCATCTTGACGTAGAGCGCCAGCTGGATCTCGCCGATGCCGTGGTCGTGCTCGGTGAGCAGGTAGTCCCCGGCAAGGGTGACCGACAGCGGGCGGGCCGACCGCGCACCGCGCAACAGCCGCAGCGGATCGGCGGGCGCCGCCGCGGTGGACACCGCGGCGGCGAGCCGCTGCGGATCGTGACGCCAGCGCCAGCGGCCGGCGGCCGGCCGCAGCCCGATCCGGGTGGCGGGGCCGAGGGCGGCGAAGGCCAGCAGTCGTTCCCGCGCGGTCTCCTCATCGGGGAGCTCGAGCGGACCCGCCACCGCGGCGACACGAGTGCCGGCGTGCATCCGGTCCAGCACGGTCGCGCGCACGGACGACGGAGAACGATCCACCCCGTGATGGTAGCCGTAGGTGAGGGAAGCCTAACCAATCGGGGCGCGGACCGAGGCCTCCACCATGTCGAGCACGGCGTGCAGATCGTCGGTGGACTGGCCGGTGGCCAGCCGGGTGATCAACCCGTCGAGGACGACGTCGAGGTAGGTCACCAGCACCTCCGTCGGCACGTCCTTGCGGAGGCTGCCGTCCTCGCGCTTACGCTCGAGCCGGGCCAGCGTCACCGCCTCCAGATCGGCGGAGTGCGCCGCCCACGCCTCGGCGAAAGCCGGATCACTGCGGATCTTCCGCACGATCTCCAGCCGGGTGCCCAGCCACTCGAAGTCCTTCGGCCGCGCGAGCATGTCGCGCATCACCTGCACCAGACCCTCCTGGGCCGCCACATCGGCCATCCGCTCGGCGTCCTCGCGGGCCAGGGCCAGGAACAGGGCTTCCTTGTCCTTGAAGTGGTGGAAGATCGCACCGCGCGAGAGCGCGGTGGCCTCTTCCAGCCGCTTCACCGTGGCGCCGTCGTATCCGTACTCGGCGAAACAATGCCGCGCGCCGTCGAGAATCTCCCGACGGCGCGCGGCAAGCCGGTCATCGCTGACCTTCGGCATGAACTGATCAGGCCTTGATCATGTTCCGCAGGACGTACTGCAGGATGCCGCCGTTGCGGTAGTAGTCGGCCTCACCGGGGGTGTCGATCCGGACCACCGCGTCGAACTCGACGACGTCGCCGTTCTCCTTGGTGGCGGTGACCTTCAGGGTCTCCGGGGTCACGCCCTCGTTGAGCTTCTCCAGACCGGTGATGTCGAAGACCTCGGTGCCGTCCAGACCCAGCGTCTTGGCGTTCTCGCCGGCCGGGAACTGCAGCGGGACCACGCCCATGCCGATGAGGTTGGAGCGGTGGATGCGCTCGAACGACTCGGTGATCACGGCCTTGACGCCCAGCAGCACGGTGCCCTTGGCGGCCCAGTCACGCGAGCTGCCCGAGCCGTACTCCTTGCCGCCCAGCACGACCAGCGGGATGCCGGCCTTCTGGTAGTTCTGCGACGCGTCGTAGATGAAGCTCTGCGGGCCGCCCTCCTGGGTGAAGTCGCGGGTGTAACCGCCGGACACGCCGTCGAGCAGCTGGTTCTGCAGGCGGATGTTGGCGAAGGTGCCGCGGATCATCACCTCGTGGTTGCCACGACGGCTGCCCAGCGAGTTGTAGTCCTTGCGGGCCACCCCGTGGCTGTCCAGGTACTGCGCGGCCGGGGTGCCGGGCTTGATCGGGCCGGCCGGGCTGATGTGGTCGGTGGTGACCGAATCGCCGAGCAGCGCGAGCACGCGGGCGCCCTTGATGTCGGCGACCGGAGCCGGCTCCATCGTCATGCCGTCGAAGTACGGGGCCTTGCGGACGTAGGTCGAGTTCTCGTCCCACGCGAAGGTGTCGCCGTCCGGGGTGTTCAGGCCCTTCCAGCGATCATCGCCGTCGAACACCGTCGCGTACGACTTGCTGAACATGTCGGCGTTGATGGCCGACTTGATGGTGTCGTCGATCTCCTGCGCCGACGGCCAGATGTCCTTCAGGAAGACGTCGTTGCCCTCGGTGTCCTGGCCGAGCGGCTCGGTCTCGAAGTCGAAGTCCATGGTGCCGGCGAGGGCGTACGCGATGACCAGCGGCGGGGAGGCCAGGTAGTTCATCTTGACGTCGGGGGAGATGCGGCCCTCGAAGTTGCGGTTACCGGACAGGACGGCGGTGACGGTGAGGTCTTCCTCGTTCACCGCCTTGCTGATCTCCTCGGGCAGCGGACCGGTGTTGCCGATGCAGGTGGTGCAGCCGTAGCCGCCCAGGTAGAAGCCGAGCTTCTCCAGGTAGGGCCACAGGCCGGCGGCCTCGTAGTAGTCGGAGACCACCTGCGAGCCGGGCGCCATGTTGGTCTTGACCCACGGCTTGGAGGTGAGGCCCTTGTCCACGGCGTTGCGGGCCAGCAGACCGGCACCGATCATCACCGACGGGTTCGAGGTGTTGGTGCACGAGGTGATACCGGCGACCGCGACGGCGCCGTGGTCGAGCACGAAGGTGTTGCCGTCGGAGGTCACCGTGACCGGCTTGCTCGGGCGGCCCTCGGCGCCGTTGGCGGCCGACGGGACCACCGAGTCCTCCTCGGCGAACGACAGCTTGGCCTCGGTGGGCGAGACGGCCGGCGGGTCGGACGCCGGGAAGCTCTCGTCCAGGCCCTCGTCCAGGCCGTTCTGCGGGGTCGGGTGGTTCTCCTCCACGTAGTTGTGGATGTCCTTGCGGAACGCGACCTTCGACTCCGACAGCAGGATGCGGTCCTGCGGGCGCTTCGGGCCGGCGATCGACGGCACGACGGTGCCCAGGTCGAGCTCCAGGTACTCCGAGTAGGCCGGCTCGTGGTCGGCGTCGTGCCACATGCCCTGTTCCTTGGCATAGGCCTCGACGAGCGCGAGCTGCTGGTCGCTGCGGCCGGTCAGACGCAGGTAGTTGATGGTCTCGGCGTCGATCGGGAAGATCGCGCAGGTGGAGCCGAACTCGGGGCTCATGTTGCCCAGCGTCGCGCGGTTGGCCAGCGGCACCTCGGCGACGCCCTTGCCGTAGAACTCGACGAACTTGCCGACCACACCGTGCTGGCGCAGCATGTCGGTCACGGTCAGCACGACGTCGGTGGCGGTGACGCCCGGCTTGATCTCACCGGTCAGCTTGAAGCCGACGACGCGCGGGATCAGCATCGACACCGGCTGGCCGAGCATGGCGGCCTCGGCTTCGATGCCGCCGACGCCCCAGCCCAGCACGCCCAGGCCGTTCTCCATGGTGGTGTGCGAGTCGGTGCCCACACAGGTGTCCGGGTAGGCCTGGCCGTTGCGGGTCATCACGACGCGCGCGAGGTGCTCGATGTTCACCTGGTGGACGATGCCCATGCCCGGCGGCACGACGCGGAAGTCGTCGAACGCGCCCTGGCCCCAGCGGAGGAACTGGTAACGCTCACCGTTGCGCTGGTACTCCAGCTCCACGTTGCGCTCGAAGGCGTCGGCGCGGCCGAAGACGTCGAGGATCACCGAGTGGTCGATCACCATCTCGGCGGGGGAGAGCGGGTTCACCTTGTTCGGGTCGCCGCCGAGCGCGGCGACGGCCTCGCGCATGGTGGCCAGGTCGACCACGCAGGGCACACCGGTGAAGTCCTGCATCAGGACGCGCGCCGGGGTGAACTGGATCTCGACGCTCGGCTGGGCATCCGGATCCCAGTTCGCGAGGGCGTTGATGTGGTCGGCGGTGATGTTCGCGCCGTCCTCGGTACGCAGCAGGTTCTCGGCGAGAACCTTCAGCGCGTACGGCAGCTTCTCGGTGCCGGGAACGGCCGAGAGGCGGAAGATCTCGTACGAGTCGTCGCCCACCTCCAGGTTGCCGCGGGCGCCAAACGAATCCTTGCTCAAGGTGTGCTCCACTCTCGTTGTGCGTGTTCGCCGGCGGGCTGCGCCGACGGGGGATCTCCGGAGCAGTCGCGAGCGGGCTGAACGCCCTCGACTGCTGCCCCCTCATCATAGCAGTACGCGCGTACTGGTTGGAGACTATGGGCAACACGACGCGCCGCGCCACGACCGCGCCGCGGGCCTGCCGTAAGGTGAGCGCGTCCCCATCCCGTCCGTCAGGAGCACCGCATGACCCCGGGCCCGGCCACCTTCACGCTCGCGAAGCCCGCCGACACCACGGCACAGTGGGCCGGCCTCGACCTGCCCGCGATCACCACGCAGCTGAAGAAGACCGGCGTCTACGCGCCGGCCGACCAGGCGCCGGCGCTGCAGAAGGTGGTCGATCGCGCGGATGCGGACGGTCACCACCTGCACGTGGTCGTCCTGGACCAGTCGTACAGCCCGTTCACCGTGTACCGGGACATCGCCACCAAGTTGCAGACCCAGGTCGGCGGCACGGTGATCGTGATGGGACCGAACGGCCGGGGCACCGCGTCGAACGAGTTCAGCCGGGTGCAGCTCGAGGACGGCACGAGCGAGGCGCAGACCATGGCGCCCGCCGCGGCGGCCGCGCACATCTACGACCGCGCCACCGCACCGTACGTCAACTGGACGGTGGTGACGATCCTGCTGATCGTCGTCGTGGTGATCGGCGCGGTGATCGCCCGCTGGACGACTCTGCGGGCCCGGCGCGCCGCCGGCCCGGCGGCTCCGCCCGCCACCGGCTCCGGCGACACCGGTGCCGGCGATGCCGAGCCGTCCGCACCGGCCGGTGCCGGCGACGCATAGACCGCCACCGCTTCTCTGACAAGACCCCGATCCGGGGATCCGTCTGGGCGTTACCGAACTGTGATTCGAGTTCGGCGCTCCGCTTTGCCCTGTTCACTGCGTTTCCGCAGGTAATCACCACCGTGTAATTCAGTTGCCCGGGTTTTCGGTGTGGTTCATGTGACGTACGGTGCAGTAGACACATTTGAGTAACCAGGGGACAGGCGGACTGCTGAGGCAGATGCGCCCGGGGTTACGCGATGGGCCTAAGTTAGGGAGATCCTCGGTTGAAGCAAGCAGCCAGCACCGCGCGCCGGACGTTGCGCGGCAGTGCCGTGGGCGCGCTGATCGTCGTCGGCGCGCTCACCGCCGGCACCGCCGGAGCGGATCCGCAGACCTCGCCCGCCGCCGGCCTCGTCAATCAGATCGCCGACGTCGACCAGCACCTCGCCGATCTGTCGTCGCTCGTCGCCGCGAAGCAGGAGAACGTCAACAAGGCGCTCGTCGACTTCCAGAGCGCTCTCGCGGCGCAGCAGGTGGCCGCCGCGGCCGACGATGCGGCCCAGTCCGCGCTCGCCAAGACCCAGAAGCAGGTCGAGGCCGCCCAGCAGCAGTTCAACGACCTGATGCGCCTGGTCAACCGGCAGGGCAACAACCTCGGCACGATGACCGACTACGTGTCGTCGTCCGACCCGGACAAGGTCCTCGAGAAGATGACCAGCGTCGACCAGGTGGCCCGGCAGCAGCGCGCCACCATCACGCGGCTGCAAGTGGTGCGCAACCAGCAGGCCAACCGGGTCGCGGCGACCACCGCGACCAAGCGGCAGGCCCAGGCCGCGGCCAAGGGTGCCGCCGGCCGGCGCAACGCGGCGATCGAAGCGGTCAACGACGCCCGCAAGGCCGTCGACTCCGAGCAGACCAAGCGCGCCGGCCTGCTGACGCAGCGCGCCGCGCTGACCGCCAAGCTGAACAAGCTGCGCGGTGTCCCGGCCCCCGCGCCCACGCCGGGTGACGTTCTCGGCGACGCCGCCAAGAAGCTCCCGTCGATCCCCGCCGAGGGCGAAGCCGGGGACCCGCTGGCGCAGGCCGCCGACGCGGTGGCGAAGCTGGCCGTCGACACCGGTCAGCAGCTGCTGGCCAGCCTGCTCGGCAGCACGCAGATCCCGCAGTCGGACCTCCTCAACGAGCTCGGTATCGGCGGCACCTCGCCCGGCGACGCGATCAGCAGACTCGGCACCGGCTCGCTCGGCTCGCTCTTCGGCGGGGGCGGCGGCCTGGCCCGGCCCGGACTGCGCGGACCGCAGGCCGTCGAACTGGTCGTGAACCGCGCCAAGTCACAGCTCGGCATGCCGTACGCGTGGGGCGGCGGCGACGCCAACGGCCCGACGCTGGGCATCCGCGACGGCGGCGTGGCCGACAGCTTCGGCGACTACAACAAGGTCGGCTTCGACTGCTCCGGCCTGATGGTCTACGCCTTCGCCGGCATCGGGATCGACCTGCCGCACTACACCGGCTACCAGTACACGGCGGGCCCGCATTACCCGCTGTCGCAGATGCAGCGCGGCGACATGATCTTCTACGGCCCCAACGCCAGCGAGCACGTGGCGATGTATCTGGGTGACGGCACCATGATCGAGGCGCCGCAGTCCGGCGACGTCGTCAAGATCTCGCCGGTCCGCACCGACGGCGCCATGCCCGACGTCGTGCGCCTCACCTGAGCCCCGCCCGCGGCCGGTAGGCTTTGCGGCAAAGCCCGATCGACGGAGCCGCGCGCTCCACCGCCACCGAGGAGTCCCGGTTTGAGTTCACCCGCCGCTGAGAACACGCTCACCCCCGAGGACGTGAAGCTCCTCGAACGAGCGATGTACGAGGTCAAGCGCGTCATCGTGGGTCAGGACCAGCTGGTCGAGCGGATCCTCATCGGTCTGCTCGCCCGCGGCCACATCCTTCTCGAAGGTGTGCCGGGCGTGGCCAAGACCCTCGCCGTGGAGACCTTCGCGACGGTGATCGGCGGCAGCTTCGCCCGCGTCCAGTTCACCCCCGACCTGGTGCCCACCGATCTGATCGGCACCCGCATCTACCGGCAGGGCCGCGAGGAGTTCGACACCGAACTCGGCCCGGTGGTGACCAACTTCCTGCTCGCCGACGAGATCAACCGCGCCCCCGCCAAGGTGCAGTCGGCCCTCCTCGAGGTGATGGCCGAGCGGCACGTCTCGATCGGCGGCGTCACCTACCCGATGCCCGATCCGTTCCTGGTGATGGCGACGCAGAACCCGATCGAGAACGAGGGCGTCTACCCGCTGCCCGAGGCGCAGCGCGACCGCTTCCTGTTCAAGGTGCTCGTCGACTACCCGTCGGTGGAGGAGGAGCGCGAGATCGTCTACCGGATGGGCATCACCCCGCCGACCGCGTCGCAGATCCTCGACCCGGCCGCCACCATCCGGCTGCAGCAGGTCGCCGCGAACGTGTTCGTCCACCACGCCCTCGTCGACTACGTGGTGCGGGTGATCAACGCGACGCGCCGCCCGGCCGACCTCGGCCTCACCGACGTCGCGACCTGGCTGAGCTACGGCGCCTCGCCGCGCGCGACGCTCGGCATCGTCGCCGCCGCGCGCGCCCTCGCCATCATCCGCGGCCGCGACTACGTGATCCCGCAGGACGTCGTCGAGATCATCCCGGACGTGCTGCGTCACCGCCTGGTGCTCAGCTACGACGCGCTCGCCGACGAGGTGACCCCGGATCAGATCATCACCCGGATCCTGCAGACCGTCGGCCTGCCGCAGGTCAGTGCCGCGCCGGTGGCATCGCAGCCGGCACCGGCCGCACCCGCCCAGCAGGCGGTACCGCAGGCCGCGCCCGCACCGCCGGCGGCACCCGCCCAGCCCGCGCCCGCGCAGCAGGCTCCGGCCGTGCAGCAGACTCCGGCCGTGCAGCAGGCGCCGGCCGCGCCGCCGTCGATGGTGGTCGTCCAGCAGTCGCCGTCCGCGGCCGCGTCGCAGCCGGCGACCGAGCAGCCGACCCAGGTGCAGGCGCGTCCCGCCGCGCAGCCGGAGGGTCATGTCGGCCAATAGCGACCTGCCCGCGCTGCACGGCGGCCGCCTCGACGACCCCCAGCTCACCGCGGCGCTGAACTCGCTGGAACTCACCGTGCGGCGCAAGCTCGACGGTGTGCTGCAGGGCGCGCACCTCGGCCTGATCCCGGGCCCCGGCTCGGAACCGGGCGAGGCGCGGCCCTATCAGCCCGGCGACGACATCCGGCGGATGGAGTGGTCGGTCACCGCCCGCACCACGCAGCCGCACGTGCGGCAGATGATCGCCGACCGCGAGCTGGAGACGTGGATCGTCTTCGATGCCTCGGCGAGCCTCGACTTCGGGTCCGGCGCGCACACCAAACGCGATCTGGCCGTCGCCGCGGCCGCCGCGATCGTGCACCTCACCGCCGGCGGCGGCAACCGGCACGGCGCGATCATCGTGACCGGCGACTCGGTGGTGCGCATCCCGGCCCGGGCCGGTCGCGCGCACGCCCGGAATTTGCTCCAGGCCCTGGCGACCACGCACCGGAGCGCCGCCGGGGTCCGCGGCGATCTGAACGCCGGACTCGAGGCGCTTCGCCGCCCGCAGCGCCGCCGGGGCCTGGCCGTGGTGATCAGCGACTTCCTCGGCCCGCTCGACTGGACCCGGTCGCTGCGCGCGATCGGCGCGCACCACGAACTCCTCGGCGTCGAGGCGCTCGACCCGCTCGACGTCGCGCTGCCGGACGTGGGACCGGTGACCCTCGCCGACGCCGAGTCCGGCGAGATCGTCGAGATCGACGTGACCCCGCGCCTGCGCGACGACTTCGCCGCCGCCGCCGCGGCCCACCGCACGGAGGTCGACGGCGCGTTCCGCGGCTGCGGCGGTGCCGTCCTCACGCTGCGCACCGACCGGGACTGGATCGCCGACACCGTGCGCTTCGTCGGCCGTCGCCGCCGGGCGGCGGGGGTGCGCTGATGGGCGGGCTCTTCTCCCACCCGTGGTGGCTGCTGTCGCTGCTGCTGGTCGCGGCGCTGATCGCCGCGTACGTGATCGAGATGCGCCGCCGCCGGGTCCGGGCGCTGCGCTTCGCCAACCTCGACGTGCTGCGCTCGGTGGCGCCGAGCAAGCGCAGCCGCCTCAAGCACGTCCCGTTCGCGATCCTCGCCGTGGGACTGGTGCTGCTCTGCGTCGCGCTCGCCGGCCCGCAGGCCGAGCGGAACGTCCCGCGCAACCGGGCCACCGTGATGCTCGTCGTCGACGTGTCGAACTCGATGAAGGCCACCGACGTCGCACCGTCGCGACTGCAGGCCGCACAGGCCGCGGGCAAGCGGTTCGCCGATGAGCTGACCTCCGGCATCAATCTGGGCCTGGTGTCGTTCGCCGGCACGGCGTCGACGCTGGTCTCGCCGACCCCCGACCACAACGCCACCAAGAACGCGCTGGGCAAGCTGAAGCTGGCCGACAAGACCGCGACCGGGGAGGGTATCTTCGCCGCCCTCGACCAGATCCAGACCCTGAACTCGGCGCTCGGCGGCAAGGCTGCCGCCCCGCCCGCGCACATCGTGCTGCTGTCCGACGGCAAGCAGACCGTCCCGGACAGCCCGGACGATCCGCGCGGCGGCTTCACCGCGGCCCGCAAGGCCAAGGAGGAGCACATCCCGGTCTCCACCATCTCGTTCGGCACCCTGAACGGCACCGTCGAGCTTCCGGGCCCGAACGGGCAGACCGAGCGCGTACCGGTGCCGGTCGACGACGACACCCTCCGCAAGATCGCCAACCTGTCCGGTGGCGAGTTCTACACCGCGTCGTCGCTGGACGAGCTGAACAAGGTCTACTCCACGCTGCGCAAGCAGATCGGCTACGAACGCCAGCGCGGCGACGACTCCCGGCCCTGGCTGATCGGCGGCACGCTGCTGGTGCTGGCCGGAACCGCCGGAGCCCTGTTCCTCAACCGGCGTCTCCCGTGAGATAGGTTGGACAACCATGACAGACAGTGATTTCACCCCGCGTTCGGTCCTCGTCACCGGCGGCAACCGGGGCATCGGCCTGGCCGTCGCCCAGCGTCTGGCCGCCGACGGGCACAAGGTCGCGGTGACCCACCGCGGCTCCGGCGCCCCCGAGGGGCTGTTCGGCGTGCAGTGCGATGTGACCGACACCGAGTCCGTCGACGCCGCCTTCAAGACCGTCGCCGAGCACCAGGGTCCGGTCGAGGTCGTCGTCGCCAACGCCGGCATCACCGAGGACACGCTCATCATGCGGATGAGCGTCGACAGCTTCGAGAACGTGATCGATGCGAACCTCACCGGCGCCTTCCGCGTCACCAAGGCCGCGACCCGCGACATGCTCAAGAAGCGCTGGGGCCGGTTCATCTACCTCGGCTCGGTGGTCGGCCTGATGGGCACGCCCGGCCAGGCCAACTACGCGGCATCCAAGGCCGGCGTGATCGGTCTGGCCCGCTCGGTGACCCGCGAGCTCGGCGGCCGCAACATCACCGCGAACGTGGTGGCGCCCGGTCTGATCGACACCGACATGACCCGCGCGCTGCCCGAGGACTACACCAAGACCGCGGTCGACCAGGCCATTCCGGCCAAGCGCATGGGCCAGCCGGAAGAGGTCGCGGCCGTCGTCAGCTTCCTCGCATCCGACGATTCGGCGTATGTCACGGGCAACGTGATCAACGTCGACGGCGGCCTCGGCATGGGCCACTGACCTCTCTACTTCAAGGAGCACATCTCTCGTGAGCGGAATCCTCGCAGGCAAGACCATCCTGGTGACCGGCATCATCACCGATGCCTCCATCGCCTTCGCCACCGCGGCGCAGGCGCAGGAGGCCGGCGCCACCGTGATCATCACCGGCATCCCGGAGCGGCTGCGGCTGATCAACCGGATCGCCAAGCGGCTGCCGCAGGAGGTGCCCGACGCGATTCCGCTGGACGTGACCGACGAGGAGAGCCTCGGCGCACTGGCCGACGCCGTCCGGGCGCTGGCCCCGCAGGGCGTCGACGGCGTCGTCCATTCGATCGCCTTCGCCCCGCGCACCCTGATGGGTCCGGACGCGCTGCCCTTCCTGGAAGGCCCCGGCCCGGACGTCGCCAAGAGCTTCGAGATCTCCGCGTGGAGCTACGCCTCGCTGGCCCGCGCCGTGCTGCCGGTGATGAACGAGGGCGGCTCCATCGTGGGCATGGACTTCGATCCGCGCACCGCCATGCCCGACTACAACTGGATGGGCGTGGCCAAGGCCGCGCTGGAGTCGGTCAACCGGTACGTCGCGCGCGAGGTGGGCTACGCCAAGCGCGTCCGCTCCAACCTGGTCGCCGCCGGCCCGATCAAGACGCTGGCCGCCAAGGCGATCTCCGGCACCGCGACCGACGACGCCAAGAAGCTCAACATGCTCAACGAGTATTGGGACGGCGCGTCGCCGATCGGCTGGAACGTCGACGATCCGACCCCGGTCGGCAAGAGCGTCGTGGCCCTGCTGTCGGACTGGCTGCCGGCCACCACCGGTTCGATCGTCTACGTCGACGGCGGTGCCAGCCACAACACCTGGTTCCCGGAGAACCTCCTCAACCAGTGACCTTCACGGCACTGCTGTTCCTCTCGTTCGGCGGGCCCGACGGCCCGGACGACGTCCGCCCGTTCCTGGAGAACGTCACCCGGGGCCGCGGGATCCCGCCCGAGCGCCTCGACGCTGTCGCCGAGCACTACCTGCATTTCGGCGGGGTGTCGCCGATCAACCGGCTCAACCTCGACATGATCGCGGCGCTGCAGGCCGAACTCCGCACCCGCGGCGTCGACCTGCCGATCTACTTCGGCAACCGGAACTGGACGCCGTACGCCGCCGACGCCGTCACGCAGATGTGGGCCGACGGGCACCGTCGTGCGCTGGTCTTCCCGACCTCGGCGTGGGGCGGGTACTCGGGGTGCCGGCAGTATCACGAGGACATCGCGCGGGCCCTCGAAGAAGCCGGTCACGACAGCGGGGACATGGTGCTGCGCAAGCTGCCGCAGTACTGGTCCGAGCCCGGCTTCCTCGCCGCCGGAGTGAGCGCGGTACGCCGCGCCCAGGCCGAAGTGAGCGACGGCCCGCCCGCCCGGCTGGTGTTCACCGCCCACTCGATCCCGGTGTCGGCCGATGCCGCGGCCGGGGTGTCCGGGCCGGGCGGCGGTCACCTGTACTCGCGTCAGGTGGCGGAGGCCTCGGCGCGGGTCGCCGCCGAGCTGGGCATCGACGACTACGACGTCGTCTGGCAGTCCCGGTCCGGCCCGCCCCAGGTGCCGTGGCTGGAACCGGACATCTGCGACCATCTGGAAGCCCTCGCCGAGCAGGGCGTGGGCCGGGTGATCGTGTTCCCGATCGGCTTCGTCTCCGACCACCTCGAGGTGGTGTGGGACCTGGACCACGAGGCCCGCGAACTGGCCGCGGAGCTCGGCCTCGAATACGTGCGCGCCGACACCGTCGGCACCGATCCGGAGTTTCTCTCGATGGTCGCCGGCCTGATCGAACGCTATGCCGGCGGCGGGGGAGACCTCGAGGCCTTCGGCTGCGGCGACAACGGCACGGTGTGCCGGCCGGGCTGCTGCGAGCCGCCGCGCCGCCGCCCCGCGCACTGATCCGTCAGCGGCGATAGTCGCGCAGCAGGGTGTTGATCGCGCCGGCCCGCGCTCGGCGGGTCAGCGCCGACAGCCGGCGGAGTTCGGTGTCGGCGGTGTCGAGCTGCGCCGCCGACGCCCCGAGGTCACCGCCGGCCAGATCGACGATCGCGTCGATCTGCGCGGCCGTGGCGAGGATCCGGTCCACGCGCGGCCGGTCGTGCGGCGGCAGGTCCAGCAGACCGGCCCGAGTGCGGGCGGCGAGGGCATCGCGCAGATCGGCCGGGCCCGACGAGCGGGGACCGGTCAGTCCGGCGATCACCGCGGCCGCCTCGCCGACGGCCTCGCGCAGCTCGTATTCCAGTTCGCCGACGCCGCGGTCGCCGCCGAGCGCTTCGACGTCGAGCGGTTGCTCCACGACGCGCACGGTCCAGCGGCAGCGTTCGGCGGTGCCGCGGGCGGTGATCGACAGCGGGGTGCCGCCGGGACGGGCGATCAGCAGGACCTCGGCGGTGGCGAGCACCTCGGCGTCGAGCAGGCCGGGACCGAGTCCTTGCG
The DNA here is from genome assembly GCF_023100845.1 of Gordonia sp. PP30. Lineage (NCBI taxonomy): Bacteria > Bacillati > Actinomycetota > Actinomycetes > Mycobacteriales > Gordoniaceae > Gordonia > Gordonia sp. PP30. Next base: position 2,193,614 of record NZ_CP095864.1, on the reverse strand, counting down.
CATCGCCGGGCGCGGGAAACACCACCGCGGCCGCGGGCGCCTCACCGACCAGGCGGATCAGCTCCAGGGCACTCGCTCCCGAAGCGATCGGGGCGCCCGGCGCCGCATCGACGTCGTGCACCTGGGCGTAGTCGTGCAGGGTGTGCAGGACGTCGTCGGGCGCGGCGCTTCCGGCACGCCAGGCGGCGGCCCACAGGGCGAGCGCCGACGCGGGCCAGGCGCGCAGCAGGGCGTGACCGGATTCCGGCAGTGATCTAGACATGACGTCACCACGATACGCGGAGCGTCGCACCGCCGATCGCGTCCGCGTCGCCTACCCTGAGCACCCGTGATGGACGATCGCTACGGACGTGACGTACTGGCGCAGCCGCGCAGGCAGAAGCCGAAAGCCCCCGAGGTCGCCGGGGAGATGGGCCTGGTGGTCGAGGACGCGGCGACCGGCTACTGCGGCGCGGTGGTCGGCTGGGAGAAGACGTACGCCGCCGACATGGTGCGCCTGGAGGACCGGCGCGGCGCGACCCGGGTGTTCCACGCGTATCCCGCGGCGTTCCTGATCGACGGCAAGCCGGTCACGCTCGTCCGGCCACGGGGCCGCGGACCGAATCAGCCGAGCCGGATCCAGACCGCGTCCGGTTCACGGGCCCTGCCCAAGCAGCGGGCGCGGACCGCCCGGGCCAGCCGGATCTTCGTCGAGGGCGTGCACGACGCGACGCTGCTCGAGCGGGTCTGGGGCGAGGATCTGCGCGCCGAGGGGGTCGTGGTGATGAGCCTCGACGGCCTGGACAACCTCGACGACGCGCTCGCCGACTTCCAGCCCGCCCCGCATCGGCGGGCGGGGGTGCTGGTCGATCACCTCGTCGCGGGCACCAAGGAGGCGAAGCTGACCGCCGAGGTGGGTCCGAACGTCCTGGTCTGCGGCCACCCCTACATCGACGTGTGGGAGGCGGTGAAGCCGTCCGCGGTCAAGATCGCGGCCTGGCCGACCATCCCGCGCGGCACCGACTGGAAGACCGGGATCTGCGAGGAGCTCGGCTGGGGCACCCCGCAGGACGGCTGGCGCCGGGTACTGGGCGCCGTCTCGAGCTTCCGCGACCTCGAGGTCCCGCTGATCCGCAGCGTCGAGGAACTGATCGACTTCGTCACCGAGCCGCCGGAGTAGCCCTGTCGTGGGTGTGTTCCATGCTTGGCACATGAGTGAAGGACTGCTGTACGTCGCATGTTCGTGCTTCCGGGAAGGCCGCACCTCCGAACCTCCGCTTCCGCCGGAGAGGCTCGATCTCGACCGGTTCGGCAACGTCAAGCGGGTGGTCGATGCTTCGCCGGAGGACTCACCGGAATACCTGCAACTGTGGCGGTCTGGGCGGGCGTGTGAGCATACGGACATGCAGGTGTGGGAAGAGCTTTACCACGGACGTCGCCGAGAGTGGTCGAGCGATCTGGTCGAGGATCTGCTGACACGTCCCGCGTACCGCCACATCGCGGACGTGCTTCACCGGCCCGCCAGTGCGATGGCGGAGGTCCTCGTCGAGGCCCACGAGGCGGAGGTCGCGCTGTCGGAACTGCGAGCGCTGTGCGCGTTGCCGACCAGCATGGAGACGCGCATCGTGATCGATGAGCAAGGTGAAGCGTCGCGTCCCGTCGATGGAGCAGGTTTTCGCGGCGAACGTGACTTCGCCCGGATCGGCGTCTCCCAGGACGCGTACCCGGAAAGCACAGCGGGCGAGATCGGCGAAATCGGAGTCTCGGGTGTCGAGGTCGTCGTCCGAGACCTCGGGAGCGGCGCCGAGCGTATCCGGTCGACCACCGTCGAGGTGCTCCAAGACAGCGCGGTCTCGGTCGAATTCGGCGGGTACCGGATGTATCGGACGGTGTTCATACCACCCGGTACACCGGGCGCCGTCTGGCGATGGGCACCGCGACTCTCGTTCACTCCGGCCCAGGCCAGAAGAAGGGGACCGGACATGCCGCTGGAGACATCGCTGCGGGTTGAGACGCGTGATCTCACGATGCCGGAACTGGACCACGACCTCGCCGTGTTCGAGCTGATCCTCGCTGCCTCGGTCGACACCGGAAACCCCGTGGTCAGCTACTACACCGGGTGCAGCGGTGGGTACGACATCTTCTGACGCGTCCGGTCCCTCAGAACATCGGCCGCCTCAGCGCCGCGGGCGGCGATATTCCCTCGGTGCGCCGTATTCGGCCGGTGTTCTGCGGCCGATCCGCGCGGGGCGCGATCAGCGCCCCAGGAGCACGCCGATCCCGGCGGCCGCACAGGCCCAGAGCACCGAGGCGAAGGTGCCGAGGATGAACTGCTCGCTGGCATGGTGTTCGCGCAGTTGCGGGAAGCGCGCCAGGCCCTTGATCCCGAGGATCACCGCGATCCCGGCCGGCCACCCGAGCAGCAGACTGACCGCGACCCCGGTCCGTTCCAGCAGGCCGATCACGCGGCCGCCGCGCAGCGGGGGATCCGGCGCCGGGTCGTCGTAGTTGTCGTTGCGGGTGGGGATGCCACCGATGGCCAGCACCGTCCGGACCACCGGTCCGCCGGTCACCGCGGCGGCGATCACCGCCACCACCCGGCCGGCGATCAAGTCGTATGCCGGCAACGCGGAGCCCACGGCCGCGACGATCGCCGCGGCGGCCAGCAGCACGACCATCACCGCGGTCAGGACGCGGTCGGCGCCGCGCACGACACGATCCGGGTAGGTGTCGTCGGCGGCGAGTCGTGCCCGGCCGGGGGCCGCCACCACCGCGATCACGATCGCCACCACCAGCAGCACCACGGCGGTCATCGGTCCTCCTCGCACATCGTCATCAGCCGTACCGTCAGGTTCTCCGCGTCCGGCTGGAGATCCCAGCGGGCCGCGCGCAATCGCAGCGACACCGCCTGCGGCGAGATGCCCAGGCGCTCAGCGGCTTCGGCTTGTGTCAATCCGGCCGCGGCCAGGGCGACGGCCTCCCGGCCCGCCGGGCTCCGCGCGGTCAGCAGGTCGATCAGCAGGCATGCCGCCGTCTGCGCGCTCTGGCACCAGACCGACGGACCGGCCACCTGCAACGGCACCCGCCGGCCCTTGGCCGCTTCCACCGCCCGGCGTGCGGCCTCGAAGGCCGGCCCGCGGCCGGCGCGCGTCTGCTCCGGGAGCGGCTGCTCGACGTCGTCGACGCCGATGCCGACACTCCAATGGCCCGAGGAGACCAGGTCCACCGCCACCGTGGCGACGACCGCCGGGTCGTCGAAGATCGCTTCCACCTCGTCACCGGCCGTCCGATCGAAACCCCGGACCGCGACGGTGTCGCGGAAGCGGTCCAGCAGATGCGGCACTCGGTCCAGGTCGGTACGACTGGATCGCTGGTCTGCGGTGATCACGAACATGACTGACCTCGATTCAAGTCCTGAAGCTTGAATGCCTCTAATCAAGTATTGAGGCTTGATCTTCGAATATCAAGCCTCATCACTTGACCGGCATCCGCGCGTCCACGATCAGCCCGATCACGCCGACCGCGAACAGCCCGCCCGAGATCAGGATCATCACCGGGCTCGCCTGACCGGCCAGGGCGTCGCCGAGGAAGACCACGGCGGCGGTCCCCGGGATGGTGCCGAGCACCGAGGCGACCGTGTAGGGGATCGGCCGCACCGACGACAGCCCGGAGGCGTAGTTGAGGACCGAGAACGGGCAGAACGCGATCAGCCGGAGCGAGCCGACGGCCAGCCAGCCGCGTCGTTCCAGGCGTTCTTCGATGGTCCGGAACACCGCGCGATCGAGATAGCGCTGCGCCCGTGCGCGGCCCAGGCGGCGGGCCAGCGCGAAGGCGACCACCGCCGCGAACGTGGTGGCCAGCATCGAGCCGGCGAAACCGACCGCCGGGCCGAACAGGACGCCGGCGGTCACGGTGAACGCGGTCCGCGGCATCGGCGCGATGGTCACCACCGCGTACGCCAGGAAGAACAGCACCACGAACCACGGGCCCACCGCGTCCGACCACTCGCGGACTCGGCCGACCGAGGGCAGCGGCGCGAAGTAGGCCGCCGCCAGCACGGCGACCACCACGGCCAGTCCGCCCACCGCCCGCCAGACGGTCACCCGCCCGGCCCCCGCCGGGGCCGGCGCCACCGTGCCGGTGGCCAGGTCGACGGGCTCCTCGACGGCGCGGGGACGACGGGGGAGGATCACCCCGGTAAGTCTAGGCAGTGCCGGCGAGTGGCCCGCTTCACGATGGACCGCGCGTGGCCGCGAACACAGATCCGATATTGTGCATGGGGGCGCACAGTCCAGCGACCATGGAGGATCCCGCAAGCCATGACGGCCGACATCACGCACACCAGGCAGCAGCTCGACGACGACTACACCCGGTGGTCGACGGCCGCCGCGGCAGTCCTGGCGAAGGGGCGCCGATGCGATCCCGCCGATCTGCCCGCGACCCCGGAAGCGCTGCTCTCCACGCAGACCCGCGACGACGACGTGGTGGTCCGCCCGCTCTACACCCGCAAGGACGAGACCGGTGAGCGCGGCCTGCCCGGCGCCTTCCCGTTCGTCCGCGGCGCCGATCCGGCGCGCGACGTGAACCAGGGCTGGCGCGTCACCGAGCGCTTCGGCGACCTGCCCGGCCAGAGCGTCGAGGGTGTCAACGAGACGATCCTCGATGCCGCCGGGTCCGGCGCCAGCGGCATCTGGCTGGCCGTCGGCCCGGCCGTGAAGTACGGCGAGCTGGGTACCGTCCTGAACGGCGTGTACCTCGACCTGATGCCGGTCACCCTGGACGCCGGCACCGAGGGCATCGCCGTGGCCCACGAATTCCTGAAGGTCCTCGCCGATCGTCCGGCGCCGCCCCAGGAGGCGCCGCCGCTGCTCGGCACCACCCACAGCCTCGGCCTGTCGCCGTACACCGCGGCCTTCTCCGGCCGGCCCGCCGTGCCCGCCACGCAGGCCGCCGCACTGGCGATCGATGTCCCCGAACGGGTGCGCACCTTCCGGGTCGACGGCACCGACTTCGCGCAGGCCGGCGCCACCGCCGCCCAGGAACTCGGCCTGCTGGTCGCCGCTGCCGTCGCCCACGTCCGCGACATGACGACCGCGGGGCTCACCACCGAACAGGCCCTCGGCCAGATCGGCTTCGCCGTCTCGGTGAGCGATGACCAGTTCGCCGCCATCGCCAAGCTCCGGGCCCTGCGGCTGATGTGGGCACGCGTCGCCCAGGTCCTCGGAGTGCCCGACGCCGGCGCCGCGCTGACCCACGCGGTGACCGATCTGTCGATGCTCACCCAGCGCGACCCGTGGGTGAATATGCTGCGCACCACCGTCGCCGCGTTCGGCGCCGGGGTGGGCGGCGCCGACCAGGTGACGGTGCTCGGCTACGACGCGGCGCTGCCGACCGGCGCGCGCTCGTCGAGTCCGTCGTTCTCGGCCCGCATCGCCCGCAACACCCAGCTGCTGCTGCTGGAGGAGTCGAACATCGGCCGGGTCCTCGATCCGGCCGGCGGCTCATGGTTCGTGGAATCCCTCACCGACGATCTCGCGTCGGCCGGCTGGGCGGTCTTCACCGACACCGAGGCGCACGGCGGATACGCCGATGCGCTCGATCAGGGCGCGATCGCGCGGTGGATCGGCGACGCACTGGCGCTGCGCGACGAGGCCGTCGCGCACCGCAGCGCGCCGGTCACCGGCGTCTCGGAGTTTCCGAACCTCGGTGAAGCCGCGTTCGCGGCGGCCCTCGCCGACAGCACCGATCTGCCGACCGCCACGCCGGGGCTCGCCCGGGTGGCCCGGCGCTTCGAGGAACTGCGTGATCGCGCCGACGCCCAGGAGGTCCGCCCGAGCGTCCTGCTGCTGCCGCTGGGCAGCGTGGCCGAGCACAACGGCCGCACCACTTTCGTCAGCAATCTGCTCGGCGCGGGCGGCATCGAGGCGATCAACCCCGGCCCGGTCGCCGTCGACGCGCTCGATGGCCTGGTGGCCGACCACGGGTCCGCGATCGCCGTCCTCTGCGGCACCAAGGCCCGCTACGCCTCGGACGGACCCGGTGTCCTGGCCGCCGCCCGCGCCGCCGGGATCGGCCGCGTTCTGCTCGCCGGGCCGCTGAGCGAATGGCCGGACGGCGACGACCGCCCGGACGGCTCGCTGCGTGCCGGGATCGACGCGGTCGGGACGCTGACCGAACTTCTCGACATCCTCACCACTGCGACCGCGGGGGCCTGAATCACCATGAGCGACAACAGCATCCCAAGTTTCGCCGACGTCGAACTCGGCCTCGGTGAGCTCACCGCCACACCGACCACGACGCAGACCGAGAGCCTCGTCGAGTCCCTCGCGGGTACGCACGGCTACACGCCCGAGCAGACCGTCTGGCACACGCCGGAGCAGATCGACGTCGCCCCGGTCTACACCCGCGCCGCCCGTGACGCGACGGCCGCCGACGAGAGCTACCCGCTGGACTCGATTCCCGGCGAGGCGCCGTTCATCCGCGGCCCGTACCCGACGATGTACGTCAACCAGCCGTGGACCATCCGCCAGTACGCCGGCTTCTCCACCGCCGCCGAGTCGAACGCCTTCTACCGCCGCAACCTCGCGTCCGGCCAGAAGGGCCTGTCGGTGGCCTTCGATCTGGCGACCCACCGCGGCTACGACTCCGATCACCCGCGCGTCGCCGGCGACGTCGGCATGGCCGGTGTCGCGATCGACTCGATCCTCGACATGCGCCAGCTGTTCGACGGCATCGACCTCGGCAACGTGTCGGTGTCGATGACGATGAACGGCGCGGTGCTGCCGATCCTCGCGCTCTACGTGGTGGCCGCCGAGGAACAGGGCGTGCCGCCGGAGAAGCTGGCCGGGACCATCCAGAACGACATCCTCAAGGAGTTCATGGTCCGCAACACCTACATCTATCCGCCGGCCCCGTCGATGCGGATCATCTCCGACATCTTCTCCTTCACCAGCCAGAAGATGCCGAAGTTCAACTCCATCTCGATCTCCGGCTACCACATCCAGGAGGCCGGGGCGACGGCCGATCTGGAGCTGGCGTACACGCTGGCCGACGGCGTCGAATACATCCGCGCCGGGCTCGACGCGGGCCTGGACATCGACAAGTTCGCGCCGCGCCTCTCGTTCTTCTGGGGCATCGGGATGAACTTCTTCATGGAGGTCGCCAAGCTCCGCGCGGCGCGGCTGCTGTGGAGCGAGCTGGTCGCGAAGTTCGAGCCGAAGAGTGCCAAGAGCCTGTCGCTGCGCACCCACTCGCAGACCTCGGGCTGGTCGCTGACCGCGCAGGACGTGTTCAACAACGTCGCCCGCACCTGCGTGGAGGCGATGGCCGCGACGCAGGGGCACACCCAGTCGCTCCACACCAACGCGCTCGACGAGGCGATCGCGCTGCCGACCGACTTCTCGGCGCGCATCGCCCGCAACACCCAGCTGCTGCTGCAGCAGGAGTCGGGCACCACCCGGCCGATCGACCCGTGGGCCGGGTCCAACTACGTCGAATGGCTCACCGCCGAGCTGGCGAACAAGGCCCGGGCGCACATCGCCGAGGTCGAGGCCGCCGGCGGCATGACCCAGGCCATCAACGAGGGCCTGCCGAAGCTTCGTATCGAGGAGGCCGCCGCGCGCACCCAGGCGCGCATCGACTCCGGCCAGCAGCCGCTGATCGGCGTCAACAAGTACCGGGTCGACGAGGACGAGGAGATCGAGGTCCTCAAGGTCGACAACTCGAAGGTGCGCGCCGAGCAGCTGGAGAAGCTGGCCCGGCTGCGCGCCGAGCGGGACTCGGCCGCGGTCGAGGCCGCCCTGGCGAACCTGACCCGTGCGGCCGGTGAGCCCGGCGGATCGGACCTGGACAACAATCTGATGGCGCTGGCCATCGACGCCGCCCGGGCGGGCGCCACCGGCGGCGAGATCTCCGATGCCATGGAGAAGGTCTTCGGCCGGCACCAGGCCGAGATCCGCACCATCAGCGGCGTCTACCGGCACGAGGTGGGAGAAGACGTGAGCAACGTGGACCGCGCCATCGCCGTCGTCGATGCGTTCGCCGAGGCGGAGGGCCGTCGTCCGCGTGTGCTGGTCGCCAAGATGGGGCAGGACGGGCACGACCGCGGGCAGAAGGTGATCGCGACCGCGTTCGCCGACCTCGGCTTCGACGTGGACGTGGGCCCGCTGTTCGCCACGCCCGAGGAGGTCGCCAGCCAGGCCTCCGACAACGACGTGCACGTGGTGGGCGTGTCGTCGCTGGCCGCCGGACACCTCACCCTGGTCCCGGCCCTGAAGAAGGCACTGGCCGACGTCGGCCGCGAGGACATCATGATCGTGGTCGGCGGGGTGATCCCGCCGGGCGATTTCGACGATCTCTACGAGGCCGGCGCGACCGCGATCTATCCGCCCGGCACGGTGATCGCCGACGCCGCGGTGGAGCTGATCGGCAAGCTCGCCGGTGAGCTGGAGCTGGACCTGGCCCTGCCGGACGCGGGCTGATCCGGGAGATGGCACGACGCACCATCGACGTCGGCGCGCTCGCCGACGGGGTCCGCGCCGGGGACCGGTCGACGCTGGCCCGCGCGATCACCCTGGTCGAGTCGACGCGCCCGGAGCATCGGGCCAAGGCGCAGGAGCTGCTGCTGGCGGTGACACCCGACTCGGGGAAGTCGTTCCGGGTGGGGATCACCGGCGTGCCCGGGGTGGGGAAGTCGACCACCATCGAGGCGCTCGGCATGCACCTGATCGACCTCGGTCACCGGGTCGCGGTGCTCGCCGTCGACCCGTCATCGACCCGCACCGGCGGCTCCATCCTGGGCGACAAGACCCGGATGGGACAGCTGTCGGCGGCGCCGGAGGCGTACGTGCGGCCGTCGCCCACCTCGGGCACGCTCGGCGGCGTCACCAAGGCGACCCGCGAGACGATCGTGCTGGTCGAGGCCGCCGGCTACGACGTGGTGCTGGTCGAGACCGTCGGCGTCGGGCAGTCCGAGGTGAGCGTCGCCGGCATGGTCGACACCTTCACCTTCCTCACCCTCGCCCGCACCGGCGACTCCCTCCAGGGCATCAAGAAGGGCGTCCTGGAACTGGCCGAGATCGTCGTGGTCAACAAGGCCGACGGCAAACACGTCAACGAGGCCCGCGCCGCCGCCCGGGAACTCCGCAACGCCCTCGGCCTGATCTATCCGCACGACGCCCTGTGGACGCCGCCGGTGCTCACCATGAGTGCGATGGAGAACCGCGGCGTCGACGAGTACTGGCAGGCCATCCTCGATCACCGGAAGGTGCTCACCGAGGCGGGGGAGTTCGACCGGCGGCGCGCCCGCCAGCAGGTGGCCTGGACGTGGCAGATGGTCCAGGAGGCCATTCTGTCCCGGCTCGACGCCGACCCGCACGTCCGCGAGGTCCGGGCCGCCGCCGAGCGCGGTATCCTGGACGGCACGCTGACTCCGGCGCTGGCCGCCGAACAGATCGTGGCGGCGGCAGAGTCCCACCTCGCACCCTGAGGTGAGCCGCTCCTGAACCCGGACCGTCCCTGAGCTTGCCGGCAGGTGCCGTGTGCCTCGGGAGGCCGCTGCCGATGTGAAGCTCACAATGAATGGCGACTCACTCGACAAATACGGACTCTGAACCGCACTGGGTCTGGTGGAGGCTCTGGTCATTTGATTTCAACCAGGGCCTGGGTGCCCTGCTGGGTAGCGTAGGACCTCCCTTCGAACTCGGTGGGCGGGAGGTCGTCGAGGTAGCCGTGTAGCCGCTGGTGGTTGTGCCAGTGGACCCAGCCGAGGGTGGCGAGTTCGACGTCCTCGACGGTGCGCCACGGCCCTGGACGTGCCGGGCCACGGATGAGTTCGGCCTTGTAGTAGCCGTTCACCGTCTCGGCCAGGGCATTGTCGTAGCTGTCCCCGACGGTGCCGATCGAGGGGACCGCGCCGATCTCAGCGAGCCGCTCGCCGTAGCGCAGGCTCGTGAATTGACTGCCCGCGTCGCTGTGACACCGCAGGCCCTCAAGCTGGGTCCCGCGGGAGCAGCGGGCCATCTCGATCGCGTCGAGCACCATCTCGGTGCGCATGTGGCTCGCGACTCGCCACCCCACGATCATCCGGCTGAAGGCGTCGACAATGAAGCACACGTAGGCGATCCCGGCGAACGTCGGCACGAACGTCAGATCGGTGACCCAAAGTTCGTTCGGCCTGGTCGCGGTGAAGTTCCGCTTCACCAGGTCCGGATGCCGTGCGGCGGTGTTGTCACGCTTGGTCGTCCGCACCCGCTTCGTGCGCACGACGCCTTCGATGCCCTCGGCGCGCATCAGCCGAGCGGTCTGGTCGCGGCCGACATCGTGACCGGCACGCCGCGCGGCCTTCCACAGCTTCCGCGCGCCGTAGACCCGGTAGTTGGCCTCCCACAGTGCACGCAGCGCCGGCCGGAGCTCGGCGTCGCGCTGCGCGCGTGCCGACGGCTCGCGGGACCGGGCGGCGTAGTAGGTGCTCGGAGCCACCTGCAGCCCCGCCTTGGACAGTGTGGCGCAGATGGACTCGACTCCGAGCTTCTTGCCCTCGACGATCTCGTCGCGGTTGGCGTCGATGAACGCGACTACTTCTTGTGTTGGCGGTCGAGTTCCGCCCCGAAGAAAGATGCCGCTCGCTTGAGAATCTCGTTGGCTCGTTTGAGCTCGCGGTTCTCCTGCTCCAGTTCGCGGATCCGCTTTGCCTCCGCAGTGCTCACCCCAGGCGCGTGGCCCTCGTCGATGTCGGCCTGCTTGACCCACTGACGCACCGACTCGACTCCGTAGCCCAGCTGGGACGCGACCCGCTGGACCGTCCCGTGCTCGGTCCCCAGCTCTGCGCGCAGCGTGCGGACCATCCGGACCGCCGCCGCCTTCTCCTCCGGGCTGTAGCGCCGCGTCTGCGGCTTCCCGGGAACCTGTTCCTTCGGCATGTACTCATCCTCGTTTCCAAGGTCACGAGCCTCCAAAGAACCCAGTGCGGTTCACTCTCGATCCGATCACGAACTTCGTGCGAAACGTCATCCTATTGGGCAGCAGTGAAGGGTTTGGGTGGGTCCGGAACTATCCTTGAGCCCAAGGAGTCTCTCCAGGGCACCGACTACGGCCAGCCGTCAGTCAAGACTGACGGCTGGCACTGGATGTTGACTGGCACAGTACGAGGAATCGATAGCGCGAACAGTCAGGTGAACCGTAGTAGTGAACTCGTCGACAAGCCCTTCACTCTCGAATTCGCCTGCTCGACATATGGCAGCCTGAAGCCCGGGGCGTGGGAGCCAGACGACTCGTCTGACAATCCAAAGGCGACGCTGGGCCACGGGTACGGAATCCGAGATTCATCCGAATGGGCGAACTTCGCGCCTACTGGCGCTCGTGGGGTATCGAAGGATCCACTTCTCGAATGCCTCGCTGGTTGTCTCGACATGCATTTTCGAGGATCTGCCTTGCGACCATCAGGCCTGACTCGTGCCACTTTCGGGTGAGTTGGATCGGCGGGCTCTCGCTACCTGGGGTTTCGTTCTGATTTAGTGTCATTTTGGGTCACTAAATCAGGTGTCTACGATCGTCGGTGTGGGCCTGTTCGTCCGGAAGGTACGTACCGCGTCGGGTGCGACTGCGGTGCAGATCGTGTCGAAGGAACGCGGCGTGCGCCGGATCGTCGAGCACATCGGCTCGGCGCACACCGACGACGAGCTCGCTGCCCTACTCGAGGTCGCCGATACGAAGATCCACGCAGGTCAGCTCGCATTCGATCTGAACTCGCTGTCGCCGGCTAAGGTTTCTTCCATTCCGGAGGTCGCCGGTTCGCAGTCGCGTGTCCTGTGGGAAGTCCTCGACAACGCCTACCGTGATCTCGGGTTCGACCAGGTCGGTACCGAGACGTTCAAGCAGTTGGTGTTGGCGCGGATCGTCGAGCCGACCAGCAAAGCCGACACGATCCGCGTCCTGGCCGATCTCGGCGTTCGGTCGCCGTCGTCGCTGCGGACGATCTGGCGCACGCTCAATCGCAGCATCGCCGAGGACTGGCGCAGCCAGCTCGCCGCGGCAGCGTTCGCGCACGTCACCGCCGACGGCGCGCTGTCGATCGTGATGTACGACGTGACCACCTTGTACTTCGAGGCCGAGAACGAAGACCGGCTCCGCAAGGTCGGGATGAGCAAGGAACGGCGAGTCGATCCGCAGATCCTCATCGGGTTGTTGGTCGACCCGACCGGGTTCCCGCTGGAAGTACACGCCTTCGCCGGCAACCGCGGTGAGACGACGACCCTGCTTCCTGTGTTGAACGGGTTCCGCGAACGGCACGGACGAGCCGACGTGGTCGTTGTCGCTGACGCCGGCATGCTCTCGGCAGCGAACCTCAACGCGCTCGAGGAAGCCGGGTTCGACTTCATCGTCGGATCCCGAACCGGTTCAGCCCCAAGGGATCTGGCCGACCACTACGACCGGGTCGGGAACTTCTTCGCCGATGGCGCCACCGTCGAGACCACCCGGGAGATGGGAACCGGCCAGGCGAAGCGGACTCGGCGCGTCGTGTGGCACTACTCGCGGGCCCGCGAACGCCGCGACAACATCACCCTCAACAAGCAGATCGAGCGCGCGCAAGACATCGCCGAAGGACGACGGCCGCCGAAGAAGGACCGGTTCGTCTCCCTCGGCACCCGACCCGGCGTGAACTGGGATGCCGTGGAGAAGGCCCGCGAGTACCTCGGGCTGAAGGGCTACGTCACCAGCATCTCCACTGAGAAACTCGCTGGTGACAAGGTCATGGCCGCCTATCATGATCTGTTCAAGGTCGAGGCGTCGTTTCGGATGGCCAAGACCGACCTGAAAGCGCGGCCGATGTTCCATCACGAGCGTGACTCGATCGAGGCACACCTGACAATCGTGTTCGCCGCACTCGCAGTCACCCGACACCTGACCGAGACTTCCGGCTACTCGATCAAACGCATCATCACCGCGCTACGCCCAGTCCGGGATGTCATGATCCGGATCCGCGGCCAGCACGTCATGGCCGAAACACCGCTCGAGGGCGACGCCGCCGACATCGTCGCCAAGCTCCGAGAGTCAGCAGGGCACTAAAGTGGCACGAGTCAGGTCAGGGCGATATGCACGCTGCGAACCACAGCCACGTCCACAAGATGTATCTGCACCCGGCGGAGGACGGAGACCAGACGGCAACGAGTCTCGTGGCTTGGTCAGCGCGCAAGCTCGCCGCCGGCGCACGATGATGAGCCGCGACACCATCCGGCGCGCGGCCGCAAAGAGAATCACAGGTATCCGACGACTCCTTCCCGCAGGCGCTGCGACGACGGGATCTACTGCCGCCGGCCGCGCATCGGGGACTGTCCGGTAAGACGGCCATGCCGATCACCACCGAGGTCACGGCCACCGGGACGTGATAGGCGGCGTCGAAGATCGCCCGCAGCTTCGGCAGCGCCGAGCGGGCGGCCGGAGCCCCCAGATGCCGACGGCGACAGCCATCGCCGAGGCGATCAGCGTGGCCTGGATCGACACCGGGATGCTGCTCGACGCCGTGGTCACCACCGGTGATGCACCGGCCGGCCCCGTGCATGATCTTCCGTGCGATGGAGCGCTGCGGCACGCACGACGTCTCCGCGATGCTGGCCGCCGGCGAGACCGCGGTCGGCGTCCTCACCGGACAGACCCGGCCTCGACACGCTGACCGCGCAGCATCCGGACCATGTGCTCGCGAGTATCGCCGAGATCTCCGGCATCCTCGGTACCGCCCATAGCGGCCGATTACGCCGGGCGGCGCCCGTACCGGGACCGGGGTGGCGGCGCGCCACCAGTGTGAAGATTCGATGACTTGATTCTGGGCGGGCGGGCGAGGCAGGCTAACCAAGAAGATGGAGTGGAGTGGTGTCAGTGAATAGGTTCAACGAGGAGTACGCCAAGGGAGCGGCGCAGCGTGGTGCGGCTGCTCGCGAAGCTGACAGGCAGGATGTGCGGTTCCATCGAAGGTGCGAAGAAGTCGTTAGGGAGTTCGAGCAGGACCTTCAACATGCGGCCGAGTTCCTAAGTGTGCAGCGAGTTCCAGCCGACACCACGGTGGCCGACGTCAGCATATCGTTCGCGCGCCAGCGCGCCCGCTTCGGTTCAAGTCGACAATTTGAACTGAGAATCAGCTCAGAAAGCGAAGTGGTGCCGGCCTGGACGCTTGGATTCACGGCTAGCGCAAGTTTCGTCGGTAAGAGCGGGGTAGCCCCGTGGCGTCTGGCAAAGGACGGATCGCTTTGGCTGCCAGAATTTCTTGGTGCACTTCGTTCTTCGCGTGCCGGAGGACACGGCCTACAAGTCGACTGCCAGAACCTAGGGGAGGGGTCAATCCTGGAGCAGGAATTCCAAGGAGCAGGGCGGGTGCCTGATACTGAAGTCCGAGTCAAATCCAGTGTGTCTGAGGATGTCTTTTCCATAAATAGGGGCGGTGGGGCAACCGGCGCTAGTCCCGATCGTACATATGGCGTTGCCTATCATCAGTTCGACGTTGCTACTCTATCCAAGGCGCTGGTTCCGGTCACTTTGCGCCTTCACGACCCGTACGTTGAATGCGTCCTCGCGCGCTCCGATCATCTCCTAGCCTCGTGGAACCACCGCCGTCCTGTATACGGAGGCTCGGACGCGGTCAATTCTGGTCCGACTGCATATATGAAGCGGGGCTTGCCGGCGGTCCTATTTGAAATTTATGATCGTCCCACTCAGCGAACAAATCGCGCACCGAATTGGTTTGATCCAAAGACTGACCTATCCAGCAAGGACACTAGGGAAGTACTGCGCGATTGGGTGTTCCGCCTCGCGGCGACCACCAAGGTCTCCTACCCAGATAGCTAATTGCACTGACTCAGGAGAATCCGGAGTGCCAGCGGCCAGCTGGCGTGGGGCTGGCCCAGTGTCTCGCGTCGTTAATTATTGTTCTGTTCGGGGTTGCGAGAAATGCGTTTTGGCGAATTCTCCGGCCCCGGCACTGGAACTGCGTGAGGGCGATGATGTGGAGCTTGATCGATTGCTGCGATCGACCTGGACGCCGACTAGCTTGGCGAGGAGGGCCCCGATCGTGGCGCTGGCTGCTGACGGGCGGGCGAACTCGCATATCAGCGAAGTCGTCGGGTGTCGATCCCGACGGTCCGCAAGTGGCGAAACCGGTACCTGCACGACGGGATGGCCGGCCTGCTCGATGCTGATCGGCCCGGACGGCCCCGGCAGCACATCGATCACGCCAGCATCGTGTCGGCCAGGTTGATGCCGCCGCCGAAAAAGTACGGGGTCACGCACTTGTCCTCACGGCTGCTCGCCGGTCATCTCGGGGTCGGCAACGCCACGATCGCACGCGCGTGGCGCGAGAGCCCAACCGAAAACTAGCTAACGACACGCGACACTAGATGATTGATTGCCGGTGTCAGTGGTCGTAGGCGGGCAGTGAAAATCGGCTATGGCACCGATGTTGTCCTGATGGCAGATCGCGGCGACGAGATCAGCCGATCCCGTTGTGCCGGTGAGAATGTCGTGCAGGCTAACCGCACTCGATCTACTCGAAAATAAGTTCTACTAAACTATTGTATTCACAACATAGTGTGCGCTATCCTGAGGTAGGAGAAGAACTATCCGCCATCGGCAGGAAAGGGGCCGCGATGAGCGACGACACGTTCGACGCCCGCGGCGTCTTGGCCGGCCTGTCGCCCGCCGAGCTGGTCGCGGTGAGCGTGGCGGTCGAGGAATCGCTGGCCGGAGCGCCGTGGGGCGCGCTGTCCGAGGACGGGCTGCTGGATCTACTCGAATCGCGGGAGCGGGCCCGCCGCACTGGTGTCGGGGTGGATGCGGCGCTGCTTGTGGAGATCTCCGACCGCGGCGCCTGCCAGCGGGCGGGTTACAGCACCGTGCACCAGTTGCTCACCCAGGGCCTGCGTATCGGGGAGGGCGAGTCCCGGAGGCGCCGGGTGGTGGCGGCCTCGATCGGCCGGTTCACCGCGATGACCGGTGAGCGTCTGGATCCGAAGTTCCCGGCGACCGCGGCCGCGGTCGCCGACGGGGCGATCGGTGAGACGCACGTGTCGGTGATCGAGGAGGTGATGGACAAGATCCCGTCCGCTGTCGACCCCGCCGAGCGGGCGAAGGCCGAGGCCATGCTCGCCGACGCCGCCCGCACCCTCAACCCGGGCGGGGTGCTGATGGTCGGCAACCGGATCCTGGCACACCTCGACCCCGACGGCACCCTCACCGACGATCAGGACCGGGCCGAGCAAGCCAAATTCCGGCTCTGCGCCCAGGACCGCCAGTTGATGACCGCGGTCCAGGCCCGGATGACACCACAACTGCGCGCGGAGTTCGAGGTCGTGTTCACCGGATGGGCCGCCCCCGGCATGAACAACCCCGACGATCCCGACTCCCCCTACGGCGCCGCCGATCAGCCCGGCCTGGACCCGGCCGTGCTGGCTGCCGCGGCCGAACGCGATGACCGGCTGCTGGGCCGCCGCCAGCACGACGCTCTCCTCGCACTGTTGGCGTGGGCCAACGCCCAGTTCTCCTTCGCCAAGCCCGACAGTCTGCGGAATCAGATCGTGGTCACCGTGACCGATGAGGACCTGGCCCGCCACGCCGGGATCGCCTGGACCACCACCGGCACCCGCATCCCCGTATCGGACCTGGTGACGATCGCCGCGAACGCCGTCCCGTACCTGGCCGTGTTCGCCAAGGCCACCGGGCAGCCCCTCTACCTCGGCCGCGCCCACCGCCTCGCCTCCCGCGCACAACGACTCACCCTGTTCGCCCGCGACCGCGGCTGCACTGCCCCGGGCTGCACCCGCCCGTTCGCCCAATGCGAGATGCACCACATGCCCGACTGGCAGCACGGCGGACCCACCGACGCCGACCACCTCGGCGGCGCCTGCGGCACACATAACCGCTGGAACGGCACACAACCCGGGGACTGGGAATCCACCGTCCTCACCGACGGCCCCGACAAAGGCCGCGTCGGCTGGCGCCCCGCCGGCCGAGCCGGACCGTGGATCGTCAACCCCCTGTTCCACCCCGACAAACTCCGCACCGGACCGGACCTCCCGGCCGAAGACCGCTCCCCGCCACCGACGGTCAACCACCGCCTCGGCGACACCGACCCGCCCGGAGCCGAGCCCGACTCCGAATCCAGGGTCGAACGCCTCCTCGGCAAGCATCTGGCGGCCTGACCACCACCACGGTGGCCCGGCCGCCGGACGTGCGCGTTCACCGGCAGCGACCCGGCCGGCAAACCGCGATCCCGAGCGCCGCCTCCGCTACCTTGTTGATGGTCCTCATCGAGGACCGTGATCACCAGGCCAGGTATGATTCCTGCTCCTGTCTCGCGCATGATCCGGGGCTGCCATGTCGATCGTCGACACCGGGAAATCAATCATCTAGTCTCGTACCCGAAATATCACCCGGTAGTCCCACAGGGGGGAACATCCCATGACCGCAGATTCGTCCACCGCCGTCGCCAACCGCAATCTCGCCACCGTCGCGGCGATCCTCGGCATCGCCTCGGTCGCGCTGTTCTGGATCCCGATCGTCGCGCCGTTCGTCGGGCTGGTGGCGATCGTCCTCGGCTTCCTCAGCCGGGAGAAGATCACCCGGTCCGGCCAGAGCACGTACCTCGGCGCGGCACACATCGCGATCGTCACCGGGATCATCGGGGTGATCATCGGGGTCGTGCTGGTGGCGCTCAGCTTCGGATTCGGTCCCGCCTGACCGGCGGGCCCGGTCAGGCGACGAAGTCGTCCCAGCCGGTCGAGAGGTACTCGAGGAACGCCGGGCCGACGGATTCGTCGCACAGGCGCTGCGCCGAGACCGGCTGCGGGTCGGAGACGAACCCCGGATCGGCGAGTGCGCGGGCCGCGAAATCGTGGTGGATGATCGCCGCGGTCCCGATCAGCGCGAAGTCGGCGCACCGCGCGGTGATCGCGGCCGCGTCGGCGGCGGACAGGATCTTGCCCGCCGCGCCGAGCCGCACGTCGCCCCGCGGCAGCCGCGTGAAATGCGACAGCAGGGTGGTGCGGGCGTACTCGGGCTCGGCGGGCGCCTTGAAGGCGTCCCAGAGCGACAGGTCCAGATAGTCGATCCGGGCCGCGCCGAGCACGTCGCGGGCCAGCGCGACGGCGTCGCCGAGCGGAATCCCGTAGCGCTCGGGCGACAGCCGCAGACCGAGCTGGAAGTCGGGACCGGTGGCGCCGCGGACGGCGTCGATCACCTCGAGAATCACCCGGCGCCGGTTCTCGGCGCTTCCGCCGTAGCGATCGGTGCGCTGGTTGTTGCGCGCGTCCAGGAACTGGGCGAGCAGGTAGCCGTGCGCACCGTGGATCTCGGCACCGTCGAAACCGGCGCGTTCGGCCAGGGCGGCGGCCGCGGCGAAGTCGGCCACCACCTGCTCGACTCCGCCGGTGGTCAAGGCGGTGGCGCCCTTGGCGGGGTCATCCCACGGCGCGACGACCGGGCCGAGCGCACCGTCGGCGCGACGGCCGCCGTGCTGCAGCTGGATCGACGACACCGCGCCGGTCGCCCGGATGCCGTCGGCGAGCCGGGTCAGGCCCGCCAAATGCTGCGGGCCGGCGGCACCGAGCTGTCCGGGGAAGGTGTGGCCGTCGTCGCGGACATAGGCCGCGCAGGTCATCACCAGGCCGAAGCCGCCCTCGCCGCGACGCACCAGCCAGGCGTACTCGTCGTCGGACAGCACCCCGTCGGGTCCGCTCTGCAGATTGGTGAGCGGTGCCAGGGCGAGGCGGTCACGCCAGGCCGGTCCGTGGGCGAAGGTCAGCGGGTCGTCGAGGCTCACTCGACGCCGATGGTGACTTCGGTGGACTTGATCAGCACGGTCGCCGGCTGGCCGACGGCCAGGCCGAGGTCCTCCGCGGCGTCCTTGGTGATCGAGGAGGTGATGATCTGGTCGCCGCCGTCGAGGCGGACCTTGACGGTCGCCATCACCGCGCCGAGATTCACCTCGACGATGGTGCCGGTCAGCTGATTGCGGGTGGACAGTCGCATGGTGTTCTCCCTACGAGTCGGACTCGGTGCGCTGGTTCTCGCTGCCCAGCTTGCTGAGCAGCCCGGCGACGTCGAGACCGGTGGTGCCCCGGATCAGTTCCAGGCTGCTGGCCAGACCCGAGCCCGCGCTGCGGGTGAGCGGGCTGACATCGTCGCCGATCAGCGTGATCGACGCATCGGCGAGCGGTTCGGCTCCGGCCCGGACGATCTCCGGCAGCTTGCCGAGGACCAGTTCCAGCTGACCGACCGAGTCGAGCTTGCCGAGGGCCTCGGCGCGCTTCTCCAGGGCGTCGGCCTCGGCCTCACCGGTGATCCGGATGCCCTCGGCGCGGGCCTCGGCCTCGGCGACGATCTCCGCCTTGCGGGCGGCGGCGCGCTGCTGCGCGGCGTACAGCTCGGCCTCAGCCGGGCGGCGCACCTCGGCGTCGAGCTGGGTGTCGCGCAGGCGGGCCTGCTGCTCGGCGACCTCGTTGTCCTTCTCCACCTGGATGCGGCGGCGCTCGGCCTCGACCAGCGGGCGGACCGAATCGGCCTCGGCGGCGGCGCGGTCGGTCGCCTGGCGCGCGGCCTCGCGCTGGATGTCGAGTTCCCGCTGCTGCTCGATGATGGCCTGCTCGTTGGCGATACGGCTCTGCTCGGCGACCCGGTGCGCCTCGGCCCGCGACTGCGCGGCGACCGCCGCCTGATCCGAGCGCTCCTTCGCCGCCAGGTCGCTGAAGTACTGGCCGTCGGAGTCCTGAACGTCGTTGATGGAGAAGCTGTCGAGCAGCAGACCCTGATTGCCCAGGATCTCCTTGATGGACTGCGCCACCTGGTCCACCAGCGCCTGGCGGTCGACCAGGATGCTCTTGGCGGTCATGGTGCCGACGATCGAGCGCAGCTCACCGGACAGCTGCTCGGTGACCAGCGCCTTGACGCGGTTCAGGTCGTCGCCGAAACGCGGGCCCGCCTTGAGGATGGCCTCCGGCGTGTCGCCGACCTTCACCACGGCCACGCCGCGCACCTTGAGCTCGATGCCGTCGTTGGCCGGGGTCGAGGTGTCCAGGTCGGCCTTGATCGACGACAGCTGCACGCGGGTGGCGCGCTGCACCACCGGCAGCACGAACGTGCCGGTGCCGCGGTAGACCTTGCCCTGGTGCCCCTTGCCGGTACCGGTGACGATGAACGCCTCCTCGGCGCCCGGCACCCGGTAGCGGGAGAGCAGCAGCAGAACGATGAGGACCAGGAGAACGACCGCGACGATCATGGCGATCAGGATCGTGGACATGGTGGTGGGTGTTCCTTTCGTCAGGAAACGGTGTCGTCGCTAGTACGCGTCGAAATCGGAATAGGGGAGCTGCTCCACGAAGTAGGCGTCGCGGTCGTCCATCTTCCCGACGACGCGGACCTTCGCGTTGTGCGGGAAGTCGCCGTCGGCGGTCACCGTGACGTGCTGGGAACCGAGCGCTGTGGCGACCTCGGCGGTGCCGAAGCGGCCCCGGGTGACCGGCTCCACGATGCGCGCCGAGTTGCCGATGATGTCCACCTCGGGCAGTTCTTCGCCGGCCCGCCACAGCCACCGGGTGATCACCCCGGCCGCCACGGACAGCACCAGCCCGGCCAGCGCTCCGGTCAGGAGTGACACCCCCGTGGACGTGTCGCCGAAGACCAGGAGCCCTCCGGCCAGGAGACCGAAGCCGGTCGCGAACGGCATGGCGATCGACATGCAGCCGATCCCGGAATCGCCGAGGTCGAAGCCGACATGACCGAGGTCGGCGCCGATGAGGGAGATGAGAGTGAGGACCAGGCCGACGCCGCCGATGGTCAGCAGGATGATTCCGAGCACGTGACCTTCCCGTCGTCGTCGCCAGTGGTTCGTTGTCGCCTGCCGTCATTGTCCCATAGGCCGCGATAGCGCCCGGCACAGCGCCGGGCGGCTACGCTGTGGCGCATGAGGCGCCGCCTGACCGCCGGACGGTCGATCCTGCTCACACTGCTCGTCGTGACCGGTCTGCTGGCGAGCGCCTGCGGTTCCGGCGGCGACACCCAGGACCGGGGCAGCGGATCGGTGACGCCGATCGGCGAGTTCACCAGCCGGCAGGGTCTGCTGCGCCAGTACTTCCTGGTCTCGCCGAAGCTCACCGATCAGCAGATCGTCACCATCGCCACGCGGCTGCACGACGACCATCCGGAGGCGTGGCTCTGGCTGATGGACGACGACGCACAGATGCCGCAGCTCCTCAAGGCACTGCCGGCCACCGAACGAGGCGACCTGTCCACCTACCCGAGCCTCTGGGTGGACCAGCACACCGTCGCGCACTCGGTGATCACCGTCGGCGGCGGACCACGCCAGTGGGTGCTGTTCGCCGGGGCCGGGACCGGCACCGAGCTGGTCACCCTGCCTCGCTGAACCGCCCCGGGCCCGCTCCGGCGAGCTACCCGGGCCGCACGAAGTCCGCGCGCGCGGCGGTCACCGCCGCTCGTGTCTGGCAGCCCGCGGCGTGATCGTTCACCAGGCCCATCGCCTGCATGAACGCGAACGCCGTGGTCGGCCCCACGAAGCGCCAGCCCCGCTTCTTCAGGTCCTTGGCCATCGCGATCGACGACGGCGAAGTGCTCATCGTCTGCGGAGTCGCGACCTCACCGGCGGGCAGTTCGAAGCGCCAGAAGTACGCGGCCAGCGAGCCGGCCTCCTCGGCCAGGTCGATGGCCCGCCCGGCGTTGTTGATCACCGCCTCGATCTTCCCGCGGTGCCGGACGATGCCCGCGTCGCCGAGGAGGCGCGTGACGTCGTCGTCGGTGAACCGGGCGACCCGCTCCGGATCGAAGCCGGCGAAGGCCTCCCGGAACGCCGGCCGTTTGTTCAGGATGGTGCGCCAGCTCAGCCCGGACTGGAAGCCCTCGAGGCTGACCTTCTCGAACAGCCGGCGGTCGTCGGCGACGGGAAAGCCCCACTCGGTGTCGTGGTATTCGAGCATGCCCGGCCCGTCGGCGGCCCAGCCGCATCGGTGGTCGCCGTCCGGTGCGATGTAGAGGTCCATGATGCCTCACCCGCCTCTCCGCTATTCGTTCGTGTGTTCGACTATAGAGCGTCCCTGCGACAACCCCGGACGGCGCGCCGCATCCCTGGTACGGATGGAACCGTGACCGACATCGAGTACGACCCCCGTGACCTGATCGCCCAGACCTCCATCGGTATCCTCGCCACCCTCAAACGGAACGGATTCCCGCAGCTCTCGCCGGTGACCGCGGTCTACCACCGCGACGCGGACACCATTCTGATCTCGATGACCGACGGCCGGGCCAAGGCCCGGAATCTCCGCCGCGAACCGAAGGCGGCGATCGAGTTCACCAGCCCCGACGGCTACACCTGGGCGACCGCGGAGGGGCCCGTCGAACTGCTCGGACCGGCCACCGATCCGGACGCGCCCGAGGTCGACGCGCTCGTCGAGTACTACCGACTCGGAGCGGGGGAGCACCCGGACTGGGCCGAGTTCCGCCAGGCGATGGTCGACGACCGTCGCGTCCTCGCGGTGATCCACGTCGACCGCGTGTACGGCGAAAAGCTGCGCTGACCAAGCCCCGGATCCGGCGGCGGCACCGCCGGTCACGGCTCGAAGCGGTAGCCCATGCCCGGTTCGGTCAGCAGATGCCGGGGACGGGACGGGTCCTCCTCGAGTTTTCGCCGCAGCCCCGCGAGGTAGACGCGCAGGTAGTTCGTCTGCTCGATGTACGCCGGACCCCACACGGCGGTCAGGATCTCGCGCTGGGTCACCAGCCGGCCGGAATGCCGGACCAGCAGTTCCAGGACGCCCCATTCGGTGGGGGTCAACCGGACCGGCGCGCCGCCGCGGGTGACTCGCTTGGCCACCAGGTCGATCGAGACGTCGCCGGCCTCGACGACCGGTGACGGCGTCGGTGCGGCGACCACCGCGCTGCCCCGGCGGATCGCCGCCCGCAGCCGGGCGACGAACTCCTCCATCCCGAACGGCTTGGTCACGTAGTCGTCGGCGCCCGCGTCGAGCGCCGAGACCTTGTCCGACGCGTCGCTGCGCGCCGACAGCACGATCACCGGGACCGCCGTCCAGCCGCGGAGGCCGGCCAGGACCTCGAATCCGTCCATGTCGGGAAGGCCGAGATCGAGGACGACCGCGTCGGGCGCCGATCGCGCGGCCGCCTTCAGCGCACCGGCTCCGGTATCGGCGGTGATCACGTCGAATCCACGGGCACGCAGATTGATCCGGAGCGCCCGCAGCAACTGTGGTTCGTCGTCGACGACGAGGACGCGCCCCACGTCGGCAGGTGCGGATGTCACGTCGCCTCCTCGTCGGCCGCGTCGGCCGGTGCGTCCGATCCGACCGGCAGCTCGACGATCATCGTCGTCCCGCCGCCCGGTGTCCCGGTCGCTTCGAGGGTGCCACCGACCGCGGACACGAAGCCTGCGGCGACAGCCAGTCCGAGCCCGACCCCGGAGCCCGGGGAGCGCTGATCCCCGAACTGGTGGAACGGCTGAAAGACGCGGCCGGCGGCCGGCATTCCCGGGCCATGATCGATCACCGCCAGCCGGCAGCGGATGCCGCCGTCGCGCTCGGCCACCGTCGACGTGCGCAGTTCGACCGGGCCGGCGGTGTGTCCCAGCGCGTTCGCGACGAGATTTGCGAGGACCCGTTCCAGGAGTCCGGCGTCGGTGCGGGCCCACGCGCAGCCGAACCGCACCTGCGCGATGCGGTCGGCCCGGTCCGCCGCCGCGATGACCCGGTGCACGACCTCCGGCAGGTAGGTCCGCCGCAGCACCGGATGGACGACACCGGCCGCGAGGCGAGAGGAGTCCAGGAGATTGCCGACGAGCGCGGTGAGCTGGTCGACGGACTCCTCGGTCGTCGCGAGCAACTCCGCGGTGTCGTCCGGACCGAACGTGAGATCGGGGCTGCGCAGGCTGCTCACCGCGGCTTTCGCCGCGGCGAGCGGGGTGCGCAGGTCGTGACTCACGGCGGTCAGCAGGGCCCGCCGCAGTTCATCGGTGCGGGCGAGCTCGTCCGCGTCGGCGGCCTCCGCGGTAAGGCGGTCGCGCTCCAGCGCCGCCGCCACCTGGCTGGCGACCGCGCCGAGCACGCGGCGTTCCCGCGGACCCGTCTCCGGTCCGCGAAGCAACAGTGCGTAGGTCCCGCCGGAGGCCTCACAGACGGTGGTGGCCTCGTCGCTCGAGCGCGGTGGCGCCGTCCCGACGGACGCCTGCACCACGAGTTCACCGGCGACCGCCCGTGCGGCGGCGACCGACTCCTGCTGATAGACGTCGCGGACCCGGCCGAGCAGGTCGGTCACGCCCGCACCGTCGAGCACGGCCCCGGAGAACATCGACAGCAGTTCGGCGTCGCGGCCGGCCAGCGCGGCCTCCCGGCGCCGCACCGTCGCCGAATCGACCAGGCCCGCGACCGCGATCGCGACGACGATCATCACGATGATGGTGATCAGGTTGTCCGGGCTCGACACGGTCAGCGTGTACCGCGGCCCGGTGTAGAGGAAGTTCAGGAGCAGACCCGAGACGACGGCCGACAACGCGGCCGGGCCGATGCCGCCGAGCAGGGCGACAGCCAGCACACCGACGAGGAACAGCGACGACTTGCTCGACAAGCCGAGGTGCGCATCCAGCGGCACCAGAAACGCGGCGACCAGCGCCGGAACGACCAGGGCGAACACCCAGCTCAACGGGCGATGCAGGCGCGTGTGCCGGATGTCGAGGGGCGACCTGGACGACTCGGAGTGGGTCACCATGTGAACGTCGATGCGTCCGCTGTCGCGCACCACCCCGGCGGCGACACCCTCGTCGAGCAGCCGTCGCCAGCGGGAGCGCCGGGACGTCCCGAGGACCAGCTGGGTGGCGTTGACCGCCCGCGCGTAGTCGAGCAGCGTCACCGGAACGTCGTCTCCGACGACCGTGGTGAACCTCGCGCCGCAGTCGTGCGAGAGGCGGCGCAGCGCATCGGGATCGACGACCGGGTCGGCCAGGCCGTCGCCGCGGACCACCCGCACGACCAGCAGTTCCGCGCTGGCCCGCGAGGCGATGCGGCGGGCCCGGCGAATCAGGTCCGAGGATTCCGGCCCGCCGGTCACCGCGACCACGACACGCTCGCGGGCCTCCCACGTGTCGGTGATGGCATTGGCCGCCCGGTAGTCGGCGAGCTTCTCGTCGACCCGGTCGGCCAGCCAGAGCAGAGCCAGCTCACGCAGGGCGGTGAGATTGCCCTGCCGGAAGAAGTTCGCGAGCGCGCCCTCCGCGCGGACCGGTCCGTACACCTTCCCCTCGGCCAGCCTGCGGCGGAGGGCGGCCGGCTCGATGTCGACCAGCTCGATCTGGTCGGCGCGCCGCACCACGACGTCCGGCACGGTCTCGCGCTGCGGCGCTCCGGTGATCTCGGCGACCACATCGTTGAGGCTTTCCAGATGCTGGATGTTCACCGTCGACAGGACGTCGATCCCGGCGTCGAGAAGCACGTCGATGTCCTGCCACCGCTTGCCGTTGCGCAGGCCCGGCGCATTCGTGTGCGCGAGTTCGTCGACCAGGACGACGGCGGGCCGCCGGGCCAGGACGGCGTCGAGATCGAGTTCCTCCAGGACGGTGCCGCGGTACCGCATGCGGCGCCGCGGCACGGCCTCGAGGCCCTCGGCCATCGCGGCGGTCGCCGGGCGGCCGTGCGATTCGACGATGCCGACCACGACGTCGACGCCCTCGGCGCGCAGGGTCTGCGCGCGTTCGAGCATCTCGAAGGTCTTACCGACGCCCGGGGCGCAGCCGAGGAAGACCTCGAACTGACCCCGGGTCACCGGATCGTCGTCCATTCGCCGAGCCTATCGGGCGCCGGTCCGGCCATGCTGCGCCGCGCAGTCCGGCACGCGGTGCCCGAGCGCCAGATTGACCCCGAGCACGTCGACCCGCGCCTCCCCGAGGAAGCCCCACTGGCGCCCGCGGGTGTGCCGGTCGATGATCTCCTGGACGCGGCGCGGGTCCATCCGGAGGACACGGGCCAGACGCGGCACCTGGAGCGCGGCGTACGCCGGTGAGATGTCCGGGTCGAGTCCGGACCCGGATCCGGTCACCGCATCGGCGGGCACGCGCGACGGGTCCACACCCTCCCGGCGGGCGATCGCGGCGCGACGCTGGAGAATCGTCGTGCGCAAGCGGGTGCTGTTGGTCCCGAGGTTGCTCGGTCCCGAGGCCGACGGATCGACGGACGGGCGGCCGTGGAGATAGCCGTCCGGGACTCCGGCCGGCGGTTGCGGATCGACGCCGATGAGCGACGACCCGGCGGGACAGCCGGCGGAGTCGTGGAGGACGGAGCCCTCGGCGGTGTGGGCCGTCGCCCGGGACAGCACCCAGACCGACGCCGGATAGGCGAGCCCGAGCACCGCGGTGAACATCACGAGCACGATCGCGCCCGCACCGAGTTGCCGGACGAATCCGCGCAGGAGGTTCTTCATCGTCGATCACCCCATTCCCGGAAGCAGACGGACCACGAGGTCGATGAGCGCGATGCCGACGAACGGTGTCACGACCCCGCCGAGACCGAAGACGAGCAGATTGCGCCCCAGCAGCCGCGACGCCGACCCGGCCCGGTATCGCACACCGCGCAGCGACAGCGGGATCAGCGCCACGATGATCAGGGCGTTGAAGATCACCGCCGAGGTGATCGCGGAGGCCGCCGAATGCAGGTGCATGACGTTCAGGGCGCCGAGTTGCGGGTAGACGGCGGCGAACAGGGCGGGCAGGATTGCGAAGTACTTGGCGAGATCGTTGGCCAGCGAGAAGGTGGTCAGCGCGCCGCGGGTGATCAGCAGTTGCTTCCCGATCGCGACCACCTCGATGAGTTTGGTCGGATCCGAGTCGAGGTCGACCATGTTGCCTGCCTCTTTCGCGGCCGCGGTGCCGGTGTTCATCGCGACCCCGACGTCGGCCTGGGCCAGGGCCGGCGCGTCGTTGGTGCCGTCGCCGGTCATCGCCACCAGCCTGCCGTGGGCCTGTTCGGCGCGGATCAGCGCGAGCTTGTCCTCTGGGGTGGCCTGGGCGACGAAGTCGTCGACCCCGGCGGTCGCGGCGATCGCCCGCGCGGTGAGCGGGTTGTCGCCGGTGATCATCACCGTGCGGATGCCCATGGCGCGCAACTGCGCGAACCGCTCGGCCATCCCGGGTTTGACGACGTCGGACAGTTCGATCACGCCGAGTACCCGGGCCGGCCGTCCGGCGGGTGCCGCGCCGACGATCAGCGGGGTGCCGCCGGCCTGCGAGATCGTGGTGACCGTGGCGCCGATCTCGGGATCGATCTCACCGCCGGTGCTCTCCACCCACCGCTGCACGGCGTCGGCGGCGCCTTTCCGCAGTTCCTGCGGGTCGGTCCCGGCCACATCCATGCCGCTCATCCGGGTGGTCGCGGTGAACGGCACCACCCGGTAGCGCGGATCCGCCCCGGACCGGGCCGCGGCGAGTTCGTCGGCGGGCAGCGGGATCACCTCGTAGCGCTCCACGGCGAGGTCGAGGATGCTGCGGCCCTCGGGGGTGTCGTCGGCGAGACTGCACCGGTAGGCGAGGCGCGCGAGGTCGGCGGCCTCGACTCCGGGCGCCGGGTGCAGGGCCGTCGCTCGGCGGTTGCCGAAGGTGATGGTGCCGGTCTTGTCCATCAGGAGCGTGTCGATGTCCCCGGCGGCTTCCACGGCGCGGCCGCTCATCGCGAGCACGTTGCGCTGCACCAGCCGGTCCATGCCCGCGATGCCGATGGCCGACAGCAGGGCGCCGATCGTGGTCGGGATCAGGCAGACCAGGAGCGCGATGAGTTTCAGCGGGTCGGCCGCCGCGCCGGTGTACTGCTGCATGGCGCCGGTGGCGACCACGGCCAGGAGGAAGACGAGGGTGAGCGCGGTCAGCAGGATCTGCAGGGCGATCTCGTTCGGTGTCTTCTGCCGGGCCGAACCCTCGACCAGGGTGATCATCCGGTCGACGAACGTCTGCCCGGGCTCAGCGGTGATCCGCACGACGATCCGGTCCGACAGCACCACGGTGCCGCCGGTGACCGCCGACCGGTCGCCCCCGGATTCGCGCACGACCGGCGCCGACTCGCCGGTGATCGCCGATTCGTCGACGGTGGCGATGCCTTCGACGACATCACCGTCG
Organism: Gordonia sp. PP30; assembly: GCF_023100845.1. Classification (NCBI taxonomy): domain Bacteria; kingdom Bacillati; phylum Actinomycetota; class Actinomycetes; order Mycobacteriales; family Gordoniaceae; genus Gordonia; species Gordonia sp. PP30. Next base: position 2,165,485 of record NZ_CP095864.1, on the reverse strand, counting down.
CCCGCGATCACCTCGCCGGCCTCGACGACGATCCGGTCGCCGACGCGGAGCTGCGAGCCGGGAACGTCGACGAGGCCGCCGTCGTCGCCGAGCAGGCGGGCGACGGTGTCGCGTTTCACCTTGCGCAGACTGTCCGCCTGCGCGCGGCCGCGGCCTTCCGCGACGGCCTCGGCCAGCCCGGCGAAGATCACCGTGAACCAGAGCCAGGCGACCACCAGCCACGCGAAGACGCCGGGATGCCAGAGGGCGAGCGCGGTGGCGATCGTCGCCCCGAGATACACGACGAACATCACCGGGTTGCGCGCTTGCTCCCGGGGAGTCAGCTTGGTCAGCGCCTGGGGCAGCGCCGCGGCCAGTTGCCGCGTGTCGAAGGTGCCGCGCCGGACCAGACCGGTCTCGGTGGCGTCATCGAGGTGGTTCACAGCATCGCCTCCGCGATCGGGCCCAGCGTCAGCGCCGGGAAGAAGGTGAGTCCGGCGACCAGCACGGTGGTGCCGAGCAGCAGCGCCCCGAAGAGGACGCCGTGCGTGGGCAGGATCCCGCTGTCGGCGTCGGCCGGTGCGTGCGCGGTGCCGGCGAGGGCCGCCCCGCCGGAGGCGACGACCGGAGCGTCCGCGGCCCCCGATTCGCCGCCGCGCGGACGCTGGTTCGCCAGCGATCCGGCCAGGGCCAGCACCAGGATGATCGACAGGAAGCGTCCGAAGAACATGGCGAGGCCGAGGGACAGCTGGAACCAGTCGCTGGTGACCGTCAATCCACCGAAGGCGCTGCCGTTGTTGTTGGCCGCCGACGCGTACGCGTACAGGACCTGGCTGAAACCGTGGATGGCCTCGGGCGTCCCGGGCGGCCCCGGATCGATCATGGCCCCGGTGGTCGACGACAGGATGATCGCGATCGACGTGCCGGTCAGCACCAGCACCGGCATCACGAGGACGTACAGCATCGCCAGGGTGATCTCGCGCCGGGTCACCTTCTTCCCGAGGAATTCCGGGGTCCGGCCGACCAGGAGCCCGCCGATGAACACGGTGATCAGAGCGAGGACGAGGATCCCGTACAGACCGGAACCGACCCCGCCGGGAGCGACCTCGCCGAGCAGCATGTTCGCCAGTGCGGCACCACCGGTGCCGGCCGCGAGGCTGTCGTGGGCGGCGTTGACGGCGCCCGTGGAGGTGCCGGTGGTACTGACCGCGAACAGCGCCGTGCCCGGGATCCCGAAACGCAGCTCGGTGCCCTCGAGGTTCGCCCCGGCCGCCGCCGAGGCCAGTCCGGTCGGGCGCGTCTGCAGGGACCAGGCGACCGCCAGCATCGATCCCCAGATCACCGCCATGACCGCCAGCAGGGTGAGGCCCTGGCGGCGGTCGCCGACCAGTGTGCTGTAGGTGCGCGTCAGGCACACCGGGATCAGCAGCAGGGCGGCGATCTGAACGACGTTGGTCAGCGGGGTCGGATTGGAGAACGGGTGCGCCGAATTCGCGGCGAGCGTCCCGCCGCCGTTGGTACCCAGCACCTTGATCGCCTCCTGGCCGGCGAACGGGCCGATCGGACTGTGCACGGCGCGGCCGTCGAGCACCGTGTAGTCGACGCTCGAGTGCCACGACTGCACGGCGCCCTGCGCGACCAGGACCAGCGCGATCAGTACCGCGAGCGGCACGAGGACACGGAGGGTGCCGCGAACCAGGTCGACCCAGAAGTTGCCCAGCACCCCCGTCCGTGACCGCGCGATCAGGCCGCGGATCAGGGCGACCGCGACCGCCATGCCGACCGCCGCGGACAGGAAGTTCGCGACCGTCAGACCGAGCAGCTGCGTCAGATTGCCCATCGTCGTCTCCGGCGAGTACGACTGCCAGTTGGTGTTGGTGACGAACGAGATCGCGGTGTTCAGCGCCATCGCCGGCGGGATTCCGGGCTTGTGCCCGTTGCCGCCGAGCACACCCTGCCATCGCTGCAGCGCGTAGAGGAGAAGGATCGAGACAAGCGAGAACGCGAGAACGCTGCCCGCGTAGGCCCGCCAGGTCTGACCGGATGCCGGGTCGACGCGGGCGAGTCGGTAGAGGATCCGTTCGGGCGCGGAGTGCCGGCGCGAGCGGTAGACGGCGGCCATGTAGTCGCCGAGCGGCACATAGGCCACGGCGAGCACCATCAGGACCGCGGCCACTTGGAGGAGACCGGCGACGGTGTCGTTCATCGTCAGAACCGGTTCGGGCTGATGAGCGCCACCAGCAGATAGCCTGCGGTGCCCGCGGCGGCCAGCAGCAAGGCGACCGTCACGAAGCCGGCGGCGGTCACCGGCCGGACCCGTCGTCGAGTCCGCGTATCGCGAGCAGACACCCGCCCATCGCCGCCAGTGCGACGACGATCATCACCACATCCGCCATCTCGTCGTGACCTCCTGCGCGGAGGCACGGTGCCGCCGCCGATCAGTCACGCTCGTCGCCGGAGAGGCGGTGCGCCAGGGGTCTTAACGGGATCCATACGCCCGTCGACCGCTCTTTGACACACTCCTGTCACCGACGATCCTGTCACGGGCGGTTACAGTCAGACGGGGCGTGTTCTCCGCCACAGTGCGGTCACGGCCCGACCCGACAATCCCGAGAGGAACCCCATGAGGAAGCTCACCTACCGTCGCACGGCCCTCGTCGCCGGTCTCGCCGTTCTGACCCTGACGGCCGCGGGCTGCAGCAGCGACAAGAAGGACGACGCATCGGCGACCACGACCGCCTCGGTCACCGCCACCTCGGCGGCGGAGAGCCCGGCGGCGTCCGACACGAGCGCGTCGGCGGCGACGTCGACCTCCGCGGCGGCCGATTCGGTGACGCTCACCGGGGAGCGCGACGTCGAGGTGACCCTCACCGGCCCGATCGCGGTCAAGTACTCGTCGGCGACGGAGGCCCAGAAGAAGGACCTCGGCAAGCCGCTGACAGGTGACCACAACGCCGAGAAGCGCGACAGCGGCGTGGTGTTCCAGCAGTTCCAGGGCGGTGTGATCACCGCGAAGAACGACGACCCGGGCACCCCGGCGTACATCACCTGGGGCAAGATCCGGGATGCCTGGAACGTCGAGCGCGACGCCGAGGGCGTACCGGTGAAGACCGGTGGCTCCAACGGTTCGGCCGGGCCGCTCGGCATCGCCACCAGCGACGAGCAGACCGAGGGCCACCTGAAGGTCTCGACCTTCGAGCACGGCAAGGTCACCTACGACACCAAGACCGGCAAGGTCACCGTGGTGGTCAACGGCAAGGACGTGCCCAGCGGCCTGTAGCCCTACTGCCCGTAGAGGCCGGTCACGGTGTCGATGAGGGCGGCGAGACCTTTCGGTCGGGCGTCGCGCCACCAGGCCAGCCGCACAGAGATCCGCGGGCCGTCCTTCACCGGCCGGTAGACGACGCCCGGCCGCGGATGATGCTCGGCGGTCGCCTCGGCCGTCGTGCCGACCCCGCGGCCGGCGGCGATCGCGTCGAGCCAGGTGTCGACGTCCGCCGATTCGACGATGGTCGGCGCCCGCCCGTGTCCGAGCCAGAGGGCCTCTGTGGTGGTGCCGACGCGCGAGTCGGTGATGACGGTGCGCTCGGCGATCTCGGCCATGCGCAGTTGCCGTCGGCGGGTCCATTCGGGGTCGTCGGCGGCGAACGCAGCCAGGCGCCGTTCCAGGCCGACGACGACCGATTCGAAGCGGCGGTCGTCGACCTCGCGGCGCACCACGGCGACGTCGCACAGGCCTTCGGCGAGGCCGGCGGTCGGTGAGTTGTACCGGACCAGTTCGAGGGCGATGGTCGGCTGCTCCCGCGCCCACCGGCGTTGCAGGGGAGTGGTGTGCCGGCCGAGCGCGGCCCACGCGTAGCCGAGGCGGAGCACCGAGTGCCGGGTCTGCAGGAACTCGTCGAACCGGGTGGCCTCGGCGAGGACCCGCCGGGCCTGCGGAAGCATCTGCCGGCCGATGACCGTCGGCTCGCACCCGCGCGGGATGCGGCGCAGCAGCTGGGCGCCGACACCGCGCTCGAGCGCGGCGATGGTGCGCGAGACCGCGGCCTGTGAGACGTGCAGTTCGGCGGCCGCCTCGGTGAAGGATCCGAGCTCGGCGGCGGTCACGAACACGCGCAGTTCCCGCAACGTCCAATCCATAACCTAAGTGTATGGCAGCGACGATATATGCACTAGGAGAATCGCCTCGATGCTTCTAGCGTGAGCCACATGAGCCAGTCCACCGAGGTCGCCGCCGCAGACTCCACATCGTCCGGACCAGCGCCCGCGGACGCCTCCGGGCGGGCCGTCGGCATCGCGATGATGCTGACCAGCGCCGCGTCCAACCAGTCCGGAGCGGCCGTCGGCGCCCTCGCGTTTCCGGCGATCGGCCCGGTCGGTGTGGTGGCGGTGCGCCAGATGCTCACCGCACTGGTGCTGGTTCCCCTGGTCCGGCCGCGTTTCCGGACCTTGACGCGCGCTCAGTGGCGGCCGGTCCTCGGCCTCGGCCTGGTCTTCGCGGTGATGAATCTGTCTCTCTACGCGTCGATCGACCGGATCGGCCTCGGCCTCGCGGTGACCCTCGAATTCCTGGGGCCGCTGACGGTCGCCGTCGCCGGATCGCGCCGGGCCCTCGACCTCGGGTGCGCCGGCCTAGCCGCCGTCGGAGTGCTGGTGCTGACCAGCCCGGGGCCCACCACCGACGTCCTGGGCATCGCGCTGGCGCTGGTCGCGGCGGCGGCCTGGGGGTCGTACATCCTGCTGAACCGCTCGCTCGGCAGGCAGCTCCCCGGCCTGCACGGCACCGCGCTGGCCAGCGCGGTGACCGCCGGCCTGTGGCTGCCGGTCGCGGTCGTCTGGTTCGTCCACCGGCCGCCGACCCTGCATGCGGTCCTGCTCGCCGCAGCGTGCGGGGTGCTGGCCTCGATCATCCCGTACGCCGTCGACGCACTCGCTCTGCGCCGCGTCCCGACGTCGATGTTCGGCACGTTCACCTCGATCAATCCGGTGTTCGCCGCGCTCGCCGGATGGCTCGTGCTGGGGCAGGCCCTCGCGCTGCACGAATGGGTCGGGATCGTGCTCATCGTCGTCAGCAACGCGGCCGTGTCGGCCACCTCCGGAGTCACTCGCCGAGTTCCCGGATCGGCCGGGCGGGCACCCCGCCCACGATCGTCCTCGGCGGCACGTCGCGGGTGACGACGGCCCCCGCGGCGACGCCTGTAGGGCTACAGCGGCAGGTGATACGGGCGTAGCATCGGAGGCCCGAGCGGAGAGGACCAGACGATGTCCGCACACCTGCGCCACACAGCCCTGCGTACCGTGTCGATCGCCGCAGCCGTCGGCGCCGCCGCGATGTTCGGCGTCGCCGGTCCGGCGTCCGCCGACGTCAAACCCGGTACCTACACCTCCACGACGTCGTCGTCGGGCGTGATCCTGCTCCAGCGGGACGCGCGCGTCGAGGGCCACGACCTGGTGCTGATCGGGCGCTACCCGATTCATCCGACGCGCACCGGTGGCTACGTCGACCTGTTCCCGGGCCATCGGGTGATCCTGATCAGCGACGGCCACGGCGGATACCACGGCCCAGCGTATCTCGGCGGTGCGGTGATCGGCTCGATCACCCTGACCCCGCACCGCCGCTGACCGACGGCCTACACTGAGCGCCCGGCCGGGCGGGCGAGCGGCTGACCGCCCCGCGAAGGTCAGCGCCGATCCGGCGGTTCTCTCGTGGCTCTCCGGATCCGTAAGCTCACGGGCAGAATGTCGTACTCCACCTGGCTGGCTCTGTTGTCAGCGTGCCTGCTGATCAGCTTCACCCCCGGCGCCGGCGCGGTGAACACCATGAACAACGCCCTGCGCGTCGGGATCCGCCGGGCCATCTGGGGGATCCTCGGGCAACAGACCGCGTTGCTCATCCAGCTGGTGATCGTCGCGGCCGGGCTGGGCCTGGTGATCGCCGGTTCGCCGACCGCGTTCGCGGTGATCCGCTACTGCGGCGCGGCGTACCTGATGTACCTGGGTGTCCGGCAGATCCTCGACGGCCGCCGGCCGGCCGCCGAGGTCGACTTCAAGGCGGGCCCGGCCACGCCGCGGTCGATGTTCGTACGCGGGATGTGGGTCAACCTGCTCAACCCGAAGGCGATCGTCTTCCTGCTGGCGTTCATCCCCGGCTTCGTCCGGCCCGAACGCGACCTGCTGCTGCAATACACCATCATCGGCCTGACGATCGTGGTGGTCGACGTGCTGGTGATGTGGCTGTTCTTCGCCGTGGTGGGGAAGTCGTTCGCGCGCTTCGCCTCCACCGACTCCGGGCGGCGCGTCCTGGGCTGGATCTTCGGACTGCTGTTCATCGGCGTCGGCATCCTGCTGGTCGTGGTGTGACTAGGCCACCAGAGCGCGCCGTGCCGAGCGAGGCCACCAAGGCGTGATCATGCCGCCCCTTCGACCTGTACTGGCGGATCTGGACCGTGCTGGCGAATCTGGACGGTGCGGTTCAAGTAGCGCCAGTACGGTCCAGATCCGGCGGGTTCACGGAAGAACGCCAGCGGCGCCGACCTCGGCTCCACGGCACGACAGGGCACGCGCCAGCGCATCGTCACCCGAATCGCACAGACGCACAGGTCATCGCGCGATGACCTACTGCCGTCGGCGAGCCTCGGCCAGCGACTCGAACAGCCCCGACCACAGCGCCGGGGGAGTCGTAGGCTCGTGTGCATGACGACCTCGCAGCACGACGGTCTTGGCGCAGCCGACATCATCGCGTTCCTGGCGACGACCGAGCCCGAACGCGCACGGGAGTTCTACCGGGCGACACTCGGGCTACGACTGGTATCCGATGACGGTTTCGCGCTCGTCTTCGACGCCGCCGGCACCATGCTGCGGATTCAGAAGGTCGACGAGCACCGGCCGCCGCCGTTCACGGCGCTCGGCTGGCGGGTCGACGACATCGCCGAGACCGTCGCGGCACTCTCGGCCCGGGGCGTCGAAATGGCCCGCTATCCGGGCCTCGATCAGGACGGGTCCGGGATCTGGAACGCTCCCGGTGGCGCCCAGGTCGCGTGGTTTCACGACCCGGACGGCAACACCCTGAGCCTCACCGAGTTCCCCGGCCCGGACCGGTCGTGACCGCCGGGCGACGCAGCGTGTTCAGTGTGCGCGATCTCGCCTACCGCGAGCGCGAGTCATTCGCGCGGTTCCTGCGCGAGTTGCCGGCGGGGGACTGGCGGAGGCCGTCGCTCTGCGCCGGATGGACCGTCCACGACGTCGTCGCCCATGTGCTGAGTTTCGAGGAGCTGACGACGCCCGCGGTGTTGCGGCGCTTCGGGCGGCATCGGTTCCGGCTGTCGGACGTCAACGACGCCGGCGTGGCCGAGTATCGAGACTGGGAGCCGGACCGGCTGATCGCACGCATGGAGTCGCACCTGGACCCGCGGGGCCTGACCACCGGATTCGGGTGCCGCGTCGCCCTGCTGGACGCGATGATCCACCAGCAGGACATCCGGCGGGCCCTGTCACGACCCCGGGAGATCCCGGCCGATCGGCTGATTCCGGCACTCGGCTTCGCGCGCTTCGCACCCCCCGATCGGCGCCCACCGCCGGGTCCTCGGCTTGTCGTTCCGGGCCACCGACGTGGCGTGGAGCGCCGGATTCGGGCCGGAGGTCCGCGGACCCGGCGAGGCGATCGTCATGGCCGTCGCCGGCCGCACGACAGCGCTCGACGAGTTGACCGGCGCCGGCGTGGACCGGCTGCGGCGCCGGTGCTGAGCCCCCGGGGATGCCGGCACCGAGCCCCGTTACCTTCTAGGTAGCTCTTCACCGAGGAGCTGCGGTCGCCAGGTCCGGTATGACTGAGCGCCCCTGTCTCACGCATGATCCGGGGGGTGATGTCGCCGGACGTGGTGGACGTCGATGAATCGCTGATAGGGACAGGACCACTCTTCGAGCAAGGTCTCTTCGTAACGTGGGTGCCGAACATTGACGTCAGATCGGCGACCGCCCGATTCAACACCGAATCGAGGTCGATCGACATGACCGAGTACGCCGTCTATTGCGGCATTGACGTGGGAAAATCCGGGCACTACGCCATCGGGCTCGACCCGCAAGGCGCACGCATCTACGACAAGGTCCTCCCCAACGACGAAGCCCGACTCAGAGCCGTCTTCGCGGCATTGGCCAAACGCGGTGAACTGCTCGTGATCGTCGATCAGCCCAACACCATCGGGGCCCTGCCGGTCACCGTCGCCCGGGCCTGCGGGCACACCGTCGCCTACCTTCCCGGCCTGACGATGCGCCGCGCCGCCGACCTCTACCCCGGCCAAGCCAAAACCGATGCCCGCGACGCCTTCGTCATCGCTGACGTCGCACGCACGATGCCGCACACCTTGCGCCGGGTCGACCTGGGTGATGACACGTTGGCCGAGCTCGACGTGATCGTCGGCTACGACGACGACCTGGCCGCTGAAGCGACCCGCACCAGCAACCGCATCCGCGGCCTGCTCACCGGCCTTCACCCGGCCCTCGAACGCGTGCTGGGCGAGAACATCACCCACCCCGCAGTCCTGGAAATCCTCTCCCGATTCGGTGGACCAGTCGGGATTCGCACCGCCGGCCGACGCCGCGTGAGCACCGTGGCAAAGAAGCACGCACCCCGGATCGGAACCCGTCTGACCGACGAGATCTTCGCCGCCCTCGACGAACAAACGGTCGTCGTCCCCGGAACCACCGCCGCCGAAGCAGTGCTGCCCAAACTCGCCGAATCATTGAAAGTGACTCTGCGGCAACGCCATTCACTCGAAACCACGATCGAGGAGATGTTCGCCGCGCACCCTCTTGCCGCGGTCCTGACCTCGATGCCAGGCATCGGCGTCAGGACCGGCGCCCGCATCCTCCTCGAAGTCGGCGACGCCAGCGCCTTCCCCTCCGCCGGGCACCTCGCCGCCTACGCAGCGATCGCCCCCATCTCCCGAATCTCGGGTACCTCCATCAAGGGCGAGCACCCCGCACGCGCCGGGAACCGCAAGCTGAAACGAGCCCTGTTCCTCTCCGCGTTCGCCGCCCTGCACGACCCGACCAGCCGCACCTACTACGACCGCAAACGCGCCGAAGGCAAGAAACACAACGCCGCACTCATCTGCCTCGCCCGCCGCCGCTGCGACGTCCTCTACGCCATGATCAAGAACCGCGAACCCTACCGAGCACCCGTACCCGCCGCGGCTTGACAAGTGTCATAGGGACACCCCCCGGGGATCAGCGCACCGCCGCTACGCCTTGGCGGCGGTGACGGCGGCGACCAACTGCTGCACGCACTCCTCCGCGGCCGGCTCGGTGCCGAGGCCGACGAAGAACGACCCCGGCGAATTGTTGTCGCCGGGGAATCCGGTGATCGAAATGCCGGGCTCGGAATGGCCGGTGAGCTGCTGCAACCGTGAGCCCTCCGAGATCGACGCCTCGCGCAACGGGAGAGTCAGTGCGCTCACGCCGCGCTTCGCACCGGCGGTCACGATCACCAGGTCGGCGCCGCCGAGCACCATGTAGACGTCGCTCTCCGGATCCTTGTCGGCGCGGTTGCGCAGATTCACGCTGTGCGTCGCCCAGACGGGTGAGTCGACGGCGATCGTCAGCTGGTTCGCCTCACCGCACGACGTGACGGCGTTCAGGATCTCCGGCGGCAGCGCCGAGAGGCTCATGCGGGCGGTGCTGCGGCGATACATCGGCTTCATGCGCTGATCGTAAACGGCTGGATCACTCCTGGTCGGGGCCTCCGCTCCGGTCGGAACGTTCGAGTGAGTCCAGGGCGCGGAGCGGAACCCCGACCCACAGCCAGGTGAGGACCACAGAGGCGACGATCCCCGCGGCGGCGGCCGCCCACCACGACGCGGTGGCCGCGCGCACGACCAGCGTCGCCGAACCGGCGAGAGCGAGCGCGAGGGCGCCGAGACCGACCATCGTCTCCCGATGCGTCACCGCGACCACCCGCCGCAGACTGTGCCGCCGGAACAACATCCGGTGCAGGGCGATCGGGGCGAGCAGAAACGCGACGGCGAGCAGTGCGGCACCGACGGTCACCAGGTAGACGGCGACCCCGGCGTCGTCCAAGACGTCGAACCTCGATTGGAAGGGCACGATCAGGAGGAATCCGGCGAGCACCTGCACCCCGGTCTGCAGGACCCGCAATTCCTGGATCAGCACCGACCAGTTGCGGTCGAGCCGCTGCGTCGCGGTCTCGCCGCGCGCCTGCTCGTCCCATTCGCGTTCGGCGCGGTCGCCGGGATCGGGACGCGCACGGAGCCGCCGCACCGTCGAGCGCAGACCCATCGAGCACCACCGACTTCCGTACGACTACCCGTCCGAGGATAGTCACGCATTCCGCGATTCCCTCGGGGAGCGGAGCCGACCCGTGCAACCCTCCGCATCCCGCGACGCCGAGCGCACCGGTCCGTAGCGTCGGCCCCACATGTTCGGCGACCGAGGGAGAATCCGATGCGCGCAGCCCGCTACTACGACCGAAACGACATCCGCATCGAGGACATCGACGAACCGGTTCTCCAGCCGGGCAGCGTGGCGATCGACGTGGCCTGGTGCGGGATCTGCGGCACCGATCTCCACGAATATCTCGAGGGCCCGATCTTCATCCCGCCGGCCGGTCACCCGCACCCGATCTCCGGTGAGGACGCCCCGGTGACCATCGGCCACGAGTTCTCCGGCACCGTCACGGCCCTCGGCCCGGGCGTCGACGACCTCGCGGTCGGCGACAGCGTCGTGGTGGAGCCGTACATCGTCGGCGAAGACGTCGACACCGGTCCCGGCCAGAACTACCAGCTGAGCAAGGACATGAACTTCATCGGTCTCGGCGGCCGCGGTGGGGGACTATCGGAGAAGATCGTCGTCGAACGACGCTGGGTGCACCCGGTCGGCGACATTCCGCTCGATCAGGCCGCGCTCATCGAACCGCTGTCGGTCGGGCATCACGCATTCGTGCGGTCCGGGGCCGCGGCCGGCCAGACGGCGATCATCGGCGGCGCCGGGCCGATCGGGCTGCTGACGGCCGCCGTGCTCAAGGCAGAGGGCTTGACGGTCTACATCTCCGAACTCTCCGATGCGCGCAAGGCGAAGGCCCGCGAGACCGGTGTCGCCGATGAGGTGTTCGACCCGCGCGACGGCGACGTCGCCGAGAAGGTGCGGGCCCTCACCGGCGGCCGCGGCGCCGACGTCGGCTTCGAATGCAGCTCCGTGCCGGTGGTCCTCGACATGCTGATCGACGCCGTGAAGCCGGGTGGTGTGATCGTCAACGTATCCATCTGGGGCCACAAGCCGCCCGTCGACATGCCGAGTCTCGTCCTGAAGGAGATCGATCTGCGCGGCACCATCGGCTACGCGAACGACCATCCGGCGACGATCGCCCTGGTACAGAGCGGCCGGATCGACCTCGCGCCGTTCATCACCGGTCGCATCACGCTCGACGAACTGGTCTCGAAGGGTTACGACCAGCTGATCAACAACAACGAAGAGCACGTCAAGATCATCGTGGACCCGCACGCCTGACCCGGCGGCCGCCACCGGCCGGCGAACCCTTCTGATAGATTGACCTAACTGTCAATCAATTAGAATCGAGGTCCGCGATGCGAGTGATGGTTCTCGGTGGGGCGGGGGAGGTCGGCGCCGCCATCGTCGCCGCACTGGCTGACGATGCGGAGATCGACCGGATCGTCGTCGCCGATCGCGACCTCGACGGCGCACGCCGCGCGGCGGCCCCGGCACGATCGCGGGCGGTCGTCGTCGGTCTAGATCTGACCGACGACGACGCCCTGCGCGGAGCGCTCGACGGTGTCGACGTGGTGGCCAACGCCGCCGGGCCGTTCTACCGGTTCGGCCCGGCCGTGCTGCGCGCGGCGATCGCCACCGGCACGGACTACGTCGACGTCTGCGACGACCCCCATCCGACACTGGCCATGCTCGGCCTGACCGATGCGGCCCGCGACGCGGGTGTGACGGCGCTGATCGGCATGGGCGCCAGCCCCGGCGTCGCGAATCTCCTCGGACTGCTGGCCGGACGAGACCTCACCACCGTCACCGGCCTCGTCACGGGATGGAACATCGGTGCCGCGCACTCGGAGAACCACGGCGGCACCTCCGCGGCGCTGCGCCACGGCATCCACGAGATCGCCGGGTCGATCCCGTGCCTGTACGACGGCACGATCACCGAGCGGCCCGCCCTGCAACCGGTCCACCTCGACTATCCGGGCATCGGGCCGGTGCGCGGCCTGTCGTTCGGGCACCCGGAGGCGGTCACCGGCCATCTCGCGTTTCCAGCACTCCGCACCAACATCAACGTCGCGGTCTGCGACCGGCTGACCAGCGGGGGACTGCGCGCACTGCGGGCCGCCGTCCGCCGCTGCCGGATGTCTCCGGAGGCCGCCGCCAAGGTGGCGGGCCGGCTGCAACGTCTCGTCCCGACCGAACCCGCCCAGCTCCTGCGGCGCGGCACGCCGCCGCCGATCTTCGCTGTCGCCACCGGACTGCGCGACGGCCGCGCCGACACGGTCGCGGTGGGACTGGCCCAGGTGCCCGGCTTCGACATGCCGACCAACACGGCGGTTCCGCTGGCGACCGCGATCCCGCTCGTGCACGCGGCGAACAAGCCGGGCGTCCACGTGCCGGAGACACTGCTCGACCCCGAGCAGTTCTTCACTCGCTACGCCCGGCGGTGCATCGGACAGCCTTCCGCGTCGGCGGTCGCGGTGACGACACGGGCGTCCGCGTCCGCCGCGGAGAACCGCGCGGCGCTGTCGGCGTCGCTCTTGACCGCCGCGCTCGCCGGGGCCGCGCCATCGTCGTCCGGACGGGCGATCGGGTAATCTCCGCACCATGTCGGCTGCTCACCGGCCCGTGGGCCGTCCGGACAAGACCGACGAGCGGACGGCTCAGATCCTGGCCGCGATGGCGGGGGTCGTCGCCCGCGACGGACTCACCGGCGCGACGATCTCGAAAGTCGCCGAGGCCGCCGGCTTACGGCGAACGCTCGTTCTGCACTATTTCGGCAATCGGGACCGGCTGGTCGACGCCTTCCTCACCCAGACCGTCGCCGCGTACGGTACCGCGATGGTCAACATCGACCGTCTCACCACCGCACAGCTCATCGACGCGGCGTTCGAACCGGGCATCTATCACAGCGACCTGGACCTGGCGGTCTGGCTCGATCTCGTCGCGCTGGCCGCCCGCGACCCCGCGGTGCGCGACCGGCTGCACCGGCTGTGGCGGGAGAGCTGGCTCCCGGCGATCGCCGGCCGGATCGTCGCTCAGATCCCGGGTACCGATGCGGCGCGGGCACACAGTGTGGCCTACGCGCTGGTCGCCGTCTTCGAAGGGCACTGGTCCCTCGTCGCCCAGGGGGTGCCGACCGCCACCGACACGGCCGCGGCGAAGTCGGCGGCCCACGCGCTCATCGGGACGCTGGCCCGGTGAGCGGGCGGTAGCGGAGAGCGACCGCGCCCGAGCCGAACTCGCGGCGATCCACGAGTTCCAGACGAAGACGCTCGCGCAGGCCGTCCAGCAGCGTCGGCCCGTGCCCGGCGACCACCGGCTGCACCACGAACTCGTACTCGTCGATCAGTCCCAGATCCGCCAGCGCCCGGGGGAGCGTCACACCGCCCACCCACAGGCAGGCGCCCGGTTCCCGCTTGAGCTGGTGCACCGCCTGCCCGACATCGCCGCGCACCAGTTCCGCGTTCCAGTCGACGGTGTCCAGCGTGCTCGAGACGACGTACTTTCTCGCCCGGTCGATGGCCTCGGCGAACGGCACTTCCCACTCGTCCATCCAGTCGGGCCACGTCCCGGAGGCGGGTCGCCGCCACGCCGACGCCATCATCTCGTAGGTCACCCGGCCGAACAGCAGCGCATCGGCTCGCCCCATCTCGGCGGTCCAGTAGCGCATCGACTCCTCATCCGGCGGAAGTCCCGCCTCGTGGTGGCAGCAGCCGTCGAGCGTGACGTTGATCGAGTAGCGAAGCGGTCTCATCCTCCCTACTCAACACCGGTCCGCGCCGGTGAGACCGGAGATCAGGCGACGTGCTCGGCCACCGTGGTGGTCTCGCCGATGGTCGCGGGCGCCGGCGTCATGGTCGCCATGAAGCCCAGGGCGTCGCGACGACCGTGCGCGGCGAGGCGGCGGCGCCCGCCGGGAAGGACACCGATCCCGGACTTCACCAGGTTCCTCGGCACGGCGATCGCGTGGTACCAGGGCAGTGTTCTCGTCGGAAGTCCCAGCGTCGCCATCGCCGACGGCCCCAGGAAGCCCGCACTGATCGACAGATGCTGGGACCGCGCGATCCGGCGCCGCAGTTCCTGGAAGTGCGGGTACCGCCACTGCAGCGGGTCGTCCGCCATCGGCTGCGCGAGCCGCTTGCTGGTCTCGTCCGGTGTGGCCAGCGCGGCCGAGGTGTGCATGAGCAGCCGGAGGGCGTCGTGGAAGTCGGTGGGCAGCAGATCGTCGCGCACGCCGATCAGCCATCCCACATAGCGGGTGAGGTGGGCGATGGCCTGGTATTCGGACGGGCGGTTGATGAGGCCCAGGCCGATGCCGCCGACACTCGGCGCGACGAGGGCGCCCACGATGGTGGCCGCCATGTCGGTCTGATTGATGGGCAGGCCCCACTGCGCGTCGTCCCAGTCGGGCATGGCTTCGACGTGCCTGCGCACCATGGAGTGGATCAACCGCACGCGGATCGTCGACCGATAGCCGGGACCGAACTTGTCGAGGCCGCCGGGCGCGATCACGTCCATCGCCCACTGGGACGTCTCGGCGAACCGGGTGTTCGAGCCCTTCTCCAGGGCGCCGGTGCGCAGCAGCGTCTGGTTGAAGCCGGCGAACTGGTAGCCGCCCAGCAATGCGACGTCGCGCGCGATGTAGAGCCCGTCGGCACCGCCGGACCGCATGGTGGCCGCCGCGATTCGCAATCGTTCGGGCTCCACCCAGTCGGGGGTGGCTTCGAGGCCGGTGAACAGGTCGTGCAGCGGGGCGGGGGCGTCGGGCACCGAGTCGATGCCGTGCGCCAGTGCCTGCTCGAACAGCGGCCGGACGCTCTTGGAACCCTCCGCGGTCATCCAGTCGACAAAGCTGTCCATCAGCGGGTCGCCCACCATGAGCAGTTCGCCGAGCCGCTGGAACTCCGCGGCGTCGGGTCCGGAGATGCCGAGCATGCGGCCGACCACGGCGATACCGATCGGTACCGGCCGCGGCGCGGCGGGATGGCGTCGGGGAATGGGCTGCGTCATGTCTCGAAACTACCTCCGAAACCCACAGAATGGAACAGTCTTAGGTATTTGTTTCAACATGGCCGGGGGATCTGTCGGTGGCGAACGCTAGGGTGCCGTCACCGGCGCACGACGGCACCGGTGACCGTGAATACACCGAGTGGGGGATGCGATGGCCGGCAAGGGGAAAGAGTCCAACGACGGTTGCTTCGGCGTGGTCGGGATCTTCATCCTGCTCGCGATCCTCTTCGCGATCCCCAAGACGGTGTGGCTCATCATCGGAGTGGCGGCCCTGGCCGGCCTCGTCGCCTGGATAGCGGTGCGCATGCACCGAGCCTCGGTGGCGGACCGGGAGGCTCGGGCTCTCGCCGCGGAGAAGGAACGCCGAGAACGCATGCGCGACGACCGCCGCCGCCTGCTGGAGGACGTCGGCCGGAAGAACGTCGGCCGCATCGATGCGGCCGCCGCGGCGATCCAGAGGGTGAACCAGTCGGAGGCGGCCCGGGAGGGCTGGCTCGGCGACACGGACTTCTCGGCTGACCTCAGCGCCGTCACCGACGCCTTCCGGCAAGCTCGAGTCCTCCGGCGGACCGCCGACGAACTGAAGGCGCTCGACTACCAGAACGAGGACGACCGGCGACTCCTGGCCGACGCCGAATCCGGCGCCGACCGGCTCGAAAGCGGAGCGAACGAGCGCGTCGAACTGATCCGCGGATGCGCCACCGAGGCCGCGCGAATCGACGAATCACTCCGGCAGGAGCGCACGGATGCCCAGACCGCGGAGCAGCGGGCGCAACTGCACGCGCGGCTCAACGGCCTGCTCTACGGCATCGACGCGACACCGGCCACCGCGCGGACCGAATCGGCCGCGGACCGCGTGATGGCCCGAGTCCGCGGATACCAGGAGATCAGGCAGCAGATCCAGGCCGCCCGCGACCGGGAGCCCGGCTGACACCGCGGCCGGGTGCGATCAATCCGGGATAGCCGACATGTCCGGCACGACGATGCCGAAGATGTCGCCGATCATCGCCAGACCGGCAGCCTGGATCGCGCTCGAATCGACCTCGCCGGCGACGCCCGGCAGACTCCTGGTCGCCGTCGCGTTCGCCACCACCGTCGGCCGGTAGCCGAGGCTGAAGGCGCCGCGGGCGGTCGAGTTGATGCACACGTGCGTCATGAAGCCGGCGAGCACCAGATCCTCCACGCCGAGCGCTTTCAGCTGGGCGTCGAGATCGGTCGCGACGAAGGAGTTCGGGTAGTTCTTCACGATCACCGGCTCGTCACCCTGCGGCGCCACGCGGTCGACGATTTGGCCGATCTCGGCCTTGACGTCGTACGGGCTGCCCTCGCCGGCGTCGTGCATGATGTGCACCACCGGAATACCCACCGCCCGCGCCCGCCCGAGCAGTTCGGCCGCGGCGTCGATCGCCGGTTCGACCTCGTCGAGCCGCATCACGCCGCGCGTGTACGTGTTCTGCAGATCGACCATGACCAGAGCGGACTTGCCGAGCGGCGCGGGGACGTCGGGCATGCCGGTGAGAGTGCGGAGAGTGGCGAGTTCGGACACGGAGACTCCTTCTCGGAGGACGAGCGGAAATACTGCGGAAGCCCGACTGTAACCGCGGTCACGTTGCAGGCGGGTTGCACGACGACGCCACCGTCCGCCGAGTCGGGGTACGTGACCTAGCTTCTCCATGCCGATCGACGCAGCAGTCGTGCGCCGTTGAGTGCCACGATCACGGTTGAGCCCTCGTGTCCCGCGACGGCGAGTGGGAGCGGCAGGGTAGCGACAAGGTCCCAGCCCACCAGGACCGCGATCACGGCGGCCGCGATGCAGAGATTCGCCACAACGTAGCGATGCGCGCGCGTGGAGAGCCGGACCAAGCAGCTCACGGCCGACAAGTCGTCGCGCACGACGACGACGTCGGCCGTGTCGATCGCCAGATCGGAGCCGCGCCGACCCATCGCGACACCCGTGCCGGCGACCGCGAGCGCGGGAGCATCGTTGACTCCGTCTCCGACGAGCAGGACATGCTCGCCACGTCGTCCCAGATCACTGACGATCACCGCCTTGTCTTCCGGAAGAAGGCCGGCGTGCACGTCGGCGATGCCTGTTTCGTCGGCGACCGATCGCGCGGCGGACTCGTTGTCCCCGGTCAGCAGCAGCACTCCATGGGGCGCGAGGGCACGCATTTCGCGGACCACGGTGGCGGCGCCTGGACGGACCCGATCGACCAGCGTGATGGTTCCGGCCCTCTCCCCGTCGACCCGGACGACGACGACAGTTCCGGTGGTCGCGGAGCCCTCGTCGGCGCGTTCGACGGTCACCCGGCGCCCGTCGACCACGCCGGTGACGCCCCTGCCCGGCATCGCCTGGAAGTCCACGGCCGCCGGCGACCCGACACATGCCGCGACGGCGGCGTGCGCGATCGCCCGGCCCAGCGGGTGTTCGCTATAGGCTTCCACGGCGGCGGCCTTCGCGATGACCGCAGACTCGGTCCACGTGGACTCGGTCGTGACGCCGACGACCTCGGGGACGCCCTCGGTGAGCGTTCCCGTCTTGTCGAAGGCGACGACGCTCGTGCGCGCCATCGCTTCCATCGCGGCGGCAGATTTGACGAGAACCCCGTGGCGGCCGGCGTTGGCGATCGACGCGAGCAGCGGCGGCATCGTCGACAGCACGACCGCGCAGGGTGAAGCCACGATCATGAAGACGATCGCCCGCAGTAGTGCGTCCGCGAACGACTGCTCGAAGAGCACCATGGGAACCAGCAGCACCAGCAGAGTCGCGACAACGACCCCGAAAGAATAGGCTTGTTCGACCTTTTCGATGAACAGTTGAGTCTTCGCCGTCGTGCCGGATGCCTCGTCCACGAGAGCCACGATCCGGGCGACGACGGACTCGGAGGCCGGTCTGGTCACCTCGACGACGAGCGCGCCCGTGCCGTTCACGGTGCCCGAGAGCACCTCGTCGCCGGTCCGGCGAACGACCGGCGCGAACTCTCCGGTGACCGCCTGCTGGTCGACCTCGCTGACGCCGTCGATCACGGTACCGTCGGCACCGATCCGCTCACCTGGACGGATGAGGATTCGTTGACCCGGCTCGAGATCCTTGGTCTCGACGACGCGAACAGTCCCATCCGCGGCCACCAGACCCGCTTGTTCCGGTGCGAGATCGAGCAGCGAGTTCACCGAATCAGCAGTGCGTTGAGTGACGACCACCTCCAACGCGCCGGACGTCGCGAAGATCACGATGAGGAGCGCGCCGTCGAAGACTTGCCCGATCGAGGCGGCCGCGACGGCGGCCACGATCATGAGCAGATCCACGTCGAGGGTCTTGTCCTGAAACGCGGCCCGCACCCCGGAGAGCGCGGGTTTCCAGCCGCCGATGAGATAGCAGGCCAGGTAGGCCGTCCACCACACGGCCACCGGAGCGGCCACGGATTGGAAGAACCATCCGGCCAGGAAGAGCGCCAGTGCAGATGTCGCCCAGCGCACCTCCGCGAGCTGTAACCCGGCACGCCAGAAGGGAGGTGGCGGCACGGCACGAGTCATGCTCGGCCCGGCGCTCCGAAACCTCCCGGGACGGTGTCGTCTCGCTCGCCGGCGCGAGAGGACGGATCGTCGTGCTTCCGTCCCGGCGCGTCCGGACCGGCACTGCCGTGCGCCGGTTCCAGGTCGAGGGCATGCTCGGCCTGGAACACCGCTTGGGCGACCAGTTCGCGGGCGTGATCGTCGATCAGCTCATAGAACATCCGCGTTCCGTCCGGCCGGACGCCGACGATCCGGCCCCAGCGGAGCTTGGCCAAATGCTGAGAGGTAGTGGTCGGCGACTTGCCGATGAGCTCTGCCAGGTGATTGACCGACAGCTCACCGCAGTCGCGAAGTGCCAGGATGATGCGAATCCGGGTCGGGTCCGACAGCAGCCTGAAGACCTCGGCGGCCAGGTCCACATACGGACTGTCGGCATTGAACCTGCATGCCCTCTTATCTTCACGCATACGTAGATTATTAGACAGAAGACGAGCTGCGATCAAGTCTCATGGTTCACGATTCCCTGAGTTCAGAATTGAATGTACTATTGGTCTCATGGACGTAGCCGTCAGCCATGGCGCATTGACCCGGTTCGGGCATGCGCTGTCCGATCCGACTCGGACCGGGGTGTTGTTGGCGTTGCGCGAGGGCCCCGGGTATCCGGCTGTCCTCGCCGAGCGGCTCGGCGTGTCGCGACAGATCCTGTCGAATCACCTGGCGTGTCTTCGCGGCTGCGGATTGGTGGTGGCGGTTCAGGAAGGGCGACGCAGTCGTTATGAGCTCGCCGATCCGCGAATCGGGAGCGCGCTCGATGATCTGCTGGGGCTGGTCCTGGCCGTCGATCCGGCGTGCTGTGATGACGCAGAGACTCAAGGGTGTTGTTGATGCGTCCTCTCGGCGGACGCGCTGGCGCAGCGAGACACCTGCCGGCTGCCGCCGGTGCACGCGGACCGGCCGTGACGGGGAGGTTCGATGGCTGACCTCTGTTGCGGGTCGCCGGACGACCCGGCGACGACCGTCACCGACGACCTTCCGGGCCGCGACCTGAGCGCACTGTGGCACGTACGCGAATTGCGGTACGCGGCCGCGGCCGTGCTGCTGCTGGGCCTGGGATGGATGCTCGGTCACAGTGGTCTGCGAGGCGTACCGACTGCGCTGGAAGTGTCGGCCGCGGTCGTGGCCGGCGTGTCGTTCGTTCCTGGCGCGATCGCGGACTTGATTCGCCACCGTCGCATCGGTGTCGGGTTGTTGATGACGATCGCAGCGGTCGGTGCGATCGCCCTGGGACAGTTCGTTGAAGCGGCGTTGCTCGGCATCCTGTTCTCGATCGCGGAGGGACTGGAGCATTTCGCCGTCGCGAAGGCACAGAGAGCGTTGCGGTCGTTGCTGGCGCTGGTGCCACCATCGGTGACGGTTGTGCGCGGAGACCGAGAAGTCGCCGTGCCGCCGAGCGAACTGGTCCTCAGCGATGTCATGCTGCTCCGTCCGGGCGAGCGTGCGGCCACCGACGGCGTCATCCGTCGCGGGCGCACCAGCCTGGACCTCTCGGCGATCACGGGGGAGTCGGTTCCCGTCGAGGTCGGGCCCGGCGATGACGTGCATGCCGGCGCGATCAATGGCGGAGGCGCCCTCGAAGTCGAGGTCACCGCACTGGCATCGGACAGCTCCCTGGCACGGATCGTGCACATCGTCGAGCAGGCCCAGGAACGCAAAGGCGCGGCCCAGCGCATGGCGGACACGGTCGCACGCCCATTGGTTCCGGCGATCCTCGCGCTCGCTGTCGTCCTGTGCGGTGTCGGGGCGACGCTGGGGGACCCGCTGGTGTGGGTTGAACGGGCACTGGTCGTGCTCGTCGCGGCATCGCCGTGCGCGTTGGCGATCGCCGTTCCGTTGACCGTCGTCGCCGCTGTGGGTGCGGCCAGCAGGCACGGGGCGCTCGTCAAGGGCGGTGCCGCGCTCGAACGGCTCGGTCGTGTGCGGGTGATCGGGCTCGATAAGACCGGAACCTTGACTCGCAACGCTCCTCAAGTCATCGAGATCGTGACCGCCCGCGTTCGTGAGTCGGAGGTCCTGTGTGCCGCCGCCGCACTCGAAGTGCGCAGTGAACACCCGCTCGCTCGGGCGATCGTTGCCGCGGCGCCGGAAGCCATCCCGGCCGCCGACGATGTTCTCGCGATTCCAGGTCGGGGCGTCACCGGCACCGTCGGCGGCTGTCCGACGAAGCTGGGCAGGCCCGGATGGATCGAACCGGGGCGATTCGCCGACGACGTGGTCCGGCTGCAATCCGCCGGCGCGACCGTCGTGTTGATCGAACAACGGGGCGCGGTGATCGGGGCGATCGCGGTGCGTGATGAGATTCGTCCCGAGGCTGCGGAAGCGATCGCGGGCATCACCGATCTCGGGATCGATACGGTCATGCTGACCGGCGACAACGCGCGCACGGCGGCGGCCATCGGCGAACAAGCCGGAATCGTCGAGATCCATGCCGAGCTGAGTCCCGAGGACAAGGCGGCGTTGATCACCCGAATCGGGGATGGTCGTACCAGTGCGATGGTCGGCGACGGCATCAACGACGCACCCGCGCTGGCGACCGCCGACGTCGGAATAGCGATGGGCGCCATGGGCACCGACATCGCGATCGAAACGGCCGATATCGCACTCATGGGCCAGGACCTACGGCACCTTCCACAGATCCTGGCGCACGCCCGCCGCGCTCGAACCATCATGATGCAGAACCTCGTACTCGCCATGCTGATCATCGGTGTTCTGATTCCACTCGCCGCAGCAGGCATCCTCGGCTTGGCAACCGTGGTCCTGATCCATGAGGCCGCCGAAGTGCTGGTGATCGTGAACGCGCTCCGCGCAGCCCGAACCGAAACAGGCCCAGGCCTGACCAGCACTCCGGTACACAGCGGCGGTACGCAGGTCAGTTCCGCTGGACAGCAGATCCCGTAGCGACGATCCCGTGGATACGCCCGGGCACAGGGCCGAGATCATCGAGACGTGTTGCCGGCGTCAGTCGTGTTGTTCGAGGAGTTCGATGGCGAGCCTGCGTGTGCGGTCGGCGATGTCGTCTCGGATCAGGCGCATACGCTCGATTCCGTGGACTCCGCGGAGGGACGGCTCGTCGGTGTCCCAGTTCACCACGGCTGCGCCGCGATGGTCGACGACCGCTTGGCGCCCGAGCGTGACGATCAGGTCGACGCGGTCGAGGAGTTGCGGGTCGATCGGCTTGGGTGTCTGGCCGGCGATGTCGATGCCGGATTCGGCAAGCACTTGCGCGGAGAGTGCGTTGATGACTGTTCCGGGTTCGGTGCCTGCGGAGTGGACTTCGACGACGTCGCCGGTGGCGTGCTTCATGAGCGCGGCGGCCATCTGCGATTTGCCGGCGTTCTTGACACAGACGAAGAGGACGGAGGGCGTCATGACGGGCTCCTCTCGGTGCGTGTCGAGGCGGCTTGGCCGGGCGGGAATCGGCGCCGGATGGCGAGGGAGACGTAGACGAGGGCGACGAGGACCGGTACTTCGATGAGGGGGCCGACGACTCCGGCGAGGGCTTGACCGGAGGTGGCGCCGTAGGTGCCGATCGCGACGGCGATCGCCAGTTCGAAGTTGTTGCCCGCCGCGGTGAAGGCCAGCGTCGTGGTACGCGGGTATCCCAGGCACAGCGCCGCGCCGAGGAGGTACCCGCCGGCCCACATGACGGCGAAGTAGATCAGCAGCGGCAGCGCGATACGCACGACGTCGCCCGGTCGGGACGTGATCTGGTCGCCTTGCAGAGCAAAGAGCACTGCGATGGTGAACAGCAGCCCGTAGAGGGCCAAGGGGGCGATCTTAGGCAGGAAGGCGGACTCGTACCAGTGGCGACCGCGGGTCCGTTCGCCGATCCGGCGGGAGAGGTATCCCCCGAGCAGCGGGATACCGAGAAAGACGAGGACGGACTTGGCGATCTGCCATGGCGAGGCCTCGATCGTGGTCTGGTCCAGACCGAGCCAGCCGGGCAGCACTGACAGGTAGAACCAGCCGAGGGCGGCGAACATGATCACCTGGAAGAGCGAGTTGAGGGCGACCAGGACGGCGGCGGCCTCGCGGTCGCCGCAGGCCAGGTCGTTCCAGATGATGACCATGGCGATACAGCGCGCGAGTCCCACGATGATCAGTCCGGTACGGTACTCAGGCAGGTCCGGCAGGAGCAGCCAGGCCAGGGCGAACATGAGGGCCGGTCCGATGATCCAGTTGAGGGCCAGCGAGGAGGCCAGGAGCCTGCGGTCCGCGGTGACGGTGTCAAGGCGGTCGTAGCGGACCTTGGCCAGTACCGGGTACATCATGATCAGCAGGCCGAGGGCGATCGGCACCGAGATGCCGTCGACTTCGATCGCTTCGAGGCCGGTGTCCAGTCCGGGGACGAACCGGCCCAGGAGCACGCCGGCGACCATGGCTGCACCGATCCAGACCGGAAGGAATCGGTCGAGCGTGGAGAGCCTTCCACTGACCGTCGATGTCTGGGGCTCAGCGCTCATGAGGCGGCGTCGCTGGTCTGGGGGAGCAGGCTCGCGGCCACGGTGTGCAGCGCGTCGGGAACGACGCGGTAGTACACCCAGGAGGCCCGCCGCTGTGAGACCAGCAGACCCGCATCACGCAGCACTTTGAGGTGATGAGAGATCGTCGGCTGCGAGACGTCTACGGCCGGGGCGATGTCGCACACGCACGCCTCGCCACCGTCGTGGCCGGCGATCAGACTCAGCAGCTGAAGCCGAACGGGATCGGCGAGCGCCTTGAACACTGCCGCCAGATCGCGGGCTTCCTCGGGTGTCAGCGGCTCACGGATCCGTGGCGAGCAACGCACCACGTCGGCGACGTTCACCGATTGATTCGACATCCATCTATATTGATAAATATCGAATCAGCCGTCAATTCGGGATGTGCGCCGAGGTCGCGCGGATCAGCCGGCCGTCGGCGTGCAGCACGGGGCCGCGGCCGATCCGGAGTCGTTACCGCAGCAGCCTTCGTCGGCCAGGAGCGGCGGCACCTGGCCGAACTCCTCGGCGTCGGCGAGGACGGTGTAGATCTCCCAGGGTTCGCCGTCGGGAGCGGTGACCCACACCTTGTCCTGGGCGGCGAAGCAGCAGGTGGTGTTGATCTGCTCCTCGGTGAACATGCCCGCTCCGGAGAGTCTGCCGATCTCGGCATGCACGGTCTGGCTGGAGTCGACCTCGATGCCAAGATGGTTCAGGCTCCCGCCCTGGCCCGCGTTCTGGATCAGCACCAGTTTCAGCGCAGGCTCTTCGAGGGCGAAGTTGGCATAGCCGGGCTTGATCTTCGCCGGGGTTGCGTTCAGCAGGGTGCTGTAGAAGCCGATCGCCGCCTCGAGGTCATCGACGTTCAGGGCGAGTTGAATGCGGGACATGACCCATCCTCCAATAATTCGACGTATGTCGAAGTGCTTCGACGGGTCCGTTCTAGTCCATATTTCGATATATGTCAAAGTATTGGTAGGGTGTGTTCATGCCGAGGTCGTTGCCCGTGGTGGATGTGAGTGCCCCGATCTGTTGTTCGCCGATCGGGGCCGGCCCAGTGAGCGAGGTTGACGCGCTGGCGCTGGCGCTGCGGCTGAAGGCACTGGCGGATCCGGTGCGGATCCGGTTACTGTCGCTGCTGATGAGCGCCGGTAGTGACCAGATCAGTGCCGGCGCCTTGGCGGAGTCGGTGGGGGTGTCGGCGGCAACGGCGTCGCACCATCTGGCGCAGTTGCGCAACACCGGCCTGGTTGCCTCACAGCGACAGGGGGTGCACGTGTTCTATCAGGCCGAGAGGGCCAACCTCGAGGCGTTGCGGACGGTCTTGGCGACGTGCTGCTGAACAGCGGAAAGGCGTGGCGCCGGCGGACGACCCCGCGGGCGTGGCGAGCCCAGTCGAGCCCAGGTTTCGGCCGCGTCTTCGGCGCATCGGGCGGCGACTCGGTAGCTGCATCCCAGAACGTCGAGGTCCGGGCCTTCGCAGTAGGTGCATGATCGTGTCGACGAATACCCGGGTTCCGGGAAGAGTCAGACGGAGGTCGAGGTGGTACACGAGGCAACCCTAGTTGACATAATGTATCTTATCGGCATCGTTATCTATCGAGTTCGCAAACAGGTGAATACTCGAGATCATTGGTAAAACGCCAGAACCAGCGGGAACGCGGATTGTTCGCCTCCCGCGGCATGACGCAGCTGCACGGTTCCGTCCGATCTACGTGCAGACATGACAAGATAATTCATCTGATGCATGGAAAGGTCGCGGGATGAGGTGCGATGCACCGTGAGTTCGCCGGGTCTCCCGTCTGACATCACCTGGCGCGAGCGCGCAATATGTCACTGTGACGATTCTGCACGTCTGAGTGGATTCAGTTCTTCTGCAGCATGTATGGACCACTGCCTCCTTACTGGTTGCTCGATACAGCGTGGCCCCGAATCGTTGTCGGCGCCGGCGCGGGTCTGCCCCACTGATATTTGCCGAAACTCTATTCATTGGATGAATAGAGGCGTATGGTGCTGGATTATGAGTGGTGAACACCCACTGCCTGGTAGCGCCCCGTTACGACTCGTCTCGTCTGGCGCCGAGTTGCTTCGTCCCGAAGAGCAGATCTGGACAGAGATGCTCGAGGGTTGGAAATCGGCGCTGATGGCACGCACGTTGGGTACATCCACGATCTATGGCTACCTGCGAGTCCTTCAGGATTTTCAGGCAGTCTCTGGCGACTACCCGTGGCGATGGATGCCGCAGGACGTCGACGAGTACGTCACCACGCTGAACGCACGCAATGGCGGGACGGCCGCCAAGTCAACCATTCGCGCCTATCTGATGGTGGTCAGGGGCTTCTGTAGCTTTCTCTGCGAGCCGGTCTACCGGTGGCCAGACCTGTGCGCCCAGGTCTTCGGCGAATACCCGTCGCAGATCTGCTTCGCCTACAATCTTCCGGTCCATGTCTCTGACAACGAGGCGGAGCCAGAACGGAGAGCGTTCTCCCGCAATGAAGTTCAGACCCTGTTCGACTACTTCGACGACGAAGTTGAGCGTCTCTACGCGAAGAACAACAAGGCCTGGCTGACCACGCTGCGCGATTCCTGCATCGCAAAGGTTGCTTACGGCTACGGCCTTCGTCGTCAAGAACTCCTACGACTGCAGATCCATGACTTCGGACCGAATCCACATGTGCCGCAATATAAGGCCTTTGGTGCTGTCTACGTCCGGTACGGCAAAGGGTCGCGTGGCTCCGCACACAAGCGACGTACTGTCTTGACGGTTCCCCTGATGGACTGGGGTCCGGATGTGTTTGAGGCGTGGGTGGGCGCAGAAGGATGCCGACAACTCATGGGACATGCGGCGGACTCGCCCTGGCTGTGGCCGTCAGAACGCGGTGACCAGTTGACCTTGAACTCGTACGCCACTCGATTCACAGGCCATCGTCGACGTGCCGGTTTGCCAGATGGTCTGTCGCTTCACGGGTTTCGCCGGTCGTACGTCACGCACTTGATCGAGGACGGCTACGATCCGCTGTTCGTGCAACAACAGGTGGGCCACGAGCATTCATCCACCACGGCGCTCTACACCCAGGTGAGTTCGGACTACCGACAGAAGACCCTGCAGCGCATGATCCGCGAGCGACTCGCATCCGCGGCTGTCCCCTACGGCGAAAGCAACCAGGCATGAACGTTCAGAAGCGCGTCGATTTCCATTGGAACCTGCGAAAACTCATGGCCGACCGCAATCTGTGGAAGTCGACCGAACTGGTCACCCTCCTTCGGAGCCGCGGTATCACTCTCTCTCAACCTCAGGCGTACCGATTGATGACGGGCAAACCGGAACGCATCAACAGCCGGGTCTTCGCCGCGCTGTGTGACATCCTCGACTGCTCCCCCGCCGAATTGTTCGAGCCCGTCGTGGTGATGCAAGGTAGGGCAACCGGAACCGCACCCGACATTCTGCCGGCAGGAGAAGCCCGACCGAAGAAGGCTCCCGGGGTTCGTCGCGTTCGCGTGGTCGATTCCGACGACGGCCCACGAGATACCTAGGCCCGCGGTGATGATAGATGATGGCACGCCGGAAGCCCGCACCCGAACCTGACCGGTACGAGCCGTGCGAACGATGCGGTGAGGCCTATCTCACCGCCGCGTGGTGGCAGGACACCCCAATCTGCTGCTATTGCTACAACCAAGCCAAACGCGTTGTCGGGCAATGTGTTGAATGCGCACACTCAGGAATTGTCCCGGGACGCACACCGACCGGCCAATACCTGTGCCGCACCTGTAGCGGCATCCAACTCAACGTCGATTGCGTCGAATGCGGAGCCGAGGCCGAGCTCTACCGTCGCGGTCATTGCTGGCGCTGCGAGCTCGCCCATCAAGTCGACGAACTCCTCACCAACCCGCACACCGGTGTCGTCAATCCGCAACTGGCCGGCCTCGCAGCTGCGCTTAAACAGATGCCTCGCGCCAACAGCGGGGTCACGTGGCTGCGAAACCCAACTGTTCGCGCCGTGCTCCAACAGATCGCCGCCGCCGACACTGTGGACCAGCGACTGCTGGCAGCGCTACCGGTGAACCGTTCGTCCGTGCACATTCGCGCCCTCCTCGATGAGCACGGCATCGATGGCGCCCGAGTGGATTTCCGGACCAGGTTCACCGCGTGGGCCGACAGCAAGCTCGCGACGCTCACCAACCCTGACAATCAGCTCGTGATCCGCAGCTACATTCGGTGGCATGTGTCAAGACGATTCGACGACAAGTGCACCAACGGAACGTTTCTCGCCGCCAAGCAGGGAGTGACCGTTGCAATCGACTTCCTCAACTTCCTCGACATGCTGCAGATATCGGTCACCGACGTCGATCAAAGTCAGGTCGATACGTTCGTCGCGTCCGGCACCGAAACCAACCGGCTATTGAGCCGATTTCTCCCGTGGGTAGTCGCCACGTATCGATTGCCCCCGCTGACGATCGCGCCTCACCAACGCGGCACGACACGAGCCCTGACCGAAACCATGCAAGTCGAACAACTCACACGGCTCTTTGCCAACGACGCGCTGACTCCGCGCGATCGCCTGGCCGCTGCGCTGATCGTGGTGTTCGGGCAGCCCACTCACAAAGTCGCCGCATTGCGATGGGATCAGATCAACCGCGAGGAGACCTGCACCATCACCCTCGGAAAGCACCCAATCGTATTGGAGTCGCCATTGGATCGGCTCGTCGCCGAGGTCGCCGAGGCGACAACCAACCGGCAGACCGCCGCGCATAGCGAATCGGTGTGGGTCTTCCCCGGTTATCAGCCTGGGAACCATCTCAACGAAAGTCACCTGAGGCGCCGCCTCAAGGCACTCGGATTTCCCTCGCTCACAACGCGTCTCGGTACCTGGCAAACCATCACCCAGACCTCACCGCCTCCTGTCCTTGCAGACGCACTCGGCATCCACACACAGACGGCGATCAATCATGCACTCCGCGGATCGAGTCAGTTTGGCGCATACGTTGCAGCACGAAACGGCCAACGCGAGCAATGACTGTCGGTCGATCAGGCGCTGCGCAACTGCAGGATGGCGATTTCAGGCGGCGCACCCACTCGGACGGGCGGTCCCCAGGCGCCGGCCCCATAGGTGGTGAACACGGTGGTGTCCTTGTAGAAGTCGAGTCCGGTGACTGCGGTGTCGGCGGCAGCAGCGGCGGCGTAACGCAGCGGCCACATCTGCCCGCCGTGCGTGTGTCCGGATACCTGGAGATCGACGTCGTGGGCTGCTGCCTCCCGGACGTGGTTGGGTTGATGCGCCAGTAGCAGGGTGAATCGATCGTCGGGTCGACCGGCGACCGCGGCGTCAAGGTCGGGTTCGTACGGGGCGGAATTGCTGAGGTCATGCACTCCAGCGACATCGATGGTGGCTGCCCCGCGTCGGATCTCCACGCTTGAGTTGTTGATGGTGGTGATACCCAGCGAACGCCACTCGTCCATCCAGGCGCCGACGTCGTCGGAGATCTGTTCGTGGTTGCCTGAGACACCGAAGACACCCAACGGCGCTCGCAGATCAGCGAGTGGCTGCAGGTCTGATCCGACATGCTCGATGGTTTCGTCTGACAGGTCACCGACGATCGCGATGAGGTCGGGGCGCTCGGCGTTGACCATGTCGACGATCGTGCGTGTGAACGCCTCCCCGCGGGCGGGTCCCAGGTGCAAATCGCTGACGACGGCCACGCGTAGACCGTCGAACTCGGCGGGCAGCCGTTTCAACGTCACCGACTCCTGATTGACCCGCACCGACGCGGCCTCACCCACGCCGTAGAGCGTGGTGCCCACCGCCACAATCACCTTTACGTTGGAGTACGTCCGGGGCGGTCGCCTCGGACGTTCGTCCGCGGTTCGGGGCGTGGCTCGACAATCACCTGTTGTCGCTGGTGGCTTGGCGTGGAAGGTCACCCCGGACCGTGACGGGTCGTTTCGGCCGCTGATTGAGATGTGTTCGCGAACTTGTCGCTGTGTAAAGGTGTGCCGGCGAAACCACCCTGACGAGCCAACCGCACACGGAAGGACAGTATGGACGAAAAGATCTGGGTAGGAATTGATGTCGGTCGGCATGCGCATCACGCCGCCGCGGTCGATGAGGCGGGAACGGTGCTGTGGTCTCGGCGGCTTCCCAACGATCAACCGGCGATCGAAGCGCTCATGGACCGGGTCGCCGACATGAAATTCGTGGTGTGGGCGATCGACATGACCGCACCGGAATCGGCGCTGCTGAGGGGTGTGCTGGCTGCGCGGCGCCAGCAGATCCGCTACGTGCCCGGCCGGGTCGTGCACAGCATGACCGGTGCGTTCGCGGGTGAGGGCAAGACCGATGCCCGCGATGCGGTCGTGATCGCCCAGACAGCCCGCCTACGTGGCGATCTCGCCACCGTCTCGGCGCCCGACGACGTCGCGATCGAACTCGACCTGCTGACCGGACATCGCAACGACCTCGTCGCTGAACGTACGCGAGGCATCAACCGCCTGCGCGGCCTGCTGACCCGCATCTTCCCTGCACTAGAACGGTGTTTCGACTACTCGACACTGACCGGTCTAACGTTCCTCACCCGCTTCGCCACGCCATCTGCGATCGCTGCGGTCTCTGACGACGAGATCTACGACCACCTGCGCAGTCACGGCGTCCGCCGACCCACGATCCCGAAGATGATCGACAAAGCCCGTGCCGCGGCGGCCGCGCAGACCGTCACCCTGCCTGGCGAGGCGACCACAGCCCTACTGGTGCAACACGCGGCTACCTCGTTGGTCATGCTGACCCGTCAGATCGCCGACCTGGATAAGCAGATCACCGAGGTGTTCCGCCGCCACCGTCACGCACGGATTCTCGAATCCGTGCCAGGCATCGGCACCCGAAGCGGCGCTGAGCTCGTCGCGATCACCGGCGGCGACCTCACTTCGTTCGGCTCGCCCGCCAGACTCGCCGCCTACGCCGGTCTTGCTCCGGTACCGCACGACTCCGGTAACCGCCGGGGAGCCTTGCGTAGACCCCAGCGTTACCACAGAGGACTTCGCAAGGTGTTCTACATGGCCGCACTCAACAGCTCGCAACGCGACGGCCCGTCCCGCGAGTTCTACCAGCGCAAACGACGTGAGAAGCGTTCCCACGTCCACGCTCTCATCGCTCTCGCTAGACGTCTGGTTGACGTGGTCTGGGCACTGATCCGCGACGGTAGGGTGTGGTTGCCGCGGCCGACCGTCGAGCGGGTGTCAGTCGATGAGGTGGGCGCGATGGCTGGATGACTGGCGGGGCCGGTCAGATCTCGGCACGTGCGTGCGTACTAGCGGGACACTGGATGCGTGTCGGTTCGGGTACTCGGCCACCAGCTTGCTCTGCCGACAAGTGTGGCGATGGTCGGCACAACGATGGTGCGGACGATGAAGGTGTCGAGCAGCAGGCCGATGCCGATGATGAGTCCGACCTGGGTCATGATCGAGATGGATCCGGCCATGAGTCCGAACATGCTGGCAGCGAAGATGAGGCCGGCCGAGGTGATGACTGATCCGGTGTTGGTGACGGTTCTCAGGACGCCGATGCGGATGTTGTTTTGGGATTCTTCGCGTAGGCGAGAGATAAGAAGCATGTTGTAGTCGGCGCCGACCGCGACGAGGACTATGAAGGCCAGTAGTGGTACGGGCCAGGCGATATCGGTTTTGAGGATGTGTTGAAAGATCAGGACACCGATACCCAGTGCCGCGGTGTAGTTGAGTATGACGGTGCCCAGAAGGTATAGCGGCGCGATGAGTGCTCGGAGTAGGAGTATCAGGATCAGGCCGACGATGGTGAGGGTGGCCAACGCTAGGAGTCGGAAGTCTTCGGTGAGTAGACGTTGCAGATCGGCGTTGATGGCGGGGAACCCGGCTATCGCGATGTTGGAGTCCTGCAGGGTTGTGTTCGGTCTGGCGGCGAGTGCGACATCGGTGATTGTGTCGGCCAGTTGCATGGCCTCGGTGCTGTAGGGGTCGAAGCTGGTTTGTATTGCGTAGCGCACGGTATGGCCGTCGGGCGAGACGAACTGGCGAGCGACGTCGACGAAACGGCGGTCTGCGTTGGCCTGAGGTGGGAGGTAGAAGCCGGTTGCTGAGTTTGTTCCGGCGGTCTCGCGGGCGGAGGTTTGTAGTTGTGTGGCTAGCGCGGCCATCCCGGCGAGTTGTTGAAGGTTGCTGTCGATCA
The DNA here is from genome assembly GCF_023100845.1 of Gordonia sp. PP30. Classification (NCBI taxonomy): domain Bacteria; kingdom Bacillati; phylum Actinomycetota; class Actinomycetes; order Mycobacteriales; family Gordoniaceae; genus Gordonia; species Gordonia sp. PP30. The sequence continues at coordinate 2,134,035 of NZ_CP095864.1, read as the reverse complement.
GCGCGGATACACCGGCGGCGAGTTGGCGTGATCCCGCCGCGAGTTGACTGATACCTGTTTGCAGTTGGGTGAGCTTGCCGGGAAGGTCTTGGCTGCTGATGCTTCCCAGCGTGGAGCCCAGTGAGTTGACGGTGGAAGTGAGTTGGTCGGTGACTGTTGAGATCGGTGTATCCAGCTGCGCGAGTTGTGTTGACAGCGTGGCGATCTGGTCGAGGGTCCCGTTGCTCAGTAGGGCGTCGAGATTGCGGGTCTGCGCGCGCAGAGCTGCGCACTGCGGGACTTGGGTGCACCAGGGCGCATTATCGAGGATGGGCAGGATCGAGGTCACTGTTGCCAGGGCTGCAGATGTTTGGCGGGTGAGCGCGGCCAGCTGTGGGGCATTCTGAGAAGCGCGATCGAGCGCTGGTGCAGATGCGGCGAGTTGGCGGAGTATCGGCTGGTACTGCTGAATTTGCTGCCCTGCTGTGCTTGCCTGATCGAGGATGCCGGCCAGGGGGGCCAAGTTGGTGCGTACCTGGGTGTCGAGCTGAGTAAGCCCGTCGGCGAGTTGGAATGCGCCGGTACGGAGCTGTTCGAGGTCACCTCGGCGGTTCTGGCCATCGTCGACCGCACCCGCCAGCCGGTCCCCGATCTGACCGTTCTGCCAGGACAGCTCGGCTTGCTCGAGCTTGTCCCCGGTGGGACGGGTAACACCGATGACTCGAGTCACTCCGGGGATCTGGGATACACGTGAGGCCATTTGCTCAAGATCGGCCAGCCCGCTGGCAGTACGGAGATCGATCGGTGCATCTACAACGAGGAACTCAGTGATAGTGACGTCTTGAGGGAAATGACGGTCGAGCAACGCGTAGCCTTCGTTGCTGTCGGTTGTCGCGGGCTGCCCCTCACGATCGTCGAAGGTGATCTGGATGCCCATCGCGAAGACGCTAAGCACGATTAGCCCGACCAGGGTTAGTGCCAGCAGAGGCACAGGACGCCGCACGACGAGCACGGCGACGCGATTCCAGTACTTTCGGGTCAGATCTCGTCTGGGTGCGCCCCAGCCGAATCGCGCCGCCCACAGCAACACCGGTGGTAGCAGGGTGACCGTGGCGAGGAATCCGATGAGGATGGCGATCGCGCATGCCGGACCCAAGGTGGAGAACACGCTCAGCTGACCAAACACCATCGCCAAAAAGGCCAGCGCCACCGTGGCAGCTGAAGCCAGGATGACCCGTCCGATAGTTGCTGTCGCGTCCACGAGCGCAACCTCAGTGGTAGCGTCCTGGCGTAGCCGTTCGTGATAGCGACTGATGAAAAAGACTGAGTAGTCGACCCCGGCTCCGAGCAGGATGACGGTCATGAACGCGACGGTGAACTGCGATACCGGCATACCGAGTTCGCCGAGTGCGGACAAGACCCCGCGGCCCACGCCGAGGCTGACACCGATCACCAACAACGGCACCAGCGCGGTGAACAGCGATCGGTAAACGATCAACAGAATGATCGCGATAAGCGCCACCGTCGCCACAGTGATCACGACTAAATCGCTTTCAGCACTGACGATCTGGTCACTGAAAGTGGCCGTCGGCCCGGTGACATGGACAGTGGTGTCCGTACCGTCAAACACGCGCTGCGCGGTTTGGCGCACGGTCTCCACAGCATGCGTGGCCGTTGGCCCTCCCAAAGTTCCGGTGACCCCGACAGGCAAGTACCAGGCTTGCCCGTCCTCACTCAAGGCCTGGCCGGCCGTCGTCGGATCGGAGAGCAAATCCCGCACTGACTGCACATCGTCGAAATTTTCGCGCAACTGCAGAACGAGCATGTCGTAGCGTTCCCGCGCCACGTCGGTGAACCCGTTCGGGTTCTCCATGGTCACGAAAACAGTGGTCTTGGCGCCCTTCTCACCGAACGCACCACCCATCTGATCGAGTGCTTGAAACGATGGAACCCCAGCAGGGATCGGATCAACAGACTGCTGCCGCACCACCGTCTCCAGCTGGGGAAACAGTATCGCCAAGACGATACCCACAGCCACCCACGCCCCGATGACGAGGAATCTGTGCGCCAAGGTGAACCGTGCCAACCGCCCCAATGTCGTGCTGTACTCGCTGCGTTCCGCCAACCGGCGCGCCGCCAAGCGCCCACCACTTGGACGTTGGACCACCATACGCAGCACCTCACCCTCGACCCAGCCCGTCTACGAAACCGACGGTATCGTTACGGTACTAGTGTCGCGTGGCGTTAATTAGTTTCCTGTTCCGGGGTTGAGAGAATGGGTTATGGCGAATTCTCCGGCCCCGGCACTGGAATTGCGTGAGGGCGATGATGTTGAGCTTGATCGGTTGCTGCGATCGACCTCGACGCCGGCTGGCGTGGTGAGGCGGGCGCGGATCGTGGCGCTGGCCGCTGAGGGGTGGGCGAACTCGCATATCAGCGACGTCGTCGGGGTGTCGATCCCGACGGTCCGCAAGTGGCGGTACCGGTACCTGCACGACGGGATGGCCGGCTTGCTCGATGCTGATCGGCCCGGCCGGCCCCGGCATATCGATCACGCCGACATCGTGTCGGCCACGTTGATGCCGCCTCCGAAGAAGTACGGGGTCACGCACTGGTCCTCACGGTTGCTCGCCGCCCATCTCGGGGTCGGGAACGCCACGATCGCACGCGCGTGGCGCGAGTACGGTGTGCAGCCGTGGCGGTCGGGAACCTTCAAGTTCTCCACCGACCCGGAGCTGGCCGGGAAGGTCACCGACGTCGTCGGCCTGTATCTGGAACCGCCGGAGAACGCGATCGTGCTGTGCGTCGACGAGAAGTCGCAGATCCAGGCCCTGGACCGGACCGCGCCGATGCTGCCGATACGGCCCGGGCAGATCGAACGCCGCACTCATGACTACAAGCGGCACGGCACGACCACGTTGTTCGCCGCCCTGGACATCGCGACCGGCCAAGTGACCGGCGCAGTCAAGCCACGGCATCGTCACCAGGAGTTCCTGTCGTTCCTGCGACAGATCGACCGCACCTACCCCGGCCAGGAACTGCACCTGGTGATGGACAACTACGCCACCCACAAGAAGGCCGAAGTCCGCGACTGGCTCGTCCAGCACCCGAACATGCACGTGCACTTCACCCCGACCTCCGGATCCTGGCTCAACCTCGTCGAGGTCTGGTTCGGCATCATCGACCGGCAAGCGATCCGCCGTGGCGTATTCACCTCAGTCAAAGACCTCAACGCGAAGATCCGGGCATTCATCAGCGGCTGGAACGACCGCAAACACCCCTTCGTCTGGACCAAGACCGCCGACGACATCCTGAAGAAAGCCCAACCGAAAACTAACTAAAGACACGCGGCACTAGCAGTACCATAGATGGGGGAGGAGGTCAGGAGGTTTGGTGTCGCCGGTGGGCCATGAGGAAATCGTCGACAAGCTGTTCGAGATCGCCAACGGTCATCGACCGAATGCCCGTGAGCTTGGCAAAGACAAGGGGGCCCGCCAGTTGAGTGACTGCCATGGTCAAATCGAGGTCGCCGAGCTCCGCCGTGGCCACGTCACTCGTCAAAACTCGATCGAATGGTTCTCGATACTGCTCGACGACTCGACGACGCAGTGGCGCGAGCGCGTTCTGATCCCCGTCGGATTGCCCGGATTGCCGGGGCTGCTCGGGAAGCATTGCCAACCATGCCAGCGTCGTCAACTGCAGCGGTGCCTGCTCAATAAGCTCAGCCTGCCGCTGCATCAGCTTCAGCAGGTCATCACGGATCGACGTCGTCGTCTCGGGGGTCTCGGCCTGAGGCAACAATCGCTCGAAGGCAGCCGCCACCAGATCTGTGGAGCTCTCGAAGTGACGATACAAGGTGGTGCGAGCAACACGAGACAGTCGAGTGACCGCCTCCACGGTAACGGCTTCGACCCCGCCACTGTTCAGCAAGGTCACCGCAGCATCCAACAAACGCTGACGCGACCGAACCCGCCTCGGGTCAACATCGTCGGAATCGATGGTTTCCACCTGGCCACTCCCTATATAGCCAAAATCACGAACCCCTGACTGCACAACAATACCGTCGGTAACAGAGCGAAACTGCCAGTGGCGGTACCGATTGAAGGCTCAGAAAGGTCACTTATGAGGGGCGACAAACCACTACCAGCACACGCACCATGGTGCATGGGATGCGGCGAAGACAACCCCAATGGCCTGCACCTCGAGGTACACCTGCACGGCGACCACGTCTACGCCGACCTGCAATTCGACGAGCGCCACTCAGGAGCCCCGGGACTCGCCCACGGCGGAGCCATCTCAGCGGCATGCGATGACATCATGGGTTTCACCCTGTGGATCGCCGAGACACCCGCAGTCACCCGAACCCTCACCGTGGAGTATCGACGCCCGGTCCCACTGCACACCCCCGTGCACATCACCGCCTCCCTCGTCGACGAAACCGACCGCGCGCTCTTCATCGAAGCCAACGGTACTGTCGGCGACACAACCTATTTCGCCGCAGAAGCGGTCTTCGTAAAGGTCGACTTGAGTCATTTTCTTCGTCACGGAGACTGGGGCGCCACAGCAGACCTCATCACCAGATTCTTTCAGGCCGACTAGCTGTACTGACCCGACAGGTTGGGTACGCGGTCGGCGGGTGAGTTGCCTCGGAGTGCGGTGTGGCCGCGTTCGTGATTGTAGATGCGAAGGAACTCGGGGAAGGCCGCGACGCGTTCGGTTTCACTGAGGTAGGGACGGGCGTAGGCCCATTCCTCCTGCAGGGTCCGGTTGAATCGTTCGACCTTGCCGTTGGTTTGCGGCCGGTACGGTCTGGTCCACTTGTGCTTGATCTTGTTGTCGTGCAACAAGTCCCGAAATATGCGGGACCGGTAACACGACCCGTTGTCGGTCATCACTCGCGCGGTGGTGACACCGATCGAGGCGAAGTGCGCCAACGCCCGAGTCATGAACGCGGTCGCGGTTTCCTTCTTCTCATCAGCGAGGATCTCGGAGTAGGCGTAGCGGGAGTGGTCGTCGACGGCGTGATGCAGATACGCGTACCCCAGGTTGGGGCGGCCAGCAACTTTGCGGGTTCGTCCAGGCTCGCGGTGGGCACTGGAGTTGCGGGTGCCCTGGGCGCGGCCGTGTACGCGATGTCCACCGCCGTCGGGGATTCTGCCGAGCTTTTTGATGTCGACGTGGATCAAGTCTCCGGGCGCTTGGTGTTCGTACCGGCGAATCTCGCGTCTGCGGGCACGTACCGGCGCCCCGGTTGCCGGGTCGATCCACGACAGTCGTAGGCAGCCGTAGCGGGTGAGGATGCGGTGCACCGTGGAGACGTTCAACCCCAGGTGGTATCCGATCCGGGCTGGCCCCCAGCGGCGGGAGACGCGTAACCCGACGACCCGGCGTTCCCGGCGCCGGCTGGTGCGATGCGGACACGATCGGGGCCGGCTGGACCGATCACCCATTCCGGCCGGCCCGTGGTCGCGGTAGCGATCCGCCCATCGCTTGGCCGTGGTGACTGACACGTTGAACCGGTCAGCTGCGCGGCGCAGTGGCCACCGGTCGTCCACAACACACCGAGCCAGACGCAACCGGCCAGTCGGGGACAGCGGTGAATTACGGTGGGACATGAAGACCTCCGGGTTGAGGAGCGGTTCTTAGACAGCTCCACACCTCACTCGGAGGTCTTCCCTATGTCACGTCGACTCGCCGAACTCTGTACCTAACGTTCCGGGTCAGTACAACTAGCGACCGCCAGGCACGCCACCAAGCAGAAGAGTCGCCCCGCATCCACCAGCTGGCCCATCCTTGCGCACCCGCATTGAGATCCATGCCCGCTGTGACGATCTGAAGGAAGCGTCGGCGCCCAGCCGGAGTCGGCCTCCCCCACGCACGGCCGGCAAGGCGCAGCGCTGCGAGGCCGATACCGATCGCCGCCAGACCCAGCAGCAGGTAGAAGACGGCCGCCAACCACGTCATCCCGACGAACCCGACCGGTCGGATTCCGGCGGGCGGTATCACGGTCCCCACCCCGACGGCGACGAGTGCCATCACCCAACCCAGTCCGAGGACGACGTCGATGGTGAGTGCCGATCGGCCATGCACCCCGGTGGCCCGGACGAGCCGACGATGAAGCAGGTAGTGAACCAGTCCGAGGACAACCGCGGCGATGGCGAGCTGCACCATCAGGGTTGACCGCTCGCCGATACCGCAACTGCCTCAGCATCGTTCGCAGGTTGGGCCAGCTTGCGGATGGCGGTGCCTTCCACGTCGACGTTCGGCAGGATCCGGTCGAGCCATGACGGCAGCTTCCATGCCCGTTCGCCGAGCAGCGTGATCACCGCTGGTACGACGATCATGCGAATGATGAAGGCGTCGAAGAAGACTGCTGCGGCCAGTGAGAAGCCCATCATTCTTGCGAAGGTGTCGGGTGCGAGCATGAATGCGACGAACACCGAGATCATGACGACCGCTGCCGAGGTAACCACTCGCGCGCCGTGCTGGTAGCCGATGATGATCGAGTCTTTCGGGGACCTGCCGTGCACGTACTCTTCGCGCATCCGCGTCACGAGGAAAACTTGATAGTCCATCGCCAACCCGAAGACGACACCGACCAGGAAGATCGGAATGAACGAGTTGAGGGGGCCGGGATGCTCGATGAGGCCGAAGTGGCCCTCCTGGAAAATGAACACGGCCGCCCCGAACGTGGCGCACACCGAGAACAAGAACCCCAGTGTTGCGATCAGCGGCACGAGTATCGAGCGGAACACGATCATCAGAATGATGAACGCCAGTCCGACGACCAGGACCAGGAACGGTATGAGCGACGAACTCAGTTTCGAGGAGATGTCGGACATGATGGCGGTCTGGCCGCCCACATGAATCTCCGCGCCGCCGGGCGCCGACGATCCGATGCCTCGGATCTGTTCCATCAGATGATGGGTGGCCTCACCACTGGGCGACTGCTCGGGAGTGACGGTGATCAGTGCCGCGGTGGCACCTTCCTGGTTTTGAGCGGGATTGGGGCCGTTGCCGATCCACTGAATCTGGTTGGGGTTGGCCACGTCGGCGAATGTGGCTATCTGGGCGACCACAGTGTCGGCCGCCGGTGCGATGTCTCCGCCGTCGGCGTCGCTGACGGTCACGAGGAGCGGACCATTGATACCTTCACCGAAGCCGCGTTTGAGTAGTTGGGTGGCGGCGTATTCGCTGTTGGTGGTGGTGTCCAGGCCGAGTTGCAGATTGGACATCGGTATCGCGGCGATAGCGAGCAGCGCCAGGCCGGCCACAGCTGTCGGCCATGGGTGGCGGGTGATGACGCGGGCCACGCGCAGGCCGTTGGACGGCTGGTCGTCGGTTTCATCGCCGTGCCGAATGCCGGGGATCCGAGGAGTGAAGGCGAAGCGGCCGAACACCCCGAGCAAGGCGGGTATCAACGTGATGGCGCCGAGGACCGCTATCAGGATAGCCACCGCGGCGGCGAGACCCATCTGTGTGACGAAGGGGATGCCGACGATCGACAGAGCGGCCACAGCGATCATCACGGTGAGCCCGGCGAACATCACCGCCGACCCAGCCGTGCCAACCGCTCTGCCCACCGCGAGTTCTCGATCATTACCTTGGTTGAGTTCGGTTCGGTACCGCGACACGATGAACAAGGCGTAGTCGATCGACACGGCGATACCGAGCATGGTGATGATCGCTGTAGCACTGGATTGGATGTCGAATACGGCCGCGCTCAGTGTGAGCAGCAGAATGCTGATGCCGACACCGACGATGGCAGTCAAGATCGGTATGAATGCCGCAACCAGAGCGCCGAACGCGACGATCATCACCACGAATGCGACTGCGAATCCGAGCAATTCGGCGGCACCGCCGGCTTCCATCACTTGCATCAGCGAGCCCGTGCCCTCAACAACGAGGCCGTCACCGCGGTGCTCGGCAAGTAGCGCTTCGAACTGATCCTTGTCGTCGGCGGTCAGATCATCGGCAGGGATGTTCTGGCGGACCTGGATCAGGCCGACCTTGCCGTCGTCGCCGAGGACGGTGGCTGCCATCTCGGGTCGAGCTTGCGCCACTGTGACCGGGTTCGCGATCGACTCGGGATCGATCACCCTGGGTAGTGTTCGGGCCTGCTCGACCAGTGCATCGATCTGTTGGGTGTGATTGGCCAGTCCGTCGTCGGCAGCGACCAGGATGCTTGTCGATGCCTTGCTCTGCTGCTCGTTGGCTGCCGGAAAGTCTTCCCGCAGAATCGTCATGGCCCGATCCGAGTCGGTTCCGGGCAGTTCGAAGCTACTGGAGAACTTGGGCTGAATGGCGCCCATGAGAGCACCTAGTGCGACCAATGCCGCCAACCAGGTGGCGACGAACCACCACTTGTTTCGGAAAGCGAAGCGGCCCAAGCGGTATAGAGCCAGTGACATGGTGATGCCTTTCGAAGATCGCTGTCAGATGCGTGGTCGCTACAGACCGGGAGCCGCGGGCGCCGACTGGCCCCGCGCCTTTCCGTGTCTCGGAAGAAACATTGCGGGAATGAAGATGACGGCGGTCAGCGCGAACGCCACCCAGAACGCGAACCCGAACGCGTCGGACAGCAGAGGGCTGACGGTCGACATCGCCTCGGGTGGCACGGAACTGATCTGGTCGGTGCCACCGCCCGACGGCGCGATGCCGTGATCGGTGAGGTTGTGGGTGAAACGCTGGGTCAGTGCTGTCACGAGCAGTGCGCTGCCCAACGATGCGCCGACCTGCTGAATGGCCGACAAGGTCGGCGCCGCCCGTGACACCACGTGCTCAGGGAGGTTGGTATAGGCCGCAGCGATCGTCGGCATCATCACCGCGCCGAGACCCATTCCGCGCACGAACAGTGCCACGCTCAGCCACACGTAGGAGGTGTCGGCGGCCACCTGGGTGAATGGCAAGGTACCGATCAACGCCAGTGTTACGCCCACGGGCACAACCCATCCGGCACCGATTCGGTCGGTGAGCCGGCCGCCGATCACCATCGCGACGATCGCGCCCAGGCCTTGGGGTGCAAGTAGCAGACCTGCGGCGAGCGCCCCCTCCCCACGTGCGGTCTGGTAGTACAGCGGCAGGAGCAGCATGCCGCCGAACATCCCGATCGCGACGAGGAAAACCGCGATCGTCCCGCTCGCGAAGAGGCGGTCCTTGAGTAGGCGGACGTCAATGATGGATGACGGACCCTTGGACAGACTGTGCCAGGTGTAGAGAGCAAGACCGGCCGCGCCGCCGGCGAGCCATGCCCACACCGTCCAGTCTCCGAATCCTCCTCGGGAACTGGCCAGGGACAGTCCGTAGAGCAGGCACACCAGGCTCCCGGACAGTAGAGCGAGGCCGCGGTAGTCGAGCCGTCCGGCATCGTCGAGGGAGCCGCCGGACGGCAGTTTCCAAACGGCGAGTGCGACAGCGAGAATGCCGACCGGAACGTTGACCAGGAAGATCCAGTGCCAACTGGTGTACTCGATGAGAGCGCCGCCGATCACCGGCCCGAATACCGGACCCAGGAGCATGGGGACGCCGATGATGCTCATGGCACGTCCGAGGCGTTGGGGGCCGGCAGCTTTGGCGATGATGGCCTGGCCGCCTGGTAGCAGCATGCCGCCGCCGAGACCCTGAATGATCCGGAAGACGATCAGTGCCTCGATCGACCACGCCGTGGCACACAGAGCCGAGCCGATCGTAAACATCGTGACGGCGGCGATCCAAGTTGCCTTCGGCCCGAAGCGGTCCATCGCCCATCCGGTGATCGGTATGACCAGGGCGACGGCAAGGAGGTAGCCGGTGACCACCCATTGCGTGGTCGACAGCGTCGCATCGAGTTCTTGACTCAATGAGTCCAGGGCGACGTTCACGATCGTGGTGTCGAGGACCACCATGATCATGCCCGCCACGATGACGAGGCCGGTGACTATGACGCTGCGGTCGAGTTTGTCGGCAGACATGGGCGACGGATTGGTCATCTGCAGGTCTCCTGAGGTTCGGTGCAATCACGCGAAAATTGCGGCGGCACCGTCGAATGCCGCGACAAAGTGGTCAGCAAGGCTGGTAGTCGGATCGTCGACGAACGCCTTGAGTGAGATGTCAAACAGCGACAGTGTTGCGGTTGCCGCTGCCCGCGCCTGGAGCTCACTGAGCTGCCCATTGCCCCTCTCCTGTAGGGCCACCGCCAGGAAGTCGGCGAAACGCGCGAACTTGTCGTGCAATGCCTTGTGAAGGCGGGCGTCTGAGGCGATCAGCCGGTGGAGTCGGTCGAGTTCGTCCGGTTTGAAGTTCTTGCTGTCGAGCAGTGCGGTGATCACGCCCTTGATGTCGGTCGACATTCGTCCGGTCGGCCCCCCGGCGCGAAATTCTTTGAGCCGCTCCGGATCTGGGGCGGTCGGAGCCCCTAGAACGGCGTCCATCTTTCCTTCAACGTAGTTGAACAACGTCCGTCGGGATACGCCCGCGCACTTGGCGAGGTCATCCATTGTGAAGCCGTCGAGACCACGCTCCTCGGCCAGATCCAGGGCGCACTGCGTAATGCGCGTAGCGGTCTGTTCGCGGTTGCTCGTCATTGCACTGTTCGACACAAGTGCAAGTCTTGCACTATAATAGTCAAAGTGCAAGCAATGTCGCGGTCACCAATTCACGTGGTGCCACGTGCGGGCGACAATCCTCGCCGGTGAGGCCGATCATCGTCGGTCCCAGTTTGCGCAGCCAGAGACATCAGTCCGATGACCTCGGACAACAGGAAAAGGAGATCGTTATGCGAATCGCAGTACTAGGCGCAACAGGCCGAACCGGAAGCGAGTTCGTCACCCAAGCCCTCGCCGCCGGACACGAGGTGGTCGCCTACGTGCGCCGGCCGGACGCGATGGACACACAATCGAATCTGACCGTCGTCGGTGGGCAACTCGACGACGCCGCCACACTGACCGAAGCCCTCCGGGGATGTGACGCAGTAGTGCTCACCTTGGGCCCGAAGGTTACCGAGTCCAGCAAACCCTTGATGCAGATCGCCGTGCCTACCGTCATCGACGCAGCAGAGAGTGCTGGTGTGCAACGGATTATCGTGATGTCTGCACTCGGCGTCGGAGACACATTCGCAAACACCCGCTACCCATACCGTCTCGGTTGCCGCACGTTCCTGGCCGGAAACTTCCGAGATCACAAGACCGGCGAGGACCAGCTCGTCGACAGCGGCCTGGACTGGACCACCGTGCATCCCGGACCACTGGCCGACGGCCCAGGGACACCGAACCCGCTCATCGTTGATGCATCTACCGGCTACCAGATGCCCCGTGCCCCGCGGACGAAACGAGCCGACGTCGCGGCCGCGATCCTGCGCATGCTCGACGATCCCACCACGGTCGGCAAACAGATGCTGATGACCTCCGCCACGCAGGTCGCGTGACCGCACGCGTACGAAACCACGCTCAACCCTCGGTCAGGCGACGACCACCCAGGTTAGCTCCGCCTCCACCCACTCGTGCAGGAGTCAACCCATGTCCCACCATCCCGATCCCCTCCCCAGTCCGGCGCCTGAGGCCCCACCCGACACCTCAGTCAGACGCACCCTCTCGATCGCGGCCGGAATGACCGCAATCATCGCGATCATCGTCCTGGCATTCTCATGGCCGGCGCTCACGGCCGACCCGCAAGGAATCTCCATCGCCGTCACCGGACCCCAACAAGCGGTATCAACCGTCGAGCAACAACTGTCCTCGAGTGGTGAGATCTACGACGTCACCGTCGTCGATGATCGAGACGCCGTGGTGGCCGGCATCGAATCTCGCGACTACATGGGCGGGATCGTCCTCGGTGCGCAGCCCGAGGTGCTCACCGCATCGGCCAATGGTGCGGTCAATGAGGTTGTCGCGCAACTGGCGACCCCATTGGAGTCGGCGCTCGCTCAACAGTCTGGGGTCCCACCGGGCGGTGAACCCACAGTGACCCTCACCGACGTTGCACCGTTCTCCGACGAAGACCCCAATGGCGCGCTGCTGAACTCGGCGTTCTTCCCGATGCTCTTCGGCGGCATCATCGGCGGCGTCCTCATCTCGACTGTCATCGTCGGAGCGAGGCGACGCATCCTCGCAGTGACGACGTACGCCATCGTCGGCGGAATCGTCCTCGCCAGCATCCTGCAACTCTGGTTCGGGTCGATCCAGGGCAACTACTTACTCAACGTCGGCGCCTTCGCCGTGGCCATCGCCGCTATCGCCGCACCGATGATCGGCTGCGTTGCGCTGATCGGCCGCGCTGGTACTGCAATCGGCCCGGTCGTGATGATGCTGTTCGCCAACCCCATCTCGGGAAGCGCGTTGCCGTCACAGTTCCTCCCCGGAGCATGGGGCGAAATCGGACAGTGGTTCCCACCCGGTGCATCGGCGACGCTGGTCCGTGAACTGTCGTACTTCCCCCAGGCCGACACGACGTCATCGTGGCTGGTACTCGCCGGGTGGATCGTCGGTGGCGTGATCCTCACCGCCGTGGGACACCGCCGATCGGTCAGCGCCCCGCCCAAACCAACTGCCAGCGATGACGGCTACACGAAACCGGTCCCTGCCCTTTCGTCCTGAGGGCAGGTTTCGGAGCCTGCCTCAGCTGGTTTGGACTCGAGACAAAGTGATACGAGTGGTTACCAGTATTCCGTGTGATCACCGCCCTCAAGGCCCAAGCGCTCAGCTGGCGAATCTCGGCACAGCCGGCATCGTCACGATGAGCAGGCCGACCAGGATCACCACCAGGCCACCTTCGACGAGCGCGACGAGAACCGTGCGGACAAATGTCCCTTCCGCGCTGATCGTCTTGTTCCGGAACGTAGGAATCAGACAGAACGGCAACACCGCGAACACCGCGATGCATACCCACACCCTCGGCCCTCCGGGCCCACTCCCTTACATTTCGTCACTGTGACGTTACGTGGGGCGGTCCCTTTTCGGCTGCGGGCAACTTCCGCACGACACCCGGGGCTCCGACTCTCCGGAGGTCGGGTGCGGCCGCCGGCCGGCTGGATCAATCGACTTCTCATACGCCACGAATAGTGTGGTAAGTCTACCCTATGCAAATCTCTCTGAAGTCGGCGCCGCATGGTCTCCTTGTCACCGGGCTCGTCGCCACGGCGCTGTCCCTCAGTGCCGGGTCGGCACACGCCGACACCGCGTTCACCGAGGACTTCAACGGTGCCGCCGGGGCCGCCCCGAACTGCGCCACCTGGAACTACGAGACCGGTGGCGGCGGCTGGGGCAACAACGAGAAGCAGACCTACACCAACTCCCGCCAGAACTCCCGCCTCGACGGCCAGGGCAACCTGCTGATCCAAGCGCGGAACGACGGCGGGAACTGGACGTCAGCGCGGCTGAACACATTCGACAAGTTCACCTTCACCTACGGCACGCTGACGGCGCGGATGAAGATGCCGATGGGCAAGGGCCTGCACACCGGATTCTGGCTGCTCGGTACCGACATCTACAGCGCGGGCTTTCCGCAGAGCGGCGAGGTCGACATCGCCGAGCACATCACCGGCAGCGACTTCGTGCACGTGGGGATCCACGGTCCGACGTCGACCGGCGGCCTGAGCACCGGCTCGCTGGACCTGAGTGCGCTCGGCGGCATCTTTGCGCCGCTCGCCGGCCGGTACCAGAACGGATCCGACGTCAAGAACATCGATCCGTCGCAGTTTCACACCTACGGCGTCACCAAGACCTCGTCGAAGATCAGCTTCCTCTTCGACGGCGCACCGTTCCACACGATCACCAAGTCGTCACTGAGCGCCGATCAGAAGTGGGTGTTCGACAAGCCCGTCTTCATGATCCTGAACCTCGCCGTCGGCGGTGACTGGCCCGGTCCGGTCGACGGTGACACCGCGAACGATGCGACCGTCACCGTCGACTGGATCAAGTACACCCCGTAGGCGAGCGGGCAGAATGTTCGTCAGCGTCGGCGGCTTCCCCGTCCGCCGGCCCGCACGGAACGAGGCAACGATGAACCGCAGCGCACCCGCTCCCTTGCTCACCGCACTGGCGACCGCCGACGGCACCCCCGCGGTGACCGTCGGCGACGACACGCTCACGCGCGCCGAGCTCGCCGGTGCCGCCGCGGCGGTGGCGGATCGGGTCCGCGGAGCAGCGGCCGTCGCCGTCGATGCCACACCGTCACTGGACACCGTCATCGCATTCACCGGCTGCCTCGCCGCCGGAGTCCCCGCGGTCCCCCTGCCGCCGGATTCCGGTCCGGCCGAGCGTCATCACATCCTCACCGATTCCGGCGCGGAGCTGCTCCTCGGCCGGCCCGCCGACGGTGAGGCGATCCCCGCGGTGCCGGTCGACCCGGCGGCCCGCTCCGACGCGTCGTGGCCCGAACCCGATCCCGGATCGACGGCGCTGATCATGTACACCTCCGGCACCACGGGCGCGCCGAAGGGTGTCGTCCTGTCCCGGTCGGCCGTCGCCGCCGGGCTGGACGGACTCGGCGAGGCGTGGCAGTGGACCGCCGACGACACGCTCGTGCACGGGCTCCCACTGTTCCACGTCCACGGCCTGGTCCTCGGCGTGTTCGGCGCGCTGCGGCACGGCTCGCCCCTGGTGCACACCGTGCGGCCGACTCCCGAGGGTTACGCGCGGGCCCGCGGCACCCTCTACTTCGGCGTGCCGACCGTCTGGTCCCGAATCACGGCCGACGAGGCCGGTGCCCGAGCGCTCGCCGGCGCCCGGCTGCTCGTCTCGGGCAGCGCCCCGCTTCCGGTCCCCGTCTTCGAGCGCCTGCGCGACCTGACCGGTCACCCGCCGGTCGAGCGCTACGGCATGAGCGAAACCCTCATCACCATCAGCACCCGGGCCGACGGCGAACGCCGCCCGGGTTGGGTCGGCCTCCCGATCCGCGGCGTGCAGACGCGGCTGGTCGACGACGCCGGTGCGCCCGCGACGCACGACGGCGACGCCCTGGGCCATCTCCAGATCCGCGGCGACACCCTGTTCGACGGGTATCTGAACAACCCCGCCAAGACCGCGGCCGAGTTCGCCGCCGACGGCTGGTTCAACACCGGCGACATGGCCGCGATCGACCCCGGCGGCTTCCATCGCATCGCCGGCCGCACCTCGGTCGACATGATCAAGTCCGGCGGGTTCCGGATCGGCGCGGGCGAGGTGGAACATGCGCTCCTCGCACATCCGGCGGTCGCCGAGGTGGCCGTGGTCGGACTGCCCGACGCCGATCTCGGGCAACGCATCGTCGCCTTCGTGGTCGGCGATCCGGTCGGCGAGCAGGTGCTGTCCGATTTCGTCGCCGCCACGCTGTCGGTCCACAAGCGTCCGCGGGAGATCCGGATGGTGCCGTCGCTCCCCCGCAACGCGATGGGGAAGGTCACCAAGAAGACGCTGATCGGTGAGGGCTGAGCCTCCCCGCCCCTCGCTTACGTCTGCGCCACCCGATCACGCGACCGGGCGGCGTGCGCGGCCACCTTGCTCCGGTTGCCGCAGAGTTCCATGCTGCACCAGCGGCGGCTCCGGCTCCGCGAGGTGTCGACGAACATCAGCACGCAGGTGACGTGATTGGCGCAGCGCCGGATCCGGCCGGCCGCGTCACCGGTGAGCAGCGCCGCCGCGGCGTCGGCCAGGAGCCACGGAAGCCACCGCGTATCCCGGGACAGGTCGATCACCGTCTCGCGGGTCAGGGCGCCGCCGGATGCCCGCCGCAGCCGCGTGCCCGGCGCAGCCACCAGCGCGTCGTTCAGCACGTCCAGTTCGGCGTTCGGCACCGGATCGCCGGCCGCCACCGCGCCGACGACCGCCTTCACCGCCGTCCGCAGCCCGATCACCTGTGCGTACACCGCCGGGCTGATCTCCACCGGAGTGCCGAATCGGGCCGCGAGTCCGGACGCGCCCACCCATGCGGCGAGTGCGCCGGGGCCGTCGAGCAGGTCGGCCGGCGCGCCGCCGATCACCATCACTGTGTTCACCAGGTCCAGCGCCGGGTCACCCGCGAGAAAGACGAATTCCGGATTCCCCTGTCGATCCATTCCTAACCCGCTATACGTTGTTAAGACGGTTAGTCGCCCGCCCGATCTCAGGAGCCATCATGCCACTGCACACCGGCCACATCGGCCTCAATGTCACCGATCTCGATCGTTCGATCGCCTTCTACACCGGCGTCCTCGGCTTCGAGGTGCTCGGCCGGTCCGACGAGGACGGCCAGAAGTTCGCCTTCCTCGGCGACCCGAACGTCGCCTCCGAGGTCTTCCTCGACAAGCTCGCGATCACGCTCTGGGAGCAGAGCGACGGCCGCTTCTCGACCGGGAATCCGGGTCTGCACCATCTGGCCCTGCACGTCGATTCGGTCGACGAGGTCGAGCGGCTGCGGGCCCGCGTGCAGGACGCGGGTGCCGAACTGCTGTACGACGGCGAGATCATTCCGCACAGTGACGCGTTCTCGTCCGGCGGCTTCTTCTTCCTCGATCCCGACGGCCTGCGGCTGGAGGTCTGCGCTCCGGACGGGGTGCCGACCGCCGATGCCGTCGCCGGTGCGACACCCTCCTGTGGCTTCTTCGACTGAGCGGGCGGCCGTCTTCCACGACGGCGAACTCGACGTTCAGCGGCGCGCGGGGCTGACGGCGGAGGCCGCCCGCCTCGCGCGGATGCTGGAGCAGGACGCGTTCAGCCCCGGCATGACGCGGTTCGCCGCGGCGCGGACCTCGGTCTTCCTCACCGCACGCGACGACGCGGGCACCCTGTGGACGACGGTCGTCGTCGGTGATCCGGGCTTCTGCCGGGCCGAGGATTCGGTACTCGCGGTCGGCGCCGCACCGCTCCCGGGCGACCCGCTGCACGCCCTCGCGGCCGGACAGCCGATCGGGGTCCTGCTCATCGATTTCGCCGCGCGCCGGCGACTCCGCGTCAACGGCACGCTCGTGAACTCCGGTGACGGCCTGCGAATCGCCGTCGCCCAGGCGTACGGCAACTGCCCGAAGTACATCCATCGCGAGCTCGCCGAACCCGGCCCGGCCGATGCGCCGCTGCGGTACACCCGGTCCGCCGCCCTCGACGGACGCCAGCGGGACGTCGTCACCGGCGCGGGCACGTTCATCCTCGGCACCACGCACCCGACCGGCGGCCTGGACACCTCGCACCGCGGCGGCGACCCCGGCTTCCTCCGGGCCGACGGCGACGGCCTCTGGTGGCCCGACTACCCGGGAAACAACGTGTTCAACAGTCTCGGCAACATCGCCGTCGACCCGGCCGCCGCGCTGCTCGTCGTCGACGGCGCCGGGTCGCGGCTGCACCTGACCGGCACCGCGTCCCTCGACTGGTCGTCGCCGGCCCTCGCCGACGACGAGACGCCCGCCGCGCGATCGGTGCGTTTCACCCCGGCAGCGTGCGTCGGCGGTGAGCCGGAACCGTCCTAGATCTGGACATTCTCCGCGGACACGTCCGCCGCACCGCGCCCGGCGCCGGACGATGATCGGACCGTCGTCTACCCGCGGAAGGAAGTCATGTCCCACTACCACAACCCCGAGGACTGGTCGCATATCAAGAAGCTCGGGGCCCACAGCCCCGAGTCCTTCGCCAGCTTCCTCGCCTTCGATGAGGCGGCCCTGCGCGGCAAGGACAACGCCATTCCACCGAAGTACCGCGAGCTCATCGCGATCGCGGTCGCGCTGACCACCCAGTGCCCGTACTGCATCGAGGCGCACAGCAAGGCCGCGCAGCAGGCCGGAGCCACCGAGAAGGAGGTCGCCGAGACCGTCATGATCGCGACGGCGCTGCGCGCCGGTGGCGGACTCACCCACGGCCTCCAGGCACTCAAATTCTTCGAGAAGGCCGCCGACAACGACTGATCCGCCACCCGGGAGCCGCGGCTCGTCCGGTTCAGGACCGGACGAGCCGGGCGATCGCCTCGTTGGCCTCTTTCAGCTTCTCCTGGGCGGCCGCGTCGCCGAGCTTGGCGGCGTCCAGCACGCAGTGGCCGAGGTGATCGGACAGCAGGCCGGTGGCCACCCCCTGCAGGGCCCGGGTCACCGCGCTGATCTGGGTGAGGATGTCGATGCAGTACTGCTCTTCCTCGATCATCCGGGTGATGCCGCGGGCCTGACCCTCGATGCGCTTCATCCGGTTGATGTACGCGGCCTTTTCGGAGATGTAGCCGTGATGGCTCTCCGGGTGGGCGCTCTGCTCGGCGGCGTCGGTCATGACGCCGATTCTTCCACGCCGCGGAAGCCGCGCAGCCGCAAACTGTTACCGACCACGAACACGCTGGAGAACGCCATCGCGGCACCGGCCAGCATCGGGTTGAGCATGCCGAACGCGGCGATCGGGATCGCGGCGACGTTGTACGCGAACGCCCAGAACAGATTGCCCTTGATGGTCCGCAGCGTCCGGCGCGACAGCCTGATCGCGTCGACCGCGCCACGCAGGTCACCGCGCACCAGAGTGATGTCCGACGCCTCGATCGCCACATCGGTTCCGGTGCCCATCGCGAGACCGAGGTCGGCCTGGGCCAGCGCGGGGGCGTCGTTCACACCGTCGCCGACCATCGCGACCACTTTGCCGTCGGCCTGCAGGCCCGCGATCACGTCCACCTTGTCGCGGGGCAGCACCTCGGCGATCACCCGCTCGATGCCGACCTCGGCGGCGATCTGCCGGGCGACGGCTTCGTTGTCGCCGGTCAGCAGGATCGGTTCCAGTCCGAGCCCGCGCAGTCCGGCGATCGCCTCGGCGCTCGTCGGCTTCACGGTGTCGGCGACCACCAGGATGCCGCCCGGCCGTCCGTCCCACCCGGCGGCGACCACCGTCTTGCCCTGGGCCTCGAACTCCGCCTTGGCCGCGGCGATCGCCGGACTCAGCGACAGGCCCCGCTCGGCCAGCAGCCGCTCCCGGCCGACCACCACGTCGTGCCCGTCGACGATGCCGCGCACACCCAGGCCCTCCACATTGGCGAAGTCCGCCACGGCGGGCAGCGCACCGGTCTTCCCGGCCGCGCCCGCCGCGATCGCCTGCGCGATCGGATGCTCGGACGCGCCCTCCAGCGCCCCGGCGATCCGCAGCAGGTCATCGCGGTTCACGCCAGGCTCGGCGACGGCGTCGACCAGGGTCATCGCGCCGGTCGTCACGGTGCCGGTCTTGTCGAGCACGACGGTGTCGATGCGGTGGGTCGATTCGAGCACCTCGGGACCCTTGATCAGGATTCCCAGCTGGGCGCCCCGGCCGGTCCCGACCAGCAGCGCCGTCGGCGTCGCCAGTCCGAGCGCGCACGGGCAGGCGATCACCAGCACGGAGACGGCCGCGGTGAACGCGGCGGCGGCCGGGAACCCGGCACCGAGCCAGGCGCCCAGGGTGATCACCGCGAGAGCGATCACGATCGGCACGAAGACCCCGGAGATCCGGTCGGCCAGGCGCTGGACGTCGGCCTTCCCGGTCTGCGCGTCCTCGACCATCTTCGCCATCTGCGCGAGCTGGGTGTCGGCGCCGACGCGGGTCGCGCGCACCACCAGGCGCCCGCTCTGATTGACCGTCGCCCCGGTGACCGGGTCGCCGGGGCCCACCTCGACCGGGACCGATTCGCCGGTCAGCATCGACTGATCGATCGCCGACCGGCCGTCGGCCACCTCGCCGTCGGTGGCGATCTTCTCCCCCGGCCGGACCACGAACTCGTCGCCGGCGCGCAGCTCATCGATCGGGATCCGCACCTCGGCGCCGTCGCGCAGCACCGCGACGTCTTTCGCGCCGAGTTCCAGCAATGCCCGTAGCGCCGCCCCGGCCCGCCGCTTGGACTTCTTCTCGAAATAGCGTCCGAGCAGCAGGAACGTCGTGACGCCCGCCGCGGCTTCCAGATAGATGTTTCCGGCGCCGTCCGACGGCGCGACGGTGAACTCGAACGGGTGCGTCATCCCGGGGGTGCCCGCGGTACCGAAGAACAGCGCGTACAGCGACCAGAGGAAGGCCGCGCCGGTGCCCATCGTGATGAGCGTGTCCATGGTCGCCGCGCCGTGCCGCAGATTGATCCACGTGGCCCGGTGGAACGGCCAGGCTCCCCAGACCACCACCGGGGCGGCGAGCGTCAGCGACAGCCACTGCCAGTACTCGAATTGCAGCGCGGGGATCATCGCCATGGCGATCACCGGCACGGTGAGCACGGTCGAGACGATCACCCGCCGGCGCAGGGAGGCCAGTTCGGCGTCCGCGGGCATCGCCTCGCCGGAGTCCTCCGGGGCCGTCGTCTTCGGTGCCGGCAGTGTCGCCGAATAGCCGGCGCTGCGAACCTCGCTGATCAGCCGGTCAGGGTCGTAGCCGTCGGGCATCTCCACCGCCGCCTTCTCGGTGGCGTAGTTGACCGTGGCGCTGATGCCGTCGAGCTTGTTGAGCTTGCGTTCGATCCGGTTCGCGCACGACGCGCAGGTCATGCCGTCGATGTCGAGTTCGAGCGTCGTCATGGTGTTCTCCTCCTCGCGTGTCGTCACGCCGCGTCGACCACGAAGGCCGCCGTGTGGACCGCGCCGTCGAGCTGGAAGTCCAGGTACAGCAGGTACCGGCCCGCGGTCGGCGCCGAGGCGCTGAACGCGATCTCGGGTCCACCGGTCGCTCCCGGTCCCGGGGTGTCGCCGTGCGGGTGCACGTGCAGGTAGGCGAGGTCGCCCTCGCGCAGCGCCACCAGGTGCCCGAAGGCGCCGAGGTACGGCTGCAGCGTGGTGACCGGTGTGCCGTCACGGGTGACGGTCGCGGTGAGGGTGCCCTGGTGGCCGACCGGCAGATCGCCGGTCAGGGTCACCGTCAGGCCGTCGACCTGGGCGATCCGGCTCGGCTCACCGCGCCACGGGGTGACCTCGCCGGCGACGGTCACCGTGCGGCTCAAGGTCAGCGGCGACGTGTCGTGCCCGCCCGGGACGAAGTCGGCGAACACCCGATAGGTGCCGGCCGCATCCCAGGTCCACGGGAGACTCCACACGCCGGTGGCCGCGTCGAGCGACGGATGTACGTGGCGGAACCGCGCGCCGTCGCTGCGCACGACGATCAGATGCAGGTCCTGCTCGTGCTCGGTGGCGTACGACGTCAGCGGCGTACCGCGGGGGTCGTCGATCCGGAAGCTCAAGGTGCCCGGCTCCCCCACGTGGCCCGGCGCCGACACCGGCCCGAGTATGTAGCCGTCGGCACTGAGCGAGGTGCCCGCGACGGGCGCCGTGGCAGGCGGCGCGCCGTGGTCGTCGTGGTCGTCATGCGTTCCGGGTGACCGGCTCGAATCGGTCCACGCCCGCACGACGCTGTCGGGCACCGCGACGCGCGCGATGCCGAAGGCCACACCGAACGCGACCAGCAGCGCGGCCCCGAAGAGCGCGAGCCGGGTCGGCGCGTTCATCGGTCACGCACCGCCGAGTACCCGGCCTCCTGGACGGCGGCCAGCACGGCGGCGTCGTCGACGTCGCCGGTCACGACCAGCTTGCCGGTCGACGCGCTCACGTCGATCCCCTGCACGCCCGGCACCTCGCCGACCTCTTCGCGGACCGAGGCCTCGCAGTGACCGCAGGTCATTCCGGCGACGGTGTACTCGCTGGTGCTCATGATCGTCCTCTCGTCGTACCCATAGGGGGTATACAAGAGTCAACGGTATACCCCCGCGTGGTATTCCACCAAGGGGCTGAAGCGGATAGCCGACCGACGCCCGGTACGAATCAGCCCATGGCGAGGCGACGCCGAATCGAATCGCGGGCCGGCGCTCAGGGCCGGCGAGTCAGCTCGCGTGGGGTGCTGCGGCCCCTGCACCCGCGCCACCGAAGCCCGACCGCACGACCAATTCGTCGTCGAGTTCTTCGATCGGCAGAACATCGACCGCGAAGCGGTCGCGCAACATCTGCGCGATCCGGTCGAGGTATCCGTGAGCGTTCGGCCCGTTGGCCGTCACCTTGACCGGGTACTCCTCGCCAAGCGGCGCCGGCCAGCCGGATCGTCGTGCGTCCGCCCACGTGAGATCGTCCGGATCATCGCCGAACTGTCCGATCGCAGCGTTCACCTCGTCGGCGGTCACTCCTTTGCCGACGTGATAGGAAACTTCGCTATACCCCACAGCGCCAGCCTACCGCGATGTCCCCACCACTGGAATCACCTACGATCGCCGCGAATTCGCACATCCGGGCCCCGAAAGCCGAGACGGACTCAGCGATCGCGCGCACCACTTGGTCCGCGGTCGCGTCGGTTTGTCGCGTATCGACAAGCCCTCGCCGGCACTTCTCCGAGAGGTCGTCGACCCGGTTAATGAACGTCTTGTGATTGAATCGCGCGACCCCGCGCCCCACACCGGGATGCAGCGTCTTGAACTCCACCGGAACCAAAGTCGGCAGAACCACTGCGTCCGGCGCGCGTCGCCTCTTGAACTCACGTACGGACAGCACGTCGATGCCCCGTGTCCGCAGCCAGCGCGCAATCTCCATCTCGTGCGCCTCGAAGTGTCGCCACCGTTCGTCGGCGGTGTCCGGTGCGATAGCGTTCCGCGCGATCAACTGCTCGGAAGCAAGGATTCGCGCCGGATCGGCCCGCATGCCGCCGCGCTGGGCGATCACCAGCAGGTCGACCGGCAACACCCATTCCTGATCCATCGCCCACGCCGGGGTCCCGTACATGTATCACCGCTGCCGCCGCCGTCAGAACGGATCCGAGATCACGGTGTCGATGATCCGCGGTGACGAGTCGCCCGGATCGCACCACGGGCGGCCGCCCTCGAAGGCCAGCCGCCCGTCGGCCACGCCGCGGCCGATCCCGAGCAACAGCTCGATCACCGGCGCGAGGTCGTCCACCTCGGGTGACGGCGCGCAGAACTCGCCGCCCAGCGGCAGCGGGAACATCCCGATGTCGGTGACGGTCGATTCCGACCAGACCGCCGGACTCCACGGCGAGTCGGCGCACAGGTACTCCGACAGCACGTGCACGATCAGCAGGTCCGGCTCGACGTCGTTCGCGTGGATCCCGTCGCCGTCGATCGCGGCCGTCCACCAGGCGAGACCGTTGACCGGCGCGCAGCCGAGCGGACCGGCGCGACCGAGCGTCGTCTCCCCGAGGGGCGCGCCGAAGATCAGCAGTCCCCGCGGCCCCAGCGCCGCGAGATCGCCCGGGGCCGCCGGCCGCGGCGCGCCGGCCCGGATCGCGACCGTGACGTCGCCGGACAGCCAGGTCGGCGCGGCGCCGACGACCGCTGCCCGCACGGCGGCGAGCATCGCGTCCACCTGCCCGGCGCCCGGCCCCCGCACCTGCGGCATCACCTGCTGGATGCGGCGGTAGCCGCCGGCCAGCTCGTCCCGGATGCGCTCGGTCTCCCTCGGTGCCCAGCGCTCTGTATCTCCCCCGTTGTGTGTCATGCGCAGGACGCTAATCCGGCCGCGACGAACCCGCCACCACGTTGTCCACAGCTGTGGACAACGTACTTGCACGCCGCGGCCGCGGGGAGTACATAGACTCGGGCGGGTGAGTGCACGCGCGGGAATCATCGTCACCGGTACCGAGGTCCTCAGCGGCCAGATCACCGACCGGAACGGACCGTGGGTCGCCGCGCGCCTGCTCGACCTGGGCGTCGACGTCGCCCACCTCGGTGTCTGCGGCGACCGGCCGCACGACATGACCGCCCAGCTGGCCTTCCTCGCCGGGCAGGGCGTCGACCTGATCATCACGACCGGCGGGCTCGGACCCACCGCCGACGACCTCACGGTGGCCACCGTCGCCGAGTTCTGCGGTCGCCCGCTGCACGTCGACGACGACCTGGAGCGCGCGATCGCCGGGATCATCCGGCGCTGGCGCCGGGTGCCCGACGACGAGGAACTCCCGTCGTCGCTGATCGCCGCCGTGATCAAACAGGCCCAGGTCCCCGACGGCGCCACGCCGATCGCCCCGACCGGTACCGCACCGGGGATCGCGATTCCGGCGACCGGCGATCTGCCGCCGGTCCTCATCCTGCCCGGGCCGCCGCGCGAGCTGCGGGCCATGTGGCCGGACGCGCTCGCCACCGCCCCGGTCGCCGGGGTGCTCGCCCGCCGGATCGACGTGGTGCACCAGAGCATCCGCGCCTACGGCCTCTCCGAACCCGACCTCGCGCAGACCCTGCGCCGTGCGGAGACCGAACTCCCCGGGCTGTCCGCCCTCGAGGTCACCACCTGCATGCGCGACGGCGAACTGGAGATCGACAGCCGTTTCGGCCGCGCCGACGCCGACCGCTACGACGCACTGAAAGCCTTACTGCGCCAAGCGCATCCGCAGGAGATCTACTCCCCCGACGGCGCCTCGCTCGACGACGTGCTCGCCGGGCTGCTCGACGGCTGGACCATCGCGACCGCCGAGTCGTGCACGGGTGGGATGGTCGCGGCGCGGCTCACCGATCGCGCCGGATCGTCGTCGTACATGCTCGGCGGCGTCGTGTCGTACGCCAACGAGGTCAAGAGCGGCGTCCTCGGCGTGCCGACGGCGCTGATCGACGAGTTCGGCGCGGTCAGCGAGCCGGTCGCCGCCGCGATGGCGGAGGGCGCCCGCCGGGTGACCGGTGCCGGGATCGCGATCTCCACCAGCGGGATCGCCGGACCGGGCGGCGCGGCTCCCGGCAAGCCGGTCGGCACCGTCTGCTTCGGCCTGGCGATCGACGGCCGCCCGACGACGACGGCGACCCGCCACTTCCACGGCGGTCGCGCGATGGTCCGCACCCTCGCCACCGTCTACGCGCTGCACCTGGTGCGCCGCGCACTCGGCTGAGCCCGGAGCCGCCGGAACAGGCGTCAGAAGCCCCCGGCGACGCGCACTCGGGTGCGGCCGGTCACCGCACCGGCCAGGATCTCCCGGATCGAACCGGGCAGCACCGACACGTCGACCTCGCTTGTCAGCAGGTCGAGGTGCCGCGGCCGCAGGTCGGTGCCGAGCCGGGCCCAGAGCGCCCGGCGGCGTTCGATCGGCTGCTGCACCGAGTCGATTCCGGCCAGCGTCACCCCGCGCAGGATGAACGGGTGCACCGTCGTCGGCAGGTCGGCGCTGCCGGCCAGCCCGGACGCGGCCACGATACCCTCGTACCGCAGCCCGGACAGCACGTACGCGAGCGTGGTGCCGCCGACGCAGTCGACGGCGGCCGCCCACCGGGTCTTGCCGAGCGGCCGGACGCGCTCGCCCTCCGCCGGGATCCGGCCGATGATCTCGGCCGCTCCGAGTTCACGCAGCAGGTCGTGCGCGCTCTCCTTACCGGTGGAGGCGACCACCTCGTACCCGGCCGCGGCCAGCAGATCGACGCTGACACTGCCGACGCCACCGCTGGCACCGGTCACCAGGATCGGGCCGTCGTCGGGCGAGATGCCGTGCGCCACCAGGCGTTCCACGCTCATCGCGGCGGTGTACCCGGCGGTCCCGATGGTCGCCGCCTCGGCCGCGGTCAGGCCGTTCAGCTTCACCACGAGGCCGGCCGGAAGTCGCGCCGCCTCCGCGTAGCCGCCGTGCCGGCCGGTGCCGATGTCATGCCCGTGCGCGACCACCACGTCGCCCACCGCGAAGTCCGGAGACGACGACGCGCGCACCGTCCCGGCCAGATCGATGCCGGGGATCAGCGGATAGTCCCGCGCCACACCGGCCTTCGGCGTCACCGCCAGCGCATCCTTGAAATTGACGCCGGAGTATTCGACGGCGATCTCCACCTCGCCCTCGCCGAGGAAGGTCTCGTCGACCACCTCCGCCGCCAGGTCGATGTTGCCGGACTCGTCCTGCCGCGCCACGAGCGCATTCACCTCACCCATGACCGGAGCCTATCGCAGGCGGCGCGGCCGGGCTCAGCCCGCGAGCGAACCCAGCCACAGCCCGAGTGCCGCCACGCCCACGGTCGCGACGAAGGTCCCGAACAGGTTGACCGACGCCGCCCGCAGGCGAGCATCCCTGGCCAGGGCGACCGTCTCGAACATCGCGGTGCTGAACGTCGTGTAGCCGCCGCAGAAGCCGACACCGATCACCGTCCGCCAGCCGGCCGGCTCCCCGCCGAACACCACCAGCCCGGTCACCAGCCCGAGCAGCAGGCTGCCCAGCACGTTGATGGAGAAGGTGCCCCACGGGAATCCGGCGGCCACCCGCGCCTTCACCACGGTGTCCTGCATGAACCGCGCCACCGCGCCCAGCCCGCCGAAGACGGCGACGCCGAGTGTCATCCAGAGCGTCATCGGGCCCCTCCCAGCGCTGCGCGGGCGACGTTCGCCGTCCACAGTCCGAATGCCATCACGGCCAGTCCGGCGGCGAGGCTCGCCGCGGCGTAGGCCGCCGCGACGCCCGCGCTGCCGCCGTGCGTCAGCATGCCGATCTCCACCGCGAAACTGCTGTAGGTGGTGAACGCTCCGGTGAAACCGGTTCCGCAGAACAGTCGTGCGCGGCGGCGCATCCCGGTGTCGGGACCGGCCAGGACGAGCGACTCGAGCAGCAGTCCGAGGATGAACGCGCCCACGATGTTCACCGTGAACGTCGCCCACGGAAACGCCCCGGATGTGGCGGGCAGTGCGAGCTCGACGCCGTAGCGGGCGAGCGCGCCGACCATGCCGCCGACGAAGACCAGACCGATCGCCGGTCCCTGACCGGCCAGCGCCGAGGCGCGCGCGCTCACCGGCCGCCACCGGAGGCCGGATGCTGCGGGACGACGACCACCGGCCGTCGCTGATCCCGGCACAGCGCCACCGCGACCGAGCCGTCGACCAGTTCACGCAGGTCCTGCCAGAATCCCCGGCGCCGCGTGCCCACGATCAGCACCGCGGCATCGACCTTGTCGGCCAGCGCGGCCAGGACCCGGTCGGGCGCTCCGACGAGATAGTGGAAGTCCCACGGGATCCCGGATTCGGAGAGGCGGCGGTCGAGGTCGTCGCGCAGCTGCCGTTCCCAGTCCTCGCGCAGCGCACTCGCCGAGTCCGGATCGATCGGCTCCTCGTGCCCGGTGCCGTCGACGCTGATCCGCGACGGATCGACGTAGACGAAGTGCACCCGGGTAGCCCGACAGACCTGCGCCCATTCCACCGCGGTGTCGACCACCGCGGGCGGCTGGCCGGGCACCACCCCCACCACCAGATCACGACCCGACATCGCCATGAGAATCTCCTTCGCCTCGATCGGTGGACAGGCTCCCGCCCACCGATGCATCGATCGGTCAGCAGGAAGCCATCAGCCGTTCCGGCGGTTCGAGCCCAGGGACTCCGGCGGGATCCATCGCCGGTTTCCAGAGTAACCGATCACACACGAAGGATTTCCTTTGCGATTCGATTACTTAGGTGCCCTAAGCACATAATGGGTCAATGACTTCCACACACCTCGACGGGCCCGCTCTCGACGAGCCCGATCCGCACTACAAGTGGATCGCCCTGTCCAACACCACCCTCGGCATGCTGATCGCGACGATCAACTCCTCCATCGTGCTGATCGCACTGCCCGACATCTTCAAGGGCATCCACCTCAATCCCCTGCTTCCGGAGAACACCAGCTACCTGCTCTGGATGATGATGGGCTTCCTGGTGGTCACCGCCGTCCTGGTGGTGAGCTTCGGCCGGCTCGGCGACATGTTCGGCCGCGCCCGCATGTACAACCTCGGTTTCGCGGTGTTCACCGTGTCGTCGATCTTCCTCGCCATCACCTGGTTCGACGGCTCCGAGGCGGCGCTGTGGCTGATCTTCTGGCGCATCGTGCAGGGCGTCGGCGGCGCGTTCCTGATGGCGAACTCGTCGGCGATCCTCACCGATGCCTTCCCGGCCAATCAGCGCGGCCTGGCGATGGGCATCAACGGTGTCGCCGCGATCGCCGGTTCGTTCCTCGGCCTGCTCATCGGCGGTGTCCTGGCCCCCATCCAGTGGCACTACATCTTCCTCGTCTCGGTGCCGTTCGGCGTGGTCGGCACCGTCTGGGCCTACCTCAAGCTCCGCGACACCGGCGTCCGCACCCGCGCGAAGATGGACTGGTGGGGCAACATCACCTTCGCCGTCGGCCTGATCGCCGTGCTCGTCGCCCTGACCTACGGCATCCAGCCCTACGGTGACTCCGACATGGGCTGGACCAACCCGTGGGTCCTCGCCGCGCTCATCGGCGGTCTCGCGGTGCTGGCGGTCTTCGTGGTGATCGAGTCCCGGGTCGAGAGCCCGCTGTTCAAACTCTCGCTGTTCAAGAACCGGTCGTTCGCGTTCGGCAACGCCGCCAACCTGATGGCGTCGATCGGCCGCGGCGGCCTGCAGTTCATCCTGATCATCTGGCTGCAGGGCATCTGGCTGCCGCAGCACGGGTACGACTACTCGCAGACCCCGCTGTGGGCCGGTATCTACATGGTGCCGATGACGATCGGCTTCCTGATCAGCGCGCCGCTCTCCGGCGCCCTGTCCGACCGGCTCGGCACCAGGTGGTTCACCACCCTGGGCATGCTGCTCACGGCGGGCACCTTCGTCGCGCTGATCGCCATTCCGGTCGACTTCACCTACTGGGTGTTCGCGGTGATCCTGCTGATCAACGGCATCGGCATGGGCCTGTTCGCGTCGCCGAACCGCGCCGAGGTGATGAACTCGCTGCCCGCCGACTCGCGCGGCTCCGGCGCCGGCATGATGACGACCTTCCAGAACGCCTCGATGGTGCTCTCGATCGGCATCTTCTTCTCACTGATGATCGCCGGCCTGGCCACGCATCTGCCCACGGCGATGTACTCCGGTCTCACCTCGAACGGCATGCCGGCCGACGCCGCGCACGCCATCGCGAATCTGCCGACCGTCGGTATCCTCTTCGCCGCGTTCCTCGGCTACAACCCGATCGAGATGGTCGGCGGCCCGGCGCTCCAGCAGCTGCCGCAGGCCTCGGTCGATCACCTCACCGGGCTCGACTTCTTCCCGCACCTGATCTCCGATCCGTTCGCCGACGGCCTGTCCGCGGCGTTCACCTTCGCGGTCGTGTGCTGCGTGCTCGGCGCGATCTTCTCGCTGTTCACCGGCGGGCGCCCGAAGGCCACGGAGTCGGCGGTTGCCCTCGGCACCGATGACGCGCCGGAGAGCATCGGCGAGGAGCTCGCCGCGGTGGCCGCGCAGGCCACCGGCGAGGCCCCCTCGGAAGTCGTGCGGCAGTAGCAGCGACAGCCGGTCAGCGCACGCGACACCCGGCACCGAAGCGACAGCTGCGACCGTCGCTTCGGCGCCGGGTGTCGCGCTCGTCGGCCGGGTGTCGCTTCCGCGCGCGGCTACGGCCCGCCGACCAGCCGCGGCACGACGCGCACCAGCACCACCATTCCGATCAGCTCGACCAGCGTCTGCAACACGGTGACGCCCGCGGCGGTGGCCGCCAGTCCGCCCGGGAGCGCCAGCGCCAGCGGCAGGACCACCAGCGAGTTCCGGGTGACACCGGAGAACAGCACCGACCGGCGCTGCGGCACCGTCAGGCCCAGCCGCCTGCCCCCGAACACACCGAGCGCGGCGCCGAGCGCCGTCATCGCCACCAGGAACAGCGCGTACACCCCGGCGACCGGGGCCAGCGTGCCCAGCCGGCCGGCCAGACGCGGCACCTGGGACGCCACCACGACGAACAGCACCGCCGCCATCAACGGCACCATCGCCGCGGTCGCCACCCGCTCCACCCGCCGCCCCGCACCGCCGGACGACGACCACCACTGCGTCAGCCAGGCGAGGAGCAGCGGCACGACGATCAGTCCGGCGAACGCTTCCAGGAACGGGCCGGCGGCGACGACGTCGCCCACGCCCCCGCCGAGGAAGAGCCACAGATACACCGGCAGCAGCGCCATCTGGACGATCAGCAGTACCGGCGTCGCCGCCAGGAGCCGCGCGGCGTCACCGCCGGCCAGCCCGGCGAACACGATCACATAGTCCACACACGGGCACAGCAACACCATCAGCACGCCGATTCGCACGGCCATCTCGTCGGGCACCAATCCGAACAGCGCGGCGACCACGAGCGGCGCCACCAGGAAGTCGGTCACCAGGACCGCGGCCAGGAAGCGTCCGCCGCGCAGCGCGTCGAGCAGCCGGGCCGCCGGGACCTGCAGAAAAGTGACGTACAGCAGCGCGCCCAGCAGCGGTGTCGCCGCCGGGCCGAGGCCCGAGAACACCTGCGGCGCAAGCAGTCCCGCGGCGAGCGCCGCGGCGATCGCGCCCAGGTACGCGACCACCTGGAATCGCTCGAGCACGGGCACGACCCACACGGTAGCCCAGTGTCGCCACGCCCGATTCGCCCGGCGTGTCAGGATAGCCGGCATGTGCTTCAGTGCGACTGCCAGCTTTGTCGGTGCGGGTGTGATCGGTGCGACGGGTGTGGCCACCTTGACGCTGGTGAAAGACAAGCGCCAGCTACCGTTCGCCGCCCTTCCCCTCCTCTTCGCCATCCACCAGGCGCTCGAAGGCTGGACCTGGCTGGAACTCGGGCACGACACCGACGCGCAGTTGTCCGGCTGGGGCGTCCACCTGTGGGTGCTCTTCGCCTGGGCCATCCTGCCGATCTTCATTCCGTGGTCGGTCTGGCTCATGGAGCCGGACCGGCGACGACGGACCTGGCTGATCGCACCGATGGTGGTCGGCGCGATCACCTTCGCGTACATGGTCTACCTGTCGGTGCAGCCGGAGGTCAGCGTCGAGGTGATCGACAGCAACCTCGACTACCACCTCGGCACCCCCTTCAGCGCCGCCTACATGGCCGTCCCGTACGTGTTCGCGACCTGTTTCGCGCCGATGATGAGTTCGTTCCGGTGGGTCATCGCCCTCGGGGTGGGCAACCTGATCGGCATGAGCGTCGCCGCCGCGCTCAAGGCCGCCGACTACTCGTCGATCTGGTGCACCATCGCCGCGTTCCTGAGCCTGATCGTCTTCGGCCACTACCTCAGCCAGTACACCGGCAAAGCCGCGGGAAAGCCTGTCGGCCACGGCCCCGCGACCGCGTCGGCATAGAAGCGCATTTCGACACGTTCCTCGGCTAGCGCCTCGTCACGGCTCAATGGGCTACGCACCGGGCCCCCGCTAGCCCGTTGAGCCGGTGAGGAACCCTTCGACAAGCTCAGGATGAACTTCGTGACGAACCGTGTCGAAACGCCCCTCTAGCAGTGGGTTCGGTCAGCCCGCCGACGACACGTACTCCGCCAGGTGCCGGCCGGTCAGGGTCGAACCATCGGCGACCAGATCCGCCGGCGCCCCGGTGAACACGACACGCCCGCCCTCGACGCCGGCGCCGGGGCCCAGGTCGACGATCCAGTCCGCGTGCGCCATCACGGCCTGGTGATGCTCGATCACGATCACCGACTTGCCGGAGTCGACGAGGCGGTCGAGCATGCGCAGCAGCTGGTCGACGTCGGCCAGGTGCAGACCGGTGGTCGGCTCGTCGAGCACGTAGACCTCGGCCTTGTCGGCCATCGCGGTCGCCAGTTTGATGCGCTGGCGTTCGCCGCCGGACAACGTGGTCAGCGGCTGGCCGAGCGTCAGATAGCCGAGGCCGACGTCGAGCAGCCGGTCCAGGATCTTCGACGCCGCCGGAGTACGCGCCCCACCGGTGGCGAAGAAGTCCCGCGCCTCGTCGACCGGCATCGCGAGCACCTCGGCGATGTTCCGCGGGCCGCCCGGCGACTCCTCGTCGCCCAGCAGGTACTCGAGGACCTCCGGCCGGAACCGCTTGCCCTCGCATTCCTCGCACGGTGAGGCCACCCCGGCCATCGTCACCAGGTCGGTGTAGATCACGCCGTTACCGCTGCACACCGGGCAGGCGCCCTCCGAGTTCGCGCTGAACAGGGCCGGTTTCACCCCGTTCGCCTTCGCGAACGCCTTGCGGATCGGGTCGAGCAGCCCGGTGTAGGTGGCCGGGTTGCTGCGGCGGGAGCCGCGGATCGCGGTCTGGTCGATCGCGATCACCTCGTCCCGCGGCGACACCGAACCGTGGATCAGTGAACTCTTCCCGGACCCGGCCACCCCGGTGATGGCCACCAGCACCCCGAGCGGGAGGTCGACGTCCACGTCGTGCAGGTTGTGCGACGACGCGCCGCGGATCTGAAGGGTCCCCGACGGCGCACGCACCGCATCCTTCAGCGCGGCGCGGTCGTGGAGATGCTGTCCGGTGAGCGTGCCGGACGCCGCGAGCCCCACGAAGTCACCCTCGTAGCAGACCTCGCCGCCGCCCGATCCGGCCCGCGGTCCCAGATCGACCACGTGGTCGGCGATCGCGATCACCTCGGGCTTGTGCTCGACGACGAGCACGGTGTTGCCCTTGTCACGGAGCCGTCGCAGCAGGTCGTTCATCCGCGAGATGTCGTGCGGGTGCAGGCCGACGGTGGGCTCGTCGAACACGTAGGTGACGTCCGTGAGCGCCGATCCGAGATGCCGGATCATCTTGACGCGCTGGCCTTCGCCGCCGGACAGGGTACCGGTCGGCCGCTCCAGCGTGAGATAGCCGAGCCCGATCTCGACGAACGAGTCGAGGGTGGCACGCAGATTCTCCAGCAGCGGCGCCACCCGGGCGTCGTCGAGCCCGGCGACCCAGTCGCGCAGGTCGACGATCGGCATCCGGCAGGCGTCGGCGATGCTGATGCCGGCCACCAGGCTGGTGCGGGCGTGTTCGGCCAGGCGGGTGCCGTCGCACTCCGGGCAGACGGTCTGCGTCACGGCACGCTCGATGAACGCCCGGATGTGCGGCGCCGCCGCGTCGATGTCCTTGCTCAGCATCGACTTCTGGATGCGCGGCAGGATGCCCTCATAGGTGATGTTGATGCCGTCGACCTTGATCCGCGTCGCCTCCTTGTGCAGGAGCGCGTCCCGTTCCTTCGCGGTGAAGTCCTTGATCGGCTTGTCCGGATCGAAGAAACCGCTGCCGCCGTACACGCGGCCGTACCAGCCGTCCGGGGTGATACCGGGCACCTTGATCGCGCCGCCGGAGAACGACAGGTTCTCGTCGTAGATCTCGGAGAGATCGATGTCGGCGACGGTCCCCATCCCCTCGCAGCGCGGGCACATGCCGCCGAGACTCTCGAAGGTCTTCTTCACCGCCTTCTTGCCCGCCACCTTGATCGCGCCGCCGCCGCTGACCGTCGGCACGTTGAACGAGAACGCGGTCGATGGCCCCACGTGCGGCGCGCCCAGCCGGCTGAACAGGATCCGCAGCATCGCGTTGGCGTCGGTGATGGTGCCGACCGTCGAGCGCGGATTTCCGCCGATCCGCTCCTGGTCGACGATGATCGCGGTGGTGATGCCGTCGAGCACGTCGACGTCGGGGCGGGCCAGTGCCGGCATGAACCCCTGGACGAAGGTGCTGTAGGTCTCGTTGATCAGGCGCTGGCTCTCCGCGGCGACGGTGCCGAACACCAGCGAACTCTTCCCCGAGCCGGACAGCCCGGTGAACACGGTGAGTCGCCGCTTGGGCAGGTCGACGTCGACGTCCTTCAGGTTGTTGACGCGCGCGCCGCGCACCCGGATCAGGTCGTGACTGTCGGCCGGTGCGGCCGGGGCGGAATCGTCGATGCGGCGGGGCGACACGGCAGAGGGCATGGCAGTCATTGTTCCCTATCGCACAGGCGCGATACTGGACCGCGTGAACAAGCTCCGGCGCACCTCGTGAAGACGACGCATGCGCGCGAACGCGTCGCCTCCGTCGTCACCGGCCTGCAGGGGACGCTCCTCTTCGCGATCGCCGCGAATCTGGGCCGCGCCAACATCACCGACCGGGCGATGACGCTGGCCGGGCAGGCGTTCACCTCGATCCTGCCGGTGATGATCGTGATGACCTCCATCCCGGTGTCCGGCCCGATCGAGCACGCGATGGACCGCATCACCATCCAGTGGCTCGAGCTCGACCCGAACCAGCCGCTGACCGCGGGCCCGGCCACCGCGTCGTTCGGTGTCCTCGGCGCATTGATGACGATCATCGGCGCCACGTCGTTCTCCCGCGCCCTCGACCGGATGTACGCCGAGGCGTGGGGCATCCCGAAGCTCGGCATCGCGGGCTGGTGGCGGTGGCCGCTGGTGATCGGCGCCATCGTCGCCGGCATCACCGTCGAGGTCTTCCTGGTGCGCAGCTGGCCGTACAGCTCGGCGATGGTGTTCGAGACGATCCTCAGCGCACTGCTGTGGGCGCCGGTGTGGGCGGCGATCACCCGCCTGCTCACCGCCGGCCGGATCCCGGGCCAGGCGGTCCTGGCGACCGGTGGTGCGATCGGCGTCGCCGTGTCGCTCTACTTCCTGGCCACCCAGATCGGGTTCTCCCGCATCCTGGCGAACGCCGAGACCCGATTCAGCACGCTCGGCGTGGTCTTCGTGGTGATCGGCTGGCTGTTCGTGTACTCGTGGATCGTCGTCGGCGCCGTGGTGGTGACGCAGACCGTGATGACCTGGCGCGATCAGCTCGCCCGGAACAGCGCCTCGTGAATCGCGTGGTCGATCTCGCCCTTGCTCTGCGCGTCGACGTTGGCGGCCACGCCGAAGACGATGGTGCGCGGACTGGTACCGGCGATCAGCACCGTGAAGTCGTCGGAGGTGATCGGGCCGCGCGTCACCGGTACCGAACCGACGAGCGTCACGGTCTTCGCGGAGCTGTTCTCGATGGATCCGTCGCGGGTGTCGTTGATGATCGGCGTCCGGGCGTTGGTGTTGGAGTAGCCGGGCGTGTCCAGTAGGCAGCCGGCGAACTTCTTGGCGATGTCGCCGAGGTCGCCGGTGAAGTCGTCCGGCAGGGTGCCGACGGTCAGCTGAGCCTGCCACTGCTGCCCCACCGGCCGGGACACCACGATGCCCTGGGCATCGGTGAAGAAGGGCAGCACACTTCCCGGATCGGGCGACCAGCCGGCCGGCAGTGCCGCCGCCGGAATCCGGATCGGGCCCGTTTCGAGATTCGCTTCGGTCGTCGACCGGGTGGTCGGCGTCCCGAGGGCGCACTGCGTCGGCACACCGTTCACGACCACCGGATCGGCCGTGGTGCTCGGCGGGGTGCTGAGCTCCGGCGACGAGGTGATCACCGGGGCGCTCGACGAGGCGGTGTCGTGACCCCCGCTTTTGCCGCCCAGCGCCACCACCAGCACCACCGCGATCACCACGATCAGCGCGACGCCGCCCAGGATCGCGGCGAGCGCACCGGCGCCGAGTCCCCCGATGACGCCCTTCTTCTTTCCGGCGGGCGGAAGCCCGCCGCCGTACGGGGCGCCGGTGACGCCGTACACCGGCGGATAGCCGCCACCGCCGGCGGCCGGATAGCCGGCCGGTCCCTGCTGCGTGTACGGCGCGGTCTGCGGCGGGATCGCACCGTAGGGGTTCGACGCCTGCGGGTTCGAGGTGTGGGGATTCGACGCCTGCGGATTCGAGGCGTACGGATTCGACGCGTAGGGGTTCGCGGCGGGTGCGGCGGGTGCCGACGGCACGGTCAGCGACGGCACCGTGATCCCGCCGGAACCGACGGTGGGCACGTCGTTGGCGGGCGGCGCGGGCGCGAACGCCTCCGGGGCCGGTTCGGTGCCGGTCAGCGCCACGTGCAGCGCGCGGGCGAAATCGACGGGCGAGTCGTACCGTTCGGCGGCCGGCCGCGCGGCCCGCGCCAGCACCTCGTCGACGGCCGCCGGGATCTCGGGCCGCATGGTGGTGACGCGCGCCCCGATCGGCTCCCCGCCGATCAGCAGGAACGCCGCGAAGTCGGCGAGGGCGCCCTGATCGGCCCGTTCAGCGAGACCGGGCACGTGGCCGGACGGCGGCAACGCCAGTCCGCCGATCGCGTAGCGCCGTCCCGCTCCACCGCCGTCGACGACGAAGACCTGGGCGGGATCGAGCGTGCTGACCACGAGCCCGCGGGCCCGCGCCTGCTCGAGCGCACCGGCGACGGCGACGACCGCGGCCGCCGCGTCGGCCGGGGCGAACGCCCCGGACTGGCGGACGAGCGCCGCGGCGGTCGGGGCGGCCAGGTATTCCGAGGCGACCCAGAGGCGGCCCTGCTCGTCGCCGTATCCGCGGATCGCCACCACCGACGGATGGCCGAGTGAAGCCGCCTTCTCCGCGGTATCGAAGAACGCGCGGCGGTAGGCGGGATCGGCGCCCCGCGACTCGGGAAGCAGCAGCAGGCTGTCTTCCGCGGCAGCCTGCGCCGCCTTGACGAGGTAGCTCTCACCGGCCTCGGATACCCCGAGCGATCCCACGACGCGCAACCCAGCAAAGTCCTGTCCGGTACGAAGCATGGGCCCACACTATCGGCCCGGCCGCCGATCCGATGTGCGCGAGTGGCCGATTCGGCTCCGCGGCCGGGCCGCCGACCCCTAGTGTTTGAACCCACGGGGCGAGCGAAAGGCGCCATGCAGACCATCAATACGGTGACGGGACCGATCGACGCGGAGGAACTCGGACGGACTCTCGCTCACGAACACGTCTTCGTCGTGAACGAGGACTACCGGCTGAACTTTCTTCCCGAGTGGGACGAAGACGCGGAGGTCGCGAACGCGATCTCCGTCCTCGGCGAACTCAAGGCGCTCGGGATCGACAGCCTCCTGGACGCGTCGGTCGCCGGGATGGGCCGCAATGTGGCGCGGGTCCGGCGGGTCGCCGAGCAGGTGGAACTGAACATCCCGGTCGCCACCGGCCTGTTCACCTACAACGACCTGCCGTTGCAGCTGCACTACACCGGTCCGGGACTCGGCTTCGACGCCGCCGAGCCGCTGGTCGAGGCCTTCGTGCGGGATCTGACCGAGGGCATCCCGCACAGCGGCGGCGCCAAGGCCGCCTTCCTGGTGTGCGTCATCGAGGCCGAGGGCCTCACCCCCGGCGTCGAGCGGATCATGCGAGCGGTGGGCCAGGCGAGCGTCGCCACCGGCGCACCGGTGGTCGTGCACACCAATCCGCACACCCGGTCCGGGCTCATCGCCCAGCGTGTCCTCGGCGAGGAGGGCGTCGATCTGCGCCGCGTGATGCTCGCGCATTCCGGCGACACCGGCGACCTCGAGTATCTCCGCAGGCTCGCATCGGCCGGCTCGATCATCGGCCTCGACCGCTTCGGCGTCGACGTGCTGCTCCCCCACGAGGTCCGGATGGCGACGCTGCTGGCGCTGGTCGGCGAGGGCTACGCCGACCGGATCGCGCTGTCGCAGAGCGCATTCTGTTTCAGCGACTGGTTCGACCCCGCCAAACAGCCGAAGGTGACGCCGAACTGGAACTACCGGCAGATCAGCGAGCGGGTGGTCCCCACCCTCATCGGTGAGGGCATCGCGCCGTCGACCATCGACACCATGCTGGTCGACGTGCCGCGCCGATTCCTCGCCGGGGATCCGGATCCGGGACTTCCGGCCCCGATTTCGCTGATTTCTGGACTTAGTACAGAAAGCTAGGCAGCATGGGGTCATGACCGATCACCGCCCCGCCACGACGACGGCGCTCACCGCGTCGATCCGCCAGGCCGGCCTGCGGGTGACGCGGCCCCGGCTCGCGGTGCTGCAAGCCGTCGACGCTCACCCGCACGCCGTCACCGAGGCGATCCTCGGTGAGGTCCGCGAGCAATTGCCCGAGGTGTCCCGGCAGGCCGTGTACGACGTGCTGCGCGCGCTGACCGACGCCGGCCTGCTCCGCCGTATCCAGCCCACCGGGCATGTGGCGCGCTACGAGACCCGCATCGGCGACAACCATCACCATCTGGTGTGCCGCGACTGCGGTGACGTCCGCGACGTCGACTGCGCGGTCGGCGACGCACCGTGCCTGGAGGCCGCGCAGACGCACGGCTACCTCATCGACGAGGCCGAGGTGGTCTATTGGGGCCTCTGCCCCGACTGCGCCCGGCGCTCGTCCACCCCCGCCGAACTCCCACAGACCCCCTGACCCGTCCAGCCCAATCCACCGCAGACAACCGAATCCTCGGTCCATCGAAAGGAAACCCCGTGTCCGACGAACAGCCCCTCGCCGAAGTCGATGACAGCAAGGCCGGATGCCCGATTCACCAGCTCAAGCCGCCGACGGAGGGCGGCGGCAACCGTGACTGGTGGCCCAATCAGCTCAACCTCAAACTCCTCGCCGAGAACCCGGCCGAGGGCGACCCGTATCCGAGTGACTTCGACTACGGCGCCGCCTTCGAGACCATCGACCTCGACGAGCTCAAGGCCGATCTGGTCGCTCTGATGCGCGACTCGAAGTCGTGGTGGCCGGCCGACTACGGCAACTACGGCCCGTTCTTCGTGCGCATGGCCTGGCACGCCGCCGGCACCTACCGGATCGCCGACGGCCGCGGCGGTGCCGGACACGGCATGCAGCGCTTCGCCCCGCTCAACAGCTGGCCGGACAACGCCAGCCTGGACAAGGCCCGCCGCCTGCTGTGGCCGCTGAAGCAGAAGTACGGCGCCAAGCTGTCCTGGGGCGACCTCATCATCTTCGCCGGCACCTTCGCCATGGAGTCGATGGGCCTGAAGGTCTTCGGCTTCGCCGGCGGCCGCACCGAGAAGTGGGAGCCCGAGGAGGTCTACTGGGGCCCGGAGACCACCTGGCTCGACGATGAGCGCTACACCGGGGACCGCGACCTCGACAACCCGCTCGCCGCGGTGCAGATGGGCCTGATCTACGTCAACCCGGAGGGCCCCAACGGGAACCCCGACCCGCTGAAGGCCGCGATCGACATCCGCGAGACCTTCGGCCGGATGGCGATGAACGACGAGGAGACCGTCGCCCTGATCGCCGGCGGACACACCTTCGGCAAGACCCACGGCAACGGCGACGCCGAGGTCCTCGGCCCCGAGCCCGAGGGCGCGCCGCTGGAGAACATGGGCCTGGGCTGGAAGAACCCGACCCGCACCGGAGTCGGCACCGACGCCGTCACCTCGGGGCTGGAGGGCGCCTGGAACAGCACCCCGACCACGTGGGACAACAACTTCTTCTGGACGCTCTTCGGCTACGAGTGGGAGCTCGGCAAGAGCCCGGCCGGCGCCCAGCAGTGGCATCCCAAGGACAACGCCGGCGCGACCAGCGTGCCCGACGCCGGTGACCCCGCCAAGAAGCACCAGCCGATGATGCTGACCACCGACCTGGCGCTGCGCTTCGACCCGATCTACGAGCCGATCTCCCGCCACTTCCTGGAGAATCCGCGCGACTTCGAGGACGCCTACGCCCGCGCCTGGTTCAAGCTCACCCACCGCGACATGGGCCCGGTCTCCCGCTACCGCGGCGCCCTGGTCCCGGACGAGACGCTGATCTGGCAGGACCCGGTGCCGCCGGTCGACTTCGACCTGATCGACGACGGCGATGCCAAGGCCCTCAAGAAGGCCATCCTGGACTCCGGGCTCACTCCCGCCCAGCTGATCAAGGCCGCGTGGGCCTCGGCGGCGTCGTACCGCAACAGCGACAAGCGCGGCGGCGCCAACGGCGGCCGCGTCCGGCTGGAGCCGCAGCGCAACTGGACGGTCAACGAGCCCGAAGAACTGGCGCACACCCTCGAGGTGCTGGAAGGCATCACCGACAAGTTCAACTCGTCGACCGAGGGTCTGATCGGCCACCTGCGCCACGGCGACAAGAAGGTCTCCTTCGCCGACGTCGTGGTCCTGGCCGGCAACGCCGCGATCGAGGAAGCGGCCCGCGCCGGCGGCTACGACCTGACCGTGCCGTTCACCCCGGGCCGCACCGACGCCACCCAGGAGCAGACCGACGTCGAGTCGTTCCACGCCATGGAGCCCCGCTGGGACGGCTTCCGCAACTGGGTGTCCGACGACGCCGTCGTACCGGCGGAGTACCTGCTGGTCGACCGTGCTCAGCTGCTCGGCCTGAACGCCCCGCAGATGACCGCGCTGATCGGCGGCCTGCGCGTGCTCGGCGCCAACCACGGCGACTCCGAGCTGGGCGTGTTCACCGACCGGCCGGGCGTCCTGTCGCAGGACTTCTTCACCAATCTCCTGGACATGGAGATCGAGTGGAAGCCCACGGACGACGGCACCTACGTCGGCTCCGACCGCGCCTCGGGCGAGAAGAAGTGGACGGCCAGCCGCGTGGATCTGGCCTTCGGCTCCAACGCGCAGTTGCGGGCCCTGGCCGAGGTCTACGGCCAGAGCGATTCGGGCCGCAAGTTCGTTGACGACTTCGCCGCCGCCTGGGCCAAGGTGATGGACAACGACCGCTTCGAGCTGCGTCGCTGACCTGGCGAAACTCCCGATGACGGGCCCGGCTCCGCACACCGCGGAGCCGGGCCCCGTCGTCTGCCGACGCCGCGATTCTCGGTTTTGCGGCAGTTGTTACATAGGGTAGCCAATGCTAATTTCTCGCCATGACTCTCGATTCGGACGTCGCCGAGGCCGGTGAACAGCCCGCCGGGGACGACGCCCCGGCCGCACGTACACGGCCGGCGTCCGCACCGAAGAGACGAACGCGCAAATCCCCGGCACGTAAGCCGGTGCGGCGGGCGCTCATCCTCGCGCACCGCTGGCTGTCGCTCGTCCTGGGGCTGGTGCTCGTCGTGATCTGCACCTCGGGTGCCCTGCTCGTGTACGAGCCGGAGATCGACCGCGCCACGTATGCCGAGCAGTTCCACGCCACCGACTCGCCGAACCCGGTCACCTTCCAGCAGGCCATCGACGCCGTCCACCGCGCCGACCCCGGCTTCGCCCCCGCGTATGTCAGCGAGAAGGGCGGCGTCTACATCCTGAACTCGTCGGACTCCTCCGGCGGCGCCTACTTCGTCGACGCCGGCACCGGGCGGGTCAACGGCCGGGCGAACCTCCAGCACGGGCCGATGGGCTTCCTCACCAATCTGCACGACTGCGGGCTCACCTGCGAGGGCTACA
This sequence comes from Gordonia sp. PP30, assembly GCF_023100845.1. Lineage (NCBI taxonomy): Bacteria > Bacillati > Actinomycetota > Actinomycetes > Mycobacteriales > Gordoniaceae > Gordonia > Gordonia sp. PP30. The sequence goes on along the minus strand of NZ_CP095864.1, from coordinate 2,093,376 downwards.
CGGGCTACGCGGCCTGGCTCAACAGGCCGTCACCGGTCGCCGGCACCACCGCGTTCGCGGGAATGACCTGGGGCGCGGTGATCCTGGCGCTGACCGGCGCGCTGCTGGTCTTCCTGGCCGTCTCCGGCGTCGTCGTCTGGTTCCCGGGGCTGACGAAGTGGCGCCACGGCTTTCGCGTCCGCCTCGGCAAGGGCCGGTTCGCCCGCGACTACGACCTGCACAACGTCATCGGCATCGTCGCCGCCGTCCCGCTGTTGATCTGGGGCCTGACCGGGATGAACTTCGAGATCCCGACGCTGTCGCACCTGTGGTACTCGGCGACCGGCGGCGTCGATCCGGGTGACGACCAGTACTCGATGGACGGAGACGGCTCCGGGCCCGCGATCACCCTCGACGACGCGATCGGCGTGGCACAGGCGCGGTACCCGGGGGCCCGGATCACCTGGATCAGCCTGCCGTCCGAGGGATCGGAATACTATTCGGTCGACGTCCTGGACGGCGACACCGACCTCTGGCGCGGCAGCGCGACCTACCACGGAAACCGGAGCATCGGCGTCGACGCGCACGATCCGACGATCGTCAAAGTGTTCTCCGGGCCGCCGAAGACCGTGTCCAACACGATCATCGACCAGTGGGCGCAGCCGACCCTGCACTACGGGCAGTCCGTCAACGGCTGGTGGCGGGCCCTCTGGTTCCTCTTCGGTCTGACCCCGCTCGCGCTGATGATCACCGGGCTCAGCACCTGGCAGTTCCGCACCGCGACCAAACGCCGCCGCAAGCGCGCGGCCGCCCAGCGCCACGCGCAGTGAACCGCACCGCCGGCGCCCTGGTCTGCGGCGTGATCCTCGCCTGCGCGGTGTGGTCGCTGATCCGCGCGCTGCGGCGGGAACCGCCGCGCTGGCCGGACGCGGCGACGGCGCTGATCATCGTGGCCGCGCTGTCGTGGCTGGCCACCGGCTTCTTCGCCTGGGTGCGGCACACCGCCGAGCCGGCGCGCCCGGAGGTCTTCACCGGCTACGCGCTGACCGCGGCGGCCCTGGTCGCCGTCGGGGTCCCGGCCTCGGCGCGCGCCGGCGGACGTCTCGCCGACCTCGCCCGGTTCGCCGTCCTGCTCCTCACCGCCTTCACCTGCTGGCGGGCCGAACAGGTCTGGCTCTTCACCCGCACCTGATCTACTGCTAGCATTGCAGTCATCGACTGCAGAGCGTCACGGGGAGGGATCATGGCCACACTCACCATCCGGGGTTTCGATGACGACCTGCATGCCAAGCTGCGTGTACGAGCCGCACAGCACGGCCGCTCCATGGAAGCGGAAGTGCGCGCCATCCTCGAGGACGACCTGACTCGCTCACCGAAGCGCTCCGGCCTGGGCAGCCGGATCCATGCACGATTCGCCGAACTCGGCGACTTCGAGACCTCCCGAGCCACCGACGCGCCGCGGGCGGCAGACCTCGAATGATCGTCCTCGACACGAACGTCTTGTCGGAGTTGTTCCGCCCGGAACCAGATCGGCACGTCCTCGAATGGCTCGACGATCAAGACGCCGCGGATACCGCGACCACCGCGGTGACCTCGGCCGAGCTGCTCTACGGTGCCGCCCGGCTACCCGCGGGCCGCCGGCGGACGGCCCTCGCCGCCGCGATCACGGCAGTGCTCGACGAAGATCTCGCCGGACGGATCCTTCCGTTCGACTCCGTCGCCGCGGTCCACTACGCCGAGATCGTCACCGAACGCGAACGACTCGGCCTTCCGATCGGCGCCGCGGACGCCCAGATAGCGGCGATCTGCGCGGCGGAAGACGCCACTCTCGCCACCCGGAACATCAAGGATTTTCAGAACATCGGTATCGACCTCATCAATCCCTGGACCGTCTGAACTCGGTCGATATCGGACAGCGGTCCCGGCCGGCCCGGCGGCTTTGTAGATTGAGATCCATGAAACTCGGTCTGCAACTTGGGTACTGGGGTGCGCAGCCCCCGCACAATCACGCCGAACTGGTCGACGCCGCGGAAACGGCCGGCTTCGACGCGATCTTCACCGCCGAAGCCTGGGGCTCGGACGCCTACACGCCGCTCGCGTGGTGGGGCAGCCGGACGCAGCGTCTCCGGCTCGGCACATCGGTGTTGCAGATGTCGGCCCGCACCCCCACCTCGTGCGCGATGGCGGCGCTGACCCTCGACCACCTGTCCGGCGGGCGGCACATCGTCGGTCTCGGCGTCTCCGGCCCGCAGGTCGTGGAGGGCTGGTACGGCCAGTCGTTCGCACGGCCGCTGGCCCGCACCCGCGAGTACATCGACATCATGCGCCAGGTCTGGGCGCGGCAGGCGCCGGTCACGTCCGACGGCGACCACTACCCGCTTCCCTACCGTGGCGAGAAGGCGACCGGCCTGGGCAAGCCGCTCAAGCCGATCGTTCACCCGCTGCGCGCCGACATCCCGGTCTACCTCGGCGCCGAGGGACCCAAGAACATCGCCCTGGCGGCGGAGATCGCCGACGGCTGGCTGCCGCTCTTCTACACCCCGCGGATGGCCGACACCTACAACGAATGGCTCGACGAGGGCTTCGCCCGGGCCGGCGCCCGCCGGACCCGCGAGACCTTCGAGATCTGCGCGACCGCCCAGATCGTCCTCACCGACGACACGGCCGCCGCCTACGCCGGGATCAAACCCTTCCTGGCGCTCTACATGGGCGGCATGGGCAGCGAGGACACCAACTTCCACGCCGAGGTCTACCGGCGCATGGGCTACGCCGAGGTGGTCGACGAGGTGACGGCCCTGTTCCGCGCCGGCCGCAAGGACGAGGCCGCTGCGATCATCCCCGACGAGGTGGTCGACGATTCGGCGATCGTCGGCGACGAAGCGCACGTTCGTGCGCAGATCGCCCGCTGGGAGGCCGCCGGCGTGACCACCATGCTGGTCTCCCCCGGCTCGATCGCGGAGGTGGAACGCCTGGCCGCGCTCGTCGCCGAATGATCCGGGCGGCCGGGGTCGCGACCGGGTGAACCCCCGCCCGTCAAGGTGAACGAAAAGTGAACACGCGGGCAACGCAGCTTGACTTGACCTTGCCGGATGGTTACAAAAGGGAGGACAGTAAACGATCAAAGGAGGAGGACGATATGCGCAATCGCACCAGTCCCGATCTGTCGTCGAGGGTGCGTGGCATCACGCGCCGCCTGAATCAGCGTATGCACATGAGCGCCGCCGACCGGCTGAACATGCAGGTCGCGCACACGCCCGTCGCCGTTCTCGGCAGCGCGGGACGCCGTTCCTGATACGCCCCACATGTAGCGAGAGCCCCGGCCGCCGGCCGGGGCTCTCGTGCATCTAGCGGCGCCGTGACCTGGTCAGATGCCACGCACCGCACGAGCATTCGTAGCAACTCAGCGTCGGTGGGCGGCGTGCACCCGCGGAGAGGGCCAGGATCGCGCCGGTGACGGCGGCCAGCGAAGGATAGGCGATCTTCTCCGGGGTCGGACAGATCGGCGGCTCGTAGTTCACCGGGCGTTCCCGCTTGCGGCGCGGGGCGTGGCGGGCGGCCGTCGCGCGCTCGATCTCGGCGTAGAAGGCCTCGAGCTCGTCGTCGCCGAACCCGCCGTTCACGTCCCGGCGAGCCCGGTGTGATCAGTGTCATATCGCGGGATCACGCGATACACCTTCAGGTCTTTCGGGACACCCTTCGCCTTGAACCGCCGGCGCTTGACCGCGTAGTTCTCGACACCGGCGAGTTCCAGCGTCGGCCCGCTGGCGTACACCTCCCCGGCGCCGGCCGCGGCGCAGACCCGGGCCGCGATGTTGACGTCGACGCCGAGGAAATCGTCGCCGACGGCCCGCGGTGTACCGGTGTGCACCCCGGCGCGCAGCGCGGGCCGGTACGACTCGACCTGGATCGCACTGACCGCGTCGGTGGCCTCGTGGGCCGCCTCGATGGCCTCGGCGCCGTCGGCGAAGACCGCCATCATGCCGTCGCCGAGCGTCTTGACCACCTGACCGCAGTGCGCGACGACCACGCGCTCGCACACGTCGTTCACCTCTTGCATCAGCCGCAGGACCTGATCGTCGCCCGCGTTCAGTGCCCACCGCGAGAAGTCGACCAGATCGGTGAACAGGATCGTCACCTCGGTCGGCTCGGCGGGATCGGGCGCGCGCCGCCCGCTCAGCGCCTGCCAGACGCCCACCGTCGCCAGGCCGAGTTCGCGCACCGCGCTCGGCCGGTCGGCGTTGACGTCCTCCACCGCCCGCGCGAGCCGGTCCAGCGTCGTCGAGTGTCCACGCGCGACCTGCTCGGGCGGCACCAGTTTCCGGGCGAACTGCGCGGCCCGCACCATCGGGGCACTCGCGTCGGTCCGGGCCAGCAGCACCCCGGCCCGCTGCAGCGGCGTGGCGGCCGGCTCGCGGGCGGGGACCACGGCATCGCCGGGAACATTCGCATCGCGGTCCGCGGGTGGGTTCACACGACTCACTGTAGTTCAGGACCCGGCGCGATCACCGGAGACGCTCGGCCTCCCGGGCCAGCCGCACCAGCTCGGCGGACATCTGTGCGACGACGGCCGGCTCCTCGCCTTCGCGCAGCGCCGTGTCCAGGTCTTCGGCGGCGCAGCGCAGCGCGAACATCCGGTCGCCGAGCGCGGTGACCTCGTCGGGCGAGAGGATCAGCGCGTCGCCGGGAATAGCCGTGCCCTCGGTGAGCGTTCTCTGTTCGTAGGCGCGCTGCCGGCACGAGCGCTTGCAGTACTTGCGGCGTCGTCCGGTCGCGGAGTCGACCATCTCCCGTCCGCACCACGCGCACGCGTACGGACGGCGGCGGCCGGATCGCTCGGCGGTTTCGGTCACGGGTGCGACCCTACCGCGCGCCTGCCCGGATCGTTCCGGACGCGTAAGATGGTTCTGTTGACCTGAAGTAAGAAGAAACCCTGACCATGAGAGAAATGGGGCTACATGGCTGATCGAGTACTCCGCGGAAGCCGTTTGGGCGCGGTGAGCTACGAGACCGACCGCGATCACGACCTCGCACCCCGCCGCATCGTCCAGTACCGCACCGACAACGGCGAGATCTTCGACATTCCGTTCGCCGACGATGCCGAGGTGCCCGGCACCTGGCCGTGCAAGAACGGTATGGAGGGCACCATCCTCGAGGGCGCCGAGCCGGAGGAGAAGAAGGTGAAGCCCCCGCGCACGCACTGGGACATGCTGCTCGAGCGCCGCTCCGAGGAGGAGCTGGAGGTCCTGCTCACCGAGCGCCTGGATCTGCTGAAGACGCGCCGCCGCGGCGGCACCGCCTAGCTGTACTTCCCCGTGAGGTTGTGAACGCGGGCTGAGGGGACGAGGCCACCGATCCCGGTGTGGGGTCGGTGGTGATTGTAGTGGTGCAGCCAGTGCTGGTAGGCCGCTGCGCGTTCGGTGTCACTGGTGTACGGGGCGGCGTAGGCCCATTCGGCGGCCAGCGTCCGGTTGAAGCGTTCGACTTTCCCGTTGGTCTGGGGCCGGTACGGCCTGGTCCGCTTGTGCTTGATACTCGGGCCCAGGGCCGCGGCGAACACACGCGAGCGGTAGCAGGATCCGTTATCGGTCATCACCGCGGTCACGGTGACTCCGATCTCGGCGAAGAACGCGTTGGCCCGTTCCCAGAACCCTGCCGCGGTCTCCTTACGTTCGTCATCGAGGATCTCCGAATACGCCACGCGCGAGTGGTCATCGACGGCGTGGTGCAGGTACCGGTAGCCCCGCGATCCTGCTGCGCCGCCGCGGGCAGCCTGGTCACGGTGCCGCCCGGCTCTGAGGTCCTGGGCCGAGCCGCGTCCATGGACCCGCCATCCGCCGCCGTCAGGGATTCGGCCGAGTTTCTTGATGTCGACATGGACCAGCCGGCCGGGACGGTCGACTTCGTACCTCTTGGGCGTGGGCCGGCGCACCGGCAGCCCGGTGGCCTGGTCCAGGTGCGCCAGCGGCGGCATCCGGTATCGAGTCAGGACTCTGCCCACGGTCGAACGCGGAAGCCGCAGGTGGTAGGCGATGCGGTGTGGTCCCCAGCGGCGGGTGAACCGCAGGCCGATGATCCTCCGCTCGGTTCGCCGGTCCAGACGCGCCGGACAGGTCCTGGGACGGGAACTACGGTCGGTCAGCTCCTGGCCGGCGCGGTACCGGTCGGCCCACCGCTTGGCCGTGGCCGGGGAGACCTGGAACCGTTGCGCGGCCCGCCGCAGCGGCCAACCGTCCTCGACGATCAGCACCGCCAGGCGTCGTCTGCCCTCCGGCGTCAAGGGTGCGTTAGCGTGGACCATGAAGACCTCCGTGGCTTGATGTCAGTGTGGTAACCCACATCCTGCCCGGAGGTCTTCACTTCACCTCAGATGTTCACAACGTGTCGGGGAAGTACACCTAGCGCGACAGACGGCATGACGACTGGCGGCTCCGGAATGATTCCGGAGCCGCCAGTCGTGGTCGGGCGAAGGCTCGGTGTCGGCCGGCGGGGATGCGACGGCGGGCCGCTACTTCCGGAAGCGTGCGGTGCGGCCCTGCCAGCCCCAGCGGGCGACGTTGATGAATGACTCGGCGATCACGCCGCCGTCCATCTTCGACTCGCCGATCTCCCGCTCGGTGAAGGTGATCGGCACCTCCCGGACGGTGAATCCGTGTTGCAGGGCGCGCCAGGCGAGGTCGATCTGGAAGCAGTAGCCGGCGGACTCGACGTCGTCGAGCCCGATGGCCCGCAGCACCTCGGCGCGGTACGCACGGTAGCCGGCGGTGATGTCGCGGATCGAACTGCCCAGGGCGAGTCGGGCATAGGTGTTGGCGCCCTTGGACAGGATCTCGCGGCGCTTGGGCCAGTTGACCAGTTCACCACCGGGCACGTACCGCGAGCCGATCACCAGGTCGGCGCCACCGTTGATGCCGTCCAGCAGCCGCGACAGCTGTTCCGGGGCGTGGCTGCCGTCGGCGTCCATTTCGACGATCACCGGGTAGTCGCGGTCCAGACCCCAGGCGAATCCGGCCAGGTAGGCCTTGCCGAGGCCGTCCTTCACGGTCCGGTGCATGACGTGGATGCGACCGGCCGCGTCCTCGGCCGCGGCGCCGGGAGCCTGCGAGCGGGCCGCATCCTCGGCCGCGAGCTTCTCGGCGATCTCACCGGTGCCGTCCGGGCTGGAATCGTCGACCACCAGGACATGGATGTCGGGCAGGGCGCCGAGGAGCCGCCCGACGATGATCGGCAGGTTGTCCTTCTCGTTGAACGTCGGGATCACGACGAGGCCGCCGGCACCCTGTGGGCCGACGATCTGCTCCGTACTCGTCATGCTTGTCCCCTCGTCTTCCTATCCGGCAACGTATAGAACCTAGTCGGTCTGGCCAGCGCGGACAAAAATCCGGCGAGTGTGGCAAGCAGGGCAATCACCTGAGGCCAGACACCGAGACGCACCGCGAGCGTCTCCCCGGTGCGCAGCGGCAGGGCCGCCTGCAGGATCGCCGGGGTGAAGATCTCACTGTTGGTCAGCACCCGCCCGTCCGGGGCGATGAGGGCGCTGACGCCGCTGGTCGCGGCGACGGCGACGGCGCGATCGGTCTCGACCGCCCGGACCTGTGACATCGCGAGTTGCTGGTAGGTCATGTGGGTCTTGCCGAAGGTCGCGTTGTTGGTCGGCACGAACAGCAGTTGCGCGCCCTCGCGCACCGCCCGGCGCGGCGACCGGTCGAAGGCCACCTCCCAGCACGTCGATACCCCGAGGAGCACGCGGCCGTCGTTCGTCTGCACGGGCAGCACCGACCGTCCGGTGCCGGCCCGGAAGTTGCCGGCCATGTCGGCGTACGACGAGAACATCGAGAAGAAGCTCCGCCACGGCAGGTACTCCCCGAACGGCTGGACGATGTGCTTGTCGTATCGGGCCGACGGCGCCGGCGCGCCGAGACCGCCGGGTTCGACGCCCCAGACCAGCACCGAGTTGGTGGGCCGGTCATCGTCGCCGACCAGGAGCGTGCCGAAGACGATCGGCACGCCGGTGGCGCTCACGGCGGCGCGGATCTCCCGGGCGGCGTCGGGGTTGTCCAGTGGCGAGATGTCCGACGCGTTCTCCGGCCACAGCACCACCTGCGGGCGCGGGCGTCGTCCGGCGTCGACATCCTCGGCCAGCTTCAGGGTCTCGCGGAAGTGGTTGTCGAGAACGGCACGTCGTTGTTCGTTGAACTCCAGACCGAGGCGCGGCACGTTGCCCTGGATCGCCGCCACCTCGAGTGTCTTGCCGCCGGTGGGCGACGGCGCCGTGCCCAGCGCGGTCCCGGCGAGCGCGAGCGGCACGAGCGCGCAGGCCACCGCGGCGGGGGCGATACGACGACCGGCCAGGGCGATCACCACGGCCGCGACGCCCGCACCGGTCAGCGCCAGGATGAACGACAACCCGGGCACCCCGAACCAGCGCGCGAAGGGCAGGAAGAAGCCCTCGGTCTGACTGAAAGCGGCGGCGCCCCAAGGGAATCCGCCGAAGGGGAACGACGATCGCAGCCACTCCACGGCGGTCCAGCACAGCGCGAACCAGAGCGGCGCGGCGACCGACAGTTCCGAGCCGGTGCCGGCCGAACCGAAGGTCCAGCGCGGGCCGCGGCGGCGCATGGTGACCGTCGCGATCGCGCCGAACAGCGCGAGATAGCCGGCGCACACCACCGCCAGCGCGATCCACGGCAGCGCGCCGACGTAGACGCCGATCCACGGCAGCAGCGGCAGGAAGAAGCCCAGCCCGAACACGAATCCGGTGAGCGCGCCCAGCTTCGGCCCCGGGCGGCCCAGCGTCAGGCAGGCGTAGAGCAGCCCCAGGCCGACCGGTGCGAGCAGCCAGAGCCCGATCGGCGGGAACGCCAGGTACAGCAGCACTCCGGCCCCGGCGGCGACGAGTTCCCGCAGCCAGAACGACCGGTCCCTCACCGGCCGCTCACCGTCTCGGGCTCGTCCCGCGAGTAGATCACCGTGCCGGCGACCGCGGTCATCACGCACTGCGGAAGGCGAGCGCCGGGCGCGACGTCCGGCAGGGCCGGCACTCGCGACCGCGGATCGGTGGACCACCGCTGCACCCCGGCGTGTGAGGCCGCCACCACCAGCTCGTCGACCTCCCACACCGCGTAGTGGGCGGGCGCGCCGGGGACCAGCGTGCCGGTGACCCCGTCGTTCACGCCGCCCGCGCGCCAGCCGCCGCGGGTGGCCGCCGCGAAGGCGGCGCGCGGCGAGATCGCGCTGGTGGGCTGATGATGGTGTGCCGCCGCGCGCACGGTGGCCCACGGATCGATCGGACAGACCGGCGCATCGCTGGAGAGCGCCAGTGTCACACCGGCTTTCGCGATCGCGGCGAAGTCGTTGAGCCGTGTGCCACGGTCACCCAGCCGCTGCTCGTACAGCTGCCCCGGGCCACCCCAGGCGGCGTCGAACAGCGGTTGCATGCTGGCGACGACGCCGCAGCGCGCGAACAGTTCGGCCTGCTCGGGCGTCACCATCTCGGCGTGCTCCAGACGGTGCGCGCAGCGCGCGAGGGCCGGGGTGCCGAGTTCGTCGGCCAGTTCGGCCATGGCGGTGGCGACCAGCGCCGCGGCCTCGTCACCGATCACGTGGAACCCGGCCTGGATCCCGGCCTCGGTGGTGGCGCGCAGGTGGGCGCGGATCTCCTCGAGCGTGAGGTATTCGACGCCGCGGGTCGCCGGATCGTCGGTGTACGGCTCGCTCAGCAGCGCGGTGTGCGAACCGAGGGCACCGTCGACGAACAGGTCGCCGCCGATGGCGTCGGCACCGGTCTCGGCGACGAGTGCGCGGGCCTCCTCGGCGGTGCCGGTGAGCTGACCCCAGTAGCGGCGGACCAGCACGGGGTGGTCGAGGCCGGCGAGGGACCGGAAGTCGTCGAGGCCGCTGATGTCCGGGCCGCCGTTCTCGTGCACGGCCACCACCCCGTGGGCGGCGGCGTGGTCGAGGGCGCGCACTTGGGCGCGGCGACGTCCCTCGGGACTGATCAGCGCGCGGGCGGCGCGCCGCACCCGGTGGTGGGCGTCGGCGATCAGCGGGGCCTGCGGGTCGTATCCGGGCTCGCCGGCGAGGCCGTCGACCCGCTCCCGCAGGGCCGAGGACGCCGCTGCCGAGTGCTCGTCGATCCGGGCCAGATAGACCGCCCGCGGTCCGGCGACGGCATCCAGGTCGGCGGTCGACGGCGCTTGATCCTCGCCCGGTCCGGCATCGACCCAGGCCGACGCGTCCCAGCCGAAGCCCCAGATCACGTCGTCCCCGCTGACGGCCACGTACGACGCCAGTTCCCGCAGGCACTCCGATCGGCTGCGCACCGCGGACAGGTCGAGCCCGCCCAGCGCGAGACCGGTGTCGGTGAGGTGGACGTGGGAGTCGACGAATCCGGGGCTGACGAACCGTCCCCGCAGGTCCACCACCTCGGCGTCCGGGTGCAGGGCCCGTCCGACGTCGTCGCTGCCGACCCAGACGATGGTGCCGTCGGTGATCGCCATCGCGGTGGCGTCCGGCACCGCGGGCGAGGAATAGACGAGGCCGCCGAGGAGGAGCTGCGTGGTCACCCCGTCAGTCTTCCAGAGCCTCAGAACTCCTTGGCGGGCGGCAGCGCGGGTAGGTCGTGGCGGATGGTGCCGTCGGGATTGCGGACCGTCATGTCGACGATCACGCTGCCCTCGGCGCGGCCGTCGTCCACGACGGTGCCGTCGACGTAGCCGTTGGGGGTCATCCCGGCGATCGTGACGCGCTGCGCGAAGACGGTCGCGCGGCGCGTCGCGGCGGCGGCGACCACCGGCCGCAGACGCCGGCGAATCGGCGGGGCCAGCAGGATGAGACCGAGGAGGGTGCTGACCACGCCCGGGAGGATGGTCAGCAGCGCGGCGCCGGCGAAGAGCGCCGAGTCGGTCAGCGTCCGGCCGGGGCCGGCGCCTTCGGGTGCCGGGGTGCGGGCGGCAGTGATGATCTCCCGGGCGCGGCGCCCGAGCACGGCGAAACCGACGGCTCCGGCGGCGATGGTGATGACGATGGCCCAGGCCCACCCGAGGAAGTGCCCCATCGCCCAGAACGCGGCGATCTCCACCACGAGGTACCCGAGAAACATCCAGCGCTTCATACTCCGACCTTCCCACGCGAGACGCGCGTGTGCGACTGCTTACCTCTACAACGCACGACGGCCCGGATTTGCTCCCGAGACCCGGGCGAGGGCCCGCGACGGCCCGCCGGCACCGGGCGGTAGCGTCGCCACCGCGCCGTCGACGAGGGGCGCGGAACGATGGAGAGCGAACGAATGCGGGCATCGAGTGACCTGATGCGGCCGGTGTCGGCCGGCGTGGTGTCGGCGCTGGTGGCGTTCACGAGTTCGTTCGTCGTCGTCCTCGCCGGACTCACCGCGGTCGGGGCCGACCACGACCAGGCGGCGAGCGGCCTGCTCGCCGTGAGCGTCCTCATGGGCGCGGGGTCCATCGTGCTCGCCGGGTGGACCCGGACGCCGATCACCGTCGCCTGGTCGACGCCGGGGGCCGCGCTGCTGGCGGCCACCGGCGCCGTCCACGGCGGCTGGCCGGCCGCGGTCGGGGCTTTCCTGCTCACGGGCGTGCTCATCGTGCTCACCGGCGTCGTGCCGTGGCTGGGTGAACTGATCGTCCGCATTCCCACCTCGATCGCGCAGGCGATGCTCGCCGGGATCCTCTTTCAGCTCTGCCTCGGGCCGATCACCGGCCTCGCCGAGAACCCCGCCGCGGTCGCGCCGGTGATCGTCGTCTGGCTGCTGGCCCTGCGATTCTTGCCCCGGTGGGCCGCGCCACTGGCGTTTCTCGCCGCGGCCGTCGTGATCGGCGTGCACCTCGCGGTATCGGGAGACGCGGTGACAGCCGCCTCCCTGGTGCCGCGGCTGGAGATCACCGCGCCGCGGTTCACGCTCGCCGCCGCGATCGGGATCGCGCTGCCGCTCTATCTGGTGACAATGGCATCGCAGAACGTGCCCGGCGTCGCGGTGATGAAGGGATTCGGCTACGACGTGCCCTGGCGACGGTCGATGGTGATCACCGGGATCGGCACCGTCGCCGGTGCGCCGGCCGGCGGGCACGCCGTCAATCTCGCCGCGATCAGCGCCGCACTCGCGGCCGGACCGGAGGCGGGCCCCGACCGGTCGAAGCGCTGGATCGCGAGCGTGACCTCGGGCGTCGTCATGATCGCGCTCGGTGTCGGCTCGGCCGCGGTCGGCACGCTCATGGCGCTGGCACCGGCCGGTGTGGTCGCCGCCGTCGCCGGACTCGCCCTGATCGGCACGCTCGCCGCCTCGCTGCGTGCCGCACTCGCCGAGGCCGGTGAGCAGACCCCGGCGGTCGTCACCTTCGCGACCGCCGCCTCCGGTGTCACGATGCTGGGCGTCAGCGCCGCCTTCTGGGCGCTCCTCGCCGGTCTCGCCGTCCGCGCGGTCCTGCGCTCCTGCCGGCGCGACCCTCCATGACGATCGAGCCTCCATGACGATCGAGCCTCCATGACGATCGAGCCTCCATGACGATCGAGCCTCCATGACGATCGAGCCTCCATGACGATCGAGCGGAGTCGAGATCACCCCCTGACAGGCGGGTGGTCTCGACTCCGCTCGATCGTCATGACGGCGATCCGACCGGCACGACCGATGACTCGACCGACTGCCCGTCCCGCGCGACGGCTACTCCTCGCGCCGGCCCTCGATCTCACCCTCGGCGTCGAGGTAGACGCGGCGGAGCTGGTCCAGGAGCTCGGCGGGCGGGGCGTGCCACATCTCGCGCTCGGCCGCCTCCAGCAGGCGTTCGGCGATACCGTGCAGGGCCCACGGGTTGGACTGCTCCAGGAACTCCCGGTTGGTCTCGTCGAGCACGTACTGCTCGGTGAGCTTCTCGTACATCCAGTCGGCGACGACGTCGGTGGTGGCGTCGTACCCGAAGAGATAGTCGACGGTGGCGGCCATCTCGAAGGCACCCTTGTACCCGTGCTTGCGCATCGCGGAGAGCCAGCGCGGGTTCACGACGCGCGCCCGGAACACGCGCGCGGTCTCCTCGGACAGCGTGCGGGTGCGGACGGTGTCCGGCCGGGTCGAGTCGCCGATGTACGCCTCCGGTGACTCCCCGGTCAGCGATCGGACGGTGGCGACCATGCCGCCGTGGAACTGGAAGTAGTCGTCGGAGTCGGCGATGTCGTGCTCGCGGGTGTCGGTGTTCTTCGCGGCGACCGCGATCCGGCGATAGGCCGCGCGCATGTCGTCGACGGCCGGCACGCCGTCCAGGTCGCGCCCGTAGGCGTAGCCGCCCCACTCGGTGTACACCGCGGCGAGGTCGTCGTCGGTCCGCCACTGCTTCGAGTCGATGAGCTGCAACAGGCCCGCGCCGTAGGTGCCGGGTCGCGAACCGAAGACGCGGGTGGTGGCACGACGCGCATCACCGTGCTCGGCCAGCGCCGCCCGGGCGTGCGCGGCGACGTAGTTCTGCGCGTCCGGCTCGTCGGCGTCGGCCGCGAGCGCCACGGCATCGTCGAGCATGGTGACGACGTGCGCGAAGGCGTCCCGGAAGAACCCGGAGATGCGGATCGTGACGTCGATCCGCGGACGGCCCAGTTCTGCCAGCGGAATCAGTTCCAGGCCGGTGACGCGGCGCGAGGCCTCGTCCCAGACCGGCGTGACGCCGAGCAGCGCGAGCACCTCGCCGATGTCATCGCCGCTGGTCCGCATGGCGCTGGTCCCCCACACCGACAGACCGACCGACTTCGGGTACTCACCGTGATCGGCGACGTACCGCTCCACCAGCGAGTCCGCCAGGGCGCGGCCGGTCTCGGCGGCGAGCTGCGACGGCACCGCCTTCGGGTCCACCGAGTAGAAGTTGCGGCCGGTGGGCAGCACGTTGATGAGACCGCGCAGCGGCGACCCGCTCGGCCCGGCCGGGATGAAGCCGCCGTTCAGGGCGCGGCGCACCCGGTCGATCTCGCACGACGTCGCGCGCAGCCGCGGCACCACCTCCTCGCCGGCGAACCGAAGGATGTCCCCGACCGCGTCCGGATGCCCTTGCGCAGCGACGGAAATCGCCTCCGGCGCCCAGTCCCCTGCCGCGCACGTCGTCACCAGCTCGCGCGCGATCCCCTCGATCCGGTCCACCTCGCGGCGCTCGCCGGCCTCCTCGTCGAGCCCCAGCGCCTCACGCAGACCGGGCAGCGTACGGCTACCTCCCCACAGCTGCCGGGCACGCAGCATCGCGAGCACCAGGTCGATCTCCATCTCGGCGTCCGGCGCCTGGCCGAGCACGTGCAGGCCGTCGCGGATCGCGGCGTCCTTGATCTCGCAGAGCCAGCCGTCGACGTGCAGCAGCATGTCGTCGAAGACGTCCTCCTCGGGGCGCTCGGTGAGGCCGAGATCGTGATCCATCTTCGCGGCGGTGAGCAGCGTCCAGATCTGCTGGCGGATCGCCGGGAGCTTGGCCGGGTCGAGCGCGGTGATGTTGGCGTGCTCGTCGAGCAGCTGTTCCAGGCGGTTGATGTCGCCGTAGGTCTCGGCCCGGGCCATCGGCGGGATCAGGTGGTCGACCAGGACGGCGTGCGCGCGGCGCTTGGCCTGGGTGCCCTCACCCGGGTCGTTCACCAGGAACGGGTAGATCAGCGGCAGGTCGCCGAGCGCGGCGTCGGTGCCGCAGTCGGCGGACATCGCCAGATTCTTGCCGGGCAGCCATTCCAGGTTGCCGTGCTTGCCGATGTGCACGATCGCGTCGGCGCCGAAGCCCCACCCGTCGGTCTCGGCTCGTGAAGCCAGCCAGCGGTAGCTGGCCAGGTAGTGGTGGCTCGGCGGCAGATCGGGGTCGTGATAGATCGCGACGGGATTCTCGCCGAAACCGCGCGGCGGCTGCACCAGCAGGACGACGTTGCCGAAAACCATTGCGGCGATGACGATCTCGCCGTCCTTGTCGTGTGTGCGATCGACGAACAACTCCCCGGGCGGCGGGCCCCAATGCTCCACGACGTCGCCGCGCAGGCCCTCGGGCAGCCGCTGGAACCAGGCCGTGTAGTCGGCGGCACTCACCCGGATCGGGTTCGCCGCCAGGGCGTCCTCGGTGAGCCAGTCGGCGTCCTGGCCGCCCTGGTCGATGAGGGCGTGCATGAGCGCATCGGGGTCGTCGTCGGCCGGGGTGCCGCCCAGGCCGGGGATCGCGCCGTCGCCGAGGACGTACCCGGCCGCGCCGAGCGACCGGAGCAGGTGGATCAGTGAGCGCGGGGTGTCCAGACCGACCGCGTTGCCGATCCGGGCGTGCTTGGTCGGGTACGCCGACAGCAGCAGGGCGACCCGCTTGTCCGCCGCCGCGAGGTGCCGCAGCCGGGCGTGCGCCACCGCGATCCCGGCCACGCGGGCGCAGCGCTCGGCGTCGGGCGCGTAGTACGGGAGCCCGTTGTCGTCGAATTCCTTGAACGAGAACGGCACGGTGATGATGCGGCCGTCGAATTCCGGGACCGCCACCTGGCTGGCGACGTCGAGCGGCGACATGCCGTCGTCGCTGGCCGCCCAATCCTCCCGCGATGAGGTGAGGCACAGGCCCTGCAGGATCGGAATGTCAAGGGCGGCAAGACGTTCCACGTTCCATGCCTCGTCATCGCCGCCCGCGCCGGCGGTCGCCGGGGTGGTGCCGCCGGCCGCGAGCACGGTGACGACGAGCGCATCGAATGAGCCGAGACGCTCGATCAGGTCGTCCGGCGCGGCCCGCAGCGAGGCGCAGAAGATCCCCTCGGCACGCGCCCCCGCGTGCTCCAGCGCGCCGCAGAGCGCATCGATGTACTCGGTGTTGCCCGCGAGATGCTGGGCACGGTAGTAGAGCACGCCGATGCGCGGCGTCCCTTCGACAAGCTCAGGGAGCGGAACGGACGGCTCAGAGAGCGGAACGGCGGCGCGGTCCAGCGCGCCCCAGTTCGGCGTCTCGACCGGCGGCTCGAATCCCAGACCGGTGAGCAGCACCGTGTCGGACAAGAAACCCGCCACCTGTTTCAGGTTCTCCCGGCCACCGGCGACGAAGTAGCTGTGCGCCTGCGCGGCGACACCGGCCGGGACCGTGGAGAGCGACATCAGATCGGGGTCCGGGTTCAGCTCGCCGGACAGCACGACCACCGGTGCCGAGCCGGCCAGCACCGCGTCGAGTCCTTCCTCCCAGGCGCGACGGCCGCCGAGGAGGCGGACCACCACGAGATCGGCGCCCTCGATCAGGCCGGGGACCTCATCGAGCAGCAGCCGCGACGGGTTGGCCACCCGATAGTCGGCGCCGCTGGTGGCGGCGGTGCGCAGGTCGGTGTCCGAGGTGGACAGCAGCGTGATCACGGGCGTGGGCCTACTCCCTGCCGGGTGGCGCGCCCGGCGTCGACGGTTCGACGGCCGCCCGGGACGGGCGGGCCGCTGACCGGCGCGGGTCTGACTCGGCCCGGCGTCGGCGCCGGGCCACACAGTGGCGCGACCGCGCCGGACTCGCACCGGCTTCCGCGTCGATCGCTTGCCCGGTCAGCTTATCCACCGGACGTGATTGCCCGCCGATCGTGTCCCAACTGTGGAGTAGGAATCGCGTCGGAGCCTCGTGACCTGGGAGAACACCCACCGTGCGGACCCGACTCCACCGAATACGCCACGGTACGGTCAACCGTGCGCGTCGCCGGGGCGCTCCCATGCGTTCTACGCTGGTGAAGTGAGCAGACCCGCCGACCGTTGCCCCGGGGTCTTCGCGACGCACGCGGCGGCCGACGGCCACATCGCCCGGCTCCGGCTCTCCGGCGGCCGCATTCTGCCGGATCGACTCGAAGCCCTGGCCACGGCGGCCGAGCGGTTCGGCGACGGACACCTCGAACTCACCGGCCGTGCGAACGTGCAGGTCCGCGGTATCGCCGAGGCGGATGTCCCGGCCTTCGCCGAGGCGATGGTCGCCGCCGGTCTGGCCGGCAGCGCCGCCCACGACAGGGTGCGCAACATCGTCGTCTCCCCGTTCACCGGCCGTCTCGGCGGGACCGGCGAACTCTGGGCCGTGGCCGACCGCCTGTCCGCGGCGCTCGCCGACGCGGACGAGACCACCGCACTCTCCGGACGCTTCTGGTTCGGCCTCGACGACGGCCGCGGCGACGTCCTGCGCCGCACCCCGGACGTCGTCGGCGTCTGGGACGGCGCCGACGGCGCCGAGTTGGTGGTCGCCGGGCGACGAACCGGCCGCGTCGTACCGCTGGCGGGCGCCGCCGAGGCGATGCTCGACGTCGCCCGGCAGTTCCTGGCCTGCCGCGACGACGAGTGGCGGATCGCCGACCTGCCGGAACAGGCGCGGGAATCGCTGCACCGCGATCTCGCCGCCTGGGGCGCCTCGGGCGCGGCCCCGGTGTCCGGCGACTCGGTACCCGGGCCGCGCGTCGGCTGGTTCGGCCAGGACGACGGCCGGGTACTGCTCGGAACGGTGACCCCGTTCGGCCGGCTGTCGGCGCGCCAGGCCCAGTTCGCCGCGGCCATCGGTTCCACGCTCATCGTCACGCCCGACCGCGAACTGCTGATCACCGACCTCACCGAGGGAGTGGCCGAGACCGTCGTCCGGGTCCTGGCACCGATGGGTTTCGTGTTCGACGCGGCCTCACCGTGGACCCGGGCCAGTGCCTGCACCGGTTCGCCCGGCTGCGCCCGCAGCGGCGCCGACGTCCGGCGGCTCCTCGCCGACCGGATCGAGGCCGGCGCCGGGTTCGATGAGCCGGAGCACTGGGTCGGCTGCCCGCGGCGGTGCGGCAGTCCCCCGGGCGCGACGGTCCGCGTGCTCGGCGGGCAGTAGGCTGAGTCCCGCCATGAGCGACTATCTGCGAGACGGGGCGGCCATCTACCGCCAGTCCTTTGCCACCATCCGGGCCGAGTCCGACCTATCGCGGTTTCCCGCCGACCTGGAACCGGTGGTCGTGCGGATGATCCACGCCAGCGGCCAGACCGATCTCACCGATGACGTGGTCGCCTCACCGGGCGTCGTCGCCGCGGCGCGGGCCGCGCTCGCCGCGGGCGGACCGATCCTGTGCGACGCGAACATGGTGGCCTCCGGCATCACCCGGAAACGACTGCCCGCCGACAACCCGGTGCGCTGCCATCTGGGCGAGCCCGGCCTGGCCGATCTCGCCGCACGCATGGGCACGACGAGAACCGCTGCGGCGCTGGAGTTCTGGCGCGACGACCTGGCGCGCTCGGTGGTCGCGATCGGCAACGCCCCCACCGCTCTCTTCGCACTGCTCGACCTGATCGACGACGGCTGGCCGCGTCCCGCCGCGATCATCGGCGCCCCGGTCGGCTTCGTCGGCGCCGCCGAGTCGTGCGCGGCGCTGGCCGCCCGCACCGACCTGGAATTCCTCACCGTGACCGGGCGCCGCGGCGGCTCGGCGATCACCGCGGCCGCGATCAACGCGCTCGCCAGCCCGGCGGAGTGACGCCGGTGAGCACGCCCGGACGGCTGTACGGCGTCGGACTCGGCCCGGGCGACCCCGAGCTCGTCACCGTCAAGGCCGCGCGCCTCATCTCCGCGGCTCCGGTGGTCGCCTATCACTGTGCGCGCCACGGTAATTCGATCGCACGGTCGGTCGCGGACCCGTATCTGCGCGATGGGCAGATCGAAGAGCGGCTGATGTATCCGCTCACCGTGGAGACCACCGACCACCCCGGCGGCTACGCCGGCGCGATGGCCGACTTCTATACCGAGAGCGCCGAACTGCTCGCCGGGCATCTCGCCGCCGGGCGCGACGTGGTGCTGCTCGCCGAGGGCGACCCGCTGTTCTTCTCGTCGTACATGCACATGCACAAGCGGCTGGCCGACCGGTTCGACGCCGAGATCGTGCCCGGGGTGACGTCCGTCAGCGGCGCGTCGGCCGCCCTGGGGATTCCGCTGGTCGAGGGCGAAGAGACGCTGACCGTGCTCCCCGGCACCGCCGAGCACGACGAGCTGGTGACCCACATCCGCTCGGGCGAGGCGCTGGCGGTGATGAAGCTGGGGCGCACCTTCGGCAAGGTCCGCGACGCCCTCGCCCAGGCCGGGCGGCTCGACGAGGCCTGGTACGTCGAGCGCGCCTCCACCGCGCGCCAGCGCGTCGAGCGGGTGATCGACGTCGACCCGGAGTCGGTGCCGTACTTCTCGCTCGTCGTGGTCCCGGGCCGCCGGAACAATCCGCTGGCCGGTTCGGTCCTTTCGACACGCTCCTCGGCTAACGCCTCGGACCGGCTCAAGGAGCTTGGACAGCCCCCCACCCCGCCGGACCAGCCGCTAGACCAACCCGCCCCGCCGGACGAGCCGCTAGACCAGCCCGCCCCGCCGGACGAGCTGCGTGGACAGCCCGTTGAACCCGGCGAGCCGCTACAACAGCCCGCACCGCCGAAGCAGCTCCGACAACAGCCCTCACCGCCGGACCAGCTGCGTGAACAGCCCGCCCCTCCGGACCAGCCACGACAACAGCCCGCCCCGCTACAACGGCCCGCACCGCCGGACGAGTTGCCTGGACAGCCCGTTGAGCCGGACGAGCCGCTAGGCGAAGTCCGTGTCGAAACGACCCTCACGACCGGGGAACCGTCTCGCACGACCGGCCAGGTGACCGTCGTCGGTCTCGGTCCCGGCCCGTCCGACCAGACGACGCCCCAGGTCACCGCCGCACTCGCCGAGGCCACCGACCTGGTCGGCTACACGACCTACCTGAAACGCCTCACCCCGCACCCCGGGCAGCGGGTGCACGCCACCGACAACCGGGTCGAGGTCGAGCGCGCCGCGTTCGCGCTGGACCTCGCCGCGCGCGGCGCGCGGGTCGCCGTCGTCTCCTCGGGCGACCCCGGGGTCTTCGCGATGGCCACCGCCGTCGCCGAGGTCGCCGCGGAACCGGCCTGGCGGCATGTGCCCGTCCGGGTGCTGCCCGGAGTGAGCGCCGCCCAGGCCGTCGCCGCCGCGGTGGGCGCTCCCCTCGGGCACGACTTCGCCGTCTTCTCCCTCTCCGACCTGCTCAAACCCTGGTCGGTGATCGAGCAGCGGATCCGCGCGGCGATCGCCGCCGACCTCGTCTTCGCGGTCTACAACCCGGCGTCGAGCAAACGCACCGAGCAGATCCTCGCCTTCCAGGCCTTGCTCGACGCCCTCGTCCCGCCCGGCCGGGTGCTGATCCAGGGCCGCGACGTCGGCGGCCCCGGCGAGCGCCTGCGCCTGCTGACCGTCGCCGAGTTCGACCCGTCGACCGTGGACATGCGGACCCTGCTAATCGTGGGCTCGTCGCAGACCCGGATCGTCCGGCGCCCCGGCGGTGACCTGGCCTATACGCCGCGGAGCTATCCGGACCACGCCTGATCGCTCCCAGCTCTGCGTGTCGCCGAGGTGTGTCACGCGGGCCGCGGGCGCTCAGTCGGCAGTGACCAGCCAGTCCAGCACCGCGGCGACGGAATCGCGGCGCTCGAGCCCCACCGGTTCGGCCGGCCGGTCGACCATCACGACCTCGAGGCCGGCCTCGGCGGCGGCGGTCAGCTTGGCCCGGGTGAGTTCTCCCCCGCTGTTCTTGGTGACCAGGAGCGTGATCGCGTGGCCGGCGAGTAGGGCGCGCTCGTCGTCCAGGCCATAGGGGCCGCGCGCGGCCAGGATCTCATGGTGCGGGGGCAGCGGGCCGGACGGCGGGTCGACGACGCGGATCAGGAACCACGCGCCGTCGACCGCCGCGAACGCGTGAGCGTCCTGTCTGCCGGTCGTCAGGAACACGCGGCCGCCGCGGTCGGCGACGACACGGGCCGCCGCGGCGATGTCGGGGACGCGGGTCCAGCGGTCACCGGGGCCGGGCGTCCACTCCGGGCGGGCCAGCCGGAGTAGCGGCGTGCCGGTGCGCTCACCGGCTGCGACGGCGTTGGCGGTGATCCGCGCCGCGAAAGGGTGGGTGGCGTCGACGACGGCGCGGATGTGGTTGGCGCGCAACCAGTTCGCGAGACCGTCGACGCCGCCGAAGCCGCCGATCCGGACCTCGCCGAGCGGGAGTCGTGGGTTCTGGACTCGTCCGGCCAGCGAGCTGATCACCGGGATGTCTTGTGCCACCAGAGACTTCGCCAGGGCGCGCGCTTCGGCTGTGCCACCGAGAATGAGCACTCGTCTGGGGGTCGTTTCGACACGGTTCGTCACTTCGTTCCTCACCGGCTCAACGGGCTGTTTGGGATGTTTGGGCCGGCGGGGCGGACTGTTGGGGACGTTTCGACCGAGTCGTTGCTTCGTTTCTCACCGGCGACACGGCTCGTCACGCATCGCGGCGGAGTTTGCTCATGCGGGCGTGGGAGTAGAGGTAGCTGTCGGTGATGTCCGACGACGCCGGGTCGAGGACGCGGCCGACGAAGATCACCGCGGTCTTGGTGATGCCCGCGTCCGCCAGCGCCGCGGCCAGCCCCGACAGTGGCGCCCGCACCACCTGCTCGTCGTCGCGCGAGGCGAAAGCGACTGTGGCCGTTGGGCAATCAGCACCGTAGTGCGGGGTGAGCGTGTCGACGATCGCCTCGGCGCGATGGGCCGCGAGGTGCAGGGCCAGCGTGACGCCGCTGCGCGCGAGGGAGGCGAGGTCCTCCCCCGGCGGCATGTCGGTGGAGAGCGTCGACACCCGGGTGATCAGCAGGCTCTGCCCGACACCCGGCACCGTGAGTTCGGTGTCGAGAGCCGCCGCGGCGGCGGCGAACGCCGGCACGCCCGGCACCAGCTCGTACGCGATGCCGAGTTCGCGGAGCCGTCGCTGCTGCTCGGTGAGCGCGGAGTAGATCGAGAGATCCCCGGAGTGCAGTCGGGCGACGTCGTGTCCGGCGGCATCGGCGTCGGCCAGGTGCGCGACGATCTGGTCGAGCGGCATCCGCGCGGTGTCGACGGTGACCGCTCCCGCGGGCAGCAGGTCCAGGAGCTCGGCCGGAACCAGCGAGCCCGCATACAGGCAGGTCCCGCAGCGCGCGAGCAGGCGTGCGCCGCGCACGGTGATCAGATCCGCCGCGCCGGGCCCGGCGCCGATGAAGTACACGGTCACCGGGTCACCACCCACTGCACCACCGGCAGCGACGGCCGCCAGGTGGTCATCGTGCCCAGCGCGCCGGCCCGTTCCAGACTCAGCCGGATCAGCTCGCCGCCGTACTCGGCGTGCGCGGCGACCAGAAGCCGCTCGGTCTCCAGGGTCACCGCGTTCGCGACCAGGCGGCCGCCGGATTCGAGTGCCGCCCAGCAGCTTTCGAGGACATCGGCGTCGAGGCCGCCCCCGGCGAAGATCGTGTCCGGGTCGGGCGCGCCGCCGAGGGCGCCCGGTACCGAACCCGCGATCGTGAGGCGGTCGGCGACGCCGTGCTCGCGGGCGTTGAGCTCGATGCGCGCGGCCCGTACCAGGTCGGCTTCGAAGGCGGTCGCCCGCCCGGACCGGGTCTGCCGCAGCCATTCGATCGCGATGCTGCCCGAACCGGCGCCGATGTCCCAGAGCATCTGGCCCTCGGCGGGAGCGAGTGCGCACACCGTCAGGGCTCGGATCGGTTGTTTGGTCAGCTGGCCGTCGTGCGCGTAGTCGGCGTCCGGGCGCCCCGGCGCGTTCGACAGCGCGGGCCCCGCGCACTCGAGTGCCACGATGTTGAGGGCCGGTATGTCACCGACGTCCCAGCTGTGGGCGTGACCGGTGACGATCGACTCGTCCACCCCGCCCAGGTCACCGAGGACCGTCATCGACGACGACCCGAAACCCTTGCGCCGCAGCAGATCCGCGATCAGGCCGGGCGAATCCGCACCCCGCGAGAGCACCAGCAGGCGGGCCCCGTCGGTCAGCGCGGGGATCAGCACCTCCGGGTCTCCGGTGACGAGGCTGCGCACGCCCGTCCGGGCCAGATCCCAGCCGAGCCGGGCCGCCGCCAGGGACACCGATGACGACGATCCGAACACCGTGACGTTCTCCGGTCCGACGCGCCGCACCACGCTCGCCGCGAGCCCGTGAAACATCGGATCACCGCTGGCGAGGAGGTGCACGGTGTCGTCACCGTCGCCGGCGATGAGCCGGTCCAGGTGCTCCGACATCGGCGACGCCCACGGAATCGTCTGCGCCGCAAGACGATCCGGCAGCAGCGCCAGCTGGCGCCCGGATCCGTAGATCGTCTCGGCGCTCTCCAGCTCGGCCTGCGCGTGATGGCTCAAACCGTCCCAGCCGTCCGCGCCGATCCCGACCACCACGAAGTGTGTCATCGCGGCAGCCTCCGCCAGATCGCGCGCGGCAGCAGCCGCATGACGAAGAAGACCGGCCGCAGCCGCCCCGGGATCCAGACCTCGCCGCGGCCCTTGCGGTAGGCGGTGGCGACGGCGTCCGCCACCTGGCCGGCGGTGACCGACATCGGCGCGGGTTCGACGCCCGTCGCCATCAGCTCGGCGGTCATGTTCCCGATCACGAAGCCCGGGCGGGCCAGCAGGACGTGCACGTTGCTGCCGGACAACGCGTCGGCGAGGCCGCTCGCGAAGCCATCGAGCCCGGCCTTGGTGGAGCCGTAGACGTAGTTGGCGCGTCGTACCCGCACCCCGGCCACCGAGGAGAAGACGATCACCGTGGAGTCCCCGGGCTGCGCGCGCAGTGCGTTGACCAGCAGCGTGATGACGCTGATCTGCGCGTAGTAGTCGGTGTGGGCGATCGCCAGCGCGTGCTGGACGTCGGTCTCGGCGCGCCGGGCGTCGCCGAGGATCCCGAAGGCCACGATCGCGATCTCGATCGGTCCGTACGTGTCCGCCAGGGAGCGCACCAGCGCCGGGTGCGAGGCCACGTCGTCGGCGTCGAACGCGACGGTGCTCACCCCGGTCGCACCGGCGGCCCGCAGCGCCTCGCACTCGGCGGCGAGGTCGTCGGGCCGGCGCGCGGCCAGGATCACCTTCTTGCCCGCAGCGAGGCGCGCCGCGGTGGCCACCCCGATCTCACTGCGCCCGCCGAACACCACGATCGTTCCCACCCGTGCAGTATTTCAGGCTTCGGCTCGGGCTCCTACTCGCCCGGTGGTTCCTGAGCGGAGTCGAAGGGTGGTTCCTGAGCGGAGTCGAAGGGTGGTTCCTGAGCGGAGTCGAAGGGCTCAGCCGCCGAAAGGAGTCACTACAGTCGAGGCATGGCGCGCACCGTTGACGATCTGAGCCCCGAAGCCCACACCCTCCTGCACGACTACCACCTCGCCTCGCTCACCACGCTGCGCGCCGACGGCACCCCGCACGTGGTGGCGGTCGGCCTCACATTCGACGGCGCGACCGGGACGGCGCGGATCATCACGTTCGACGGCAGCCAGAAGGTGCGCAACGCCGAGCGCGGCGGGTACGCGGCACTGACGCACGTCGACGGTCCCCGGTGGCTCACCCTGGAGGGGCCGGCGCGGGTCCGGCGCGAGCCGGAGCAGGTGCGCGACGCCGAGCGCCGGTACGCGGAGCGTTACCGAGAGCCGAGGCCGAATCCGAGACGCGTGGTGATCGAGGTCGACGTGGCCCGGGTGCTCGGCTCGGCGGGGATGTTCACAGCCGGGTGAGCCCGTGCGGGCGGGTGTTCAGCGACTCGGCGCCGTCGTCGGTGATCACGACGATGTCCTCGATCCGGGCGCCCCACTGCCCCGGGAAGTAGATCCCCGGTTCCACCGAGAACGCCATACCCGGGCGAAGCACCAGGTCGTTGCCCTCGACGATGTAGGGCTCCTCGTGCACGGACAGGCCGATGCCGTGTCCGGTGCGGTGGATGAAGTTCCCGGCCAGGCCCGCTTCCGCCAGGACCGATCGCGCGGCGGCATCGATGCTCTCCGCGGTCGCGCCGGGGCGCGCGGCCGCCACCGCCGCGGCCTGTGCCCGCTCGAGCACGGCGACGGCCGCGCCGATCTGGCCGGGCGGCTCGCCGAAGCAGTAGGTCCGGGTGCTGTCGGAGTTGTAGCCCGCGCCGACCGGGCCGCCGATGTCGATCACCACGATGTCGTCGGGTCCGATCAGCCGCGGCGACTGCTCGTGGTGCGGGTCGGCGCCGTTCGGGCCGGAGCCGACGATCACGAATTCGGCCTCGTGGTGGCCCTCGGCGACGATCGCGGCGGCGATGTCGGCGGCCACCGCCGCCTCGGTCCGGCCGGGCCGCAGCCACTCGCCCATCCGGGCGTGCACCCGGTCGATGGCGGCACCGGCGGCGCGCAGCTCGGCGATCTCGGCGTCGTCCTTGATCATCCGCATCTCACGCAGCACCGGCGTCGCGAGCCGGATGGGTACGCTAGTGCGCTCGCCCAGCGGGATCACGTGCAGCGCGGGGAGGGCGTCGGAGACGGCGAGCGCGGCGTCATCGCCGAGCCCGTCGAGCGCGAGGGCGTACGGGTCGTCGCCGTCGACCCAGTCGTGCACCGCGAGTCGCAGGTCGCCGATCGCCGAATCGCGCAGCGTCGCCAGCTCCATCCGCGGTGCGATGAGCCGGGGCGGAGACGACGCCGGGATCACCAGGGCGGTGAGCCGCTCGAAGGTGTCGGCGACCGCCCCGGTCAGGTACCGCAGGTCCGGGCCGGTGCCGACGACGAGCGCGTCCAGCCCGGCGTTCACGGTCAGCTCCGCGGCGCGGGCCAGCCGTCGCGCGTAGACGTCGGAATCGAATCGGGAGGCGGGACCGTGAGCCATGGCCCCACAGTATCGGTCGCCCCGCGCCGGATATGGCCCCGCGCCGGATGTGACACAGTGTGGCCATGGGAAAGCTGATGCTGCTCGACGGTGCGAGCCTGTGGTTCCGCTCCTTCTACGCGCTCCCGGAGAAGATGACCTCCCCCGACGGACGGCCGGTCAACGCGGTGCGCGGCTTTCTCGACACCATCGCCGCACTGGTGACGGCGCACCAGCCGACGCGCCTGGTGGTGTGTCTCGACCTGGACTGGCGCCCGGCGTTCCGGACCGACCTGATCCCGTCGTACAAGGCGCACCGGGTCGCGGAGGGCGGAGACGGGCTCGCCGAGGAGGTGCCCGACACGCTGACGCCGCAGGTCGACATGATCCTCGACGTGCTGCGCTGCGCGGGTCTGGAGACCGGCGGTGCGGCCGGCTGCGAGGCCGACGACGTGATCGGCACTCTCACGTTCGGCGAGGCGGTCGACGACGTGCTGGTCGTGAGCGGCGACCGCGACCTGTTGCAGGTGGTGGCCGACGACCCGGTCGCCGTGCGTGTCCTGTACGTCGGCCGGGGCCTGGCGAAAGCCGAACTGATGGGCCCGGAGGAACTGGCCGGCAAATACGCGCTGCCGGTCGCGCGTGCCGGGGCGGCGTACGCCGAGATGGCGATTCTGCGCGGCGACCCGTCCGACGGGCTGCCCGGGGTGAAGGGCATCGGCGACAAGACCGCGGCGAAGCTCATCACCCAGTTCGGGTCACTCGACGCACTGGAATCCGCTGCGCGGCAAGGTGATATGCCGATCTCTCCGCGTATCGCCGGTGCCCTCGACGACGCCGCGGACTACCTGGGCGCGGCGCGCACCGTGGTCGCGGTGCGCACCGACGCGCCCGTCGCCTTCGGCCGCGGCGACGACCTGCTGCCCGCCGCACCCGAGGACGCCGCCGGCCTGGACGCGCTGGTCGCCGAGTTGGGCATCGACGCCAGCGTCGGGCGGCTGTCGGCGGCCCTCGGCTGGGCCTGAGCGGCCGGTCGAGGGGTGCGTTTCGACACGGACTCGCCTAACGGATCGTCCGGCTCAACGGGCTAGACGACTGCTCGTCGGGCGGGACGGCTGCTGGAGACAATCCCCGACAGCCCGCCCCGCCGACCCGAGACGAACCACCAGGCGTCGGGTCCGCGTTAGTTCGCGGGCTTGGAGACCTCGTAGGTGCCGTCGTTGTCGGTGACGCGAACGGTGACCAGTTTGTTCTGGCCGCCGACGGAGACCGAGCAGGTGAAGGTCTCGCCCTTGCGTACCTTCTTGCCGGACGGGCAGCTCACGTCCTTCACGTCGTCCAGGCCGTAGCCCGACGCCGAGTTCTTGTCGGTGAGCACCTGGTGGACGCCCCTCTGCAAGGCGTCCTGCGAGAGCGTCTTGGTCCCCCAACCGGGCCACACGAACGCCGACAGCGCCACCAGGGCCGCGACGATGACGATCACGACCGCCAGCACGATCCACAGCACCTTGCGGGACCGCCGCTTCGGGGCGGGCGCCGCCGATTCGGTGCCGGTGTCGCCGGGAGCGGCCGCCGGGTTCTCCAGCGCCTGCGTTCCGTAGTCGCCCACGGCGGCCGGCACGACCGAGGTCTGACCGTCGATCGGGCCGTACTCGTGTGCTCCGGTCGAGACGATCGCGGTCTGGCCATCGGCCGGCTCCGGCGCCCGTCGGCGGCCCGGACGCGGCTCGCCGTACTGCGGTGCCGGCCCCTGCGCGGGCGGCCCCTGTGGCGGCGGTCCCTGCGGCGGGTAACCGGGAGGGACGGGGGGACCACCGTGGCGGCCCGGCACCTGCGGCGGCGCACCGTACTGGGGCCCGGTCGGCGGACGCTGACCGGGCGCCGGTGCACCGTACGGTGCCGGCCCGGGCGCGGGCCGCTGCCCGGGCGGCGGGCCGTATGCGGGCGGACCGTATCCGGGACCCGGTCGCGGCGGGCCCGGCTGCGGCGGCGGACCGGGCTGCGGCTGTCCGTGCCGGGGAGGGCCGGGCGGCCGGCCCCAGGGGGACGGCTGCTGGGGGTCGTTCGGGGTGGTCACGGCCGTCACACTACCGCAGGCGGTCAGTCGAGATCGGCAGCCACGACGCCGCGCCGCAGACTCTTCGCGGCGCGGCGGGCCACCGCGGCCAGCGGGTCGTCCGGCCCGACGCTGCTGCGGATCTGCTCGAGCAGATCGATCACCTGCCGGTTCCAGCGAACGAAGTCGCCCGGCGACAGCAGGTTGCCGCCGGCCGCCGCGGCGGTCAGCGCCTCCTGCAGCGACCGGCCGTGCGCCCACGCGGAGACGGGCCCGCAGAATCCGGTGTCCGGCTCGCGCGTGGTCAGCGTCTCCGAACCGCCCGAGTGCCGGGCCTGCACCTCGTTGGTGGCCGCCCAGACCTCGAGGGTGGCGGTCAGCGCATCGCGCAGTTTCGGGTTGCCCGGCATCGCGTCCACACCGCCGCCGTAGGCATCGCGCCGCGATTGATAGACCATCGCCGACACCACCGCCGCCAGTTCCGGTGCGCTCAGCCCGTGCCAGATCCCGGCGCGGATGCACTCGGCGACCAGCAGGTCGGTCTCGGCGTAGATGCGGCGCAGCACATCACCGGTCGGCGTCACCCGCAGGCCGCCGCGCCCGTCGGACTCCAGGTACCCGAGCTCGCGCAGCACCGCGGTGACCACGTCGAAGTCCTCTTCCAGACGGGACTTCCGCTCGGTGATCGACCGCTCCAGGCTCTCCACGTCGCGCAGCTGCCGGTTGCGCCGCTCCCCCAGTCGCAGCAACTCGTCCACGCCGCCGCGCACCTTCCCCTTCGCTCCGGCCGCCGCGTGCAGCGGGTGCGCCCGCAGTGCGGCGCGCAGGGCCACCAGTTCCGGATCGACGCCCTTCTCCTTGGTCCGCTTCCCGGCGCGGCCGACCGGGCGTGCGATACCGCTCGCCTGCAGCGCCTGCGCCAGCCGGTGCCGGCCGCGTCCGGTCCGGGTGTCCATGTCTCGTGGGATGCGCAGGTGCCCGAGCACCTCGGGCGGGTTCACGAAGTCGTCGGCGCCGACCCGCGTGGTCCAGCCGTCGTCGACCAGCACCAGCGGCCTCGGATCGTTCCGCTGCTGCGCCGGATCGACG
This sequence comes from Gordonia sp. PP30, assembly GCF_023100845.1. Classification (NCBI taxonomy): domain Bacteria; kingdom Bacillati; phylum Actinomycetota; class Actinomycetes; order Mycobacteriales; family Gordoniaceae; genus Gordonia; species Gordonia sp. PP30. The sequence goes on along the minus strand of NZ_CP095864.1, from coordinate 2,064,657 downwards.
ACGACGGCCAGTCCACGGTGGCGGCGGACACTGACCGCGATCACCTGCCCGCGTTTGAGCGCGGCGAGGTCGTCGGCCACCGCCGACTCCTCCTCGACGCGGCGCGCGAAACGCACCTCGCGCTCGCAGCGGCGGATGTCCTCGCGCAGCGTGAGGTACCCCAGGAGGCCGGCGTACCGGTCGGTGGGCGCGTCGGGATCGGGGCCGTCGAGGGCGATCCCCGGATCCAGGCCGGCCTTCTCGGCGAGAGCGACCAGTTCCTGATCGAGGCCGCGCAGGCGCCGTCGTGCGTGATCGAGTTGCCGCGCCTGCCCGACCAGGGTGCGGTCGGTCTGGAACTGCGCGAAGGAGCGGCGCAGCAGATCGCGCGAGCCGTCGACGCCGAGGCGGTCGATCAGGTTGAGCACCATGTTGTATTCCGGTGCGAACGAACTGCGCAGCGGGAAGGTGCGCGCGCCGGCGAGTCCGGCGACCCGGTCCGGGATCACCTCGGGCGACCACAGCACCACGGCGTGCCCCTCGACGTCGATGCCGCGGCGGCCGGCCCGCCCGGTGAGCTGCGTGTACTCGCCGGGAGTCAGGTCGACGTGGGCCTCGCCGTTGTACTTGACCAGCCGTTCCAGGACCACCGACCGGGCAGGCATGTTGATGCCGAGCGCCAGCGTCTCGGTCGCGAAGACGATGCGGGTGAGGCCACGAACGAAGAGTTCCTCGACCGCTTGCCGGAACATCGGGAGCATGCCGGCGTGGTGGGCGGCGAACCCGCGGCGCAGTCCGGCCCACCAGTCGTCGACGCCCAGCACCGCGGCGTCGCCCGGGGCGAGGTCGGCGAGATGCCGCTGCACGATCTCGTCGACGAGAGCGACCTCGTCGGGTTCCAGCAGGTTCAGGTCGCTGCGCAGACACTGGGTGAACGCCGTCTCGCAGCCCTTTCGGGAGAAGATGAAGTCGATCGCGGGCAGCAGGCCGTCGTCGTCGAGGAGCCGGATCAGCTTGGGCCGGGGCAGGCCCGAACCGCCGCGGCGCCGCCGGTCGACGCGTCCGCGGTAGCGGCCCACCGGGTCGTCGCCGGAATCCGGTTCGGCCAGGGCCCGCTGCTTGATGTAGCGGGTCAGCTCCGGGTTCACCTGGCGGCGGCCCCCGCCCGAATCTCCTCTGCCGGACTCGCGCGGATCGAAGAGCTCGAACATCCGGCTGCCGACCAGCATGTGCTGGTGCAGTGGCACCGGCCGGTGCTCGTCGACGATCACCTCGGTGTCGCCGCGCACGGTGGTGATCCAGTCGCCGAACTCCTCGGCGTTGCTCACCGTCGCCGACAACGACACCACCGCGACGTCGGGATCGAGGCCGAGGATCACCTCCTCCCAGACGGCGCCGCGGAAGCGATCGGCCAGGAAGTGCACCTCGTCCATCACCACGAACGACAGCCCGGTCAGCGCGGGCGAGTTCGCGTAGATCATGTTGCGCAACACCTCGGTGGTCATCACCACCACCGGGGCCGACGAATTGATCGAGTTGTCGCCGGTCAGCAGACCGACGTGTTCGGCACCGTGGACGTCGAGCAGATCGTGGTACTTCTGATTGCTCAGCGCCTTGATCGGCGTGGTGTAGAAACACTTGCCGCCGCGTGCGAGCGCGAGAAACACGGCGAACTCCCCGACCACCGTCTTACCCGCGCCCGTCGGGGCACACACCAGAACGCCGCGGTCGTCCTCGAGGGCCGCGCAGGCGTCACGCTGGAAGTCATCGAGCGGAAAAGAGAGGGTGTCGGCGAACCGCCGCAGCTGGGTGCTCATCCCCTCCAGGATGCCACGGCGTCAGAGCACCTCGTCGTACATACCGGTGCGGCGCGCGCCCCGGGCGATCGGTGCGGGCGCGGCGATCGGGGCCGGAGCCTCGATGCGGGTCGCCCGATCGCCGGAATCGGCGGGTCCGTCGATCGGGGAGGCCTCGTCGTCGCCCACCTGCAGCCATTCCGGACGCTTGCGGCCCTTCCGCTTGTCGTGGATGCGGGCGAACTGGATCGCGAACTCCAGCAGCACCGACAGCGCGAGCGCCAGCGCGGTCATGGTGAACGGGTCGCCGCTGGGGGTGGCGACGGCGGCGAACACGAACATCCCGAAGATCAGCCCGCGCCGCCACTTCTTGAGGCGCTCGTACCCCAGCACCCCGGTCAGGTTCAGCGCCACGATCAGCAGCGGCAGCTCGAAGCTGACACCGAAGATCAGCAGCAGATGCAGCATGAATCCGAAGTACTGGTCACCGGCGAGCGCCGTGACCTGCACCTCGTTGCCGACGGTGAGCAGGAACTCGAAGGCCTTGGCGACCACGAAGTAGGCCAGCACCGCCCCGGCGACGAACAGCACCGAGGCCAGCGAGACGAACCACGCGGCGTACCGGCGTTCGTGCTTGTGCAGCGCCGGGGTGATGAACCGCCACAACTCGAACAGCCAGACCGGGCAGGCCAGCACGATGCCGGCGGTCAGCGCCACCTGGAGGCGCAGCATGAACTGGTCGAACGGACCGGTGGCGAGCAGACGGCACTCGTCGCCGGGGGTGATCGACGCCCGCGACGACGCGGGCAGGTCGCAGTAGGGGCCGCGCAGGAGTTCGCCGAGGGACTCGATGCGCCAGACACCGTGCGTGTACCAGAAGAAGCCGACGATCGTGGTGACGAGGATCGCCAGGATCGAGACCACCAGGCGATAACGGAGTTCGTAAAGGTGCTCGGCCAACGGCATCGAGCCGTCGGGATTGACCTTGCTACGCCGCCGTCTCGGATCCAGACGGCGCAGCAGTGCGGGGGCGGGCACTCAGGAGTCGGCGCGTTCTTGCGCCGACCGGGACACCGGATCGGCCGCGGTCTCGGCGGGGTGCTGCTCGGACGACGGGAGTTCGCGCGGGGCCTCGGGCTTCGGCGCGGGCGCGGTCTCGGACGGCTTGTCGTCCTTCTGCATCTCGCTCATCTCGGATTTGAGGATGCGCATCGAGCGGCCCAGTCCGCGCGCGGCGTCAGGGAGCTTCTTCGAGCCGAAGATCAGTATCAGCGCGATGATGATGACGATCCAGTGCCAGGGCTGCATTGCACCCACAGGGTCTACCTCCGCATAGTCCCGGGATTCAGCGGTCGGATCCCGGATTCCTGGGTTCCATGCTACCCGAACCGGGACCGGTGCCCGGCGGCGGCGGAAACCGGCCCGGCGGGTACCCGCCGGGCGGCGGCCCCGGCGGCGGGTACTGGCCGGGCTGCGGCCACGTGGGCGGGACCGGCGGTGGGGCCGACGTGCGGTTCGATCGGACGATCACCACGACGACCGCCGCGATGATCCCGAAGAACAGCACGGCGACACCGAACAGGATGATCACGTGCCACGGCTGGATTGCGCCCATCGGAGTCCTTCTATCGCGGGTAACGGTCTCGGGCCGCCGCGGCGGAGGCGGCGACCAGTTCGCGCACCCGGCGGCTGCCCGCGTCGCCGGAGACCAGGCGCACCCGGCCGCCGAAGCTCTGCAGCAGGCGGGCGAGCCATTCGTCGGACGCGTAGGTGAGTTCGGCGAGCAGCGGCGCACCGGGATCGTCCGATGGATCACTCAGCGGGCGCGCCTGGTAGTACTCGGCCACCCAGAAGGCATCCGGATCGATCTCGATCCGGGCGACGGGCATGGTCTCGTCGTGCACCGGGAGGGCGATCGGCTGGGCCGTCTCGTCGGCGGGCGGGCGGGCCGGTTCGTCGAGCACGGCGGCCTCGCGCACCCGGTCGAACCGGAAGAGACGCCGGCCGTCCGACTCGCGGCACCACGCATCGAGGTAGCTGTGGCCGTCGATCACCTCGACGCGGATCGGGTCGACGACGCGCTCGGTCACCGTGTCGCGACTGTAGGTGTAGTACCGCAGCGCCAGCGCCCGGCGGCGGGCGACGGCCTCGCGGATGGTCGACGACGACGGCAGCTCCCCGGGCCCGGCACCGTCGTCGGCGACCACCGTCCGCGACGCCCCGGCCGCCTCCTCCACCTTGGCGATCGCCCGCCGCACCGCATCGGGGTCGAGGGCGCCCCGGGCGTCGAGCAGCATGCGCAGCGCCACCAGCAGCACGTTCGCCTCGGTACCGGTGAGCCGCAGCGGCCGGTCCATGCCGGCGGTGAAGACGACGTTGACGTAGCCGTCCCAGAACTGGATGTCGATCAGGTCGCCGCCGGCGTGCCCGGGCAGGCCGCAGACGAAGAGCTGGTTGAGATCGGATTCCAGCTGATCCTGGGTGAGTCCGAGTTCGGCGGCGGCCACCGACAGCTCGATGCCGGGGCGGGCCTGGAAGTACGGGACCATCGCCAGCAGGCGGGAGAAGCGGCTCGGGGCGGCGGTCATCGCGGATCTCCTTCGTGGGCCGGGGCGAACGCCGCGGTGAGCGCGTCCAGTTCGGCGACCACCGCCGCGCGCAGGTCGGGCGGATCGAGGACGACGACGTCGCGCCCCGCCGCCAGCACCGTCCGGATCAGCCACGACCGTGACCTGATCGCGACGGTCGCCTCCTGCCCGGGTTCACCGCCCCATTCGCGGTCGACGACGTCGGTGGCGTCGCGCCGCAGATCCCAGGCGCGACCCTCCGCGAGCCACACCCGGGCGGTCGACGGCTCGCCCGCCGAAGCGCGGTCGACGGCCGCGGCGACCAGCGCCGACAGGTCGGTGCCCTCCGGCGCCGTCACCTCGCCGGCGCCGCCGATCGCCCGCACATCGGAGATCCGGGACACCCGGAAGGTCCGGGTCGCGTCGCGGTCGCGGTCGTACCCGACCACGTACCAGCGGCCCGAGTTGGTCACCACTCCCCACGGTTCCAGCGTCCGCTCGCTCGCCGTCGGGCCCGAGCGGTGGGTGAAGGTCACGGCCCGGCCGTCGCCGACCGCGGCCAGCAGCGCGCGCACCGCGCGCTCGTCGCCCATGGACCGGCCGCCGCCGGTCTGGCCGAAGCCGAGTTCCTCGGGCGGGGTGACGTCGATGCCCGCGGCCTTCAGTTTCAGCACCGCGGTCTGCGATTCGACGGCCACGTCCGGGTCGTGCCAGAGCGCGGCGGCCGCGGCGATCACCGCGGCCTCGTCCTCGGTGAGGCTGATGTCCCGCAGGGCGTAGTGCTCGGGCAGGATCCGGTATCCCTCGTCGCCACCCATCGGCGGGTACCCGGTCTCCACCGGGATGCCGAGCGCGCGCAACTCGTTCTTGTCCCGTTCGAGCATCCGCTTGAACGACTCCGGCGACTGCTCGGTGTCCTTGTAGCCGACGATGTTGGTGCGCAGATATTCGGCGGTCACGAACGTCTTCGCCGACATCAGGCAGATGACGAGATTGAGCAGACGCTCGTTCTTGGAAGTGGCCACCCGCCGATTCTATGCGTCACATGGCGGCGATCAGGCGTTCGACGCGCTCGTCGACGTTCCGGAACGGGTCCTTGCACAGGACGGTGCGCTGCGCCTGGTCGTTCAGCTTCAGGTGCACCCAGTCGACGGTGAAATCGCGCTCGGCCGCCTGCGCGGCGGTGATGAATTCGCCGCGCAGTTTGGCCCGGGTGGTCTGCGGCGGCAGGTCGACGGCCTCGTCGATCGCCTCGTCGGTGGTGACCCGCGCCGCCAGCCCCTTGCGGGTGAGCAGGTCGAACACGCCGCGGCCGCGCCGGATGTCGTGATACGCGAGGTCGAGCTGGGCCAGCTTCGGGTGCGACAGGTCGAAGCCGTAGCGGTCCTGGTAGCGCTGAATCAGCTTGCGCTTGATCACCCAGTCGATCTCGGTGTCGACGCCGCTGAAGTCGCCGGATTCGACGGCGTCGAGTACCCGGCCCCACAGGTCGACGACCTGGTCCATCACCGGGTCGGGGGTGCGCTGGGCCAGGTGAACGACGGCCCGGGCGTGGTATTCGCGCTGAATCGACAGCGCGGTGGCGGTCCGCCCGCCGGCCAGCCGGATCTCCCGGCGCCCGGTCGTGTCGTGGCTGATGTCACGGATGGCCCGGATCGGATTGTCGAGCGCGAAGTCGCGGAAACTGATCCCCGACTCGATCATCTCCAGCACCAGCAGCGCCGAGCCGACCTTGAGCATGGTGGTGGTCTCGGACATGTTGGAGTCGCCGACGATCACGTGCAGGCGGCGGTACTTCTCGGCGTCGGCGTGCGGCTCGTCGCGGGTGTTGATGATCGGCCGCGAGCGGGTGGTCGCCGACGAGACGCCCTCCCAGACGTGATCGGCGCGCTGGGAGAGGCAGAACTTCGACTCGTGCCCGACGCTCAGGATCTTGCCCGCGCCGCAGATCAGCTGCCGGGTCACCAGGAACGGCAGCAGGACGTCGGAGACGCGGCCGAACTCGCCGGTGCGGGAGACCAGGTAGTTCTCGTGGCAGCCGTAGGAGTTGCCTGCCGAGTCGGTGTTGTTCTTGAACAGGTAGATGTCGCCGCCGATGCCCTCGTCGGCGAGCCGCTGCTCGGCGTCGATCAGCAGGTCTTCCAGGATCCGTTCCCCGGCGCGGTCGTGGGTCACCAGCTGACGCACCGAATCGCATTCGGCGGTCGCGTACTCCGGGTGCGAGCCCACATCGAGGTAGAGCCGGGATCCGTTGGGCAGGAACACGTTCGACGACCGGCCCCACGCGACGACGCGCCGGAACAGGTAGCGGGCCACCTCGTCCGGGCTCAGCCGGCGCTGCCCCTCGAAAGTGCAGGTGACCCCGAATTCGGTTTCGATTCCCATGATCCGGCGTTCCATGGCGCTCACTCCTGTTCCAACAGTTCGGTGACCCGCGCATCGGTCAGCCGTACGAAGGCGCGACGGGGCCGGGCGCGATCGAGGATCGCGACCTCGAGTTCTTGCGGCGACGGCGCGGCGGGCGCACTCTCCTTGTCGGCGGCGTCGCGCGCGGCCAAGGCCGAGACGGCGATCGACAGCGCCTGCGGCAGCGGCAGATCCGGCTCGTAGCGGTCCTTCATCGCGGCCACGATGGGCTCGGTGGTGCCGCCCATGACCAGGAAGGTACTCTCGTCGACGATCGAACCGTCGTACGCGATGCGGTATAGCTGCGACGGCGTGGCCGCGCCCGGGCGGGCCACCTCCGCCACGCACAGCTCCACCTCGTACGGCTTGGGCTGTTCGGTGAAGACGGTGCCGAGCGTCGTCGCGTAGGCGGTCGCGAGGGAGAGACCGCTGACGTCGGCGCGGTCGTAGCTGTAGCCGCGCAGGTCGGCCAGCTGGATCCCGGCGCGCCGCAGCGACTCGAATTCGTTGTACTTGCCGACCGCGGCGAAGCCGATACGGTCGTAGATCTCGCTCACCTTACGCAACGCGGACGACGGATTGTGCGCGACGAACAGGACGCCGCCGGCACAGGTCAGCGCGATCACGCTGCGGCCCCGCGCGATGCCCTTCCGGGCGAGTTCCGAACGATCGCGCATGATCTGTTCGGCGCTGGCGTAGTACGGGAAGGTCATCGCGCCTGCTCCTCGTCGGCGGCATCCGTGCGGTGATCGGCGCTGCGGCGCGCGATGACGGCCTGCGCGGCGGCGGCGATCTCGGGCTCACCGATCTCGACGGCGCCGGAGGTCTCCACCCGGACCGCGGTCGGGAAGATCCGCCGGATCAAGTCCGGTCCCCCGGTCGCGGAGTCGTCGTCGGCGGCGTCGTAGAGCGCTTCGGTGGCCAGCGCCAGCGCCTCGGACGCGGTGACTCCGGGCCGATAAAGCTTCTTGAGCGACGATCGGGCGAACACCGAACCGGAACCGATCGCGTCGTAGCCGGCGTGTTCCTCGTGCCGGGCACCGGCGACGTCGAACGTGAAGATCCGTCCAGGCGCGGCCGGATCGGCGCCCGGATCGACACCGACCAGCAGCGGCAGCGCGGCGAGGCCCTGCATGGCGGCACTCAGGTTGCTACGCACCATGGTCGCCAGCCGCGACACCTTGCCGTCGAGGGTGAGCGGTACGCCCTCGATCTTCTCGTAGTGCTCGAGTTCGACGGTGAAGAGTTTGACCAGCTCGAACGCGATGCCCGCGGTGCCGGCGATCCCGGCGGCCGAGTGGTCGTCGGTGACGAAGACCTTCTGGACGTCGCGCGTGGCGATCAGGTTGCCCATCGTCGAACGACGGTCGCCGGCCAGGACTACCCCGCCGGGGTACGCGACGGCGACGATCGTCGTGCCGTGCGGAATCGCGTCACTCACTCCCTGCGCCGGTCCGATCGCTCCCTGCGCCGGTCCGATCGCTCCCGGAGCGCCCCCGATCGCTCCCTGAGCCTGTCGAAGGGACCCCGGCAGCCGATCGGGCGCCGCGGCACGGAGGAATTCGCTGAACGACGAGATGTCGGGTCCCGCCGACGAGCCGGGACGCCCCGTCACTGGCCGCCCTTCTGGACGTAGGCGCGGACGAAGTCCTCGGCGTTCTCCTCCAGCACGTCGTCGATCTCGTCGAGCAAGTCATCGGTCTCGCCGGCGAGCTTCTCGCGGCGCTCCTGACCGGCGGCCCCACCGCCGATCGCGTCGTCGTCTCCGCCGCCTCCGCCGCGCTTGGTCTGCTCCTGCGCCATCGCCTGTCCTCCTTCGCGAGTTCCCCTGTGCGTCTACCCTACTGGCCGCACCGGACCGGCCGCGGCAATCGGTCGCCCGCGCCTCAGATGTAGCCGGTGAACGGCCGCTTCACCACGGCGCTCTGCACCCAGTCGATCATCGTCACGAAGTCGAAGACCGGGAGGCCGACGGCCCGCTGCACGGCGTACGACGTCGGCGGGAACAGCGTGCATTCGAGGAGGAACGCGCCGATGTCCGGGTCGTCGTCGACCATCTGCCGGGCGACGGCGACGATCTCCCGCTCGAGCTTCTTCGGGTTGTAGCCGCCGCTGTCGACGAGGATCTCGTCGTTCAGCTCCGGAATGTCGGAGATGCGGCCGCCGGCGATCACCAGCCGCGACAGGTCGGTGATTCCGGAGTGCGCCAGCGCCGCCGAGTCGGGCAGCACCTCGCCGTCGGCGCAGATGATCGCGACCTTCTTGCGCGGCGGCAGGCTGTTCAGGATCAGCGGGAGCTGCATCAGGCTGGACAGGAAGCAGGGCACGTCCACCGCGTCGCGGATCTGCGGCTGATAGTTGGCGAAGTATCCGCAGGCGCCGATGATGGCGCGGCAGCCCTGCGCTTCGAGTTCCCGCGCCGCCTCGATCAGCTCGGTCAGCACCGCATCGTTGGCCTGGGTGCCGACCACATTGGCGATGCTGGCGGCGCCGACCGGCCGGTAGTGCACCGGATAGGCGAAGCTGGTGGCGTTCTCGACGCTGCCCGGCGGGAAGGTGTAGCCGGCGACGCCGAACAGCAGGATCCCGATCGCGACGCCGCCGAAAGCGCGGCCCGGTCTGTTCGGCACCACCTCGTCGGCGTATTCCGAACTCGGCACATACATCGGCTCCGACAACGACAGTCCTTCCCTCACGCTCCGACCGATGCGAATGCTAGTCAGCGGTGGGCGGCTACCGGCCGGTTCGGCGTCAGCTGGTCAGCGCGGCGACCAGTTCCTCCGCGGACGACGCCGCGTCGAGCAGATCGCCCACCATCTCCTTGGTGCCGCGCAGCGGTTCGAGCGTGGGGATGCGGATCAGCGAGTCGCCGCCGAGATCGAAGATCACCGAATCCCAGCTGGCCGCGGCCACGTCGGCGCCGAAGCGGCTGACGCACTGGCCGCGGAAGTACGCGCGAGTGTCCTCCGGCGGATGAGTGATGGCGTGGCGGACCTGATCCTCGGTGATCAGCCGCCGCATCGAACCGCGGGCGACGAGGCGGTTGTAGAGGCCCTTGTCGAGCCGGACGTCGGAGTACTGCAGGTCGATCAGCTGCAGCCGCGACGCACCCCAGGTAAGGCCCTCACGCTGGCGGAAGCCCTCGAGGAGACGGAGCTTGGCCGGCCAGTCGAGGATCTCGGCGCACTCCATCGGGTCGCGTTCCAGCTTGTCGAGCACGTCCGCCCAGGTCTCGATGACGTGCCGGGCCCGCTCGTCGTCGGCATGGTGCTTGTCGTGGAAGGCGCTGACCCGCGCCAGGTATTCCCGCTGCAGGGCCAGTCCGGTGAGCTCGCGGCCGTCGGCCAGCGCGACCGTCGCGGTCAGCGTCGGGTCGTGGCTGATGGTGTGTACCGCCTGGACCGGCCAGGCCAGGGACAGGTCCGCGAGGTTGACCCCGGCCTCGATCAGGTCGAGCACCAGCGCGGTGGTGCCCACCTTGAGATAGGTGGCGGTCTCGGCGAGGTTGGCGTCGCCGATGATCACGTGCAGGCGGCGGTACTTGTCCGGCTCGGCGTGCGGCTCGTCGCGGGTGTTGATGATGCCGCGCTTGAGGGTGGTCTCCAGCCCGACCTCCACCTCGATGTAGTCGGCGCGCTGACTCAGCTGATACCCGGCCTCCTCCCCCGCCTGCCCGATCCCGACCCGGCCCGATCCGCAGATCACCTGACGCGAGGCGAAGAACGGCATCAGGCCGGTGACGATCGCATCGAACGACGTCCGCCGGTCCATCAGGTAGTTCTCGTGGGTGCCGTACGACGCACCCTTGCCGTCGATGTTGTTCTTGTACAGCTGCAGCTTCGGTGCGCCGGGCACGCTCGCGACGTACCGGGCGGCCTCCTCCATCACCCGTTCACCGGCCTTGTCCCAGATCACCGCGTCGAGCGGGTCGCGGACCTCGGGCGCGGAGTATTCGGGATGCGCGTGGTCGACGTAGAGGCGCGCACCGTTGGTGAGGATCATGTTCGCGGCGCCGATCTCGTCGGCGTCGATGATCGGCGCCGGTCCGCGGTGTCCGCCGAGGTCGTAGCCGCGGGCGTCGCGCATCGGCGACTCGACGTCGTAGTCCCAGCGGGTGCGATGTTCGCGCCGCGGCACCTTGGCCGCGGCCGCGTAGGCGAGCACCGCCTGCGTCGAGGTCATGATCGGGTTGGCGGTCCGGTCTCCGGGTGCTGAGATTCCGTACTCCACCTCGGTGCCGATGATGCGATCCATGCGTCCCAGCCTAAGCGGTGGCGTCCGCCGTCGACCATCGGCGTCGCCGAGATCCGGATGCTCGCGGTCGGCCGGCTAATGCACCTGGAATCGGGCTTCGTTTCGGCAACCTCCTCGCCCCATGGGGCTCGGAGGTGCTCAACCGGCGACATAAGAGCACTCGCACGTGCTCAACGGGCGACACGAACCCGCTCGCAGGTGCTCAACGGGCGAGACAGAAAGCACTCGGAGGTGCTCGGCCGGCTGCCCGGTCAGTGCTTCTTGAGACGCAGGCGGCTGTAGATGAACCCGAGGAGCAGGATGCTCATCAGGGCCAGCACTCCGTAGGAGATCAGCGCGTGTGCGAGCGTCGGCTCCCACATCGAGTACAGGATCGGCGCGTTCGGGTCGCCCGCGTTCTTCTCCGACGGCCTGACCTGCGGTGCGTACGCCGTCGCCGGGAGGTTCACCGCCTGCGCGCCGTTCGCGTATCCCCAATAGCTCGGGAAGATCCATGACAGCTGCTTGGCACCCTGCGCGGCGATCGGGAACAGGCCGCCGCAGAACACCAGCTGCACCATCACCACGATCACCAGCGGCGGCATCGTCTGTTCGTTGGAGCGGACCGCCGCCGAGATCGCGAGGCCGATCAGCGCGCTCACCACGGCCAGCGCCGCGACCGCGAGGAAGAGCGTCAGCGCGGGCGGGATCGACGGCGGATCCTGGCCGGGCGGAGTGATGTCCTCGGCGGTCGGCATGGCCCGCACGCCGTAGCAGAGCCCCACCATGATGGCGGCCTGCACGACGGCCAGCACGCCGAAGACCAGCACCTTCGCCGACAGGTAGGCGCCCGGGCGCAGACCGACCGCGCGTTCCCGCTCGAAGATCGCCCGCTCGCCGACCAGGTCGCGCACGGTCAGCGCCGCACCCATGAACGCCGCGCCGATGATCAGCACCACCAGGATCTGCAGCGGTTCCGTCGGGTCCTTCGGCGGCGCCCCAGGCGTACCGCCGCCCGGCATCTGCGCTCGCAGGCCGAAGCCCTCGCCACCGGGAATCACCATCGTCAGCAGACCGAGGACGATCGGCAGGAGGATCAGGAACACCAGATAGCCGCGGTCGGCGAAGATCAGCCGCCACTGCCGCCGGGACACGGTGCTGAGCTGCCGGCCCGACGACGCCTGCGATACCACGACCGGCGGCCCGGCGGGCGGTGGCGCCTGCGGCGCCGTCTGGTGCGGATGCCGCTGCCGGTAGTTCGCCCAGACCTGGTCCGGATGCGCGGTGACGGTCTCGAAGATCTCCGCCCAGTCGTCGGTGCCGAGTTCGGCCTTCTTGAGCTTGGGGTCGCCGCAGTAGGCGGTCTTGCCGCCCGGTGCCAGGAGCAGCACCTGATCGCAGATCTCCAGGTGGGCCACCGAGTGGGTCACCACCAGCACCACGCGGCCGGCGTCGGCCAGGTCGCGGAGCGTCTTCATCACCTGGCGGTCGAGCGCCGGGTCGAGTCCGGAGGTGGGCTCGTCGAGGATCAGCAGCGACGGGCCGGTCAGCAGCTCCATCGCGACCGACGCACGCTTGCGCTGGCCGCCGGACAGCTTGTCGATGCGGGTCTGCGCGTGCTCGGTGAGCGAGAGCTCGGCGAGCACGCCGTCGATCACCTGGTCGCGGTCATGCGTCGAGAGATCGGCGGGCAGCCGCAGTTCGGCGGCGTAGCGCAACGCCTGGCGGACGGTCAGTTTGCTGTGCAGGACGTCGTCCTGCGGCACCATGCCGATACGGTTGCGGAGCGCTTCGTACTCGTCGTGCACGCCGCGGCCCTCGAACGACACCCGGCCGACCGTCGGGCTGTTGAGGCCGGCGGCGATCTTCGACATCGTCGACTTGCCCGCGCCGGACGGGCCGATGATCGCGGTGAGCGTGCCCGGACCGGCCTGGAACGAGATGTCGTTGAGCAGCACCTTGCCGCCCTCGACGGTCAGGCCGATGCCGTCGACCTCCAGGCCGCCGCTGACCATCGCCTTGGCGCGGCCGCGGATCAGGTTGCCCTCGGAGACGACGAAGTCGCTGTTACCGATCGTGACGACGTCGCCCTCGCGCAGCGGCTGGCGGCGGATGCGCTGGCCGTTGACGAAGGTGCCGTTGACGCTGCCCAGATCCTCGATGAGCAGGCCCTGGCCGTTCGCCGTCAGCCGGGCGTGACGGCGTGAGGCGAGGACGTCGGAGACGACGATGTCGTTCTCCGGGGTGCGGCCGATGGACTTGACGCCGGACAGCGCGATCGACTCGCGGCCGCCGCGCAGGTCACCGGGGACCTCGAAGATCGCCGACGCGTTGTTGTGCAGGGCGGCCAGGTGCGGGGCGTCGGGCAGCTTCCCGAAGGCCGGGGCGGCCGGGCGCATGCCGCCGGCCGGTCGTACCGGAGGATGCGGCGGCTGGGGCGCCGGAGGCTGCGAAGGCTGGGGTGTGGTGGCCGGCGGCCGCTGCTGCGCCGGGACCGGACGCGACGGCGGCTGTGCGGGCATCGGCTGCGACGGCGGTTGCGCGGGCATCGGCCGGGACGGCGGCGCCTGCTGAGCCGGGGTGGGCCGCGACGGCATACCCGGCGGCTGGGCCGGCATCGGCCGGGACGCCGGCGGCTGCTGCGCGGGAACGGGCCGAGACGGGGCGGCGGCCGGCGCCGGGGTGATCTCGACGACGGGCCCGAGCGCCGCGTCGCCGACCCGGATCACGACGGGGCCGCGGATCGCGAGCCGCGTGACCTTCGCCCCGCCGGAGAAGAAGCCGTTGGTGCTGCCACGATCGGCGACGATCCAGCCGTCCGGGCCCCACTCGAAGCCGAGATGGGTCCGCGAGACCAGCGGATTGTTGAGGGTGACCGTATTGTCCGGGGTCCGGCCCAGGGTCGCCGGCGAAGCGGTGACCACCTGGACCGGCCCGGAGTCGATACGGACGTGCAGTGGCGTCGGTCCTGGGCGATTCATCACCGATCACCCTAAGGCACGAACCGCCTAAAGGTACTGACCGGTGTTCGACTCGGTGTCGATCGCCCGCGACGCACCGTTGTTCTTGCCGGTGACCAGGGTCCGGATGTACACGATCCGCTCCCCCTTCTTGCCGGAGATCCGCGCCCAGTCGTCGGGGTTGGTGGTGTTCGGCAGGTCCTCGTTCTCGGCGAACTCGTCGAGGATGGAGTCGAGGAAGTGCCCGATCCGCAGGCCGCCGCGGCCGGTCTCCAGCTGTTCCTTGATGGCGAACTTCTTGGCCCGGTCCACGACGTTCTGGATCATCGCGCCGGAGTTGAAGTCCTTGAAGTACATGACCTCCTTGTCGCCGTTGGCGTAGGTCACCTCCAGGAACCGGTTGTCGTCGGTCTCGTCGTACATCCGCTCGACGACCCGCTCGATCATCGCGGAGACGCAGGCCTTGGCGTCGCCGCCGAATTCGGCGAGATCGTCCGGGTGGATCGGCAGCTCGGTGGTCAGGTACTTGGAGAAGATGTCGATCGCCGACTCGGCGTCGGGCCGCTCGATCTTGATCTTCACGTCCAGGCGGCCGGGCCGCAGGATGGCCGGGTCGATCATGTCCTCGCGGTTCGACGCACCGATCACGATGACGTTCTCCAGGCCCTCGACGCCGTCGATCTCGCTGAGCAGCTGCGGGACGACGGTGGTCTCCACGTCCGACGACACGCCCGATCCGCGGGTACGGAAGATCGAGTCCATCTCGTCGAAGAAGACGATCACCGGGGTACCCTCGGAGGCCTTCTCCCGGGCGCGCTGGAAGATCAGCCGGATGTGCCGCTCGGTCTCGCCGACGAACTTGTTGAGCAGTTCGGGGCCCTTGATGTTGAGGAAGTAGCTCTTGGCCTCGCGGACGTCGTCGCCGCGGGCCTCGGCGATCTTCTTGGCCAGCGAGTTGGCGACCGCCTTGGCGATGAGCGTCTTACCGCAGCCGGGCGGGCCGTACAGCAGGACGCCCTTGGGCGGGCGCAGCTCGTACTCGCGGAACAGTTCGGCGTGCAGGAACGGCAGTTCCACCGCGTCGCGGATCTGCTCGATCTGCCTGCGCAGACCGCCGATGTCCTCGTAGTCGACGTCCGGAACCTCTTCCAGGACCAGGTCTTCCACCTCGGCCTTGGGGATCCGCTCGAGGGCGAAACCGGCCTTGGAGTCGATCAGGAGCGAGTCGCCGGGGCGCAGCTTGCGCGCCGACTCGCCGCCGTCATCGGTGTGCACCAGCGTCGTCGCCAGGTGCACCACGCGCTCCTCGTCGGCGTGGCCGATGACGAGCGCCCGGCTGCCGTCGCCCAGCACCTCGCGGAGCGTGCCGATCTCGCCGACGGCGTCGTATCCGACCGCCTCGACGACGGTCAGCGCCTCGTTCAGGCGCAGGCCCTGCCCGCGATGCAGCTCCTGCGTCTCGATGTTGGGCGACACCGTCAGGCGCATCTTGCGGCCGGAGGTGAACACGTCGACGGTCTCGTCGTCGCAGACCTCCAGGAGCACGCCGAAACCGCTCGGCGGCTGGCCGAGCCGCTCGACCTCCTCGCGGAGCGCGATGAGCTGCTGACGCGCTTCCTTGAGCGTCTCCTGCAACTTCTCGTTGCGGAGCGTGAGCTTCTCGACGCGCTCGTTCAGCACCGCTGCTTCCGTGCCGCGGGCGGCACCTGGACGACTGGTCGGGCGGTCTGGCGAAGTCATACCTCCACTTTATCCGCGCGTCGGCCGACGCTGCACGCGCACGGTTTGCTGGCCGTCGGCGAGTCGTCGTGCGGTGATGAGGAACGCGGTGTGTCCCTGCATGCGGTGCTCGGGGCGCACCGCGAGGCCGACGGCGCTCCACTCGCGGACCATCGACTCCCAGGCCCGCGGCTCGGTCCAGCACTGCTGCTCACGCAGCGCCTCGACGACGCGGGACAGCTGGGTGACGGTGGCGACGTAGACGATCAGCACGCCGCCGGGACGCAGCGTCGCCTTGACCGTGTCGAGGGGTTCCCACGGCGCCACCATGTCGAGGATCATCCGGTCGGCCTGCTGCGCCGGGTCGTGATCGGCGAGGTCGCCGACGCGCAGCTCCCAGTTGTCCGGCTTGCCGCCGAGGAAGGTCTCGACGTTGCGGACCGCGTGCTCGGCGTGGTCCTCGCGGATCTCGTAGCTCAGTACGCTGCCCTCGGTGCCGACCGCGCGCAGCAGCGACAGGGTGAGGGCGCCCGAGCCGGCCCCGGCCTCGATCACCTTGGCGCCCGGGAAGATGTCCCCCTCGGCGACGATCTGCGCCGAGTCCTTGGGGTAGATCACCTGCGCGCCGCGCGGCATGGAGACCACGTAGTCGGTGAGCAGCGGCCGCAGCGCCAGATACTCGGTGCCGCTGGTCGCCGCGACGACGGTGCCCTCTTCGGCACCGATGAGGTCGTCGTGCGCGATCGCGCCGCGGTGGGTGTGGAACTGCTTGCCCTCCTCCAGCAGAACGGTGAACTTCCGTCCCTTGCCGTCGGTGAGCTGTACGCGGTCGCCTACGGCGAAAGGCCCGGTCGTCGCCATCGTGGTGAGGTGTCCTCTGCATGAATGCGGCCGCCGGCGTTCGGCGGCCGTCGATCCTCCCAGCCTAGATCGAGGGATTCGCGGCGATGTGACTGGTGTCGACGGAGGTCGAGGCCGTCCGTGAAACGCTGCGGCCGGCCCGACCACGATGGTCGGGGTCGGCGGAGGCTCGTCTGCTGTTCCGTGGTCGCTCAGCGACCACGGAACAGCAGGCTATCGTCGGGCGGCCGGGTCTCGACTCCGCTCGACCGGCAGGGAACCTCGCTCGACCGGCATGGACCGTTCTCAGCCGACATGGACCGTTCTCGACCGGCATGGGGCAAGTCGGAGGGCAGGACGAGACGTGTCCTAGAGTGCGGGCATGGCCGCAGATTCCACCTCCCCGACCGACCACGGCGCCTACTACCTTCCCCTCGCCGCGCCGGACGGTGACGATCCCGCCTACGACTACTTCCAGCCCACCCCGGCCACGGTCAGCGTGTGGTCGCCGAACATCCAGCACGGCGGACCGCCGACCGGACTGCTGGTGCGCGCCATGGAAGGCGTCGCCGATCCGGCGGACGGCCAGGCCGTCACCCGGGTGACCATGGAGATCCTCGGCGCGATCGGGCTCGACGTGAACCGGGTCCGCGCCTGGATCCCGCGGCCCGGGCGGCAGATCAGCCAGGTCGCGGCCGAACTGGAGGCCCGCCAGCCGGACGGGTCGTACCGGGTGGTCGGGCGCGCCGTCGCCTGGCGCCTGAAGGTCACCGACACCGCGGCCGTCGAGCGGCTGCCGCGCGAACCGTTGTCGCCGTCACCCGCCGACGTCCCGCACGCCATCGGGTTCCCCGAGGTCGACGGCGTCGCCGTGCCGTGGGGCCGCATCGGATTCATCGGCACCATCGAGGTGGCCGGGGCGCCCGGGCGCAACGAGCCGACCCCGGCGGTGTGGCTGCGGCCGCTGCTGCCGCTCGTCGCCGGGTCGCCGACCAGCCCGCTGGCCTCGGCGTTCACCGTGGTCGACGTCGCGAACGGCGTCGGTTCGACGATGAACCCGAGCGAGTGGTCGTGGATGAACACCGACACCACCGTGCACCTGACCGGACAGCCCACCGGCGAGTGGATCGGCATCGACTCGGCGATGGCGGCCGGTCGTGAGGGCTACGGCGCGAGCTTCGCCGAGCTGTACGACGAGCGCGGCTACCTCGGCCGGTCCGCGCAGACGGTGCTGCTGACCGAGCTGGGGTGACCGGCCGGTCCGGCCGGCCCCGTCAGAAGCGGCAGGAGCGGATGTCCGAGGCGAGGATGGCGCGGGCGCCGAGCTCGGAGAGCTCGTCCATCAGCTGCTGGTGGGTCTTGCGCGGGACCATCGCGCGGACGGCGAGCCAGTTGTCGTCGGCCATCGGCGAGATGGTCGGCGACTCCAGGCCGGGCGTCAGCGCGACCGCCATCTCGAGCAGCGGCTTGGGGCAGTCGTAGTCGATCATCACGTACTGCTGACCGAAGACCACGCCCTGCACGCGGGCGATGAACCGCTGCGCGGCCTTCGACGCGTCACCGGCGGCGCCGCCGCGGATGAGTACCGCCTCGGAGTCGCAGAGCGACTTCCCGAACGCGGCCAGGTCGTGCAGGCGGAGCGTGCGGCCGGAGCCGACGACGTCGGCGATGACATCGGCCACCCCGAGCTGGATCGAGATCTCCACCGCGCCGTCGAGCCGGATGATCTCCGCCTCCAGACCGCGGGCCGCGAGGTCGGCGCGCACGATGTTCGGGTACGACGTCGCGATACGCTTGCCCGCGAGGTCGTCGACCGTCCACGACTGGTCCTTCGGCGCGGCGTAGCGGAAGGTGGACGCCCCGAAACCGAGCGACACCTCTTCGATCACCTGCACACCGGAGTCGGCGGCCAGGTCGCGGCCGGTGATGCCGAGGTCGAGTTGCCCGGCGGCCACGTAGATGGCGACGTCACGCGGGCGCAGGAAGTAGAACTCGACGTCATTCGCGACATCGAGGACGGTCAGATCCTTCGGATCCGAACGCTTGCGGTAGCCGGCCTCGGCGAGGATTCCGACGGCGGCTTCGGACAGGGCGCCCTTGTTGGGCACGGCGACGCGCAGCATGGCGAGGCTTTCTGGTGAGTGCTGGTGGGTTCAGAGGTAGCGGTAGATGTCCGCGGGCGTCAGGCCCCGCTTGATCATCATCACCTGCAGCCAGTAGACGAGCTGGCTCATCTCCTCGGCGAGGGAGTCGTCGGACTCGTGCTCGGCGGCCAGCCAGACCTCACCGGCCTCCTCGATGATCTTCTTGCCGAGGGTATGGACGCCCTTGTCGAGCGCGGCGACGGTGCCGCTCCCCTCGGGGCGGGTCGCCGCCTTCTCGGTCAGCTCGGCGAAGAGGTCGTCAAAGGTTTTCACGGTTACCCATTTTCGCACGACGCCGTCCGCCGCCACCGGCCGAGCCCGCCCGGCTCGGCCACCGACGGCCCGGGAGTCCGCGAAGGGCTCCGTATATTCGGTTAGGCTACCCTTCTCAATTGCGACATTCAGCGAATACCAAGGGAGTTCACAGGTGACACGACTGCGGGACCGCCGCACCATGCTGGCGAAGGCGATCCTCGGCGAGGACCGATACCGGCGGGCGATCACCGGCTACACGCGGAGCCGTCAGCGGCCCCGGGTGGGCGGAGTGGATTTCGGGGATCTCCGCCGCACCGAACCGGTGTGCCGCGAGTTCGGGAATCTGCGCGGCCGGCCGCTCGACCGCTACTACATCGAGAACTTCCTCGCCGGCAGCGGGCCGCTGATCACCGGCGCAGTCCTCGAGGTCGGCGAACGCACCTACACCGAACGATTCGGGCATGGCGTCACCCGGTCCGACATGTGCCATGTCGAAGACGTCCCCGGCGCCACCCACATCGCCGATCTGACCGACGCACCGGGCATCCCGGACGGCTCGTACGACTGCGTGATCATCACCCAGACCCTGCAGTTCATCTACGACGTCCAGGCCGCCGTCGCGACCCTGCACCGGATCGTCAAGCCCGGCGGGACGGTGCTGTGCACGCTGCCCGGTATCAGCCACCTCGGCGACCCCCACTGGGGGCCGTCGTGGTTCTGGAACTTCACCGTGCCGTCCGCGGACCGCCTCTTCGGCGACGAATTCGGCGCCGGGAACGTCACCACGCGGACCCACGGAAACGTCCTCACCGCGACCGCGTTCCTGCAGGGCCTGGCCGTCGGAGAACTGACGGACGCGGAGATGGACACGACCGATCCCGAGTACCCGGTGATCATCACCGTGCGCGCGAGACGGCCTCGATGATCGGGCCGCGCGCCCGGCGCCTCGGCGACCGGACTCGCCGCTACCGCCGGCGGTCGGGCATCCTGATGTACCACTGCATCACCGAGGCCTCCCACGACCCGTGGGGCATCTGCGTCTCGCCGCGGGCGTTCGATGAGCAGATGTCCGTCCTGGCCGGCCGGCGAGTCGCGGCCGACCTCGGGGTGCTGACCGACGACGCGTCGTACACCCGCGCCGGGTCGCCGATCGCCGTCACCTTCGACGACGGATACGCCGACAACCTCCTCGCCGCCCTGCCGGTGCTGGAGCGGCACGACATTCCGGTGACGGTGTTCGTGATCGGCGACGCGATCGGGCGCACTCGGGACTTCTGGTGGGACGCCCTCGATCGGGCGATCGTCTCGTCGCCGCGTCTCCCGGCCGAACTGGACTTCCCCTTCGGCGACGGCCCGCGCCGATTCGTGCTCGGCGACGCCCCGGGCACCGCCGAGGAGAACCGCGGCTGGCGCGCCGACCGTGAGCCGCCGCGGAACGCCAGGCAACTTCTGTTCCGCACCCTCTGGGACCTCATCGTCGTGCTCGAACCCGCGGCGCAGGACGACGCGGTGGATCACCTGCTCGCCTGGGCGGAATGCCGGCCCGCACGGCCGGCCGAGCGGCCCGCGCTGACCGAGGCGCAGCTGGACACGCTGCTCGCCCACCCCCTGATCACGATCGGCAGCCACACCCTCGATCACGTCTCGCTCACCGATCTGCCGCCGGAACAGCAGGGCAGACAGATCGCCCGCGGCCGGGCGCGCATGGAGGAGTACACCGGCGCGCCCGTCACCCGGTTCTCCTATCCCTACGGCCGCCTGAACGCCTCGGCCCGCCGGGCCGTCGCGGCGGCCGGGATCGAACTGGCATGCACCAGCGCGGCACTGCCGGCCGTGCGCGGCGACGACCCGCTCGCGCTGCCCCGC
Source organism: Gordonia sp. PP30 (assembly GCF_023100845.1). Lineage (NCBI taxonomy): Bacteria > Bacillati > Actinomycetota > Actinomycetes > Mycobacteriales > Gordoniaceae > Gordonia > Gordonia sp. PP30. The sequence continues at coordinate 2,043,892 of NZ_CP095864.1, read as the reverse complement.
CTTCAGGTCACCGACTGCGACGGCGACGGCTTCGCGCGGTGGCTGCGCGAGGAGCACCGCCTGGCGGTGTGACGCGTGGTCAGCGGGCCGCGGCGAAGACCGCGGCGAGGTCGTCGAGGGTCAGCCCGGCGAGGGTCTCGCGGAAGGCCCGGCGGCTCGCCCGCGGGACCGGCACCTGCGAGGGCACGACGAGAGTCGGGATGCCCGCGGCGTGCGCGGCGGCGGCACCGGTCGGCGAGTCCTCGATCGCCAGGCACCGGTGCGGGTGGGCACCGGCCAGTTCCGCGGCGCGCAGGTACACGTCGGGCGCGGGTTTGCCGACCGCCACCTCGTCGCCGCAGACCGTCGCGAGGAAGCGGCCGGCGCCGATGGTGGTGATCGCGACGTCGGCGATCTCCCGCTGCGTGTTGGTGACCAGCAGCATCGGGATCCCGGCGGCGGCGACCAGGTCGATGGTCTCCCGCGCCCCCGGTCGCCAGGGCAGTTCCCGATCGAACAGGTCGACCACGTAGTCGATCATCCACGCCTCGTCGGCGGCGAAGTCGCGGCCCGATTCGGGCAGGTGCGCGGCGTCGTACACCTTGGTCAGCGCGTCGACGGCGTTGTTGCCGAGGGTGGCCTCGCGCAGCTGCGCCGTCATCTCGATGCCGTGTCTGCGGGCGAGGGCCTCCATCGCCTCGTCCCAGATCGGCTCGGTGTCGAGCAGGGTGCCGTCCATATCCCACAGGACCGCGTCGGGCAGAGCCGGCGACGGAGTGCGCGCGCCGGTCATGTCAGACGTTTCCGGGATCGGGTTCGGATGCCTCGCGGACGGCTTCCTCGTAGGCGGCGGCCTTGCGCGCCGCGCGTCGTTCGGCCTTCTCCTTGGCCGCCTTGGCCTCGGCGAGACGTTCCTCGGGCGTGATCGCCTTCTTGTACGCCGGCTTCGGCGGGGAGGATGCGACGGCGCCGCCGTTCTCCGGCGCCGGAGCACCGAGGCGGCCGAGCGCGAAGGTGGCCAGCCACATCACGATCAGCGAGACGACCACCGCCACGTCGCCCGCCTTCTCCACGCGCAGATGCTCCTCGTAGATGGTCAGGCCGAGCGCCATGGCGACCATCGGCTTCATCACGGTCACCGTCGGCAACGACGTCTGCACGTCACCGGCCTGGTAGCTGGACTGCTGCCAGAGGGTACCGAGGGTCGCGGTGATCGCCATCGCCCAGAACTCCCACGACGAGAGACCGCCGACGAACGCGTCACCGAGCCCGCTGAAGAAGCCGTGGCCGTTCTTGTAGCCCTCGGAGAAGGCGTCGATACCGGTCTTGGTGAACGGCGCGGTGTAGCCGAGCAGCAGACCCGCGGCGATCGCCAGCACCAGCGATCGCAGGCTGCCGTGCGGCATCCGCCGGGCGCCCAGGATGCAGACCGTCACCACCACGACGAGGAACGCGATCGGGAAGATCCAGGAGCGCAGGGCCGGCTGCTGGATGCCGCTGGACGGCTCACCGAGAACCAGGAAGACCACCAGCGAGGCGATGAGCAGCGCCGCCCACGCCCATTCGGCGGGCTTGAGTTTGCGCTTGTTGACGAAGGCGGCGAGCGGCAGGGCGAACAGCAACGAGCTGACCAGCAACGGCTGGACCAGCAGCAGGCTGCCGACGGCGAGCGCCGCGGCCTGGAAGATGAACCCGGCGATGTCGGCGGAGATACCGGCCACCCAGACCTTGCGCTTCATCAGGGTGGCGAAGAAACCCAGCCCCATCGCGTTCTCGTCGCTGACCCCCTCGGTCCCCTGCTGCTGCAGCACCGCGGCGACCGCGAACAGCAGCGAGGCGACCAGCGACAGTATGACCGCCACCACGTCCATCCAATGCAAGTGCACGTCCCGCTCTCCCCTTCTCACCTGGCGTTCTCGCCGGGCGGTCGTTCGGTAACCCTACGCAATCCGCCCATCGTTCGCGCGCATCGGCCCGATAGTCCGGACCTATTCGCGGCGGGCGAGAGCGATGGTCGCGACGACCATGGCCGCCACGGCCACGACGACCGCCACATCGCCGCCCCGGCCGCCCAGTCGCTCGTGGTAGAGCGTGAGACCGAGCGCGGTCGCGACCACCGGCTCGGCCACCGTGACCGTCGGCAGCGAGGTCTGCACGCTGCCGGCCTGATAACTGGACTGCTGCCAGAGGGCGCCGAGCGCGACGGTGACGATCATCGCCCACAGTTCCCAGGTCGTCAGCCCGGCCACGATGCCCCGGCCGAAGGCATCCATCGCCGTCTTGGTGAGCGGCGCGGCGTAGCCGAGCAGCACGCCGGCACCCAGCGCAAGCACGAACGAGCGGGCGGCGCCCCGCCGCATCCGCGCACCGCCGCCGATGCACACCGCGACGACCGCCACCAGAACCACCAGCGGCACGATCCAGGCCGTGAAGGACGGCCGCGTGATCCCGCCGCGCGGTTCACCGAGCAGCAGGAAGACCACGAGCGCCACGATCAGGACACCCGCCCACGACCACTCGGCGGCGTTCAGGCGCCGCTTGCGTGTCCAGGCCGCCAGCGGCAGCGCGAACAGCAGCGTGGTGACCAGCAGCGGCTGCACCAGCAGCAGACTGCCGACCGCGAGCGCCCCGGCCTGCGCGCCGAACCCCGCCGCATCCGCCGCCACCCCGGCGAGCCACACGCGGCGCCGGACCAGTTGCGCGACGAATCCGGCCCCGAGCGCGGCGTCGTCGTCGATGCCCTCGGTGCCGCGATGCTGCAGCACCGCCGCCACCGCGAACAGGGCCGCGGCCAGCAGCGACAGCCCGACGGCAAGCCCGGTCACGTGTTGAAGTACTTGGCCTCGGGATGGTGCAGGACGAACGCGTCGGTCGACTGCTCCGGATGCAGCTGCAACTCCTCGGACAATTCGACGCCGATGCGGCCCGGTTCCAGGAGGTCGATCATCTTGGCGCGATCCTCCAGGTCCGGGCACGCGCCGTAGCCGAAGGAGTAGCGCGCGCCGCGGTACTCCAGGTCGAAGAAGCCCTGCGCGGCGTCGGGGTCGTCGTCGGCGGCACTGCCCGCAGCGAACCGCAGTTCGCTGCGCACCCGCTGATGCCAGTACTCGGCCAGCGCCTCGGTCAGCTGCACGCCGATGCCGTGCACCTCCAGGTAGTCCCGGTAGGAGTCGCCGGCGAACAGTTCGTTCGCGAAATCGGCGATCGGGGTGCCCATGGTGACCAGCTGGAACGGCAGCACGTCGACCCGGCCGGTGGCGATCGCCTGCTCCCGCGAGGCGAGGAAGTCGGCGATGCACAGGAAGCGCGGACGCTGCTGGCGCGGGAAGGTGAAGCTGTGCCGGACGGGCGCGTCCGGGCGCGGCTCGGTGAGCACATGCACGGTGTCGCCCTCACTGACCGCCGGGAAGTAACCGTAGACGACGGCGGCGTGCGCCAGGATCCCCTCGGTGGAGAGCCGGTCCAGCCAGTACCGCAGACGCGGGCGCCCCTCGGTCTCGACGAGTTCGTCGTAGTCGGGTCCCTCGGTGCCGCGGGTGCCGCGCAGCCCCCACTGCCCGAGGAAGAGCGCGCGCTCGTCGAGCATGGTGGAGTAGTCGGCCACCGGGATGCCCTTGACGATGCGGGTACCCCAGAACGGCGGCGTCGGGATCTCGTTGTCGGCGGCGACGTCGGACCGGGCCGGCACCTCGACCGGCACCTCGGCGGCCTTGCGCTTCTCGGCGATGCGCTTGGACCGTTCACGGCGGGCCTTGCGCTCGGCGACCTTGGCCGCCGCGGCCTTGGCCTCCTCGCTGTCCGGGTCGGGTCCTTCGCCGCGCTTGATCGCCATCAGCTCGTCCATCAGGGTGAGACCCTCGAAGGCGTCGCGGGCGTAGCGGACGTCGCCGTCGTAGACGTCGGCGAGGTCGCCCTCGACATACGTCCTGGTCAGCGCGGCGCCGCCGAGGAGAACGGGGATCTCGCTCTTGCCGCGGGCGTTCATCTCCTCCAGGTTCTCCTTCATCACCACCGTCGACTTGACCAGCAGGCCGGACATGCCGATCACGTCGGCGCCGGACTCCTCGGCCGCCGACAGGATGGTGGCGATGGGCTGCTTGATGCCGATGTTGACGACGTCGTAGCCGTTGTTGCTCAGGATGATGTCGACGAGGTTCTTGCCGATGTCGTGGACGTCGCCCTTGACGGTGGCCAGCACGATGCGGCCCTTGCCGTCCTCGTCGGTGGCCTCCATGAACTGCTCCAGATGCGCGACGGAGGCCTTCATCACCTCTGCCGATTGCAGCACGAAGGGCAGCTGCATCTGGCCGGAGCCGAACAGCTCGCCGACGGTCTTCATCCCGGCCAGCAGGTGGTCGTTGATGATCGCCAGCGGCGGGACCTGGGCGCGGGCCTCGTCGAGGTCCTCGATCAGGCCGTTGCGGTCACCGTCGACGATGCGCGCCTGCAGGCGCTCGAACAGCGGCATCGCGGCCAGTTCGGCGGCCCGCGACTCGCGCGCCGAGGCCGCCGAGACGCCCTCGAACAGCTCCATCAGCCGTTGCAGCGGGTCGTAACCCTCGCGACGCCGGTCGTAGACCAGATCGAGCGCCACCTCGCGCTGCTCGTCGGGGATGCGGGCCATCGGCAGGATCTTCGACGCGTGCACGATCGCGGTGTCGAGCCCGGCCTGCACGCACTCGTGCAGGAACACCGAGTTGAGCACCTGCCGCGCCGCCGGGTTGAGGCCGAACGAGATGTTCGAGATGCCGAGCGTGAAGTGGATCTGCGGATACGTCTCGTGCAGCCGCCGGATCGCCTCGATGGTCTCGATGCCGTCGCGCCGCACCTCCTCCTGACCGGTGGAGATCGGGAAGGTGAGGGCATCGATGATGATGTCCTCCTCTTCCAGGCCCCAGTTCTCGATGAGGTCGGTGATCAGCCGCTCGGCGATCGCCACCTTGTGGTCGGCGGTGCGGGCCTGGCCCTCCTCGTCGATGGTCAGGGCGACGACGGCGGCACCGTGCTCGCTGACGTGCTCCATGATCCGGGTGAATCGGGAGTCCGGGCCGTCGCCGTCCTCGTAGTTCACCGAGTTCACCGCGCAGCGGCCGCCGAGGTGTTCCAGTCCGGCCCGGATCACGTCCGGCTCGGTGGAGTCGATCATGATCGGCAGGGTCGACGCGGTCGCCAGCCGGGACGCCAGCGCGGTCATGTCGAGGGCACCGTCGCGGCCCACGTAGTCGACGTTCAGGTCGAGCATGTGCGCACCGTCGCGCGTCTGCTCCTTGGCCGTCTCCAGGCAGGTCTGGTAGTCCTCGGCGATCATCGCCTCGCGGAACGCCTTGGAACCGTTGGAGTTGGTGCGTTCGGCGATCACCAGGAAGCTGGCGTCCTGATCGAACGGCACCGCCGAGTACAGCGACGACGTCTCCGACTCGTGTTCCACGCGGCGCGGCGCCGGGGTCACCTTCGCGACCTCCTCGGCGACCCGGCGGATGTGCTCGGGGGTGCTGCCGCAGCAGCCGCCGACGAACTGCAGACCGAACTCGGCGACGAAACCGGACAGCGCGGTGGCCATCTCGTCCGCCCCCAGCGGGTACTCGGCGCCGTTCGGGCCGAGCACCGGCAGGCCGGCGTTGGGCATCACCGAGACCGGCAGCCGGGACCGCTTGGACAGGTAGCGCAGGTGCTCGCTCATCTCGGCCGGGCCGGTCGCGCAGTTCAGCCCGACCATGTCGACGCCGAGCGGTTCGATGGCCGCCAGCGCCGCGCCGATCTCCGAGCCGACCAGCATGGTGCCGGTCGTCTCGACGGTGACGTGGGTGATGATCGGCAGGTGCCGGCCGAGCTGCTGCATCGCCCGGCGGGCCGCGACGACGGCGGCCTTGAGTTGCAGCAGGTCCTGGCAGGTCTCGATGAGGATGGCGTCGGCGCCGCCGTCGAGCATGCCGAGCACGCACTCGAGGTACGCGTCGCGGATCACGCCGTAGGTGGTGTGGCCGAGGCTGGGAAGTTTGGTGCCCGGGCCGATGGAGCCGAGCACGTACCGGTCGGTGCCGTCGGCGGACGGGCCCATCTCGTCGGCCACGCCGCGGGCGATCGACGTGCCCTTGAAGGCGAGCTCGCGGATGCGGTCAGCGATGTCGTAGTCGCCGAGGTTCGACAGGTTGCAGCCGAAGGTGTTGGTCTCCACCGCGTCGGCGCCGGCCTCGAAATAGCGCCGGTGGATGTCGGCGAGGACATCGGGCCGGGTGTCGTTCAGGATCTCGTTGCAGCCCTCGAGGCCGCAGAAGTCGCCGTCGACCGACAGGTCCGCCGCCTGGAGCATGGTTCCCATCGCGCCGTCGCCGATCAGTACCCGCCGCGACATGGCCTGCAGGAAGGTCGTGTCGTAGCGGGTGGGGTCGGGAGGAGCGATAGGCATGCCCACCAGGTTAGTTCCCGGTTGGTTCGCCCCGAAATCCGCGCGACCGTAGGCTGGTGTGCGTGAGCCCACAGATCCCCGATCACCTGCCCGAACTGCGCCGGCCGGTGCTGATCGCGGCGTTCGGCGGCTGGAACGACGCCGGCGACGCGGCGTCCGCCGCGATCGAGCATCTGTCGCTGACCTGGGATGCGACCGAGCTGTACGACATCGACCCCGACGACTACTACGACTACCAGTCCTCACGGCCGATCGTGACGCTGCGCGACGGGGTCACGCGGCGGCTGGAATGGCCGTCCACCGGGATCTCGTACTGCCGGCTCCCGCACGCCGACCGCGACCTGATCCTGGTGCTCGGTCTGGAACCGAATCTGCGCTGGCGCAGCTTCTGCCAGGAGATCGTCAACCTCGCGGTGATCATGGAGGTGGAGACGGTCGTGACGCTGGGCGCGCTGCTGGCCGACACCCCGCACACCCGGCCGGTCCCGATCAGCGGCTCGGCGCCGACCGCGGAGGCGGCCGAGCGGTACGGCCTGCAGGAATCGAAGTACGAGGGGCCGACCGGCATCACCGGGGTGCTCCAGGATGCGTTCATCCAGGCCGGGGTGCCCGCCGTCGCGCTGTGGGCGTCGGTACCGCACTACATCGGCCACCCGCCGAACCCGAAGGCGACGCTGGCCCTGCTCACCCGGCTGCAAGACCTCCTGGACCTGTCGATCCCGCTCGGTGTCCTGCCCGACCAGGCCGCGCAGTGGGAACAGACCATCTCCGAGATGACCCTCGAGGACGACGAGATGGCCGGCTACGTCCACGAGCTGGAGGAACGCGAGGACGCCGACCGCGCCGAGGCCGCCGCCGAGCTCACCGAGGTGGACGGCGACACGCTCGCCGCGGAGTTCGAGAAGTACCTGCGCCGCCGCCACCCCGGCGACTGACGGTCCGTCGTGCCGGCGTCGTTTCGACAAGGCCTCGGCTAGCGCCTCGTCCGGCTCAACGGGCTATCCAAGCACCTCGACCGGCGAGGCGGGCTGTCCAAGCACCTCGACCGGCGGGCGGCTGTCCACCGCCCCCTGAGCCGCCGGCGAACGAAGTGAGTCGGCGTGTCGAAGGGTCCGCGTACCTACCCGATGCGTTCGATCTCGATCACCGGGGTGGTGATGCGCCAGGTGCGCACGTCGGGGTCGTCGACGGCGCTGACCCAGAACTGCGCGGGTTCACCGACCCGGCAGGTACGCACTTCGAGGAGCGGGATGTCTTCGGAGTCGCGGCGCAGGGCGCTGACCTCCCACGACTCGTCGTCGTGCCGTCCGATGCCGGGAGCGCGCAGCAGGGTCATCTCGTCGAGGTCGATCACATAGGTCGAGGTGTGCGTCACCACGGTGAACACCCCGGTGGCGGCGCTGCCTGGAATCTGCTTCACCCGAGTCATGCGGCGCCTATCCGGCCTGCGGAGCCCGCAGATCCACCCCGAGCAGCGCGTCGACGACACCGGCGATCCGGTCCGGCGCCTCCGTCGACGACCCGAGACCGGCGAGCGCGTCGCCCGCCCAGGCGTCGAGGGCGTCGAGGGCCTTCGGGGTGTCGAGGTCGTTCGCGAGGTGCGCGCGAACCCGCTCGACGGTGGCCTCCGCGTCCGGACCGGTCGGCAGCGCGACCGCGCGGCGCCAGCGGTCGAGCCGCGCGACGCCCTCGTCGAGGGTGGCGGCGGTCCACATCCGGTCGGCGCGGTAGTGCCCGGAGAGCAGGCCGAGGCGGACCGCGGCGGGGTCGACGCCCTCGGCGCGCAGCACGGACACCTTGACCAGGTTGCCGAGGCTCTTGGACATCTTCTCGCCGTCGAGCCCGATCATGCCGGTGTGCACGTAGTGCCGGGCGAAGCGGCGCTGACCGGCGAGGGCCTCGCCGTGCGCCGCGGAGTACTCGTGGTGCGGGAAGATCAGGTCGCTGCCGCCGCCCTGGATGTCGAAGGCCTCGCCGAGCCGGTTCAGCGCGATCACCGAACACTCGATGTGCCAGCCGGGGCGGCCGGGCCCGAACGGCGCCTCCCACGACGGCTCCCCCGGCCGCGCGGCGCGCCAGAGCAGCGCGTCGATCGGGTCGCGCTTGCCGGGCCGGTCCGGGTCACCGCCGCGCTCGGCGAAGAAGCGTTCCATCGTCGCCCGGTCGTAGTTCGACTCGTATCCGAAGACGCCGGTCGCATCGGCGCGGAAGTACACGTCCGGGTACTCGGCGTCGTCCACGACGTAGGCCGCCCCGGACTCCAGGAGCTTGCCGACGGCGTCGATCACCTCGTCGACCGACTCCATCGCGCCGATGTAATCGCGCGGCGGGAGCACCCGCAGCGCGGTCATGTCGGCGCGGAACAATTCGATCTCGCCGCTGCCGAGATCACGCCAGTCGATGCCGTCGCGGGCGGCCCGCTCGAACAACGGATCGTCGACGTCGGTGATGTTCTGGACGTAGTGCACGTCGTGTCCCTGATCGCGCAGCACCCGGTTCACCGTGTCGAACGCGAGGTAGGTCGCGGCGTGCCCGAGATGGGTCGCGTCGTAGGGCGTGATGCCGCAGACGTACATGGTGGCGACACGGCCCGGCGCGACCGGCTTGACCTGGGCATCCGAGGTGTCGTAGAGACGCAGCGCGGGACCGCTGCCGGCGATCTCGGGGACGGTGGGCGACGGCCAGGAGTGCATAACCCAAGACTCTAGCGACCGGTCCCGGCGGCCGGCCGAAGGGTGGCCGTCAGAACGGCGGCCAGGGGATCGCCCGCTGCCCGGGCGGGCGCGGCAGCGTCTGGCCCGCGGCGAGTGCGGCGACGCGCTCGGCGAGGGCCTGATACTCCTCCCCGGTGATGAGTCCGCACAGACTCGCCGCGAAGGTCGTGTCACCGGCGAGGCGGTCGCTCAGCATCGCCAGGTCGGCGCGCAGCGGCTCGGCCGCCGGCTCGCCGGCCCAGCCCCACAGCATGGTCCGCAGTTTGGGTTCGGTGTGCAGGGTGAGGCCGTGGTCGATCCCGTAGAGGCGGCCGTCGCCATCGACCAGGATGTGCCCGCCCTTGCGGTCGGCGTTGTTCAGCACGGCGTCGAGCACGGCGAGCCGGTGCAGCTGCTCGGTGGTGGCGTGGGCCACCGCGATCACCGTGCCGTCGTCCTCGTGGGCACGCAGGACCGGCAGGTAGTCGTCGGGGACGGCGTTCGCCGGGAACACCTCGACCGGCTCCGGGTGCGGCGGCTCGTCGGGCTGGTCGATCCAGGCTTGCAGCATGCCGGGACCGAATTCGGCGCCGGGCGGCCCCTCCTCGCGCAGCACGGTCTCCGGGATCAGATCCCAGCCGAGGGCGGCGTCGATCAGCCGTGCGGCCACCTCTCGCCCGGCGAGGGTACCGTCCGGGAAGTCCCACAGCGGCGTCTCCCCACGGACCGGCTTGTAGACGCAGCGGACGACGGTGCCGCCGCGCGCGGCCTCACAGACCAGGGTGAGGTTGCTGGCCGACGGGATCTGGCCCAGGAGTGACAGCTCGCCCTCGAGGAGCTGCCGCCGCAGACCGGCCGGAGCGGGATCGGTCACGCTCAAGGCCGATCATCGTCGTCGGAGTCGTCCGCGTCGTCGTCGGCCGGGTTCTCGTCGTCGTCGACCTCGAAGGTCGCGTCAATCCCCGGCACCAGCCGGCCGAGCATGGCGAGGACGTCGGGATCGACGAACTCCAGCGACCGGCTGAACTCGGCACCGCGGTGATAGCCGTTGCTGCGGGCACAGATGTGGCCCGCGGCGTCGAGCGGCTGATGGCAGAGCGGGCAGAGCGGACGTCCGGCGGCGACCACCTTCATCGATCGCGCGGAGAACTCGCGGGCGGCCTCGGCGGTGAGGAAGACCCGGACGGTGTCCGGCCCCTCGGCGGTGTCGTCGAGGATCACCGTCTCGTCGATCGGCTCCTCGGTCACCGCCAGCAGTTCGACGACGACGGCCGACGCCTCGGCATCCCAGCCCAGCCCCATGGAACCGACGTGGAACTCGGCGTCGATCGGCATCGCCAGCGGCGAGGTATCGGCCACCGACGACGACTCCGGCGGCACCCGGGTGCCGAAGCGGCGCGCCACCTCGTCGAGCAGATAGCCGAGCCGGTCGGCGAGAATCATCACCTGCTGCTTCTCGATCTGCACGCTCACCGTCTCCGGACCGGCCGTGACCTGCAGGAAGAAGGTGCGGTCACCGGGCTGGCCGACCGTGCCGGCCACGAAGCGCTCGGGTTCGCGGAATTCGTGGATGTTGCGGGACATCGTCTCCCTCGTCCTTCAGGTACCGGTGGATCCGCCGACCGCGGCGGCCTGCGCGGGCCGCGGAAGCGGGGTCAGGACTCCATTGTTGTTCACCGTGTGCACATATGGGCGGGCGGCCGCGTAGTGGATCACACTGATCGACGCCGGGTCGACCACGATCCGCTGGAACGCGTCCAGGTGCATGCCGAGCGCATCGGCCAGGATCGCTTTGAGCACATCGCCGTGGCTGCACAGCACCCACAGGCCGTGCCCGTCCTCACCGCCGTGCCGCCGGTCGAGTTCCCGGACCGCGGCCGTCGCCCGCTGGGAGACCGCGGAGAGCCCTTCCCCGCCCGGGAAGACGGCGGCCGACGGATGGGTCTGCACCGTCTTCCAGAGCGGTTCGGCGAGCAGTTCTTTCAGCGGCCGGTTGCTCCAGTCGCCGTAGTCCACCTCGACGAAGCGGTCGTCGACCAGTTCGGGGACCTCGCCGAGCGCACCGACGAGCGGGGCGACGGTCTCGGCGCACCGCTGCAACGGTGAGCGGACCACGGCGCGGACGTCGCCGGTGACCGCGGCGAGTCGTTCGGTGAGGGCGGCGGCCTGCGCGGCCCCCTTCTCGTCGAGCCCGATCCCGGGGGTGCGGCCGGCGAGCACTCCGGACGTGTTGGCCGTCGAACGCCCGTGCCGCAGCAGGATCACCGTCATGAAGGAAAGCCTAGTCAGGTCGCCGCGACGGTACCGGTGATCAGCAGCCCGAGCACCGCGCTGCCCAGTAGCACGCGGTAGAGGGCGAACCAGTCCATCGAGTGGTGGCTGACGAACTTCAGCAGCCAGGCGATCGAGGCGTAGCCCAGGACGAAGGCGATCACCGTCGCGAGCACGATCTGCCCGCCGGAGGCCTGCAATCCGTCGCTGGACGGCGAGAACGCGTCCTTGAGGCTGTACAGGCCCGACCCGAGCACGGCCGGAATGGCGATCAGGAACGAGAACCGGAACGCGGCCTCGCGGTTGAGGCCGCAGAACAGACCGGCGCTGGCGGTCGCACCCGACCGGGAGACGCCCGGGATCAGCGCGAGACACTGCGCCACACCCATCACGATCGCGTCGCGGGTGGTCAGCTTCTCCAGGCCGCGCCGCTGGGTGGCGTACGCCTCGGCGGCGAGGAACACGAACGAGAACACGATCAGCATGATGGAGATGAGCCACAGGTTGCGGCCGGCGGTCCGGATCTGATCGGTGAACACGAAGCCGAGGATCACGATCGGGATGGTCGCGAGGATCACGTACCAGCCCACCCGATAGTCCAGGCCGCGCCGCTCCTTGTTCGTCAGCCCGGCGAACCACGCCACGATGATGCGCCAGATGTCCTTGGCGAAGTACAGCAGCACGGCCAGTTCGGTGCCCAGCTGGCTGACCGCCGTGAACGACGCGCCGGCGTCGTCGTGGAACCACAGCTGCGACACGATCCGCATGTGCGCGGACGAGGAGATCGGCAGGAATTCGGTCAGCCCCTGGACGGCGCCGAGAACGATGGACTGCATCCAGGTCATGTCGGTCACGAGGCCACACCCTACCGGGCGGCCGCGGCGGCGGCGCGGTCCAGCCTGAGCGGACGCTTAACCGCCGGCGGACCCGCTCCATCCCGTCGGCCGGGCCCCACCCGTCGAAACCCAACCCCACCGCACTGTGACCTATGTCGTTCGCGCAAGATGGATTCATGCGCGCCCGAACCCGAGTCACCGCGGCGGCCACGGCCCTGGTGATGGCCGTCACCCTGTCTGCCTGCGGCTCCAGCAAGTCCGATCTGAGCGACGACGACGGCGCCGGTGACGTGGCGACCGTCGCGCCGGCCACCCCGGCCGGTTCGCCGCCGCAGGCCGCACAGCTGCCCGGCACGGTGATCCCGGCGGCGCCGGGGACCGCACTCGCCCAGGCCGGCAGCACGCTGGCGATCCTCGGTACGGACGGCACGGTGACCCTGCACACCGCGCCCGGCGCGCAGGACACCCCGCCGCCGCGCCCCGTCGATCTGCCCGCGACCACCGCGCTGATCGGCGACGGCGACGGCTTCCTGGCCGCCGCGCCCGGACAGATCGTCCGTATCGCGCCGGGTGGCGCGGTGACGAGGGTCGCCGAGGTGAAGGGCCACGTCCTCTCCCTGGCCGTCGCGAACGACGGCCGGATCCTGGCCGGTACCGACGACGGCCGGCTGCTGGTCCTGGCGCGCGACGGGAAAGTACAGCGGGACATCCACAAGTTCGTCCGCGTGGATCAGATCCTGGTGGCGCCCAAGGGATCCGGCGTCGCCGGCCAGGTCAGCGTCATCGACCGCGCGCAGTCGTCGATCACCCCGGTCGGTATCGACGACGGCGACATCAAGGCGGCGCTGCGGGCCGGGAACGGTGTCACCGACGCCGTCGTCGACCGGTACGGCCGGGTGGTCGCGTCGAACACCCGCGACGACGAACTCCTCGGCTTCTACGGCGCCCCGATCGTGATGCGCTTCCGTTTCCCGGTCGCACCGAGCCCGTACGCGCTGGCCTACGACGAGTCCGCGAACCTGCTGTGGGTCTCGACCACCGGCAACAACGCCGCCATCGCCTACGACCTCGCGACCGGCGAGCCGCGCGAGCGGGCCCGCATCGGGACGGTCGGTCAGGTGGGCGCCCTCGCGGTCGACGCGGGCAGCGGCATGCTGTACCTGATCTCCGCACGCGGCGACGGCCTCCAGGTGGTGCCTCGGTCCGCCGTCGACACCCACGGATAGGAGCACCGCGATGCTGTCCACCCTGAATCGGTTCCTGTACCCGCCGCTGCTGCGGCTGATGTTCCTGGTGCCGCCCGAGCGGATCCACCGCCTCATCGCGCGTCTGCTGCGGTTCGCGGGTGCGGCGCCGGGTGTCCGCAACCTGGTGGCGGCGCTGTTCGCGCCGCGCGACGAGATCCTGCGCTCCACCGTCTTCGGCGTGGACTTCCCCTCCCCGATCGGCCTGGCAGCGGGCTTCGACAAGTCCGCCGAGGCGGTGAACGTCTGGGGTCAGCTGGGATTCGGCTACGCCGAGATCGGCACCATCACCGGGCAGAGTCAGCCGGGCAATCCGCAGCCGCGGCTGTTCCGGCTGCCCGCCGACAAGGCGCTGATCAACCGGATGGGCTTCAACAATCCGGGGGCGGCCGCCGCGGCGGAGAAGCTCGCCGAGCCGCGGCCCGGTCCGCGCCGCGTCCCGATCGGCGCGAACATCGGCAAGACCAAGGTGGTGCCCGTCGACGACGCGATCGGCGACTACCGGATCAGCGCCCGGCTCCTCGGCCCGCTCGCCGACTTCGTGGTGGTCAACGTCAGCTCCCCCAACACCCCCGGTCTGCGCGACCTGCAGGCCGTCGAATCGCTGCGCCCGATCCTCGCCGCGGTGCAGGAGGTCACGACGGTGCCGGTGCTGGTGAAGATCGCCCCCGACCTCTCCGACGACGACGTCGACGCGGTGGCCGACCTGGCACTGGAGCTCGGCCTGGCGGGGATCGTCGCGACCAACACCACCATCTCCCGCGCCGGCCTGCGGACCCCGGCCGGTGAGGTCGAGGCGATCGGCGCCGGCGGCCTGTCCGGCCCGCCGGTCAAGGCCCGGTCGCTGGAGGTGCTGCGCCGCCTGCACGCCCGCGTCGGCGGCCGGGTGGCCCTGATCAGCGTCGGCGGCATCGAGACCGTCGACGACGCCTGGGAGCGCATCCGCGCCGGCGCCAGTCTGTTGCAGGTCTACACCGGCTTCATCTACGGCGGCCCGGTGTGGCTGAAGGAGCTGAACGACGGTGTGGCGCAGCGCCTCCGCGCCGGCGGCTTCGGATCTCTGTCGGACGCCGTCGGCTCCGGCGTCTGAGACCGGCGTCAGATCGACCGCAGCGCGTCCGGAGCCCAGTCGGGCCACCGCGGCGGCGACAGCGGGATACCCGATCGGTATTCACCGACCAGGGACATGTGATTCGCCGAGTTGTCGTAGACATACGCCTGATCGGCCATCCCGACGGCGATCGCCACATTGTCCCACAGCCGCCGGTACCGACCGCGAATCTTGTCCTCCGGCACACTATGACCGCCAGCGGCCACCCGGCGACCAACTCGCTGCACCGCGGTGTCTTCCGGAACCATCACGACGTGCAGTACGACGCGAAAGCCGCTGTGCTGGGCTCGGGTGAGAAGTTTCAGCTTCGAGGGGTGCGAGAACACGGTCTCAGCGATGAAGGATCGCCGAGCCACCAGCAGTTCGTCCCGCACGGCCTCGGCCCGACCGGCCGCCTCGTACGAGTGGCCTTCGGGATCGTCCGGGTACACCAGCGCGGCGATCTCATCCGCGTTGACGAACGGGCTCCGCGGCAATCGCCTCGACAGGACTTCACGCACCAGACTCGATTTTCCCGCACCATTGCACCCGACTACCAGGTCGAGGCGCGGATTCACCGAGAGCGGGTTCCGTTCACGGTGGTTCCGACATAGATCCGCTCACCACTCGCGGAGGTGAGAAACACCCGATCGTCCGCATCGGTTTCGTACGTCCCGATGGTGGTCGGCGCTTGGCGCTCCGGCGCCGCGAAATCGACCGCGGCCAGGTCCTCCTCCACCCGGGCCATCAACTCGGCGTCGAAGATCCTCGAAGCGGTGTCCCCCAGGTCCTCGACGGGTCGCCTGCCTTCCAGCGCGGCCCGGGCCTCGATGAAGGACGGACTGGTCTCGGCGGCGAACCGCCGCCCGAAACGGGCCCAATGCTCCAACTGCTGCCGAACGGACCGGTTCTGGGCACGAGACTCCTGCGCGGCCTCGTCGTACAGATCGGCCGAGAATCGGGTTACTCGATCGGCGACGGACATCAGGACCTCCTCGAACCATGCGTAGCACTCTGCTACGACAGTCTACGCCTGCGCGGAGCCGGGCGCGGCTGCCGGAGAATCGCCTCCTGTCCCGACGTGGGCTACTCGTCGCCGGGCTGCTCGAAGATGCCGACCAGCGAGCCGCGGGCGATCGCGTGGGAGAACAGGTTGAAGCCCAGGAACGCCGGGGAGGCGCCTTCCGGGAGGTCGAGCGATTCGACGTCGACGGCGTGCACGACGAAGAAGTAGCGGTGCGGGCCGTGGCCGGGAGGCGGGCCGGCGCCGACGAACTGGGCCAGCCCGGCGTCGTTCCGGAGGGTGACGGCCTGATCGGGCAGCGTGTCGGCGTCCGGGCCGCCCGCCCCGACCGGGAGCGAGGTGACCGACGCCGGAATGTCGGCGACCGCCCAGTGCCAGAACCCGGAGGCGGTCGGGGCGTCGGGGTCGTAGACGGTGACGGCGAAGCTCTTGGTCTCGGCCGGGAATCCGGACCAGCTCAGCTGCGGTGAGACGTCCTCGCCGCCGGCGCCGAAGATCCCCGACACCTGCGGCAT
Source organism: Gordonia sp. PP30 (assembly GCF_023100845.1). NCBI lineage: Bacteria > Bacillati > Actinomycetota > Actinomycetes > Mycobacteriales > Gordoniaceae > Gordonia > Gordonia sp. PP30. The sequence goes on along the minus strand of NZ_CP095864.1, from coordinate 2,027,834 downwards.
CGGCAGGGTCTGACCCTGAGTGAAGGTCTCGGAGGTGACGGTGATCTCGGGAAGGACGGGCAGGGCGGCGTACGGGTCGTAGTCGGTCATGCCTTCATCCTTACCGCACCGCGGGGCGCCGTGCCGGGCGATGGGCCGCACCTGGGTGATTCGGCGGCGATTCGGCCCCGCCCTTCCGTCGTCAGAACGGTGGCGGCCCGCCGGCTTCGGCGGCGCGCTCCCGGATCCGGCGCAGTCGGGCACGTTCGGTGGTTCCTGAGCGGAGTCGAAGGGCCCGGCGCCAGGCGTGCTTGTACTCGGTGACGACCCGAAGACCTCCCCCGGTGCGGCACCCACCGGTGCCATCGGCCCCCGCCGGACCGGGTGGCGCAGGTTCGGGTGGCGCTTGGGCCTGATGGGCACACCTCACCCCCGCCAGCTGCGGGAACAGCCATTGATTCGCCGCACGAGTCTCGAAGGTCATGCCGTGCACGGTGATCGCGGTCCAGACGGTGCCGTCGTCGTCGATCCACTGCTCATCGACCCATCCGTCTGCAGGATTCGACGCGCCGAGATGGGTTTTCAGCAGGTGATGGCGCTTACACTTGGGATTGAGGTTGCACAAGCAGGTCGGACCGCCCGAGGCCGGGCAGACGTGGTCGAACTCTTCGCAGTGATCGAGCTCGCAGTTCCAGGCCGGCCGGTTACAGCCTGGCACGGTGCATGTCCCGAAGAGTGCCCGGACCAGGACGTCGAGGGCCTCGGTCGGCCGGTACGGATCACTGCGCTGGGCGGTACCGGTGAGAAACACCGGCGGCACGGGCCCCTCCGCCCGTTGCCCCGTCGAGACACGCCCCTCAGCCCGTTGACCCATCGAGACATGCCCCTCCGCCCGTTGAGCCGTCGAGACATGCCCCTCCGCCCGTTGAGCCGTCGAGGCGTTAGCCGAGACGTGTCGAAACGCCGTTCTGGCAGTGAGCGCAGCCGCCTGTTCATCAGCGTCATGACGTGCCGGACCATCGCCGCCTCCACTGTCACCGTCACGGTCGGCCGATGCGGGCTCAGGCGCGAGGGCCGTGCAGGGCTTGAGAGTCATGCGGGGCGTGAGGAGCTTGTCCAGGTCGAGGTCCCGCACCAGAGCGTCGGGCCGCTGCGCCAGATCCCGCACATGGCTTGCGCTGATCGGGCCGTGCCCGTCGAGGAAGCCCGGATCGTCATCCGCCCCGGCGAGCGTGGACTTCTGGCAGACGGCGCGCACGATGATTCGGGCCTGCCGCTCGGAGATCTCCTCCTCACCCTGGCTCGCGGTGCACGTCTCCTTGTCGGTGCAGGCGCACGTGAACGGCAGCTTCCGCAATCGGGCGATCGCCGCCGCCGACCGCAACGCGCCCCTGGTGCGCGGATCGTTGGGGCAGACGCCGGCGATCATCACCTCGACCGCCTCGTAGGCGAGACGGGATTCTTCGGCGTCGGCGGTGATGTTGATCCCGCCCAGGCCGCCGGGGTAGTCCCGGTTGGTGACGTTCTTGCGCCGCTGTGCCTTCTCGCGGCGTTTCTTGTTCGCGTCGGCGTCACGCTTGTCGACGATGCGGTCGGCGATCCGCTCGGCCGCCTTCTCCGAGATGTGTCCCGCCCGCGCCAATGTGTCAGCGAGGTCGTCGTCGACCTGCGCGACGATCTCGTGGTCATCGATGATGTCGGTGCGGTCGACGACCTTCTCGAACATCTCCGGGCTGATCACGGTCCGCCGGAGCAGGTCCGCGGTCTTGGGGAGACGCTCGGAAGCGGCGACCGCCATCGCGACCAGGGCACGGGCGGCCCGCTGGGTTCCGGCGAAAGCTATCGCGACATAGTCCACCGCCACCGCGTACGGGTCGAGCAGGTCCTTCTGCTCCGTCCCGGCGCACACGCGGTCGTCAAGGGTGGCCAGTTCCAGATCGAGAAACTGCCCGATCGCGAACAGTTGCCGCGAGTACAGATATGCCTGACCTCGCCATGCCGCCTCCGCATAGACCATCCAGGAGTGACACTGCGACTTCGCGTCCTCCGCCTCATCGGCAGCGGCCATCCCCGCCGGACCGAAGTCCACCAGCGCCCACCGAGACGCGAACTCATCGGACATCGCGATCGTCACCTCCCTCTCCCCCAAGAAGACTTTCCATGTTCGATCTGTCTATGAACGATATTACTCTCACACCACGGTGTGTACCACGATGATTTTCCGTCGCTTCACCATGAAGATAAGGACCTGGTTAGGATATGAAAACCAGCCCGGCCCACCGGCCCGCCGTCGCCTCCGATCAGTGCCACCGGAAGCCATCGGTCAACCATCTTCCGGAGATGATGTTCGAATAGCTGCGGCCCCGGCCCGCTACTCCGCCAACTGGTATCGCAGAGCCTCGCCGAGCTGGCGGCGGGCGCGGTTCAGCCGCGACTTGACGGTCTGGACGCCGACGCCCTGGTGTTCGACGATGTCGGCGTAGGTGAAGTCGACGAACTCGCGCAGCACCACGGCCTCGCGGAGGTCTCCGGAGAGGCCGGCGAGGGCGGCGCGCAACACATCGTTCAGGGCGAGTCGTTCGTCGAAGCCGATCGCGCCGGGCGAGTCCTCCAGCAGGACCGGCCCGTCGGCGTCGGTGAAATCGGTGGACGTGGTGCCGGGTCTGCGGCGGACCACCTCGATAGCGTTGTTCGCGGCGATCCGATGCAGCCAGGTGGCGAACCGGGCCTAGCCGCGAAACCGGTCGAGATGCCGCCAGGCGGCCACCAGGGCGCCCTGGAGCGCGTCCTCCGCGTCGTGTTGATTGCCGCAGATCTGCAGGCAGACGGCCCACATCTGGCCTCACGTCCAACCGTATGTGCCTCGCACTCCCGTTTGCCGCGGGCGAAACGACCATGTTTCAACGCGGCTCTCACAGTCTGCCGGCTATCCGACTGGGGATCGTCCGAGACGGCCACGGTCGCTGGAACATCCCGCTCGGAGGGCGCGGACTCGACCTGAGTCGAGACGACGGCGCATTCGTCTCCCACGGCCTGCGCCTCGCGGATTTCGTGTTTTGCGGGTAAACCGCGGAAGATCAGCGCGACAGGCTACGAATTCAGCAGGAAGTGCTCCAGGACCCGGGTGCCGAACAGCACGGCGTCGACCGGGACGCGCTCGTCGATCCCGTGGAACAGCGCGGCGAAGTCGAGCTCGGGCGGCAGTTGCAGCGGCGCGAAACCGAAGCAGCGGATCCCGAGCTTGGCGAACGCCTTGGCATCGGTGCCGCCGGAGAGCATGTACGGGACGGTGCGGCCCTGCGGGTCGTAGGCGAGGATCGCGTCGTTCATCGCATCGACCAGGTGGCCGTCGAACGTGGTCTCCACGGCATCGAGATGGGTGATCCATTCGCGGCGGACGTCCGGACCGATCAGCTCGTCGATGGTGGCCTCGAACTCGGCCTGACGGCCCGGGAGGACGCGGCAGTCGATCACCGCCTCGGCCCGCTGCGGGATCACGTTGGCCTTGTAGCCGGCCGTCAGCATGGTCGGGTTGGCGGTGTCGCGCAGCGTGGCGCCGATGATGCGGGCCAGATTGCCGATCTTGAACAGCGCGGTCTCCAGGTCGGGGGTGTCCGGGCTGAACTCCAGCCCGGTCTCCTCCGACAGCGCGGTGAGGAATTCGGCGACCGACTCGGTCATCACGAGCGGGAAGGTGTGACTGCCGATCCGGGCGACGGCCTCGGCGATCCGGGTCACCGCGTTGTCGTCGTGCAGGAACGAGCCGTGCCCGGCCCGTGCCTCCGCGGTGAGCCGCATCCACGACAGGCCCTTCTCGGCGGTCTCCACGAGGTACAGACGGCGCACCTCGCCGTCGGGCCGGTCGACGGTGAGCGAGAAACCACCCACCTCGCCGACGGCCTCGGTGACGCCGTCGAACAGGTCGGGACGGTGCTTCACCAGCCACTGCGAGCCCCACGTACCGCCGGCCTCCTCGTCGGCCAGGAACGCGAACACCAGCTCGCGCGGCGGCACCACACCGTCGCGCTTGAGCTGCCGGGCCAGGGCGAGCACCATGCCGGCCATGTCCTTCATGTCGACGGCGCCGCGGCCCCAGATGTAGCCGTCGCGGACGGCACCGGAGAACGGATCGATGCTCCAGTCCTCGGCGGCGGCCGGGACGACGTCGAGATGCACGTGCACCAGCAGGGCGCCGCGCTCGGCATCGGGCGGTCCGGCCAGCCGCGCGAACACGTTGCCGCGCCCCGGCTGCCCCGACTCGACGTACTCGGTGACGTACCCGACCTCCTCCAGGCGCTGCGCCACCCATTTGGCGCAGTCCTCCTCGCCGCGGGTGGTCTCCAGCTCTCCGGTGTTCGAGGTGTCGAACCGGATCAGCCGGCTCACCAGATCTACTACTTCGTCGGTCGCGCGGGGAGTGCTCACCCCCTCATTCAAGCCCATTTCCACGCGATTTGGGATACCCAGGCGACGTTGGTTAGAGTTACACGGCGCACCGCGGCAACGCGGAGCGCAGCACGAGTCCGAGTGGCGGAATGGCAGACGCGCTAGCTTGAGGTGCTAGTGTCCTATTAACGGACGTGGGGGTTCAAGTCCCCCCTCGGACACACGTGCAGATGGCCCTCGTTTCTCCGAAACGAGGGCCATCTGCATTCCGTCGGCCCCGATGGGAAGCCGGCCGCCGTCTACAGCTGCGGAGGGACCGGACGCTCGACGAGGTCGCGGTAGGCGTGGACGTCGAACGCGGCACCGGTCGGCAGCGTCACCAGTACCCCGACCATCGCCAGACTGCCGGCGTAGCTGTACGCCATCTGGATCAGCAGCACCAGGATGCTGTCGGACTTCTTGGCGAACGCCAGGCGGGCCGACGCCGCCATCGCGGCCGTCGGCGACATCTTCTGCTCGATCACCATGATCGGCGCGAATTGAAAGGCGAAGGCCGCGATCAGGCCGGGCACGATCAGCAGCACGAAGCCGATCAGGGTGACCAGACCGAGCAGGATCACCGTCACGAAGTACGCGATCGGCCGCCGCAGCGTGAGGAACTCGCGGACTCCCGCGGGCTCACCGTCGGCGACCCGCAACACACCCGAATAGACCGCGCCCTGCAGGTAGGTCACCACGATCATCATCACCAGGAAAGCCACGACCAGCAGGATCAGGCCGCCGACGTGGAACTCGGTGGTCGTCGTGGTGGTGGCGTAGCCGTACTCGTCGTACGTCCGGACGGTCTTCACCGGCACCATCCAGAGCATGCCGATGATCATGACGACGAGGGCGATCGCCCAGGTGACCACGAAGAGCAGCCCGGGCACCAGCATCGGCCAGGTGTAGCGCGAGAACGTCGTCCACGACCACTTGAACGCCCCGCCCAGATCCGCCTTCCCCGGAACCTTCGGAGGCGCGACCGGCGGCATCGGCGGCGGGTACGCCCCGTACGGCGGGACCGCGGCGTACGGCGGCTGGCCTGGCCGGCCCTGCATGTACGGGTTCTGCGTGTAGGGATTCTGTGCGTACGGATTCTGTGCGTAGGGATTCTGGCCGTACCCGCCCGCCTCGTACGAACTCGCGGCCGGCGGATTCGCCGCGTCCGGGTGCTGGGCCTCCGGGTTCGGGGCCTCCGGGTTCGGGACTTCCGGGCTCGCGGCGTTCGGGACGACGGGATCGCGCTCGGCGCCGGACTCGGTGGATTCGGTCATGCGCTCACCGTATCGGGCGGCGTCAACGCGGGCGCGGCTGCTGCTCGATCAGGATCGTCGGCACACCGAGGGCGGGCTCGCGGACCGTCGTCACCCGTGTACCGGGCTTGCGGCCGGCGCGGATCTCGCTCAGGGCCAGGCCGGCGCACACGAGCCGGTCGTGTTCGGCGTCGAGGTCGTCGCTGTGCCAGGCCAGGCCCCACAGCGCGATCCCGGGATTCTCCGCGCCCGCGAGCACCTCGACCACCACGCTCGGCGTCCGGAAGAAGAGCTGAGACACCGGCCCGAACTCGCGGACCAGCCGCAGATTCAGTCCGAGCCGTCCGCCGAACAGGGCGATCCCCGTATCGACCGAGGGCGCGGTGAAGACGACGTGATCGAGCACCGGCGCACCGGATCGCGCCCCGGCAGCGGCGGTCACGCCGACCGCGCGCACCTCGTCGGGCCGCAGCCCGCGCCGGGTGAGCAGCTTCTGCGCAGCTTCCGCGTCGTGCGCCTGGAACCGCACGCGCGGGGCTTCGTCGTCCGCCGAAGCGGGTACGACGGTCAGCGAGCCGTTCCCCGCCCGCCACCGGGCGGTTCCCGGCTCCGGTTCCCCGATCATCGCGGTGTAGACGGCGGCCGCGGCGGCGGGATCCCCGGACGGGACGGTCACGGCGACGTCGGAGAGGGCGAGCGGATCGTCGAACATGCCGGCCATCGTGACATACCGGACATCGACGGTTCACGCCGGTGTCCGTCACCTCGACACTCCACGCACACCGGCCGCCGCACCCGGCCGGCACCGCTACGCTGTAGCCCTGACCGCGCACTCGGTAACAGGCCCACGCCGGCACGGGCGCGCCCGGCGAGAATGGAGAACACCCGATGTCCTCACCCGAAGCCGGCACTCCCGACAGCGAAGCCACGGAACCTCCCGCCGACGACGCGACGGCCCCCGCTGCGGAGGGCGCCACCGCGGACGACACTCCCAGCGAATCTCCCGCGCCCAGCAGGTGGCGGCGCTTCGGCGCGTGGTGGCAGCGGAACATCACCCACTTCTCCTACGCCGGCGCGCTGGTCGGGACGCTGCTGCTCTGGCTGTCGTTCACGCCGTCCCTGCTCCCCCGCGGCCCCCTGTTCCAGGGCCTGGTCAGCGGCGGTTCCGCCGCCGTCGGCTACATGATCGGCACCTTCTTCGCCTACCTGGCGCGCTACCTGATCTCGCGCAAGGAACCGTGGCGGCGGGCCGGTACCACGGCCTGGAGCGCACTCGGCGTCGCGTGCGTGATCGGCACCGCGGTGATGCTCTACTTCTACGGGCGGTGGCAGAACGAGATCCGCGACCTGATGGGCGTGGCGCACTCGTCGTGGACGGCGTACCCGATCCTGGTCGTGGTCACGGTGATCGCCTTCACCCTGCTCGTGGTGATCGGTCAGCTGTGGGGCGCCGGTGTCCGTGACCTGACACGCCGGCTCAATCGCCGTGTCCCGCCGCGGATCTCGGCGGTCACCGCGGTGGCCATCGCCGTCGTGCTGACCGTGTTCGTGGTGAACGGCATGGTCGCCGATTACGGGATGCGGGCGCTGAACTCGTCGTTCGCCGCGCTGAACAGCGAGAGCACACCGGATTCGGACCCGCCGACGTCGAGCCTCCGGTCGGGTGGCCCCGAATCGAAGGTCAGCTGGAAGAGTCTGGGCCGCATGGGCCGGGCGTTCGTGTCGTCCGGGCCGACCACCGAGCAGCTGACCGAGTTCAACGGCACCCCGGCGAAGCAGCCGATCCGCGTCTACGCCGGGCTGGAGTCGGCCGACGGCCCGCTCGCGACCGCGCAGCTCGTCGTCGACGAACTCGAGCGCACCGGTGCCTTCCAGCGCAAGCTGATCGGCATCGGCATGACGACCGGCACCGGCTGGATCAACCGCTCCATGCCCGACTCGCTCGAATACATGTACAACGGCGACACCGCGATGGCCTCGATGCAGTACTCGATGCTGCCGAGCTGGCTGTCGTTCCTGGTGGATCAGGAACGCGCACGACAGGCCGGTGTCGCGCTGTTCGAGGCCATCGACGTCCGGCTGCGGAGGATCCCGGAGGCGCAGCGGCCGAAGGTCGTCGTCTTCGGCGAGAGCCTGGGGTCGTTCGGCGGTGAGGCGCCGTTCGGCTCGATGCCGACACTGCTGGCCCGGACCAACGGCGCGCTGTTCACCGGCCCGACGTTCAGCAACACGCTCTGGAACGACGTGACGCGCAACCGCCAGCCGGGCTCGCCCGAGTGGCAGCCGGTCTATCGCTACGGCGATCAGGTGCGGTTCATCGCCGACGGCGGTGACCTGCCGCGGACCGACGCCGCACCGCACGACACCCGCATGGTCTACGTGCAGCACGCCTCTGATCCCATCTCGTGGTGGTCGCCGAAACTCCTGTTCAACAAACCGGACTGGCTCCGTGAGAAGCGCGGACCGGATGTGCTGCCCGCGACCCGCTGGATCCCGGTCGTCACCTTCCTGCAGGTCTCTGCCGACATGGCGGTCGCGGCGAACGTCCCCGACGGCCACGGGCACACCTACCTCGCGGCGATCCCGCAGGCGTGGGCGTGGATCCTGACGCCGCCGGGCTGGACCCCGGAGAAGACACAGCGGCTCATCCCCAAACTGACCCGCAGCTGAGACCGAGTAAGGTTCGGAGCCGACAGCATCCGCACCACCCAGGAGTCATCGAATGAGCTACCGCACCGTCGAGTACGAGGCCTTCGAGGTCACCGTCGCCGAGCACGTCGCCGAGGTGACCCTGATCGGTCCGGGCCGTGGCAATGCGATGGGGCCGGCGTTCTGGGCCGAGCTGGTGCCGATCTTCCGCGGTATCGACGCCGACCCCGACGTGCGCTCGGTGGTGCTGACCGGCTCGGGCAAGCACTTCTCCTACGGCCTCGACCTGCCCGCGATGGCCGGCGACTTCGGCTCCGTCCTCGCCGACGGTGCGAAGGCCAAGGCGCGCACCGACTTCCACGACCTGATCAAGCGCATGCAGGACGGCATCAACGCCGTCGCCGACTGCCGAAAGCCGGTCGTCGCCGCGATCGCCGGGTGGTGCATCGGCGGCGGCGTCGACCTGATCACGGCCGCCGACATCCGGCTGGCCAGCGCCGATGCGAAGTTTTCGGTGCGCGAGGTCAAGGTGGCCATCGTCGCCGACATGGGCTCGCTCGCCCGCCTGCCGCTGATCGTCGGCGACGGCCACACCCGCGACCTGGCCCTCACCGGCAAGGACATCGACGCCGCCCGCGCCGAGCGGATCGGACTGGTCACCGAGGTGTACGACGACCGCGACGCCGTCCTGGCGGCCGCCCGCGAGTCGGCGGCACAGATCGCCGCCAATCCCCCGCTGGTAGTCCAGGGCGTCAAGACGGTGCTCGACCACAGCCGCGCCGCCCGCGTCGACGACAGCCTCCGCTACGTCGCCGCCTGGAACGCCGCCTTCCTCCCGAGCAACGACCTCACCGAGGCCATCACCGCCGTCTTCGAGAAGCGCCCCCCGGAGTTCCGGGGCGAGTAGCCCCCGTCCGCCGCTCGGCGCCGATCCGTGCCGGCGACTTCGTTGTGGCCCACTCTCCTGAGCGGGCCACAACGAAGTCGCCGGGCGGCGCCCACTGAGTCAGTGGGCAACAACCATCTGTCGACGAGCGGCTTGGAGGGTCCTGAGCATTGTTGGCGGAGCGGAGCGACGACGCGGCCTCACTTCGTTCGCCCCGCTCAACCAGTGGCTAGGAGACTGCTGAAGAATCCGGATATCTGCCCCCCGTCAGCTGGTTGAGCCGATGACGAGCGCAGCGAGGAGCCGTGTCGAAACCCATCCTCATTTGACCGGAAGCCGTTGTGGCCCAGCATTTGTCGCGGCGTTTCGACACGGAACTTCGCTAGCGCTCCGTTCCGGCTCAACGGGCTGCTGTAGGCGATCGCGGTCATTATTCAGCAGCGTCCTAGGCCGTGTGCCCCAACGGCTGAGCATGCCGCTTCAACGATCCGCGATCTCGGGTGCCCGGACTTCACCGAACGCCAGCAACTTGTCGATGTCTGCACGTAGCTGGGCGGGATCGACGGTCGATAGCGAACGACGGCGGCGAATCAACTCATTCGCGTCGACCGGTCGATCCGGTCCCAGCTCGGTCATGCCCCGAATGTTATCCGGCCATCCGATCACTGCCAGCGAGTTCGCTGTGGCCCACTCTGCTGAGCGGGCCACAACGAACCGGCCGGGCGGTGCCCACTGACTCAGTGGGCGACCACCGGGCTGAGCCGGAAGAGGGGGATCACCCGGTCGGTGCGCTGCTCGTACAGGTCGAAGTTGGGCCAGACGCCGCGGAGGGTCTGCCAGGCCTGTGCGCGGTCGTCGCCGTCGAGTTCGCGGCGCGACATCGGCACCCGCCTGCCCTTGATCTCGACGTCGATCGTTTCGGCGGCGCGCAGGTTGTAGACCCAGGCCGGCGTCTTGGGGCCGCCGAAGTACGACCCGGCGACGATCCACTCGTCCCCCACCGGAGCGGCGAGCACCGTGGTGCTCCGCTCGATGCCGGACTTCCGCCCGGGGATCAGCATGGTGACGCTCGGCAGCCCTGCGATGGTGAGCAGGTCGACGCGGCCTCCCGACACCTTCTGGATGCCGTCGTCGACCTTGACGATCCACGGCAGATACTCCGGCAGCCAACCGAGGGCGCCGACGCGGACGGCGAGAGGTGTCAGGAGGCCCATCGGATCACTGCAGCCCGGCGACGAGGGTGTCGGACAGCAGCTTCGCGAACTCCGCCGGATCGGCCAGCTCCCCGCCCTCGGCCAGCAGCGCCATCGCGTAGACCAGCTTCGCGGTCGGCTCGAGCGCCGCGTGATCGTCGCCGCCGTCGGCGAAGGCCTTCGCCAGGCCGGTCACCAGCGGGTGGCCCGGGTTCAGCTCCAGGACCCGCTTCATGTGCGGGACCGGCTGGCCCGACGCCCGGTACAGCTTCTCCAGCTGCGGCGACATCGCGAAGGCGTCACCCACCAGGCAGGCCGCCGAGTCGGTGAGCCGCTTGCTCAGGCGGGTCTCGCTCACGTCGTCGTCGAGCACCCCGGTCAGCCAGGTCAGCAGGCCGGCGAACTCGGCGTCGCGCTCGGTGGTGTCCTCGGCGTCCTCATCATCGAGATCGGCCTCACCCTGGGCGACCGAGACGAATCGCTTGCCCTCGAATTCCGGCATCTGCGAGGTCCAGATCTCGTCGACCGGGTCGGACAGCAGCAGCACCTCGATGCCCTTGGCGCGGAAGCCCTCCAGGTGCGGCGAGTGCTCGATCTGCTGCCGGGACTCGCCGGTCATGTAGTAGATGACCTCCTGGCCGGCGGCGGCGCGGGCGAGGTAGTCGGTCAGGGTGGTGGGCTCGGAATCGGAGTTCGTCGACTCGAACACCGACGCCTTGAGCAGCGCCGGAAGGTTGTCCGGATCGTTGACCAGCCCCTCCTTGAACACCCGGCCGAAGTTGGTCCAGAAGGTCTGGTAGTCCTCGGGCCGACGGTCCTGCAGTTCCTGGACCGTGCCGATCACCTTCTTCACCAGACGGCGGCGGATCGCCCGGATCTGCCGGTCCTGCTGCAGGATCTCGCGAGAGACGTTGAGCGACAGGTCGTTCGCGTCGACCACGCCCTGCACGAACCGCAGGTACTCCGGCATCAGCTCCGGGCAGTCGTCCATGATGAAGACGCGCCGCACGTAGAGGTGCAGGCTGGACTTGCGCTCGCGCATGAACATGTCGAACGGCGCCTGGCTGGGCAGGAACAGCAGCGCCTGGTACTCGAAGGTGCCCTCGGCGTGCAGCGAGATGGTCTCCAGCGGCGAATCCCAGTTGTGGCTGATGTGCCGGTAGAACTCGGCGTACTCCTCCTCGGAGACCTCGTCCTTGCTCTTGGCCCACAACGCTTTCTGCGAGTTGAGGACGGCGTCGACGACCTCCGTTTCGCCGGTTGAGCCCGTCGAAACCTCGCCGCCCTCTTCCTCAGCGGTTGCGCCGTCCCCGCCGATTGAGCGGTCCCCGCCGGCCGCGCTCGTCAAAACCTCGGTCATCCGCACCGGCCACGCGATGAAGTCGGAGTACTTCTTCACCAGGCGGCGCAGCACCTGCGGGTCGGCGTAGTCGTGCACGGCGTTCTCGTCGTCCACCGGCTTGAGCGCGAGGGTAATCGCGGTGCCCTGCGGGGCGTCGTCGACGTCGTCGATGGTGTAGGTGCCGTCGCCGGTCGACTCCCACCGCGTGCCGACGGTCTCGCCGGCCTTGCGGGTGATCATGGTGACGGTGTCGGCGACCATGAACACCGAGTAGAAGCCGATGCCGAACTGGCCGATCAGTTCCTCCGACGACGCCGAGTCGCCGGCCTTGGAGAGGGCTTCGCGCAGCTGCGCGGTGCCCGATTTGGCGACTGTGCCGATCAGCTCGATCACCTCGTCGCGGCTCATCCCGATGCCGTTGTCGGAGACGGTGAGCGTGCGCGCCTCCGCGTCCGGAGCGAGTCGTACGTGCAGGTCGGAGGTGTCGGCGACGAGTTCCTTGTCGCGTAGGGATTCGATGCGCAGCTTGTCGAGCGCATCGGAGGAGTTCGAGATCAGCTCGCGCAGGAAGCTGTCCTTGTTCGAGTAGATCGAATGCACGACCAGATCCAGCAGTTGCCGCGCCTCGGCCTGGAACTCATGGGTTTGCGCACTCATGTCTGTTCGGTCTCCCCTTCGTCGGAGGTCAAAGTAGTCGGAATGTCGCGCGTCATGCGCGAGCACAGTTTACCGGTCGCCCACACCCCGTATCCTCGACCTTGTGCCCGGTGCCGCGAACGCTCTCTTCGTCCATGCTCATCCCGACGACGAGTCGCTGTGGACCGGCGGCACCATCGCCGAACTCGCCGCGCGCGGCGGCCAGACGTCGCTCATCACCTGTACCTGGGCGGAGGGCACCAGCCGCCACCGCGAACTGGTCGACGCGGTCGCCGCGCTCGGCATGGCGGAGCCCCCGATCATGCTCGGTTACGCCGACTGCTTCGTCCCCGAATCGGCGCCCGGCGCACCCCGGATGATCGATGTGCCGTTCGACGACGCCGTGCGCCGCGTCGTCGAGCACATCCGCCGGCTGCGGCCCGACGTGATCGTCACCTACAACGCCTACGGGATCTACGGGCATCCCGACCACATGCACGCGCACCGGCTGGCGGTGATCGCCGCCGACGCCGCCGCGATCGGCAGCTACGCCCCCGAGCTCGGCGCGCCGTGGCGCACCAAGTCGCTGTACTTCGCGACGCTGCCGAAGGCCACGGTCGAGACTCTTCGCCCGTACCTCTTCGAGGACTCCAAGATCATCATCGCCGGGACGGCACCCGACCTGGTCGACGTGACCCTCGACCTGCAGGCCCGCCTGGGCGACAAGGTCCGCGCCATCAACGCGCACAAGACCGAGGTGGCCCGCAGTGCCTCGATGCAGAACTTCATGAAGCTCCCCCGCGACATGCAGCGGCTGTTCCTGGGCTGGGAGTCGTACCGGCGGCGGGATCTGGTCCCCGGCGGCTGCGACCTGGCCTGACGGGCCGGCGACGAGCCCGGCTCACCGCGCCGAGAGCGGTGGACACCGCGCCACTCGCGCCGCTGCGGCGGCAGGTGTTCTGCGGACATCCACGCCGTCCGGCCCTGCCTACTCGCTCGACGGCGCATCCACCTCGAATTAGGGTAACCTAAGTAGATGGAACGTATCGACGGCGACCAGCTCGACGGCGTGTCGGCGACGACGCTTTGGACCCTGCGCAACCGGGCCGAGGAGGCGATGCGCGCGGACTCGTCGTTCGACGATCCGCTCGCCGTGGAGGCATATCGCGCGATCGACACCGATTTCACGCGATTCGGGAAGCCGAGCCAGACGCACCCGCTGCGGGCGCTGGCCGTCGACCAGGAGATCCGCGACTATCTGGACGCGCATCCGAGGGCGACCGTCGTCGCCCTCGCCGAGGGCTTGCAGACGTCGTACTGGCGGCTCGGGCGGCCGGTCCGGAGGTGGCTCAGCGTCGACCTGCCGCCGGTGATCGCCCTCCGCGAGCGCCTGTTCCCGCCCGAGGAGGCGATCGAGTACCGCGCGATGTCAGCGCTGGACACCTCTTGGGCCGATGACATCGAGGCGGACGACGGCGTGATCGTCACCGCCGAGGGACTGCTGATGTATCTCACCCCGGAGGAGGCGCGCGGCCTGATCGCCTTCCTCGCCGGACGATTCCCGGGCGGGGTGCTGGTCTTCGACTCGATCCCGCACTGGTTCTCCCGGAAGACGCTGGCCGGCCTGAAGCTCAGCACCGGCTACCAGGCGCCACCGATGCCGTTCGCGCTGACCGTCAGTGAGGCCGCGGCGCTCATCGACCTTCCCGGGGTCACCGAGGTGACCGACCTGGAACTCCCGCCTGGCCGCGGCCCATGGAAGACGTCACTGCTGCGGACGCTCAGCAGCCTGCCGAAGATCCGGGACATCCGGCCCTCCTTGACGCGGGTGCGTTTCTGACGGGCAGGACCGCTCAACCGGCGTCGGGGGCGCCTCCACCGGTGGAGACGGCGATCTCGTGGACCGCGGAGCGCAGTCCCGACGCCCGCTGGACGCGACGGCCGACGGCCGCCCGCAGCGCCTCGGTGGTACCCACGATGTAGACGGTATTCCGGGCGCGGGTGACCGCGGTGTACAGCAGTTCCCGCGTCAGGAGTTCGGCCCCGGCGTCGGGCAGCACGACGGTCACCGCGCCGAACTGGCTGCCCTGGCTGCGGTGGATCGTCATCGCGTACACCGGCGACGCGTCGGCCACCTGACTCGGATGCAGACGCACCACCTCGCCACCGCGGGCGAACGCCACGCGCAGGCCCCCGCCCTCCGTGTTGTCGCCGTCGTCGATCACGACACCGGAGTCGCCGTTGAAGATGCGGTGCGTGGGGTCGTTCGCGTTGACCAGCAGCGGCTCCCCCGCGTACCAGCCGTCCAGCGGCAGCGGTTCACGCAGATCCTCGGCGATCCAGCCGGTGATCCGCCGCGACCAGCCCGACACGCCGTACCGGCCGTCGCGGTGCGCGCACAGCACCCGATGGGTGACCAGCGCCCGCAGCGCCGCCTCCGCATCACCGTCGCGGGCGGCGGCCCGCAGATCCCTCGCCCACGACGACACCTGGCGCCGCACGCGGTCCAGATCCTCGGGATCGAGCAACACCACGCGGCCACCCTCCACTGCGGAATCGGCGGGCGCCGTCACCAACTCGACGACGCGATCGGCGTCCCCGGCGTTGATCGCGGCGGACACCTCGGAGATCTGCCCGTGGTAGCGGTGCCCGCGCCGCAGCGTGATCACCCCGTCGGCCAGCGCCGCCGTCTCCGCCTCGGTGAAGTGCCCCTCCGGCGCGGCGACGGCGCGGAACGACGACGGCAACGCCCCACCGGTCCGCTCACGATCGACCAGATCCGCCAGCACCGCACCGGCGTCGACCGACACGAGCTGGTGCGGGTCGCCGACCAGAATCAGCCGGGTGTCCTCGCGGAGCGATTCGAGGAGGCGGCTCATCATGGTGACCGCCATCATCGACGTCTCGTCGACGACCACGACGTCGTACGGGAGCCGGTTGCCGGGCCCGCGCCCGTAGGTGCCGTCCGGTCGCCAGCCGAGCAGCCGGTGCACGGTGACGGCGGTCGGCGCCCCGGCGAGCACACCGGCCTCGGCCCGGTAGTCGTTGATCGCGGACTGCATCTGCGCCGCCGCACGACCCGTCGGCGCGCACAGACCGATCCGGACGTCGCTGCCGAGGACCGACTCCATCACCGCCAGGATCCGCGCGACCGTGTACGTCTTGCCGGTGCCGGGGCCACCGGCGAGCACCGTGGTCCACGACGTCGCCGCGAGCGCCGCCGCGGCCCGCTGCCTGTCGTACGCGTCCGCGTCCTCCGGGCCGAAGGCGGTGTCGAGTGCCGCGGTGAGCACACGCGGGTCGACGTCGGGGTGGCCGCTGCGACGGCGCGCCAGGATCTCCCGGATGCTCTCCTCCTGCCGGAAGTACTTCCGCAGGTAGAGCAGCGGGCCGTCGGCCGAGTCGACGAGCGCCAGCGGGCGCAGCGGGCCGCTCGGGCAGCCGCGCACCAGCGGCGACTCCCGAAGCGCCGCTTCCAGCGCGTCCGGATCCGGCCAGGGCAGCTCGATCGACGGCTCGGCGGCGTCGTCGTCCCCGATCGGCTCGTCGGGAACGATCTCGGTGATGCGGCGCAGCTGCACGCAGGTGGAGCCGGTGCGCACCGCGCGCACCGCGAGCGCGAGGGCGATCAGTTCGTCGTCGCCGATCCGGGCGCCGCTCAGCGCGGCGACCCGCCGCGCGACGTGTACGTCGGCGGCGGCGAAGACCCCGGCCTCGTTGAAGACGCGGAGAACGCCGGTCTCGGCGGCGACGATCTGGGCGGTCATCGGGTCTCGACTTCGCTCGACCGGCGTGAGGCGAGCAGGTCCGACAGCGCGACGACCAGGGCGGCCGGCGGATGCCACTCGAACACGCCGCAGCCGGGCGGGGTGTCGGGGCCGGCCATGCCGCGCACGAAGTGATACTGCACCGGTCCGAGGTGGTGCTCCGGCCGGTACCCGGGCAGCCGCCATCGCAGGTAGCGGTGCAGCGCCACCGAGTAGAGCAGCGCCTGCAGCGGGTAGTGCGCGGCCATCATCTCCCCGGCCATCGCCGCGGTGCCGAAGTCCTCGACGGTCAGTTCACCCGGCCGGAGACGGTTGGTCTTGTAGTCGACGATCACGAATCTCTCCCCCGCGATCCGCAGCACCGAGTCGATGCTGCCGGTGAGGAACCCGCGGAAGCGCTGGTCGGAGACCTCCCGCACCAGGTCCGCGTAGTCGGCGAGCGGGTCGCCGCACGGCAGGTGTTCGGCGAGTAGATCCCCGACCGCGTCGAGGCCGAAACCCGGTGGTGCGAGCGGGATCTCGAAGTCGAGTTCGGCGAGCCGGTCGGCGGGTGGGACACCCGCCAGGTCGCCGAAGCCGAGCGGTGTGGTCAATACGCCCAGCAACGCCGCCGCGAGCTGATCGACGTCGATGTCGACACCGCGGTGCGCGGCACCCTCCGCGGTGCGCAGCCGTACGTGCGCGGCGAGGTCCGGTGCGGAGGTGTCGACGTGTTCCAGGACCTCGTGCACGAGCGTGCCGAAGCCCGCGCCGAACGGCAGCCCGTTCATCAGCGACGGCATCCCGTCCGACGAGGATTCGGCGGCCACCACCAGCTCGGCGGCATCGGTCTCCTCCGGTTCGTCGTCGAGGAAGCCGTCCTCGGCCGCGACGGGTGCGGCGGCCGGCTCGGCCCCGAGCACACGGGCGTGAGCATCGTGCACGATCGCCGAGTAGGACGTCCGTCGCCATTCCTGGTCGATGCGCCGGGAGAAGGTCGCGACGCCCAGTTCCGGCGCCGGTCCGCCGTCGCCCGGCCGCCGCCACGACACCGGCGCGTCCCGCACCGCCGTCTCGACGGCGATCGGCGCGGCCGACGACTCGGCGACGGATCGCAGCGTCATCACCGTCTCCATGTCCGACGGCAGCTCGACCCGCTCCGGCACGGCCTGCGGCCCGAGACCCGCGGCGACCGCGCGGGCGCGGTCGGGGGCGGTGAACAGCAGCCTGTGCAGCGGCCCGCGCTCGGTGGGAAAGCTCGGCCCCCACCACACGACGGCCTGCGACCGGGCCCGGGTCAGCGCGACATACAGCAGCCGCAGGTCTTCCCCGGCCTCCTCGGTGAGCGCGAGCGCCTCCCGCCGGCCGCGCCCGGGTGCGTCCCGGCCGCCGACGTCGAGCATCCGGACCCCGCCGTCGTGGAAGGTGAAGGTCTCCGGACTGGGGTTGGCCGCGCCGTCCCAGCCGAACGGCAGATACACGATGGGGAACTCCAGTCCCTTGCTGGCGTGCACGGTCATGATCTGGACGGCGCGGGTGTCGCGATCGAGCCGCCTGGTCTGGGCGCCGCCGTGCCGCAGCCGCGAGCTGTCGTCGATCTGCTCCCCGAGCCACGCGACGAGCGAGGCCAGCCCGGACGAGCCGGACGACGCCCGCCCGTTGCCCAGGTCGGAGAGCTGTCGCAGGTCGGTGAGCAGTCGTTCGCCGCCGCGTCCCGCGAGCAGGCGTTCCTCGGTGCCGAAGCGCTCGAACAGGCTCGCCGCCATGGCCGCGAACCCGCTCTCGGCGAAGATCCTGCCGAGTTCGGCGAAGATCGCGGCCAGTCGGCCGGTGAGTTCGTCCCCACCGGCGTCGAGCCGGTCCGCGGTCAGGCCGACCAGCGGGGTCAGCGCCGCCAGCCGCACCCGCGTGGACCGCGACGGCTGCTCGACGGCACCGAGTACGTACCACCAGTGGCGGGCGGCGGCGGTCTTGAAGATCGACGTGCCCGAGCGCACCACCGACGACACGCCGCGACCGGCGAGAGCTTCCTGCAACGGCTCGACGGTGACGTTGGTGCGCACCAGGATCGCGATGTCCCCCGGTTCCACCGGCCGCCGCCCGGAGGGCGCGGCGTCGTCGTCGATGAGCAGCCCCGACGACAGTGTGGCGGCCACATCGTCGGCGACATCGGCGATCACCCGCTTGCGTAGCACGCCGACCGATGGTGCCCCCTCGCAGTCGGGGAAGTCGCGTTCCAGGAAGGCGCGCATCCGCAGCGCGGGCACCGGCCCGGCCGACGGCTGCGCGGCGTGCAGCCGCGAGGTCTCCTGTCGTGCGGCGACCGGCTGGGCGGCGATCCGCCGGTCGCCGAACGCCGCGCCGGCGAACAGGGTGCCGAGCGCATCGACGAGCGGCTGGTCCGATCGCCAGTTGGTCGCCAGCCGCCGCACCTCGCCCGCCTCGGTCACCGCGTTCAGGTAGCTGAGCACCTCGGCGCCCCGGAACGCGTAGATGGACTGCTTCGGGTCGCCGACCAGCACCAGCGGCAGATGACCGGCGAAACACGTCCGCACGATCTCCCACTGCTCCGGATCGGTGTCCTGGAACTCGTCGATCAGCACCACCGAGAACTGCTCGCGGATGCGCGCGCAGGCGGCCGGCCCGATCCCGGGATCGGAGACGATGGCGCACAGCGTGTTCTGCAGGTCGTCGTAGGTGCGGAGGCGCGCGAGCCGTTTGCGCTCGGCGATCCGGTCACGCGCCGCGCGCGCGAGTTCGACGCGGACCCGCGCCGCCTCGTCGGCCTCATCCTCGTCCGGGACCAGGGGCACCCGTGTCTGCGCCACCGCCGCCACCGCGACCGCTTCGACCGCCTCGGGCGACGGCGCGCCGCCCGTGCCCCCGGCGAACTCCGACAGATACAGATCGCGGGCGAGTTCGGCGACCAGATCGTCGACGTTCTCCACGATCGGGTACTCCTGCGCGCGCTCGCCGAGGAACCCGAGCGCGGCGAGCATCCGGTTGCAGAAGGTATGCGTGGTGGCGACGGTCGCGACGTCGAAATCGCTGAGCGCGACGGCGAGCCGGTCGCGCCGGAGCGCGACCTCGGCCGGGCTTCCCTCCCGCAGCGCCGCGATCACCTCGTCGCCGACCGGAACGCCGGGCTGCTCCAGCGCGGCGACGGCCTCGGCGATGCGGCTGCGCGTACGGTCACGCAGTTCGTTGGACGCAGCGTTGGAGAAGGTCGCCATGAGCAGCCGCTCGACCGGTACGCCGGCGGCGAGGTAGCGCAGCGCCAGTGACACGATCGCGTAGGTCTTGCCGGTGCCGGCACTCGCCTCCAGGACCACCGTCCCGGTCGGTAGCTCGCCGCATGGATCGAAATCGCTCATCGGTTCCCCTCGTGCCGCAGCAGCGGTCCGTAGACCGCCTCGGACAACCGCAGAAAACGGTTCGCGCCGTCGATCGCGGGCAGGACCGGATCCAGGTCGCCGAACAGCGGAACCTCGTCGAGGTCCATCAACTCGTCGATCGACGGCAGCCGCGCCGGATCGTCGAACACCACCAGACCGGTGTATCGGTCGCGGTACATCCACTCCTTCAGTCCGCGCACCCGGGCCATCGCACTCGGCACGCGCTGCGCCCGGCCGTACGATCCCGCAGCCGCCTCGGCCACGCGCGGCGGCAGCCACAGCGGGCCACGCAGTCCGGCGTCACGGATGGCGACCAGCACACCGAGCAACGCTTCGGCCTCGTCCGGCCGGGTGAGCCGGCGCAGCGATGCCCCCGATTCCGACCCGAACGGCGCCCCGATCACCACCGCCTCGCGCACGGGACGCGCCGCGCCCGCGGCGATCGCCAGCAGCCGGATCCATGCCTCCAGCCGGTGTTTGGGGGCGAGTTTGGAGTAGTTGACCGCCACCAGCTTGTCGCCGAACACGTCGCCCACCGTGCCGTAGAGACGGCGGCCGCCGCGCAACCGCACCACGACGTCGACGGTGTCGGGATCGCCGGCCTGCTGCGACTGTGCCGCCACCCCGATGGCGCGCGCGTTCTCCTCGATGGGGCGCAGCGCAGCCGTGCCGAGCGCGAACGGGGGCAGCGTGCCGCGCCGCAGTTCGGCACCGCCGAGGACCCGCGGATCCTCGCCGCGCAGGAACGCCCGCAGGTAGCGGTCGCCGATCTTCCACGCCTGCAGGCCGTCGAGGGTCACGTCGAGCTGATCGGGATGCGTCTCGGCGCTCTCCGGCAGCACCGCGCCGAGCCGCTGCCGCACGAAGCGTTCCAGCGGCGAGGCGAGGAAGTCGATCAGGTCGTCCAGGTCGATGTCGCCGCCGGGTGCCGGCGGCAGGACGGCGTCCGCCAGCCGCGGGCCCGGTTCGCCCAGGTCGCCGGACGCGACGAGCCCGCTCAGCGCCCGGGCACCGGGGAGCAGGCGGGCGTCGTAGCTCGCCGGCGCCGCCCCGTCGTGCGCGGTGAAGTTCCGCTCGTCGAAGGCGTGCAGGGTGTGGCGCTGAACGATTCCCGGCGGCCCCGGCCGCACGCGGCCGGCGGTCTCGATCAGGTCCGCGACCACGGCCGGGGGCGGGACCGTCGCGCCGGTGACCGGATCGGAGCCGGTGTAGAAGATCAGCAGGTGATCGGTCGCCGCGGTGAGGGCGTCGAGGAAGATCTGCCGGTCCTCGTCGCGGCGGTTGCGCTCACCGACCAGCGGGACGCGTGCCAGCACGTCGTCGCCGTCGACCACGCTCGTGCGTGGGAAGACCTCGGCGTCGAGCCCGAGCAGGATCACCGCGCGGTGCGGCACCGAGCGCATCGGCGCCAGTGAGGTGACGGTCAGTTCGCCGGTGCCGAAGTTGGTGCGCGACGGCCGGGCGGCGAGCAGCCCGCGCATCAGATCGCGCACGTCGGTGAGATCGAGCTCGACCGCTGCGGCACCCGGTGAGGCGAGCGCGTCGGTGAGCATGCCGATCGCCTGCGCCCGCTGCCACTGGGTCTCGCGGTCGGGTTCGGTCAGCCGGTCCACCGCCCCGGTCAGCAGCTCGGCCCATTCGCGAGCCGGGTGCGATCCGTCCGCGGCGCCGAGCAGCGTGCCGAGCCGGTCGATCAACTCGGCGAACCGCCCGGCCAGATCGATCTTGGTCGAGTCGATGCCCTCCAGCGGCAGTCCGACGCCGAGCCACTGATTCTCGGCCTCCTCGGCGAGCACCCCGAGCAGGATGCGGTCCCGCCCGGCCACCGCGGTGCCCTGTGGGAAACCGGCGAGCCCGAAACGGTCGCGCTGGGTGCCGTCGATGCCCCAGCGGATGCCCGACCTCTCGATCCATCCGGCGAGGGTGTCGAGGTCGTCGTCGGTGAACGCGAAACGGCGCCGCACCGCGGGCAGGGCGATGAGGTCGAGGAGATCACCGGATCGCACGCGCCCGGCCGCCAGTGACAGAACATGATCGAGTACGTCGAGGACCTCGTTGGTCTCGGCGAGCCCGCGGTCAGCGAGGCGGACCCGCAGCGCCGACCCCGGATGGTCCTGCTCGTGCCGCCCGAACGCCCCAGCGATCAGCGGCGCGAAGGTCTCGACATCGGGGCACACGACGAGCACGTCGCGCGGCTCCAGATCGCGATGATCGTCGAACAGGCGGAGCAGCCGGTCCCGCAGCACCTCGACCTGCCGTTCCGGCCCGTGACAGGCGTGGATCTCCAGCGAGTCGTCGGCGGCGGGCAGACCCGCGGCCGGCCCGACGGCATCCTCGCGCAGCCCGGACCGCACCGCCGTGAGCAGCGTCGCCGGTGCCGCTGCCGGCGACTCCGGGTGGTAGACGTCGTCACCGATCGACGGTGCCAGCACCTCCTGCAGTTCGACGATGTCCCGCGACAGCGCCGCCAGCAGCGGATGCGCCCCGCGGTGTCTCGATCCCGATTCCCGCGGCTGCGGGACCGTGACCGGCCGCGCCGCGACCGCCTGCCACAGCGCGTCGGACGGATGCGGGAGATAGAGCGACACCTCGCGCCCGGCGGCGAGCGCGTGCAGCACCACCCGCAACGACTCCGGCAGCCGGACGGGTCCGAACAGCGCGAACCGCGGCGGCAGATCGACCGCGCCCGGGTCGGATCGCAATCGGCCGGCGACGTCGTCCAGTTGCTCGGCCAGATGCGGCTGCCCCACCTCCTCGCGCACCAGCCGCCACAGCCACGGCTGCCAGCGCAGCGGCTCCGGCAGCGGGCGGCCGGCGCCGTCGGTGTCCCGATGCGCCGACCAGTCGGCCAGCATCGCCGGCCGCTGCCAGCCGTAGTCACCGAGCAGCCGGGCGATGGTGGCGGCCGCGGCGAAGCGGCGGCCGCGCCCGCGCAGGTGACCGGCCAGCACCTCCAGTTCGGGGGCGCTCAGATGGGCGTCGAGGACCCGCAGCACCGGCCACACCAGGGCGTCGGTGTACCAGTGCTCGGCGGCCTCCGGATCGTCGGAGATCCCCACGACGACCCGCCGCAACAGCGCCGTGGGCGCGGTGAAGTCGATGTTCGCGGCGATCCCGTCCCCGCCCGTGCCCGTCCCGAGTCGCGTCGCGAGCCGCTGCTGCAACCACCGCTGCATGCCGTACGCGGGTACCGACACCACCTCGGTGGCCATCGGATCGGCGAGCGGCACCGCGAGCTGTTCGGCGAGTACGTCGGCGAGCACGCCGGCGTTCTCACCACGATGAACGGTCAGCATCGTCGATCCCCCTCTCACCTCGTCGCCGATACTATCGACGGGGTCCGACAATCCCGGCGGGCGTCATCGCCTGCGGAACGGAACCGGTTCACCGAGGTGGGCCTCGAGCACGGTGCGCATGGCCTCCGGGATCTCCCGCGACCGGCCGCTCGCCATGTCCACGACGGCGAGGGTGGTCTCGCACAGCGCGCTCACGCCGCCGTCGGCGTCGGTCAGCCGGCAGCCCAGGTCGTACGACTTGCCGCCGATCCGCGAGACCCACAACTCGCAGGTCACCGGACGGCCCGAGTAGTGCAGCACCGCCGCGAACTCGATCTCCTGCCGGGCCAGCAGCGTCACGAACTCGGCCGGGCGCTCACCGCCGAACCAGCCCGACATGGCCCGCACCCGCGCCTCCTCGAAGAGACGGGCGATCTGCACGTTGTTGACGTGCCCCAGCGCATCCATGTCGCCCCAGCGGAGGGCGATCTGGACCGTGGTGACACCGGACTCGAGGTTTCCGGATTGGGGGTTAACCCACGACGTCTCCGACACATCGGGAAACGCTATCGAACCCCCGCCCGGCGACCGCGCCCGGCCGCTACTGTGGATCAGGTGCTGCTCCACACCCGCCGGCTGCGCCTGCGGCCGGTCACCCCCGCCGATGCCGACCTGCTCACCCGCCTCGACGCCGATCCCGAGGTGATGCGCTTCGTCAGCGGCGGACCGGCCACCGGCCGCGCGACGATCGCCGACTGGGTGATTCCGCGGATGCAGGCGCAGCACCGCGAGTACGGCACCGGAATGTGGCTGCTGTCCCCTCTCGGCGACGACGAGGCCTTCGCCGGCTGGATCCAGTTGCGCACACCCCGGCACGGCGGCACCGACGGACTCGAGCTGAGTTATCGGCTGCCGCGCGACGCCTGGGGCCGGGGATACGCGGCCGAGGCGGCGAACGCGCTGATCGCGATGATGTTCACCCAGACCCCCACCACCCGGATCTTCGCCGGCACCCACGTGGTGCACACGGCCTCGGTCCGGGTCATGGAGAAGCTGGGGATGCGGCTGGCCGCGGACAGCGCCGCGGTCGACCTGACCGGCCCGGATGCCGTCGTCGAATACGAGATCCTGCGGGAGCAGTGGCAGGCCACCCGCGGCCGCGGCCGGGTGCTGATACGACGGCCTGACACGCGCGCGCTAGCGTGAGAGACTGCGATCGACAGCGATTGCCGCCGCGGCCGGCCACCCGTACCGTCCGTCATGCACCCTGAACCCACAGCCACCAGGAGTTTCGATGACCAACGCCCCCGCCACCGGTACGACTCGCCGTCAGGTCGTCATCGTCGGATCGGGGTTCGGCGGGTTGTTCGCGGCCCAGCGCCTGAAGAAGGCGAAGGACGTCGACGTCACGCTGATCGCCAAGACCACGACGCACCTCTTCCAGCCGATGCTGTACCAACTCGCGACCGGCATCGTCGCCGAGGGTGAGATCGCGCCGGCGACCCGCGTGGTGCTGGAGAAGCAGAAGAACACCCGGGTGCTGCTCGGCGAGGTCTTCGACATCGACGTCGAGCAGCAGGTGGTGCGCAGCCAGCTCCTCGAGCGCATCACCGAGACCCGGTACGACGATCTCATCATCGCCGCGGGCGCTGACCAGTCGTACTTCGGCAACGACCAGTTCGCCGAGTACGCGCCCGGCATGAAGACCATCGACCACGCCCTCGAGCTGCGCGGCCGTATCCTCGGCGCCTTCGAGCAGGCCGAACTCTCCGACGATCCGGCCGAGCAGGAGAAGCTGATGACTTTCGTGGTCGTCGGCGCCGGCCCGACCGGCGTCGAGATGGCCGGCCAGATCGCCGAGATGAGCGACAAGACCCTCAAGGGCGCCTTCCGCAACATCGACCCGACCAAGGCCCGCGTCATCCTGCTCGACGCCGCTCCGGCCGTGCTGGCGCCGTTCGGCCCCAAGCTCGGCGCCAAGGCGTCGAAGCGGCTGGAGAAGCTCGGGGTGGAGATCCAGCTCGGCGCCATGGTGGTCGACCTGGACTACGACGGTCTCGTCGTGAAGGACAAGGACGGCACCGAGCGCCGCATCGAGAGCCAGTGCAAGGTGTGGTCGGCGGGTGTGCAGGCGAGCGCCCTCGGCGAGGTGTTGCGCGACAAGACCGGCGTCGAACTCGACCGGGCCGGCCGGGTCAAGGTGGGTCCGGACCTGACCGTCGCCGACCACACGAACATCTTCGTCGTCGGCGACATGATGGCCGTCGACGGTGTGCCCGGGGTGGCGCAGGGCGCGATCCAGGGCGGCCGGTACGCCGCCGACGCGATCCTGGCCGAGCTGAAGCACGGCCAGACGCCGGATCAGCGCAAGCCGTTCAAATACTTCGACAAGGGCTCGATGGCGACCGTCTCCCGGTTCAGCGCCGTGATGCAGGTGCCGATCCCGGGCACCAAGAAGAAGTTCGAGACCGAGGGTTACTTCGCGTGGCTCGGCTGGCTCGCTCTGCACCTGGTGTATCTGGTGGGCTACCGCAACCGATTGAACACGCTGGTCAACTGGTTCTTCTCGTTCACCACGCGCGGGCGCACCCAGCTGGCGATCACCGAGCAGCAGGTCTACGCCCGCTCGGCGCTCAACGAGCTCAGCTACCTCGAGCGGCTGCGGCTCTCGCAGGCCGAGCGCGACAACGAGGACCCGATCGCCGTGGCCAAGGAACTGGAGAAGTCGGTCGCCGACGAGGCCCCGGCCAAGGAAACCGCCAAGGAAGCCTGAGCCGGGCCGCCCGGGGGCCTCAGCCCTCGGGCAGTTCGATGTTCTGCAGCCGCACCCGCGACTGAGCGAGCAGGCGGCCGTCGCCGTCGGTCATGTCGACCTGCCACAGCTGCTGGCGGCGTCCGCGGTGGATCGGCGTGGTGCTGATGTGCAGCGTGCCCTCGCTGATCGAACGCAGGAAGTCGGTGCTGTTGTTGGCGCCGACGGCCGCGCCGCCCATGCCGGTCTCCTGTAACCAGCAGTAGCCACTGATACTCGCGGTGCTCTCGGCGACCGCGCAGTACACCCCGCCGTTCACGATGCCGAACGGCTGGTGGTGGTCGGGCCTGATCTCCAAGGTGGCCCGTACCCCGTCCCCGCTCGCCTCGCTGATCTGCAGGCCGAGCAGGCCGTCGAGTCCCCTGCCACCGAATTCCGCGACTGATTCGTTTCCCATGCACCGAGCGTAGACACCCCGGCCGTGAAGCGGTGATGACCCCCGGTGCGAATGCACCGGGGGTCATCACCGTGTGAGGATCGGGGGTCTCTGCAGCCCTCAGGACACTCTCGCGATCCCTGAGAGATAATGTAGGCTAGCCTTACCTCGGTGTCAACTCCGGCGGGAACGCCGAGGTCAACGGTTCGCCGGCCGGCCGGGAACACCTGGCGGCCGTCGTCCGTTAGATGAGAGGACGACCGGAATCAGAATGTGGGAGCGGGCGTAGAATGAAGAAGATGAACGGACTCGGAGATCTTGAGCGCGCCGTGATGGACACGCTGTGGGCGTCGCCGACCCCGCAGACCGTGCGGCAGGTGCACGCCGAGCTGGCCAAGACCCGGACGCTCGCGTACACGACGGTGATGACCGTCCTGCAACGTCTGGCGAAGAAGGATCTGGTCACGCAGATCCGCGACGACCGCGCCCATCGCTACACCGCGACGCGCCCGCGTGAGGACCTGGTCGCCAGCCTCATGGTCGACGCGCTGCGCGCCGCCGATGCCCCCGATTCCCGGCATGCCGCCCTCGTCTCCTTCGTCGGCCGTGTCGGCGCCGACGAGGCCGCGGCCCTGCGCGAGGCGCTCGACGAACTCGAAGCCGCCGAGCGCGCCCTCGGCTGAGGGTAGGCTGGACCCGACCGACGTCCGCCAGACCCGCAAGGAACCTCGATGACCGCGCTGCTGTTCGGCATCCTCACCGTTGCGCTGGTCGGTCCGATCCCAGAAGCCCTCGCCCGCGCGGAGTGGCCGCTGTACGCGCCCCGCGCCGCGATGACCCTCTGGCAGTCCATCGCACTGGCCGCCGTGCTCTCCGCGTTCAGCACCGGCCTGGCGATCGCCGCCAACCTGCTCGCCCCCGGTCCCGACGGCACCCCCACCACCACGCTCGGCGCCGAACTCCACCGGCTCGGCTGGTTCACCTGGTCGGTGTACATGCTGGTCTTCGCCGCCACTCTGGTGATCGGGGTGCGCCTGACCGTCACCGTGATGCGGATCGGCGCCCGCACCCGGGCCCGCCGCCGGCGCCACCGCACCCTCATCGACCTGGTCGACCGGGTGGACCTGCATCGGCACGCCGGCGCCGACATCCGGGTGCTCGACGTCCCCGTCCCGATGGCCTACTGCCTGCCCGGGCTCCGCTCGCGGGTGGTGCTGTCCGAGGGCGTCCTCGCGCGGCTGTCCGCCGACGAACTGGCCGCGGTGATCGAGCACGAGCGCGCCCACCTGCGCGCCCGGCACGACCTGGTGCTGGAGGCCTTCATCGCCCTGCATGCGGCATTCCCCCGATTCGTGCGGTCCCGCTCGGCGCTGAGCGCCGTCGAACTGCTGGCCGAGGCGCTGGCCGACGATCAGGCCGTCCGGGTGACCGGTCGCACCACCGTGGGCCGTGCCCTCGTCGCCTGCGCCGACGCGACCGCCCCGCGCGGCGCGATGGCCGTGGGCGGTCCCACCACGATCACCCGCGTACGCCGGCTGATCGGTCCGCAGGATCGCCGCCGCCGGATCTCGGTCACCGCCTACACGCTGGCCGCGGCCCTGCTGGTGGTGCCGACGCTGGCCGTCGTCATCCCGTGGCTCACCGAGTTGCAGCGCCTCGTCTCGCACTGAACATCCACCCGACACACGCCGAAGCACCCACCGAAAGAGTTCCCTGTGCGCTTCCTCGACGGGCACCAGCCCGATCACGACCTCACCTACGACGACCTCTTCATCGTCCCGAACCGGTCCGAGCTGGCCTCGCGGTTCGACGTCGACATCGCCACCCACGACGGCACCGGCACCACCGTGCCGCTGGTGGTGGCCAACATGACCGCGATCGCCGGGAAGCGGATGGCCGAGACGGTGGCGCGCCGCGGCGGTCTCGTGGTGCTGCCGCAGGATGTACCGATCGAGGCCGCGTCGGACACCATCGCGTTCGTCAAGTCGCGGCACCTGGTCGCCGACACCCCGGTGGTCCTCGGGCCCGGTGATCTGATGGCCCACGCCCAGGCGCTGATCCCCAAGCGCGCGCACGGCTGCGCCGTGGTGGTCGACGACGACGGCCGCCCGATCGGGCTGGTGCCGCGCGCCCAGCCGGGCCCGGACGTCGACATGTTCAGCGATCTGCGGTCGGCGATGACGCCGATCGGCGTGCTGCTGCCGGACACCACCGATCCGCGCACCGTGTTCGACACGCTGACCGAGGCCAACACCGGCCTCGCCGTCCTGGTCGACGCCGACGAACGCCTCACCGGCGTACTGACCCGGGTGGGCGCGCTGCGCGCCGGCATCTACCGGCCGAACGTCGACGCCCACGACCGGCTGCGGATCGCCACCGCGGTCGGCATCAACGGCGACGTCGTCGGCAAAGCGCGGGCGCTGGTCGACGCCGGCGCCGACCTGCTGGTGGTCGACACCGCGCACGGCCACCAGGCCAAGATGCTCACCGCGCTGGCCGCGGTGGCGCAGGCCGATCTCGGCGTGCCGATCGCCGCCGGCAACGTGGTGTCCGCGCAGGGAGCGAAAGACCTGGTCGACGCGGGAGCATCGATCGTCAAGGTCGGCGTCGGACCCGGCGCGATGTGCACCACCCGGATGATGACCGGCGTCGGGCGGCCGCAGTTCTCCGCCGTCGCCGACTGCGCGGCCGCGGCCCGCCAACTCGACGCGGCGGTCTGGGCGGACGGCGGCGTACGTCATCCGCGCGACGTGGCGCTGGCGATCGCCGCCGGGGCGTCGAACGTGATGATCGGCTCCTGGTTCGCCGGCACCTACGAGTCCCCCGGCGATCTGCACACCGACGCCTCCGGCGAGTACAAGGTCAGCTTCGGCATGGCCTCCAAGCGCGCGGTGGCGGCGCGGTCGTCGGCCGACGAGGCCTACGACCGGGCCCGCAAGGCGCTGTTCGAGGAGGGCATCTCGTCCTCGCGCATCCGGATCGACCCGGAACGCCCGAGCGTCGAGGACCTGATCGACCACATCTGCGCCGGCCTGCGCAGCACCGCCACCTACACCGGCGCCCGCGACCTCGCCGAACTGCACGAGAAGGTGGTGCTCGGCGTGCAGTCCGCCGCCGGCTTCGCCGAGGGCCGCCCACTGCCCGGGGGCTGGTGACCACTGTCCGTGGAGATCGCGCTGATCCTCGCCAAACTCGTCGGCTTTCTGGCCCTCACCCTCGGCACGGCACTGTTCGTCGCCTCCGAGTTCTCCCTCACCGCGCTGGAGCGCTCGACCGTCAACGACGACGTCGCGCGCTCGGCGGACCGTCGTGCCCGGTCCGTGGCCCGCGCCCACCGCACCCTGTCGTTCCAGCTCTCCGGCGCCCAGCTCGGCATCACGATCACCACGCTGATCACCGGTTACCTCGCCGAGCCGGTACTGGCGCAGCTGCTCGACCCGCTGCTCAAACATCTGCCGCTGTCGGCCGGCGCGGCGTCGGGCGTGTCCCTGGCGCTCGCCCTGATCATCGCGACCTCACTGTCGATGGTGCTCGGTGAGCTGATCCCGAAGAATCTCGCGATCACCGCGCCGCTGCGGGTGGCCCGCGCCACCGCCGGGCTGATGACCGCCTTCTCGGCGGTGTTCAAGCCCGCGATCATCGGGCTCAACGGCTCGGCGAACGCGATCGTGCGGCGCCTCGGCGTCGAACCGACCGAGGAACTCGGGTCCGCCCGGTCGGCCGCCGAACTCGGCGCGCTGGTCCGCAACTCGGCGTTGCGCGGCGCGCTCGATCCGGAGACCGCCCACCTGGTGGACCGGTCGCTGCGCTTCGGCGGGCTCAACGCCGACGACCTGATGACCCCTCGCGTGCGGGTGCAGGCCCTGGAACCGGGCGACACCGTCCGCGACCTGGTGTCCGCGGCCTCGCAGACCGGGCACTCCCGGTTCCTCATCGCCGAGGACGGCGACCTGGACAATCTGGTCGGCGTGGTGCACATCAAACAGTCGTTCACGGTGCCGCCGCACGCACAGACCACCGTCTCGCTGCGGTCACTGGCCCGGCCGGTGACCCGCGTTCCGGACAGCCTGGACGGCGACGCCCTGATGGAACGGATCAAGGCCGACGGCCTGGAGATCTGCGTGGTGGTCGACGAATACGGCGGCACCGCGGGCATCGTGACCTCCGAGGACCTGATCGAGGAGATCCTCGGCAACGTGACCGACGAGCACGACGACGAGGAGTCGGAGGTGACGCGCGTCGGCAACGGATTCCGCTGCTCGGGTCTGCTCCGCGTCGACGAGGTGGCCGAGGCGATCGGCTACCGCGCCCCCGACGGCGCCTACGAGACGCTCGGCGGGCAGGTGATGTTCCTGCTCGGCGCGATCCCGCGGGTGGGCGACATCGTCGACCTGCCGCCGCGTCATCTCGTCGTCGACCGCGACGACGAGCCGGAGACGGCGTGGCGGGCGACCGTCGTCGCCATGGACGGACGCCGCGTGGATGCGGTGTGGCTGACCCCGATCGAAGTCGCCTCCGGTGACGCCGCCGCCGAGGAGGCCGGTCGTGGGTGATCTCTGGGGGGTGGTTCTCACCCTGGTGCTGCTGGCCGCCAACGCCTTCTTCGTCGGCGCCGAATTCGCGCTCATCGCGGCGCGGCGCGACCGCCTGGTCGCTCTCGAGGAGAGCGGCAAGAAGCGCGCCCGCACGGTGATCACGGCGTCCGAACAGCTGTCCCTGATGCTGGCCGGTTCGCAGTTGGGCATCACCATCTGCTCGATCCTGCTCGGCCGCGTCGGCGAACCGGCGATCGCCCACCTGCTGGAGAAGCCGCTGCACTGGGCGTCGGTCCCGCACGGCCTGCTGCATCCGATCTCGTTCGTCATCGCGCTGAGCCTGGTGGTGATCCTGCACATCCTGCTCGGCGAGATGGTGCCGAAGAACATCGCGCTGGCCGGCCCCGAGCGGGCCGCGATGCTGCTCATCCCGGTGCAGCTGATGTTCATCCGGCTGGTCCGGCCGATCATCTGGTTCTACAACGCCCTCGCCAACGGCACACTCCGGCTGTTCGGCGTGCAGCCGAAGGACGAGGTGTCGTCGACCGTCACCGAGACCGAACTGGCCCAGATGATCGGCGAGTCCCGCGAACTGGGACTGCTCGACGCCGAGGAGCACGCGCGGCTCACCCGCGCGCTGCAGACCGTGGAACGGACCGTCGCCGAGGTGATGATCCCGCTCAGCCGGGTCCGCGCCGTCCAGGCCGCGGTCAGCGCCACCACCGGCCGCCTCGGCCCGCGGCTGGGCGACGTGGAGCGTGCGGTCCGGGAGACCGGCTACTCGCGCTTCCCGGTGCTCGGACTCGACGGGACCTATATCGGATACCTGCACCTCAAGGATGTGCTCGACGACATCCTGGAC
Source organism: Gordonia sp. PP30 (assembly GCF_023100845.1). Classification (NCBI taxonomy): domain Bacteria; kingdom Bacillati; phylum Actinomycetota; class Actinomycetes; order Mycobacteriales; family Gordoniaceae; genus Gordonia; species Gordonia sp. PP30. Next base: position 1,996,470 of record NZ_CP095864.1, on the reverse strand, counting down.
GAGGATCTGGGCCCGGACAGCGTGCTGGGCCGGGACAAGATCCGGCCGCTGCCGCGGGTGCCGGCCACCACCCCGCTCGACGAGGCCGCGGCGGTCCTGCGCCGCCAGAGCGCGCACATGGGCGGCGTCGCCGACGAGACGGGCACCCTGATCGGAGTGATCGCCCTCGCCGACCTGGCCGAGGCCTTCGTCGGCAACCTCCGCGACGCCACCCACCGCATGGCATGACCGAGCGTGTCCCCTGCCCGCCCCGCCGTCAGCGAGTCTTTTCGAGTCGGCTCAAAGGACTGTAAACAAGTGACGAAACCCCGGATAGCCCGCCCCGCCGGTGAGGAACGAAGTGACGAACCGTGTCGAAACGACCCCCGACAGAAGGTCTTTTCGACACGCCCCTCGGCTAGCGCCTCGAGGCGGCTCAAAGGGCTGCAAACAGCCTCGGGTCGGCTCAAAGGGCTGTCAACAAGTGACGAAATCCCGGATAGCCCGCCCCGCCGGTGAGGAACGAAGTGACGAAATCCCGGATAGCCCGTTGAGCCGGTGAGGAACGAAGTGACGAACCGTGTCGAAACGACCCCCGACACGCTGCCCGAGCCCGTCTGGCGTGCCCGGGCCGCGGCCCACGCCGCCCGCGTCGACGCCCTGATCGGGCCCTACCTGGCCGGCCGGAAGCGCGGCATCAAACACCCGGTGATCGACTTCCTGTTCACCTACTACTCGGCGCGGCCGATCCAGGTGACCCGCTGGCATCCCGGGTTCGGGACGGCCCTGGAGCACGGCGACGAGTATCTGACGCTGGCCGGTTACGCCCGCCGCGACGACGGCACGGTGGCCGTGACCGGGGAGTTCCGCGACGCCCGTGCCTCGCTGATCGGCGCGATCGCCGGACTCACCGGGGCCACCGCGTCGCGGCCCGCCCGCTTCGGCTGTTTCGGCCTGCACGAGTGGGCGATGGTCTACCGGGACACCGACACGCGGCATCCGCTGCCGTTGCGGCTCGGCGCCGCGGGCACCGACGCCGTCGTCGAGTCGATGCCGCTGCGCTGTACCCACTACGACGCATTCCGCTTCTTCACCCCGGAGGCGGTGGGCCGCAACGCGACCGCCCTGTCCCGGGACACCCAGCGCGACCACGAACAGCCCGGCTGCCTGCACGCGACCATGGACCTGTACCGGCACTGCCTGAAACTGGGGCCGCTGGTCGACGGCGAACTGCTGGCCGCGTCGTTCGCACTGGCCCTGGACGCCCGCACTCTCGATATGGAGGCCAGCCCGTACGACCTGTCGTCGCTCGGCTACCGCGCGGTGCCCATCGAGACTCCCGCGGGCCGGGCGGACTACGTCCGCCGCCAGACCGCCCTCGCCCGGCGCGGCGCGGAACTGCGGGAACGGGTCCGCGGTGTCTGCCGTCACCTCCTACCGGAAAGTACCTTTCACCAGGCGCCTAGTAGGATGGCGGTGTCAAGAACACGGCCGACAGAAGGGTTGCCATGACCGAACGCGTCAACGTCCATGGATTGCAGGTCGCGAAGGTGCTGTACGACTTCGTGAACGACCAGGCGCTGCCGGGCACCGGTGTAGACCCCGATGCCTTCTGGGCCGGTGCCGCGGGCGTCATCAACGACCTCGCGCCGCGCAACCGTGAACTGCTCGCCGTCCGCGACGAGCTCCAGGCCAAGCTCGACGCGTGGCATACCGCGAACCCGGGTGCCGTCGACCAGGACACCTACCTGGCGTTCCTGAAGGAGATCGGCTACCTCGTCGAGCCGCCCGCCGACTTCCAGATCACCACCTCGAACGTCGACGTCGAGATCACCGACACCGCGGGCCCGCAGCTGGTGGTCCCGGTGCTCAACGCGCGCTTCGCGCTGAACGCGTCGAACGCCCGCTGGGGATCGCTGTACGACGCGCTGTACGGCACCGACGCCATCCCGGAGACCGACGGGGCCGAGAAGGGCTCGTCGTACAACAAGGTCCGCGGCGACAAGGTGATCGCCTTCGCCAAGGCCTTCCTCGACCAGGCGGTCCCGCTGGAGAACGGCAGCCACGCCGACGCCACCAAGTACGTCGTCGACGGCGACAAGGTCGATGTGGTTCTCGGCGACGACACCGAGGTCACCACGTTCGCCGATCCGGACGCGTTCATCGGCTACACCGGCGACGCGCTGGCGCCGTCGTCGATCCTGCTGCGCCACCACGGCCTGCACATCGACATCCTCTTCGACCCGAACTCCCCCATCGGTTCCACCGACAAGGCCGGAGTCAAGGACGTCGAACTGGAGTCCGCGGTCACCACGATCATGGACTTCGAGGACTCGGTCGCCGCGGTCGACGCCGACGACAAGGTCCTCGGCTACACCAACTGGCTCGGCCTGAACAAGGGCGACCTGGCCGAGGAGGTCACCAAGGGCGGCAAGACCTTCACCCGTGTGCTGAACCCGAACCGCGTCTACACCGGGCGCGACGGGCAGCCAGTGGAGCTGCACGGCCGCTCGCTGCTGTTCGTCCGCAACGTCGGCCACCTGATGACCAACCCGGCCATCCTCGACGCCGACGGCAACGAGGTCCCGGAGGGCATCCTGGACGCGCTGGTCACCTCGGCGATCGGTATCCACGGCATGAGCGCCGAGGGGCTGCAGAACTCGCGGACCGGCTCGATCTACATCGTGAAGCCGAAGATGCACGGTCCCGACGAGGTGGCCTTCACCTCGGAGCTGTTCGGCCGCGTCGAGGACGTCCTCGGCCTGCCCCGCAACACCCTCAAGGTCGGCATCATGGACGAGGAGCGCCGGACCACCGCCAACCTGAAGGCCGCGATCAACGCCGCCTCCGAGCGCGTGGTGTTCATCAACACCGGCTTCCTCGACCGCACCGGCGACGAGATCCACACCTCGATGAAGGCCGGGCCGATGGTCCGCAAGGCCGACATGAAGCAGCAGACCTGGATCAAGGCCTACGAGGACTGGAACGTCGACACCGGTCTGGCCGCCGGCCTCCAGCACAAGGCGCAGATCGGCAAGGGCATGTGGGCCATGCCGGATCTGATGCACGACATGCTCGAGCAGAAGATCGGTCACCCGATGGCCGGTGCCAACACCGCGTGGGTGCCGTCGCCGACCGCCGCGACCCTGCACGCGCTGCACTACCACGAGGTGGACGTCTTCGAGCGCCAGGACGAGATCGCCAAGCGCGACCCGAAGACCATCGAGGAGATCCTCACCATCCCGCTCGCCGCCGACCCGAACTGGAGCGATGAGGAGAAGCGCGAGGAGCTGGACAACAACTGCCAGTCGATCCTCGGCTACGTGGTCCGCTGGATCGACCACGGCGTCGGCTGCTCCAAGGTGCCCGACATCCACGACGTCGCCCTGATGGAGGACCGCGCCACCCTGCGGATCTCCAGCCAGCTGCTGGCCAACTGGCTGGCGCACGGCATCGTGACCGAGGACGAGATCGTCGCCGCGCTCGAGCGGATGGCCCCCGTCGTCGACCGGCAGAACGCCGGCGACCCGGACTACCGGCCGATGGCCCCGGACTTCGATTCGAACATCGCGTTCCAGGCCGCCAAGGCGCTGATCCTGCAGGGTGCGGTGCAGCCGAGCGGCTACACCGAGCCTCTGCTGCACGCCGCGCGCCGCGAGTACAAGGCCGCGAACGCCTGATCCAGGCGTAGCCGCGCGCCGAGCCCGGACCCCGCGCGGGTCCGGGCTCGGTGCGTGAGGCGGGGCCGGCCGTGTCGCGGTGAGCCGCACCGTCCGCCCGCCGCGGGTGTGATAGAGACGAGGGGGACGTCCACGACAACAAAGGGGTGACGTGTGGGTACACACGGGAGCGGGCGGACTCGCCAACTGTTCAGCCGGCCATTGCTCGCCGGGCTGCTCGGCATCATTCTCGTCGTCGCGCTGATCGTGGCGTGGAATCAATACGGCGACCGGATCGACGACGGCAGCACCAAGGCCGCATCGTGCCTGTCGGGCGACGCGCTCCTGCCGATCGCCGCCGACCCGGCCGTCGCCCCGGCGCTGCAGGAGATCGCGACGACCTTCAACGCGGCCCGGCCGGTGATCCGCGACTACTGCGTGAGCGTCGACGTCCGGCCGGTCGACGCCGGGGCGATGCTCGAAGGTCTCACCGCCCCGAAGTGGGATGCGCAGGCGCATGGTCTGTACCCGGCCGCCTGGGTGCCCGAGTCGTCCGTCTGGTCGGCCGCGCTCGCCACCGCGAACCCGTCACTCCTGGCCGGAACCCCGGACTCACTGGTCAGCTCCCCGATCCGGCTCGCGATGGAGCCCGAGCTCGCCAGGGAGGCGAAGGGCAAGATCGCGTGGGGCGACCTCCCCTCGCTGACCCGCGACAACGCCCTGCGCGCCTTCGGACACAGCAGCTGGGGGTCGTTGCGGATGGCGATGCCCACCGGCGCCGAGTCCGACGCCACCGCGCTCGCCGCTCAGGCGGTCGCCGCGGTCACCGCGGAGGCCACCGGTCCCCTGACCGCGGCGCAGGCCCGCTCCGAACCCGTGGTCGCCGCGATGCACGAGCTGATGTCCGCGCCGCCGCGCGTCGGCGACGGCACCGCCGAGGCCGCGGTGCGCGCGATCGCCGACACCCGAGATCCCGCCGACGCCAAGGTGCGGGCGGTCCCGATCAGCGAGCAGCGCCTGTACCTGCTGACCAAGGGCGATGCGAAGGCGAAGGTCGCCGTGGTGGCGCCGTCCGGCCCGACGCCGGTCGCCGACTACCCGGTGATCATGCTCGGTGGCGACGGCGTGTCCGACGCGATGGCGGCCGCAGCCGCGGAGTTCTTCACCTTCGCGCGCAAGCCGGAAGAGATGAAGATCCTGACGCAGACCGGCTTCCGTGGCGCCGGGCCGCTGCCCGCCGGCACCGCGACGGTGACGTTCGGCGAGGTCGGCACCGCGCTGCCGGTTCCGGAATCGGCCGCCACGGTGGACCTCAACCGGATCATCCTGCCGTCCGCGGTGCCTGGCCGCTGACCGTTTCGGGGTCGCTCGCCGCGGGGGCGGTCAGCCGGGCCGCCGCGAACGCCGCGGCGGCGGTCACGACGATCGCGAGGCTGGTCCACCAGCCGATCTCCCGCTGACCGGTCGCGGCCAGGACGATCGCCGCGACGACGGCCACCGCGATGCCGACGGTCACGCCCGGCGCGCCGATGCGCGGGCCCGCCAGCTGCGCGCCCGTCACGGCCGCCGCGACCAGGGCGGTGCACAGCAGCAGGACCGGTGCGCCGACGTCGATCAGGGCGAGCGCCGCCGCCACGATCGCAGCGCCGAGGACCCACTCGGCGGGCAGTGCGAGGGCGGAAGCGGGCTGGCGGTGGTCGTCCGCGGCGGGTGCGTCCGCGGGCGAGGTCACCCCCACCGCGCCCGCCGCGGCGGACAGCGTGTGCGCGATGAGCGCGGTGAACACGACGGTGAGGACCGCCAGCACCACGCCGGCCAGGCCCGGCAGCATGTCGAGGTTCGCGGGGACGGTGAAGAACTCCATCGACGGCACCAGGATCGCACCGCCGAGCAGCATCAGCAGGCCGAGGACGATCAGGATCACCACTCCGAGCGCACCGCCGAGGACGCGCGGACGCGACCAGGAGCCCAGCAGCGCGCTGGTGCGCAGCGCGCCGTCGGCCCAGCCCAGGACGACCAGCACCACCGCGAGACCGACCGCGGAGGCGGCGGAGACTCCGTCGACCAGCCGGATCGGGTCGGCGACCACACCGGGGCCGCCGAGATAGAAGCCGATCGCGAGGGACGCGACCACCGGCACGATCATGAACCACAAGGCCGTCGACCCGATGCGGTGCGTGGCGGCGAGTCCCTGGGCCACGACGAGCCAGCCCGCGACCACGGTGAGCGCGAGGACGATGATCCGCGGATCCAGCCGGCTCAGCAGGGAGAGCGTCTGCGCGGCGGCGATGAGCAGCACAGCGGTCATGCCGACCGAGACCGCGCACCGCGCGTATCGTTCGCCGGCGGTCTCCGGACGCGGGCGGCCGTCGTCGCCGATCGACCGGCGCAGCGCGACCACGCCGGCCGCGAAGGCGAGCGCGATCACGACGACCAGTACCGCGAGCCCGGCCAGCGCCAGTCCGCTCGACGCGAGGAGCGGAACGGCCAGCACGGCATACACGAGGACCACGGCCATCCCACCGCGGCGCATGGCCCCGGCGGTCGGCGCCCCGGTACTCCGGAACGCCGCCCAGGTGACGATCAGCAGACCGACGGCGACGGCCAGCGAGGCTTCCAGCGCGATGTCCCGGTTCATCAGTTCACCCCGGTCGCGGTGCCGACGGTGCCGAGCAACTGGTTGGCGCAGTTGTCCGGCGCCGGTTTCCCGGCCCAGATGTTCTTCATGTACTCGATGGCGTTCGGGTCGCGCGTCCGCGCCTGATAGTTCATCGACCCGTGGTCGTCCTCGGGATACCGCACGTAGAACGTCGTGGTGCCCAGAGCGCACTGGGTCATCACCTGTGCATGGGTGAACTGCGGAATGATCGTGGTGTCCTTCAGTCCCTGCCAGAACGCGATCGGGACACCGATCCGCTTGGTCCCCGGCATGCCCTTGCTCATGGCGCGGATCAGATTCCCCGGGACCGGCGTGTTGATCAGCTTGGTGAGCGGCACGTCGGACACGCGGTCGATCAGGTTCTGGCCGCAGTAGCCGTCGAGCAGCTTGGCCTTCTCCATGCCCTCGGGACTGAGGATCTCGTCGAGCTTGACGATGTCCGGGTAGCTCTCCGCGTACGACTTGGCGATGAGCAGGACGAACATGTTCTGCTTGCTGCTGGTCGGGTTGCTGGCGACCGCGTCGAGGATCCCGCGGATGGGCGGGGTGTAGCCGGGCGCCAGGAGCACACCGCTGCCGATCTTCAGCTCCGGCGCGTACTCGGGCGCGATCTCGAGCGCGCTGTTCGCCGCCTCGCCGCCCTGCGACTTGCCGTAGACGGCCAGCTTGTTCTTGTCGACGGGGATGTCGCCGATCATCGGCGACGGATTCTCCACCGCGCGCATCGCGTCGAGGACGCCGCGGCCTTCCAGCGGTCCGACCAGGTACGACGACGGTCCCGGGGCACCCATGCCCGAGTAGTCCGAGGCGACGACCGCCAGCCCCGCGTCGACGAGGGGCTTGATGTGCGGCATCCAGGCCGTGTACGCGGGGGTGCCGGGCTGCAACGGTGTCTGGCTGATCCCGCACGGGCGTCCGACGCCGAGCGTGCCGTGCGCGAAGGAGACCAGCGGATACCCGCTCGCCTACGGGCCGGCCGGCGCCGCGTACAACCCGGACACCGGGATCTTGCGGCCTTGCAGATCGGTGGAGACGTGGATGATCCGGTACGCCTTGACGCCGGCCGGCACACCGTCGACCGGCTCCGCCGCGACGAGCTGCCCGATCTTGGCGCCGGGCGGCAGCGGGGTGTCGTAGAAGCGGGTGAGTTCGGGCGTGACGAGGGTGTCGAACTCACCGCCCTGCTTCTGCGATTCCGCGTTGATGGGCGCGTCGACCAGCGACGACGGCGCCGCGGTACCGAACAGCACGCCGCCGCTGACGACCGCGGCGAGCAGGGCGATCACGATCTGAGTCCTGCGAGAGGCCATGCCTTCCCCTTCTGTGGAGATGCGCCCGTGGGGGTCCCAGCGGCACCGCCTCGGAGATAGACCACACCCTAGTGCGTCGCCCTCCCCGTCACTCGTCGTTCGTGCACAGCACCGTTCGGCACCGCGACCCGAACGGGTTGCGCGCACGGTGCGCGCAACCATCGATCTTTCCGGCGCCGGAGCGCAGACTCGTTTCAGACACCGCAGCGGCGCCCGAAACCACAAGGGCCGCAACCGATCCACCGATTCAAGACCTCAAGGAGGTCCACTCCGTCATGCCCGAGAACGCGTCCCGCACCGCCGAGAGCCGGCTCGAAGCCGCCCATCAGCCGCTCCAGTTCGCCTACTGGGTGCCCAATGTCAGCGGCGGGCTGGTGGTCTCGACCATCGAACAGCGCACCGACTGGAGCTACGACTACAACCGCGAGCTGGCGGTCCTCGCCGAGAACAACGGCTTCGACTACGCCCTCACCCAGGTGCGCTACATCGCGTCGTACGGCGCCGCCTACCAGCACGAGTCGACCAGCTTCTCGCTCGCGCTGCTGCTGGCGACGCAGCGACTCAAGGTGATCGCGGCGGTCCACCCCGGTCTCTGGCAGCCGGGCGTGCTGGCCAAGCTCATCGCCACCGCCGATCAGCTCTCCGGCGGCCGCGCCGCGGTCAACGTGGTCAGCGGCTGGTTCAAGGACGAATTCACCAAGCTCGGCGAGCCCTGGCTGGAGCACGACGAGCGCTACCGTCGCGCCGAGGAGTTCATCGGCTATCTGCGGGAGATCTGGACCAGCGAGCACGCCGAGTACCGCGGCGACTTCTACCGGCTGCACGACTTCGACCTCAAGCCGAAGCCGGTGGAGGTTCCGGGCCGGAGCCATCCGGAGATCTTCCAGGGTGGCAATTCGACCGCGGCCCGGGCGATGGCCGGGCGCGTCTCGGACTGGTACTTCTCCAACGGCAAGGACTTCGATGGGATCACCGAGCAGGTGATCGACGTGAATACCGAAGCGGCGCTGCACGATCGGACCGTCAAGTTCGGTCTCAACGGCTTCCTGATCGCCCGGGACACCGAGCGCGAGGCCCGCGACGTGCTTCGCGAGATCGTCGACAAGGCCGACCGCGAGGCGGTCGCCGGTTTCGGTTCGGCCGTGAAGCAGGCCGGCCGCTCGGCGTCGGACGGCAAGGGCATGTGGCAGGACTCCGAGTTCGCCGACCTGGTCCAGTACAACGACGGTTTCCGTACCGGTCTGATCGGCACGCCCGAGCAGATCGCCGAGCGGATCGTCGCCTACAAGACGCGCGGCGTGAACCTCTTCCTCCTCGGCTTCCTGCACTACCTGGAGGACGTCGCCTACTTCGGCGAGAAGATCCTGCCGCTGGTCCGCGAGATCGAGGCCGACCTCGCCGCGAGCGGCCGGCTGGAGTCCGAACTGGCCCGCCACGGGGTCCTCGCGTGAACCGCTACTCACCGAGGGCGATCCCGTACTGCGGCCGTTTCGACACGGTCTCGCCTAGCGGCTCGACCGGCGGGGCGGGCTGCTGCTGTCCCCCGGCCCGGCCGAGTCGAAACGCCCCCACCGCCCGTTGAGCCGGACGGGCCCGCCAGGGCCCGGCCGAGTCGAAACGACCATCTAGACAACTCCGAAACCCCCTGCACCGCAAAGGAACCCACCCAGCATGACCACCACCGAGCACCGTCCCGACGGCGCCCTCACCGACGACGATTCCACCCGCTTCGCCGACGCCCTGCGCCGCGCCGACCTGGTCGCCGCCGAACTGCGGGCGACGGCCGCCGAGCGCGACCGAGCCAACGCCGCGCCCCTCGCCGAGATCGATCTGCTCCGCACCCACGACCTGCTCCAGGTCGGCGAGCCCGTCGAATTCGGCGGCGACGGCCTGAACTACGCGCAGGCGCAGCAGATCACCCGCCGCATCGCCCGCGGCGACACCTCCATCGCCCACCTGCTCGGCTACCACTACGCGCAGCAGCGCATTCCGCACCTGTTCGGCACCCCCGAGCAGGCCGAGGCGCTGTCCCGCCGGAACGCCGAGGAGAAGCTCTTCTGGGGCGGCGTGCAGAATCCGCGCGGCGGCGCCGGGCTCGAGCTCACCCGGGACGGCGACGGCTTCCTCCTGAACGGGCGGCGCACCTTCGCGTCGGGCGCGAGCGTCGCCGACCAGCTGTCGGTCACCGCGGCCTTCGAGGGCGACCTGGTGTTCCTGTCGCTGCCGGCCGGTCTCGACGGATTCACGCCGCTCGGCGACTGGGACAACATCGGCCAGCGTCTCACCGACTCCGGCGGCGTCGAGTTCCGCGACACCCCGGTGACGCGCGACCAGATCCTCGGCGCCGACCCGCTGACCGGTCGTGAACTGTCGCCGTATCAGCAGCTCGTCACCCCGCACTGGCAGCTCGCCTTCGTGGACTTCTACATCGGCACCGCGCAGGGCGCGCTGGAGGAAGCGCTGGACTGGACCCGTCTGCACGCCGCCGCCTGGGAGACCTCCGGCCTGGAGTCGGCGTCGGACGATCCGTACATCCTCGAGCTGGTCGGCGAACTGCAGGCGCAGGTCACCGCCGCGGCCCTGCTCGCCGATCGTGCGGGCGACGCCCTCCAGGCGGCGCTCGACACCGGCGAAGCCCTCACCGCGGAAGGCCGCGCAGAGGCGGCGATCGCGATCGCCGAGGCCAAGTACCTGACCACCAAGGTCTCGCTGGAGGTCGCCTCGCGGCTGTTCGAGATCCAGGGCGCCCGCGCCACGACCAGCGCGTACGGCTTCGACCGGCACTGGCGCAATCTGCGCACCCATACCGTGCATGACCCGGTGGCCTACAAGGCGCGCGAGATCGGCGACTGGGTGCTCAACCGCCGCGCTCCGCAGTTCAGCCTCTACAGCTGAGCCCCGCCCCTCCGCCCGTTGTACTGCGGCGTTTCGACACGGTCGGGTCCTGAGCTGGCGCGGCGGAGCTTGCGACGACGCGGCGTCGAAGGGCGCCTAGCGGCTCGACCGGCGGGGCGGGCTGCTGCTGTGCCCCCGCCCGGCCGAGTCGAAACGCTCATCTCAGAAAGAAAGGACACCCGACGTGCCCGAGTCCATCGGTGACGCCGAACAGGCGCTGGACCGGGTCGCCAAGCTCGCCCCCGCCCTCGCAGCGGGGGCGAGTGAGCGCGACCGGGATCGTCGTCTCCCCCGCGCCGAGATCGCCGCGCTCTCCGAGTCCGGACTGCTCACGATCACCGTGCCGCGGCGATTCGGCGGTCCAGGGCTCGGCGCCACGGTGCTGGCCCGGGTGGTGGCGGCCCTCGCCGCCGCGGACGGCAGCATCGCCCAGATCCCGCAGAGCCACTTCGTCTTCCTCGAGGCGCTGGCCCGCGGCGGCAGCCCCGCCCTGGGCGAGGAGATCTTCGGCCGGGTCCTGCGCGGTGCCCGGATCGCCAACGCACAGACCGAACGCGGTGGCACCACGGTCCGCGACGACGCCACCCGGCTCACCCGCGGACCCGGCGGGCGACTCACCCTGACCGGCACAAAGTACTACTGCACCGGGGCGGCCTTCGCCGACATCCTGGCGGTCCGCGCCGTCGCCGACGACGGCACCACCGTGATCGCCTACGCCGATGCCACCGCACCCGGCATCACGATCGACGACGACTGGGCCGGCTTCGGCCAGCGCACCACCAGCAGCGGCACCGTCACCTTCGACGGCACCCCCGTCGCCGACGATCACCTCGTGGACTACACCGCCCTGCTGGCCACGCCGAGCACCTACGGCGCCCGGGCCCAGCTGGTGCACGCCGCGATCGACACCGGGATCGCGCGCGGCGCCCTCGATGCGGCGGCGAGCGTGGTGACCGGGGCCCGGCCCTGGTTCGAGGCCTACGAGGCTGGCGCGACCCGCGCCGCCGACGACCCGCTGCTCCTGGCGCAGGCCGGTGACCTCGAGCTCGCCGTCCGCGGCGCCGAGTCGCTGCTCGGCACGGCGGCCCGGCGGATCGACGACGCCGAGGCCGCGCCCGCCGACGACCCCGCGGCCCTCGCCGAGGCCTCGCTGGCGACCGCGGCGGCCAAGGTCGCCGCCGGACGCGCGGCACGTCGTGCCGGCAGCGAGCTGTTCGACTTCGGCGGCACCCGGACCGCGGCCGAAGGAGCCAACCTGTCCCGCTACTGGCGTGACGCCCGCACCCACACCTTGCACGACCCAGAACGCTGGAAACTCCATCACCTCGGCCGCTGGGCCCTCGCGCGGGAGCTCCCGCCGAGCCACGGCACCCTCTGACCGAGAGAAAGAAGACCCTCCCCATGTCACTGAAACTGCACTGGTTCCTTCCGACCTACGGCGATTCCCGCTTCATCGTCGGCGGCGGCCACGGGCTTCCGGCCGGGGCCGCCCGCGGCGACCGCGACGCGTCGATCGGCTACCTGAGCTCGATCGCCCGGGCCGCCGAGGACTTCGGCTTCACCGCCGCCCTCACCCCGGCCGGGGCCTGGTGCGAGGACGCCTGGCTGACCACCGCGATGGTGGCCCGCGAGACCGAACGGCTCGGCTTCCTGGTCGCCTTCCGGCCCGGCCTGGTGAGCCCCACGCTGGCCGCACAGATGGCCGCCACGTTCTCCCGGCACGCACCGGGCCGGATCCTGCTGAACGTCGTGACCGGAGGCGAGCCCGCCGAGCAGCGCGCCTACGGCGATCACCTGGACAAGGCCGCCCGCTACCGGCGCACCGATGAGTTCCTGACCGTCGTGCGCGGCCTCTGGCGGGGCGATACCGTCACCCACCACGGCGAATTCCTCACCGTCGACGACGCCCACCTGGCCACTCTCCCGCTGCCCACCCCGCCGGTCTACTTCGGCGGCTCGTCGCCCGAAGCCGGCCCGGTCGCCGCCCGGCACAGCGACGTCTACCTCACCTGGGGCGAGCCGCCGGAGGCGGTCGCCGCCAAGATCGCCTGGATCCGCGGGCTGGCCGCCGAGCACGGCCGCACCGTCCGCTTCGGCATCCGGCTGCACGTGATCACCCGGGACACCGCCGAGCAGGCGTGGGCCGAGGCCGGCCGGCTGCTCGGCGCTCTCGACGAGAGCGTCGTCGAGGGTGTCCAGAACGGCCTCGCGCGCAGCGAGTCGACCGGGCAGGCGGCGATGCGCGATCTGCACAGCGGACACCGCGCCAACGGGTCGTGGCGCGACCCGCACGCGCTGGAGATCGTGCCGAACCTCTGGGCCGGCGTCGGTCTGGTCCGGGGCGGCGCGGGCACCGCGCTGGTCGGCAGCCACGTCGAGGTGGCCGACCTCATCGAACGCTACGCCGAGCTGGGCATCTCCGAGTTCGTGCTGTCCGGCTACCCGCACCTGGAGGAGCTGTACTGGTTCGGCGAGGGCGTCGTCCCGCAGCTCGTCGCGCGGGGCCTGTTCGACGACCCGCGGCTCGCGTCCCCCGCACCGGCCGGGCAGCCGTTCCTGGCGGGTGCCCGGTGAGCGCGCCGGCACGCAGCCGCAGCCGCGCGGCCCTCGATCCGGCGTCGCTGCGCCGCTTGTTCGGGCACATCCCGTCGGGGCTGGTCGCCGTCGCGGCGCTCGGCACCGAGGGACCGCTCGGGGTCCTGGTCGCCACCTTCGCGCCGGTCTCGCTCGACCCACCGCTCGTCTCGGTCGCCATCGCCCGGTCGTCGACCACCCTCCCCGCGCTGCGGGACAGCAGCCACTGGGGGCTCAGTGTGCTCGGCGAGCACCAGCGGCACGTCGCCGACGGCTTCCGGCGGCCCGCCGATCAGCGGTTCAGCGACCTCGACTGGTCGGCGACGTCCGACGGGGCGATCCATCTCGACGGTGCGGCGGCCACCCTCACGGTGTGTCCGGTCGAGTTCGTGCCGGCGGGCGACCACGTGATCGCCCTCGCCGCGCTCACCGATCACGCCGCCGGGCCCACGAGCGACCCGCTGATCTTCCATCACAGCCGATTCCACCGTCTCGACAAGGAGACCCACCGATGAGCCATCCCCTCCGACTCGCCGTCGCCGACCGCGGCGCCTGGACCGAACTCACCGCACCGCGGCACGACGCCGATCGGGTGACCCGCGTCCGCGCGGGCAGCCTGTCCGAGGCCGCCCGCCTGAGCGCGGCCGCACCCCGGCCGGCCTTCATCGACGTCGACGTTCTGCTCGCCGCCTCGGTGAACGAGGCCTTCCTGGCCTTCACCGAGGAGCGTCCGGACTGGTCGCCGGGCGCCCGGACCGAGGCGATCGTGCACCCGGGCACCCCGGTCACCCTGGCCGGGCTGCTGTGGGACATCTGGGCGGCCCGGGTCGCGCCCGGCGTCACCCTGCACGCCGCCGATCCGGCCGCGCTCACCGATCGGGTGCTGACCGAGGTGGTGCCGCTGCTCGCCGCCCGCGGTCTGGTGCTCGACCTGGGCGGCGCCGCGACCTCGGCCGCGTAGCGGGCGTCAGCGCTTCCGGTTCCAGAACTGGTGCGTCAGGCCGCGGCCGGTGGTCACCGACTCGATGTCGAACCGGTCCTGGAGTTCGGCGCAGCCGTCCCAGATGGACACCCCGGACCCGATGACCACCGGGATGGTCACCAGGTGCAGGAAGTCGACGAGGTCGGCCTGCAGGAATTCGCGGACCGACGTCGGTCCGCCGCCCAGCCGGATGTCCCGGCCGCCGGCCAGTTCGTCGGCGAAGGCGAGCGCCTGCGCGGGGCCGGCGTCGACGAAGTGGAAGACGGTGCCGTTGGCGAACGCGATCGGCTCGCGTTCGTGGTGGGTCAGCACGAGCACCGGCGTCTTGAACGGCGGCTCGTCGCCCCACCAGCCGCGCCAGTCGTCGTCGCCCCACGGGCCGGTCTGCGGGCCGAACTTGCGGCGGCCCATGATCTCGGCGCCGATCCCCTGACCCCAGGCGGAGGTGAAGATGCGGTCGGCGGTGATCGGATCGTCGACGTGCTGCACGCCGTCGATCACCCGGCCGTCGAAGTAGCCGAACAGCCGGCCGGCGTCGCCGATGGGCTTCTCGTAGGTGACCGAGCCGCCGGCGCTGTAGCCGTCGAGGGAGATGTTCAGGTTGTGGACCCGGACTTTACGCATGCGCTACTGTACCGTCGCGATGCCGAGGCTCGGGAAGAAGTAGCAGGTCGCACCCGACTTCTCCACCGATCCGAAGATCGCCGAGAGGACCGTGCCCTTGTCGGTGTCGACGATGCCGCCGCGCGCACCGTTGGCCGGCAGCGTCTTGTCGAGGCCGGTCTTGAGCTGATTCAGAACCGTGTCGCCCAGAATCGGGAGGCCCGCCACGGCGATGCGTGCCTTGACCGCGTCGAGAATGACGGTGCTGAACGAATCCATCGGGTTGATGGCGCCCTTCATCGTGCTGGTGTTGAACCACGCGACCTGCATGCCCGACTTGCTCTTGCTGTCGTCGAACACCCCGGCCGGCACGAAACCGTAGAGGACCTCGCCGGACCGGACCGCGTTGAGGTCGGGCGGCAGCAGGTCGGTCACGGTCTTCGGGAGTCCGGGGGTGCCGGGCCCGGCGACGGCGCCGCCGACGGCGAGCGGGAAGGTGCCGTCCGTGCACGCGCCGATCGTCGGCGTGAACGGCGTGATGCCGAGTGCTTGCAGCGTCTGGTTGGCGGCGTCGATGCCGTCGATCACCGCGGCGGCGTCGGTCGGCGAGGACTGGATGCTCCCGATCGCCTGCTGCGCGGCGGCGCCGTCGGCGGCCGGGTCGGCGGCGGCGTGACCGCTCGCGGCGACGGCTCCGGCGGTCAGGGCGGTGCAGGCGGCGGCCGCCACGGCGGCACGGCGCAGACGGGTGAGCTTCATGTCGGACTCCTTCGGCGAAACGGCGGCGCGGCGCGGTTTGGCGTCACGCGACCCTCTCATTGCCGCACGCGCCCCCCGCGCCCGGCCAGGCCGTCCACCGAACCGTGACCGAGTCGACGGCAAGTCGTCACACTAGCCCCACTAGTTCACTCTAATCACAATCTTGCCGGCAGCTCAGGACCGAAGCGGCGGACTCGTCCTTCTGATCGCGCGAAACGTCGGCCGTCTACGCGCCGCCGAGGGAACATTCCCCTCGGCGGCGCGTAAACGGCCGGTCTTCTGCGGCTACTCGGCGAAGGCCTCGATCGGGGGGCAGCTGCACACCAGGTTGCGGTCGCCGAAGGCGTTGTCGATGCGGCGGACCGACGGCCAGATCTTGGCGCGCGCCCCGGCCGAGGGCAGCCCGGCCGGGTAGACCGCGGTGAGCCGGTCGTACGCCTGGTCCCAGTCGGCGACCAGGCACTCCGCGGTGTGCGGGGCCCCGTGCAGGGGGTTGTCGTCGACGGTCCAGGTGCCGTCGGCCACCTTGTCGATCTCACCGCGGATCGCGATCATCGCGTCGATGAAGGCGTCGAGCTCGGCGAGGTTCTCGCTCTCGGTCGGCTCCACCATCAGGGTGTTCGCGACCGGGAAGCTCATGGTCGGGGCGTGGAAGCCGTAGTCGGCGAGGCGCTTGGCGACGTCGTCGACGCTGACACCGGTGGCCTTGATCAGTTCCCGCAGGTCGAGGATGCACTCGTGCGCCACCCAGCCGCGGGCGTCGGTGTAGAGCACCGGGAAGTGGTCGGCGAGGCGGCGGGCGATGTAGTTGGCCGACGCGATCGCGGTCAGCGTGGCCCGGCGGAGGCCGTCGGCGCCCATCATCGCGATGTAGGCGTAGGTGATCGGCAGGATCGACGCCGAGCCGTAGGGCGCGGCCGAGATGGTGATTCCGGTGTCCGGCAGTTCCGGCGCGAGCGGATGACCGGGCAGGAACGGGGCCAGGTGCTCGCGCACCGCCACCGGACCGACGCCCGGACCGCCGCCGCCGTGCGGGATGCAGAAGGTCTTGTGCAGATTCAGGTGCGAGACGTCGCCGCCGAACCGGCCCGGCCGGGCGAGTCCGACCAGCGCGTTCAGGTTGGCGCCGTCGACGTACACCTGGCCGCCGGCGTCGTGCACGGCCGCACAGATGTCGGTCACCTCGTCCTCGAAGACGCCGTGCGTCGACGGGTAGGTGATCATGATCGCGGCCAGTTCGCCCGCGTGCTTCTCGATCTTGGCGCGCAGGTCGTCGGTATCGACGTCGCCGTTCTCCCGGCAGCCGACCACCACCACGCGCAGGCCGGCCATCACCGCGGAGGCCGCGTTGGTGCCGTGCGCGCTCGACGGGATCAGGCAGATGTCGCGCGCGTCGTCGCCGTTCGCCAGGTGGTACTTACGGATCGCGAGCAGGCCGGCGTACTCCCCCTGCGAGCCGGCGTTCGGCTGCAGGCTCACCCGGTCGTACCCAGTGATCGCGACCAGCCAGCTCTCCAGATCGGTGATCAGTTCCCGGCTGCCGACCGTGTCGCCGGCCGGCGCGAACGGGTGCAGACCGGCGAACTCGGGCCAGGTGATCGGCTCCATCTCGGTGGTCGCGTTGAGCTTCATGGTGCACGAGCCGAGCGGGATCATGCTGCGGTCGAGCGCGATGTCCTTGTCCGACAGCATGCGCAGGTACCGCAGCATCGCGGTCTCGGTGCGGTGCAGGTGGAATGCCGGGTGCGTCAGGTACGGCGACGTCCGATCGACGATCCCGGCGCTGAACGACGACGGTGCCGCGTCACCAGCGGAGAAGACCTCCAGCAGATCGGCGACGTCGCCCTCGGTGGTGGTCTCGTCGCACGCGATGCCGATGCGGTCGTCGTCGATCAGGCGCAGGTTGATGCCCTTGTCGGCCTTGGCCTTCGCGACCAGGCGGCCGGCCTCGCCCGGCACCTCGACCACGATCGTGTCGAAGAAGCGCGCATGCGACACCGTGCGGCCGGCACCGGCGAGGCCGTCCGCCAGCGCGGCGGCGCGGGCGTGCACACGCTCGGCGATCGCCCGCAGCCCGGCCGGACCGTGGTACGACGCGTACATCGCGGCGAGCACGGCCAGCAGCACCTGCGCGGTGCAGATGTTGCTGGTGGCCTTCTCCCGGCGGATGTGCTGTTCGCGGGTCTGCAGCGACAGCCGGTAGGCGAGATTGCCGTCGGCGTCCTTGGAGACGCCGACCAGGCGGCCCGGCATCTGCCGGGTCAGTGCGGCGCCGACCGCGAGGTATCCGGCGTGCGGTCCGCCGAAGCCCATCGGGACGCCGAAGCGCTGGGTGGTGCCGAAGACCACGTCGGCGCCCTGCTCGCCGGGCGGGGTGATCAGGGTGGCGGCCAGCAGATCGAGGCCGGCGGCGACCAGCGCGCCGCGCTCGTGGGCGGCGGCGATGATCGGCGCGAGGTCGACGATCCGCCCGCTCGCCCCGGGGACCTGCGCGATCACGCCGAAGAACTCACCGTCGGGCAGTCCGGCACCGTCGGCGGCGGGATCGAGGGAGGCCTCGACCACCTCGATGCCCAGCGGCTCGGCGCGCGTGTCGATCAGGGCGCGAGTCTGCGGGAACAGGTCGTCGTCGACGACGACGCGCGGCGACTTCGACCTGCTCGCCCGGCGCAGCAGCGTCATGGCCTCGGCGGCGGCGGTCGCCTCGTCGAGCATCGACGCGTTGGCCACCTCCATGCCGGTGAGGTCGGCGACCATGGTCTGGAAGTTGAGGAGGGCCTCGAGACGGCCCTGGCTGATCTCCGGCTGGTACGGCGTGTACGCCGTGTACCAGGCGGGGTTCTCGACGATGTTGCGGCGCAGCACCGCCGGGGTGACGGTGTCGTAGTAGCCGAGGCCGATCATGCTCTTGGCGACGGTGTTCTTCGCCGCGAGGGTCCGCAGGCGCGCGGCGACGGCGGCCTCCGAGAGCGGCGCGTCGAGCGCGGCGAGGGCACCGTCGGGAGCGGCGATCGACGCCGGCACCACCTGCGCGGCCAGCTCGTCGAGCGAGGCGACACCGAGCACGTCGAGGATGCGTGCGGTCTCGGCCTCGTCGGGACCGATGTGGCGGGCGACGAACTCGCCGCCCAGACCATCGGTGCGGGCGGAGCTGTTCGGAGTGGCAGCGGTCATGGCGGGACGGCCTCGTCTCGTCGGGTCCGGGTATCTGCCCCGGACGCGGGCCCTCCCCCTCTGTCATGCCGCGCGAACGCGACGCCTGAGAGATTCGGTGCCGTCCCTCGCGGGGACGAACGGCACCTTTCACCGTGGGCGGACGGGCGGACCCGTCTCTTTCCAGAGACGCCGACAACGGCCACGGTCCGGGTGCCTGAGAGTTTGACGGAGAGGTGTTGCTCCTTCGGCGGTCCCGGCATTTGCCGGAACTCTCTCCCGCAGCGCAGCGACGTGGCCATCAGTATACCCACCGGTAGCGCCACACCTCCCGACAGAGGCAGCCCACGATGATCGAGCGGAGCCGAGATCGCCCTCCGGGCGGGGGCTCGGCTTCGACACGGCCCACTCACTTCGTTCGCGGCCCGGCTCAGCCGGCGGGCTGCGCATGATGATCGAGCCCACATGATGATCGAGCCCACATGATGATCGAGCCCACATGATGATCGAGCGGAGTCGAGATCACCGCCCTCGACGAGGTGGGTGGTCTCGACTCCGCTCGACCAGCATGGATTCCGCTCGACCAGCATGGATTCCGCTCGACCAGCATGGAGTCCGGTCGTCCGGCGAGGGGGTCTACCCCGTACGACGCGTACGGTTCTTCCGCCGGGCGGCCAATTCGTCTTCGGGGGCGGTTTCGGAGACCCCTCCGTCGGCGCGCTCGCCGGGGAAGTCGACGATGGTGCCGGTCAGTTCGCGCATGGCGCCAGAGACGGCGATGCCGAACACGCCCTGGCCGCCCTGCAGGAGGTCGACGACCTCTTCGGCGGACGTGCACTCGTAGACGGTGGTGCCGTCCGAGAAGAGGGTGATGCGGGAGAGATCCTCGACGCCGCGCTGGCGGAGGTGGTCGACGGCGACGCGGATGTTCTGCAGGGAGATCCCGGTGTCGAGCAGGCGCTTGACGATCTTCAGGATCAGGATGTCCTTGAAGGAGTAGAGCCGCTGGCTGCCCGAGCCGACCGCGCCGCGGATGGACGGGACGACGAGCGAGGTGCGGGCCCAGTAGTCCAGCTGGCGGTAGGTGATGCCGGCGATCTGGCAGGCCGTCGGGACCCGGTAGCCGACGAGCTCGTCGGGCACGGTGTCGTTCGGGAAGAGACCCGGCGCGACCTCGTCGAGGCCGCCCTGCACGGGTGCGCTGACCCTCGCCTCGAGCGCGCCCTGCTCCTCCGGACGCAGATCAGTCGGCTGATCGCCCACGGTGTCTCCCTCACGCAACAGTCGGACCGGTGAAGCGGCCCTTGGATCAAGGGTACTCCGGCCCGGTCGTTTCGGTGTGCCGCCCGCGCGAGTCGCGTCGGCGTCGCCCTTGAAACTAGGGACTGCCGGACTCCGAGACAACGCGACGCGCGGTAAACCTCAACCTAAAGTTCAGGTGCAGACCAATGGTGACCGCGCGGAGACCTATCCGTTACCCTTCGACCCTTCGACAGGCTCAGGGGGCGACGTTGGGAGGCTCAGGGGGCGACGCTGGGAGGCTCAAGGGGCGACGCTGGGAGACTCAGGGGGGCGACGCTGGGAGGCTCAAGGGGCGGAGTCGGGGCCGAGAAAGTCCTCGGGCGACACCTGATCGAGGAACTCCCGGAACGCCTCGAGCTCCTCCTGGGACTCCACCTCGCCCGCGCCACCGGCCTCTTCGTCGGGCATCGCGAGCCCGGCGTCAGCCAGCACCTCGTCGCTCGCGACGATCGGGGCATCGACGCGCATCGCGACGGCGATCGCATCCGAGGGCCGCGCGGAGATCACGGCACCGCCGGAGAAGACCATCTCCGCGTAGAAGGTGCCCTCCTGCATGTCGACGATGCGGACCTGCGTGAGGTCCTGGTCGAACGCCGCGCAGAGATTGACGATCAGATCGTGCGTCAGGGGTCGCGGCGGTTCGATGCCGCGCTGCTGGAGAGCGATCGACGCGGCCTCGCTCTGGCCGATCCAGATCGCCAGGTAGCGCTCGCCCTCGGTCTCCCGGAGCAGCAGGACCGGCTGGTTCTGCGGCGCGTCGACCCGGATTCCGACCACACGCATCTCACCCATCGGCCCGGTCCTTTCCCGCTGACTCAGTCGAGTCGGCTGACTCAGTCGAGGACGCCGCGGACGGCGGCCTTCACCAATTGAGTATGCAGGGTCACCGAGAGCGCCGCCATCTCGCGGATCAGTTCCTCGGCGCGATCCCGCGCCCCGGTCCCCTTGCCCTTGGCGATCGGATTGGCGATCTGGGCGACGAGGCCGGCCTCGCGGTCCGCGCTCACCTTGAAGGCCCGCAGATGGCGGGTCTCCAGGCCGAAGTTGGCCAGCGCCGCCGCGGCCTCCACGAGGCGCACCGCGTCCTCGTCGAAGAAGCCGCCGGGACCGGAGGTCAGCAGACTGTTGCGCATCAGCTCGCTGATGAACGCGGCATCCACGCCGGTCCGCTCGATCAGCGCCTCCCGCGAGACCCGGCCGCCACGGGCGGCGAAGTCGGTCGCCGGGGCGACGGCGCTGCGCGCCGACGACAGCAGCCGGGTGCCCGGCGCGTCGGCGGCCTGCGCGTCGATCGCCTCGAGCTGTTCGCGGATCACCTTCAGCGGCAGATAGCGGTCGCGCTGCGCCGTCAGCACGAAGCGCAGCCGTTCGCAGTCGGCATCGCTGAATCGGCGATAGCCCGACGGCGCCCGCTCCGGGGTCACGAGACCTTCGGCCTCGAGGAAGCGGATCTTGGAGATGGAGACGTCCGGAAAGTCTTCGCGCAGGAGGGCCAGGACGGCGCCGATCGACATCGATCGGCGTCCACCCGGCTCCGGGCGCGACGAATCCGCGCGAGCAGCGTTACCCGTCACAACAGTGAGCGGCCCTTAGCCCTCGGCCCGCGGGCCGGACAGGAAGACCAGACGGAACTTGCCGATCTGCACCTCGTCACCGCTGCTGAGGGTGGCATCGTCGACCGGCTCGCGGTTCACGTAGGTGCCGTTGAGGCTGCCCACGTCGACCACCTTGAAGTCGCTGCCGGACAGCCGGAACTCGGCGTGCCGGCGGCTGACCGTCACGTCGTCGAGGAAGATGTCGCTGTCCGGGTGGCGGCCGGCCGAGGTGGTGGCCTGGTCGAGCAGGAAGCGCGAGCCGGCATTGGGGCCGCGCTTGACGACCAGCAGCGCGGTACCGGGCAGCAGGCGCTCGACACCGGTATCCGTGGGCTCGGGGCCCGTCGCCGGGGCGTCGATCTCCTTGATGAACTCCTCACGGAAGACCGAGGTGGTCTCCACCGGAGCTTCAAAACCGTCGTCGTTACCGCTCACCACAACTCCTTCGCCGACCGGCGGACCGGTCGGTGTCACCGACAATTCTCTGACGGACACACTCCTCATCGAGTGCGTTCGCGGGCAGGTTCCTTACCTTGAAGAACCTACCGGTTTCCGCCCCGGACCGTCAGCGAAGCCGCCGTCCGGGATGGATCAAATGATACTTCTCTTCCCCGACAACCGACTCAGTCGGTGATGACCTCGCGGTATCCGTCGGCGTCCAGCAGGTCGCCGAGCAGGGCGTCCAGATCGGCGTCGTCGGCCACCGTGATCTCCAGCAGCCAGCCCTCCCCGTACGGGTCGGAATTGACCAGCTCGGGGGCATCGACGACGGCGTCGTTCACCGCCGAGACCACGCCGGCGAGCGGCGCGTAGATGTCCGACACGCTCTTGTGCGACTCGATCTCCGCGAACGACTCGCCCTCGGCGGCCTCGGCCTCCAGGTCCGGCAGCTGCACGAAGACCACCTCGTTCAGCGCGTTCTGCGCGAAATCGGTGACGCCGATGCGCACGGTCGACGGTCCGACCTTGCGGATCCACTCGTGCTCGTCGGTGTAGCGCAGATCTTCGGGAACCTGGGTGGAAGTCAAGGTCGTACCTTTCTCACGGGATCCCGGCGCGCGGCCGGGGGCTTGTCACACGCGCCCGCGCCGTAGCGCGAGCCCGCCGAGAACTCTAGCGGTCGGTCGCGGCTCCCGCCGACGGAGCCCTCGGCATCCGGCGTACGACGGCGATGGTCTGGATCCAGTACAGGATCAGCGACCACACGTACAGCACGACGCCCCAGATCAGGAAGGCCCAGCCGATCGGGAAGCAGACGGTGCCGATCACCCCGTCGATCTGTCCGGCCAGCAGCCACGGGAACGAACTCATCAGCGCGAAGGTCGCCGCCTTGCCGATGTACAGCGTCGGCAGCGCGGTGACGCCGCGGGAGGACAGCAGCGGCGCGGTGGCCAGCAGCAGCACGTCGCGGGCGATGATCACCCCGATGATCCACCACGGCACGTACCCCTTGAGCCCGAAGCAGATCGGGATGATCACCACGTACAGACGGTCGGCCGCCGGGTCGAGGAGCGCACCGATCTGCGACGACTGATCGAGCCAGCGGGCCAGCTTGCCATCGAGCCAGTCCGAGGCGCCCGAGACGAACAGCACCACGAACGCCCAGCCCGGCGAGTCCTGGAACATCAGCAGCCAGATGAAGACCGGGATCAGGACCAGCCGCATCATGCTCAGCGCGTTGGGCACCGTCCAGATGCGGTCGGCGGGCACGGGGGTGTTCACCGGAAGATGCCCACGATCCCCTGCATCGCCTGCGAGCCGGAGGAGAACTGGTTCTCGTGCACCAGATAGGTCCATGTCATCGTCGAGCGGTGCAGGTCGGCGCCGTCGAGGTCCACCCCGTCGTTGGTGATGGTCACCTCGGTGAAGGTCTTCGCCGCGGCGGCCATCGCCTCGTCGACCAGCTTGGTGAACTCGGCGAAGATCAGCTTGTGGAACTGCTCCAGCGGGCTCTCCTGCCCGAGGGCACGCAGATGGATGCTGGCCTGCACGTCGGCGACGTACGCGAGATGATCCGACCACGCCCGGTCGAGGTGATAGAGCACGATCTGCCGCGCCGCCTCGGTGAGCACGTCCTCGTCGACCTTGGCGGTGTCGTCGTCGCCCTCGCTGAGCGCCGTCCAGCGCTCGGGCTCGGCCTTCTCCAGTTCGCGGGCGGCCTCGTCGGTGGTGAGGATCGTCATCCGGCGCCGCACGATGGCCTCGCGCTGCTCGTTGACCTGCTTGTTGAAGTTCCAGGTGTTCGAGTGCAGCGTCAGCATCGCGGCCTCGGCGATCCGCTGCGCCTGCTCGACGGTCTCGATGCCCTTCGGTCCGAGCAGACCGTCCGGCGAGGTGGCGACCTGTTCGCGCATGCTGGTGATGTTCTTGGTGACCAGCGGATCCTCCAGGCTGGAGAAGAACACCGAGGTGCCCGGGTCGCCCTGGCGGCCGGCGCGGCCGCGGAGCTGGTTGTCCAGGCGCTCGGTGTCGTAGCGGCCGGTGCCGACCACGCAGAGACCGCCGAGTTCCAGGACCTCCTCGCGGGCGGCGTCGTCGCCGTCGGACCCGCCGAGCCGGATGTCGGTGCCGCGGCCGGCCATCTGGGTGGAGACGGTGACCGCGCCCTTGCGGCCGGCCTCGGCGATGATCGCGGCCTCCTCGGCGTCGTTCTTGGCGTTGAGGACGACGGCGGTGACGCCGGCGCGTTCCAGGAAGTACGCGAGCTCCTCGGACTGGGCGACGTCGTGTGTGCCGATCAGAATCGGCTGCCCGGTCTCGTGGATCTCCGCGACGTACTCGACGACGGCCTCGACCTTGTTGGCCTTGGTGTCGTAGACGCGGTCCGGCTCGTCCACACGGACGTTGGGCGCGTTCGGCGGGATCTGGGAGACGGCGAGCCCGTAGAACTGGCGGAACTGCTCGCCCGCGGCGATCGCGGTGCCGGTCATGCCGGCCACCCGCGGGTAGCGGCCGATGAGCGCCTGCACGGTGATGGTGTCGATCACCTCGCCGGCCTCGGTCAGTTCCAGGCTCTCCTTGAACTCGACGGCCGCCTGCACGCCGTCGGGCCAGCGCTGCAACCGGGCGACGCGCCCGCGCGAGGCGTTGATCAGGTGCACGCCGCCGTCGCGGACGATGTAGTCCACGTCGCGTTCGAGCAGGTAGTAGGCATACAGGGCGACATTGACGTGCACCAGGGTGCTGCCGACGTGCTCGTCGCTGTACAGGTTGATGCCGCCCAGCGTGGCCTCGACCAGTTCGGCGCCCTCATCGGTCAGGGACACGTTGCGGCCGTCCGGATCGACCTCGTAGTGCTTGCTCTTGAGCCGGGCGACGACGTCGAAGATCGCGCTGTTCGGGATCGCCGCCGGCGTGGATCCGGCCAGGATGAGAGGCACCAGGGCCTCGTCCACCAGCACCGAGTCGGCCTCGTCGACGATCGCGACGTCCGGGGTCGGGGCCACCAGCTCGTCGGCGGTGAGCGCGAGATGGTCGCGCAGCACGTCGAAGCCGATCTCGTTGACCGAGCCGTAGGTGACGTCGCAGGCGTAGGCCTCCTGCCGCTCTGCGCGGGACGATTTCTCCGACACCGCACCGACGGAGATGCCGAACAGGTCGTACAGCGGCTTCATCCACTCGGCGTCGCGGCCGGCCAGGTAGTCGTTGACCGAGATGACGTGGACACTGCGCCCGTCGAGCGCGAAGCCGATCGCGGCGATCGCCCCGGTGAGCGTCTTGCCCTCACCGGTCGCCATCTCGATCACGTCGCCCTCGAGCATCCGCAACGCACCCTGCAGCTGGACGTCGAAAGGCGTCATCTCCAGGGCGCGGGTGCCGCCCTCCCGGGCCAGCGACAGGAACCGGGTCCGTCCGCCCTCGGTGTTGATGTCCAGATCGGCTGCCGCGGAAGCGAATTCGTCGTCGGCTAGGCCCTTGGCCCACTCGTCGTGCTCGGCCGATGCCTCGATGAAAGCGACCGACTTCGACTGGTTGCGGGTGGCCTGCGCACCGAGCATGCGCCACATCGCGTTCGAGAACTTACCCATCGGTGACTAACCCACTCCTCGCCGTCAGCGGCTCCCGGTGGCCGGGCGGCCACCGGGAACGAATCGTGATCTACCGTACGCGGGTCGTCGCGCCGGGCGCGCGACCTCCTCGACTAGCGTGAGAGGGGTGAGCGCATACCGCACATTCTCCCGGCTCGGTGCACTTCTGCTGCTGGCCGGAGCCGCGGCGGTGACGGGCTGTGGTTCCGGCGACGGCCAGTCACCGCCGGGCCCGTCCGCGCTGGTCGGCAAGACCTATCTCTCCACCGCGCTGACCGGCGCCCAGATTCCGGGCGGCGGACCGCTCGAGGTCGCCTTTCCCCAGGCCGGCCGCCTGACGGCCACCGCGGGCTGCAACCGTCACATGGGCGAGGTCACCGTCGACTCCGACACGATGACCGCGGGCGCGCTGGCATCCACCCTGATGGCCTGCCCGGGTCCGGCCGGCCAGGCCGACGCCTGGCTGTCGGACTTCTTCGCCGGCCCGCTGAGCTGGCAGCTGACCGGCGACACGCTGGTCCTGCGGCAGAGTCGCGGCACCGTCTCGGTGACGCTGACCCAGCGGAAGGACACGCCGCTGACCGGCACCACCTGGACCGTCACCAGCCTGGTGACCAGCCAGGCCGTCGAGTCGTCGGTCGCCCTGGAGGCCGCCAAGCCACGCCTGACCATCGCGGCCGACGGTGCCGTCGCCGGCTTCACCGGCTGCAACGACCTGTCCGGCCACGCCGCGGTGACCGGCGACAAGATCGCGTTCACCGGGATCACGACGACGCAGAAGCCGTGCGACGCCGAGGTGACCCGGATCGAGCGGACGGTGCTCGACACGCTGCACGGCTCGGCCACCTACCGCATCGACGGAAACCAGCTGGCCCTGACCAACGACGCCGATCCAGGCGTGGGCCTGCGGCTGCGCGCCGACTGACCCGGGACCCAGCTCACCGACCTCAGCCCACTGTTTCACCGACACGACAGGAATCCCCATGCCCGCCATGTCCAATCCGGCCTCCCCCGTGGTCGTCACCGTGACCGGTGCGGCCGGCACCATCGGCTACGCCGCCCTTTTCCGCGTCGCCGCGGGCGCCATGCTCGGGCACGACCAGCCCGTCGTGCTGCGGCTGCTGGAACTGCCCGCCGCGATCGCCGCCGCCGAGGGCATCGCGATGGAGCTCGACGACTGCGCCCTCCCCCAGCTGGCCTCGGTGGAGATCTACGACGACCCGCGCGCCGCCTTCGACGGCGTCCAGCACGCGCTGCTGATCGGCGCCAAGCCCCGCACCAAGGGGATGGAGCGCGCCGATCTGCTGTCCGCCAACGCGTCGATCTTCGCCGCGCAGGGCCGTGTCCTCGGCGAGGTGGCCGCCCCAGACGTGCGCATCACCGTCGTCGGCAACCCGGCCAACACCAACGCGGCGATCGCCGCCCGCCACGCCCCGGACATCCCGGCCGAACGCTTCTCCGCGCTGACCCGGCTCGACCACAACCGAGCGATCGCCCAGCTCGGGCACCGCACCGGCGCACCGGTCACCGAGATCGAGGGCGTCACGATCTGGGGCAACCACTCGGCCACCCAGTACCCGGACATCTTCCACGCCCGCGTCGGCGACACCACCGGCGCACGGCTGGCGGAGGACCGGACCTGGCTGGTCGACGACTTCATCCCGACCGTCGCCCAGCGCGGTTCGGCGATCATCGCCGCCCGCGGCGCGTCGTCGGCGGCGTCGGCGGCCAACGGCACCATCGACCACGTCCATGATTGGGCGATCGGCACCCCCGGCGACGGCTGGACGTCGGCGGCGATCGTCTCGCCCGGCGTGTACGGCGTCCCGGAGGGGCTGGTGTGCTCGTTTCCGGTCCGCTCGGACGGCACCGACTGGCAGATCGTGGAGGGTCTGGAGGTGGGAGAATTCTCCCGCGCCCGGATCGACGCCTCGGTCGCCGAGTTGCAGGCCGAGATCGCCGCGGTGGATACCCTCGGAGACTAGGATTCCGCTATGTCCAAAACGAAGAAGCCCGCGCCGGGCAAGAAGCTGACCAAGGCCGCCTACGAGTCGGAGCTGTTCCGGTTGCAGACCGAGCTCGTCGCGCTGCAGGAATGGGTCCGCGCCACCGGCACGCGCGTGGTCGTCATCTTCGAGGGCCGCGACGCCGCGGGCAAGGGCGGCGCCATCAAGCGCATCACGCAGTACCTGAGCCCCCGCGTCTGCCGCGTCGAGGCGCTGCCTGCGCCGACCGACCGGGAGAAGGGCCAGTGGTACTACCAGCGCTACGTGCAGCACCTGCCCGCGCCGGGCGAGATCGTGCTCTTCGACCGGTCCTGGTACAACCGGGCCGGCGTGGAGAAGGTGATGGGGTTCTGCACGCCCGAGGAGCACACCCGCTTCCTGCGACAGACCCCGATCTTCGAGCAGATGCTGATCGACGACGGCATCCTGCTGCGCAAGTACTGGTTCTCGGTGTCCGACGCCGAGCAACTGCGCCGGTTCCGCGCCCGCCGCGACGACCCGGTGCGCCAGTGGAAGCTGTCCCCGATGGATCTGGAGTCGATCTACCGGTGGGAGGACTACTCGCGCGCCAAGGACGAGATGATGGTGCACACCGACACCTCGGCGAGCCCCTGGTACGTCGTCGAGTCGGACAACAAGAAGGCCGCGCGCCTGAACATGATCTCGCATCTGCTGTCGACCATCGACTACCAGGCGGTGCCGCACCCGGTGGTGAAGCTGCCGAAGAAGCCGCTCACCACCGGCAACTACCACCGGCCGCCGCGCTCTCTGAGCAAGTTCGTGCCCGACCACGTCGCCACCCTGCTGGGCGACACCGAGGAGTGATCGCGCCGGGTGCACCCATGCGCTAGTGTGTTTCGCCGTATGTGGATAGGCAGTTTAGAACTCGATTTCCTTCTCGGCGATGTGCACTCTCTCAAGCAGAAGCGTTCCGTGGTGCGCCCGCTGATCGCCGAGATCCGCCGTAAGTACGACGTCTCCGTGGCCGAGGTCGATCACCGGGACCTGCACCGCCGCACCGGCATCGGGGTGGCGGTGGTGAGCGCGGACCGGGAGCACGTGGTGGACGTGCTCGCGGCCGTCGAACGTCTCGCCGCCGCCCGCCCCGAGGTGCAGTTGCTGTCGGCCCGGACCCGCTACACCTCGTCCGAGGACCTGTAGCCGCCCCTTACCGAGGGCGCCCGCACAAGCACGACTCAGGGCCGCGCGCGGCCGATTCACCGGATCGCGTGCTGATCTGTGGACAACCCCGGCGGAGTCCCCCGGCCTGTGGACACCGGGGTCGACGGCGACGCCGATCCCGGATTTCCTGGGTTCATGAGCGGACTCGCATTCCTCAGCCCGATCGCGGGCAGCCGTGATGACGCGGCCGACACTCGGCCCCCGGGAGGCGCTGTCCCGCGGACCGGTCCTGGCCGAAGCCCCCGATCCCCGAACATCAGATCGGGCAGAATCGTGCCGCCGGGGCGACCACCCGACGTAGCCACCGGCGGAGGCGCGGACGAGCAGCAGGAGCCGTTGGTTCCGGGTGAGCGGATCACCATCGAACCGGGATCTCTCGCGGACGCGTCACGCCCGGAGGTTCTGAGCCTCGAAGAACTCGCCGAGGCGAGCGCGCCGGCCGGCGATCCTGATCGATACCTTCTGCCGAAGGAGAAGCACGCAGCCGACTGGCTTCGCGACATCGGAGGTCACACGATCCGCTCGATCGACCGGATCGCGGACTCGAAAGCGCCGGACTCGGTCCTCCACGACGGATCGTGCTGGCGGACCGCCGAGATCAAAACCTTGCGATCGGACAAGGCCGCAGCGATCATCCAGAACCTCCGGCGCACGCGGAAACAGGCCCGGACGATCATCCTCGATGGCGAGCAGGTCGGCCTCTCGCGCGAGGAAGCGGTCGACGGCCTCCGTGACGCGGTCCGGAACTACGGGCGCGACCTAGATCACATCGTTATCCGCCTCGGTGATGGCGCGGCGTTAGTGTGGTTGCCATGAGCGTTTACAGCATCTACGTCGCGGCACCCCAAGATGCCGTCCGTGGCGCCGCGAACGCATCGCTGAACGACGAGGGATCGTCCTCGATGTCGAAGCCGCTCCCGAGTATGACGGCTACGAAGCCGCCGTCGACCTCTACAACCATGATGAGTCGGTCGTGCGATCGGTCGCTTCCGACCTCCGGATCGAACTGCCCGGAGTGACCGTCGACACCGAATTCGAGGTCGAAGCCAAGCTCAGCGCGACGTCGTAGCCAAGCGCCGCCGGAATCCGTCAGTGGTCGGCGGCGGAGGCGACGCAGAATTCGTTGCCGTCGGGATCGGCGAGGGTCACCCAGCTCAGGCCGGGCATCTCGCGCTCGGCGACGAGGCGGGCGCCGGACGCCAGGAGGGCGCGCACCGTTCCGGCCTTGTCGTCGGCGACCAGGTCGAGGTGGATGCGGTTCTTGCCAGGCGTGGGGTCGTCGACCTTCTGGAAGCCGAGGACCGGCTGGCCCTCGCCCAGGGCGAGCATGACGAACCAGCCGTCGTTCTCGGCGAGGATGGTGCCGTCGAAGGCATCGCGCCACCAGCTGCTCAGGGCGAGGGCGTCCTGGGTGTCGATGGTGACCATGCCGAGGCGGAGGGCGGGTGCGGTGTCAGTCATGCCCCAACGCTAATACGACGAGTCCACGGCTGCCGCCCGAAACCGGTCCGGGGGGCGTTTCGACACGACTCGCCTAGCGGCTCGTCGGCTCAACGGGCTGGGCAGCACGAACGCGCAAGGGCTGGCAGCGCGAACGCGTAACCGAGCTGACGGCGGGCCCCAGCAGCCCATTGAGCCGCCACCGAGCCCGCCAGGGCGAGGCGGCGTGTCGAAATGTCCACCAATCCAGGAGGTCGTTTCGACACGGTCTGCGCCTAGCGGCTTGACCGGCTCAACAGGCTACTGGCGGCTTGACCGGCGAGGCCGCCACGGATCAGCGGCCGAAGCCCGCCTGCCGGAGGGCGTCGGCCATCGAGCCGGTGGCCGGGCGGTCCTGCCGCTGGCCGCGCTGCTGGCCACCACGTGGCTGACCACCACGTGGCTGACCCCCGCGCTGCGGGCCGCCACGAGGCTGTCCCCCGCGCCCGCCCTTGCGTTCGGCGCCGGGCTCGTCGTTCAGCCGCAGCGACAGGCCGATGCGCTGGCGGTCGACGTCGACGTCCATCACCTTGACCTTGACCACCTGCCCGGAACGGACCACTTCGTGCGGGTCGGAGACGTACTTGTCGCTCATCGCCGACACGTGGACGAGCCCGTCCTGGTGGACGCCGACGTCGACGAACGCCCCGAACGCGGCGACGTTGGTGACGACGCCCTCCAGGACCATGCCCGGTTTCAGGTCGGCGACCTTCTCCACGCCCTGGGCGAAGGTCGCGGTGGCGAAGGCGGGGCGCGGATCGCGGCCCGGCTTCTCCAGTTCGGCGAGGATGTCGGTCACGGTGGGGACGCCGAAGCGGTCGTCGGCGAAGTCGGCCGGCTTCAGGGTCCGCAGGGTGCGGGTATCGCCGATCAGTTCGCCGAGCGCCAGACCGGTCTTGTCCAGGATCTTGCGGACCACCGGGTAGGCCTCCGGGTGCACGCCCGACGCGTCGAGCGGGTCGGCGCCGTCGCGGATACGCAGGAAGCCGGCGCACTGCTCGAAGGCCTTCGGGCCCAGGCGCGGGACGTCGAGCAGGCCCTTGCGGCTGGCGAAGGCACCGACACCGTCGCGGTGCGCCACGATCGCCTGGGCGAGGCCCGGGGTGACGCCGGAGACGCGCGACAGCAGCGGCACCGACGCGGTGTTGAGGTCTACGCCGACCGCGTTGACGGCATCCTCGACGACGGCGTCGAGGCTCTTGGCGAGGGTGCCGGGCGTCACGTCGTGCTGGTACTGGCCGACGCCGATCGACTTGGGGTCGATCTTGACGAGTTCGGCGAGCGGGTCTTGCAGGCGCCGGGCGATGGAGACCGCGCCGCGCAGCGAGACGTCCAGGTCGGGCAGTTCGTGCGAGGCGTACTCCGACGCCGAATACACCGAGGCGCCGGCCTCGGAGACGACGGCCTTCGCCGGACCCGGCTGCCCGGCCTTGCGCAGGTCGCCGAGGAGTTCGGTGGCGAGCGCATCGGTCTCGCGGGAGGCGGTGCCGTTGCCGATGGCGATGAGCTCGACGTCGTGCTTGGCGACCAGCGCGGCGAGGGCGGCCTTGGCCTGGTCCCATTTGTTGGCGGGCTGGTGCGGGTAGATCGCGCAGGTGTCGAGGACCTTGCCGGTGCCGTCGACGACGGCGACCTTGACCCCGGTGCGGAAGCCCGGGTCGAGGCCGAGCGTCGGCCGGGTGCCTGCGGGTGCGGCGAGCAGCAGGTCTTTCAGGTTGGTGGCGAAGACGGCGACGGCCTGCTCCTCGGCGCGGCTGCGGAGCCGCAGGCGGGCGTCGATGGTGGCCGAGATCATCAGCTTGGTGCGCCATGCCCAGCGCGCGGTGGTGGCGAGCCAGTCGGTGGCGGCACCGCCCGCGGCGCGGTCGATGCCGAGGGTGACGGCGACCATGGTGATGTAGTCCTCGTCCTCGCCGCCCTCGAAGGCCAGGGTGAGCGCGCCCTCCTTCTCACCGCGCAGAACGGCGAGCACGCGGTGGCTCGGCATGGTGTCGAGCGACTCGCTGAAGTCGAAGTAGTCGCGGAACTTCTGCGCGGCCGGGGTGCCGGCGACCTGCTCGGACTTGACGGCGGTGACCGCGCGGCCGGCGCCCCAGAACTTCTCGCGGACGGCGCCGACCAGTTCGGCGTCCTCCCCGGCGCGCTCGATCAGGATGTGCCGGGCACCGTCGAGGGCCGCGGCGGCATCGGCGACGTCATCGCTGAGGTAGGCCGCGGCGGCCTCCTCGGGCACGAGCGCCGGATCGCCGAGCAACGCCTCGGCGAGCGGCGCCAGCCCGGCCTCGCGGGCGATCTGCGCCTTGGTGCGGCGCTTCTTCTTGTACGGCAGGTAGATGTCCTCGACGCGGGCCTTGGTGTCCGCGGTCAGCAGCGCGTGGCGCAGCGCGTCGGTCAGCTTGCCCTGCTCGTCGATCGAGGCGAGCACGGCATCGCGTCGTTCGTCGAGTTCCCGCAGGTAGGTGAGGCGCTCGTCGAGGCGGCGCAGCTGGGCGTCGTCGAGACTGCCGGTGACTTCCTTGCGGTAGCGGGCGATGAACGGGACCGTGGAGCCCTCGTCGAGCAGCTTCACGGCGGCCGCGACACGACTCTCGCTGACACCGAGGTCCTCGGCGATGCGGGCGTTGACGGACGAGACGACGGGCAGGGCGCTGGCGGTTTTCAGATCGCTGGAAGGCACCCGCGCAAGGCTACCGGGCGCCGGCGATGCGGCTACAGTGAGGCGTGCCCGATTCCGACGACGCCCAGCGCAGGCGGGTCGCCGAGCGATTCGCCCGTGCCCTGGAGGTGACCGGCCGCGGGCTGCGGCTGCTGATCTTCGCGATCGCGGCCCTGGCGGCGCTGCTGGGAGTGATCGCGATGGCCGTCGGGATCGTCACCTGGCGGCACGCCGACCAGTGGCGACTGCCGATCGGTGTGATGATCGTCATTCTGCTGTGCCTGCCCGCGGTCGCGCTCCCGATCGTCGCCCACCGGCGGCTCGCACCGCTCACCCGGGCCATCGAGCGGCCCGACAATCTGGCCCGGCAGGCGCGCGACTACGCCGCCGACGTGCGCTCGGGCACCGAGCTGAGCGACCTCGCGTCCCTCGCCGCCGACGCGCCCACGACGCTGTGGCGGCCGGGAACGCTGTGGCGGATGGCCCGGCTGGTGGGCGCGTTCACCGCGCGGGTGACGCCGGATGCGGAACGTCAGCCGCTGCTGGCCGCCTTCATGCCGGTCTATCTCAAGACGTTGTGGCTGGTCTTGGTAGTGACCGTCTGGGCGCTCGGGGTGGCCGTCGTCGTGCTGGCCGGATCGCTGATCGCGGCACTCGCGGGCTGGACACCGTCGAGCTGAACGTCCTCGCCCACCGCTTGCCGGGCGACCACGCGCCGCACCCCGATCACCACGATCGCGATGGTCGCCAGTTGCAGCAGACCGCCGCCCACGAGCGGGGCACGCGGTCCGAACACCTCGGCCAGCCAGCCGAGCAGCGGTGCGCCGATCGGGGTGCCGCCCATGAGGACCGTCATGTAGAGCGCCATCACCCGGCCGCGGACCTGCGGATCGACGGTCGTCTGGATGTACATGTTGGCCGCGGTGAGGTTGAGCAGCACCGTCAGGCCGAGAATCGGCAGACTGATCGCGTACCAGACGTAGTTCGGGGTGAGCCCGGAGGCGATGATCACCACACCGACCACGATCGCCATCACGACCACGAAGCGCAGGCTGGGCACCTTCCCGCGGCGTGCGGCGAGCAGCGCCCCCAGCAGCGATCCAATGCCGAGGATCGAGCCGAGGACTCCGTAGACCTCGGCGCCCAGGTGGAACTCGTTGCGCACCATCAGGGCGTTGGTCATCTGGAAGTTCATGCCGAAGGTGCCGACACCGAACGCGACGCCGAGCGCGACCACCAGATCGGGCCGGTGGAAGACGTACGAGAAGCCCTCGCGGAGCTGGCCCTTCGCGCGTGGCAGCGGTTCGCTGCGGTGCAGTGCCCGCCGGTCCAGCAGGGTCAGGGCCAGCAGGAACGCGAGATAGCTGACGGCGTTGGTGAGGATCGCCCAGCCGGCACCGGCCGACGCCATGATGAAGCCCGCGATCCCGGGGCCGATCAGCCGGGCCGCGTTGAACGACGAGCTGTTCAGTCCGATCGCGTTGGTCAGCAGGTCGCGGCCGTGCTCATCGGGTCCGCCGACCAGTTCCGAGACGAACGCCTGGCGGGCGGGCGCGTCGAGCGCCGAACCGATGCCGAAGAGGAACGCGAACAGATAGACGTGCCAGGTCTGTGCCACACCGGTGACGGCGAGCAGACCGAGCGGCAGCGCCGAGACCGCCATCCACGACTGGGTGACGATGAGCATCTTCCGCTTGTCGAAACGGTCGGCCAGCAGGCCGCCCACCGGCGACAGCAGCAGCGCGGGCAGGAACTGCAGCGCCGTGGTGATGCCGACGGCCATGGCCGACCCACCGGAGAGCGACAGGACGAGCCAGTCCTGCGCGACGCGCTGGATCCAGGTACCGATGTTGGAGACGAAGGCCCCGGTGACGTATTTGCGAAAGTTCGGTACTGACAGGGCGGCGAATGTCTGAGTTCGCCGCTTCGCCATCGTTGTCGTACCTCCCGGGGTTCCGCTGATGTTCAACGACGACGGTACCCCCGGTATTCCCGGTCGATTCGAGATCGAAGGCCGCAGCTGCGGTGTGCGCTTTCTGCCCACTCTGAGCGACAACTCCTCGGCCCCGGGACCTTCTCCCGCCCAGCGCCCGCCTCCGACGTCGATTGTCGCTCAGAGTGGGCAGACCGGGGGTGCTTGCGCCGCGTCGCAGGCCGTCTGCCGGAGGACACAAGACTGTCGGAGGCTGCTGGCAACATCCCGGCATGGGCATCACACTGCGGGGAACAGATCTACGGCACTGGGTCATCGGCGAATTGCGACAGCGATCTCCGATGACGATCTCCGAATTGATCGCAACAGCGGAAGTCGAGGGGTTCTCGTTCGCCGGGCGACCCTCCAAGGCAATCTCCGACGCTCTGCGCTGGGAGTGCCGACGCGGGCGCATCATTCGGGAGCGGCGCGGCGAGTACGCCTTGGGCGTCATCCCGAGGACCAGTGGCCGGCACATCGATCGTCGGCTGGCAGGACTCAGAGCGGTGCAGGTGGCTCCCCATCGCCAAACGGGCGACCGCCCAGCATCTCGCGCCCGTGCGGCATGAGCCAGTTCGCCAGATCCGGCCCCTTCGGC
The DNA here is from genome assembly GCF_023100845.1 of Gordonia sp. PP30. Lineage (NCBI taxonomy): Bacteria > Bacillati > Actinomycetota > Actinomycetes > Mycobacteriales > Gordoniaceae > Gordonia > Gordonia sp. PP30. Next base: position 1,961,079 of record NZ_CP095864.1, on the reverse strand, counting down.
ACGATGCCCGAGGGGTTCACGTCGCGGTGCACCTGGTAGTAGTGGCGCTTGATGTGGTCGAAATTGGTGCAGTCGCCGAAGCCGGGTGTCTGGAACAGGTCGCGCGCGTAGGCCCAGAGGACCGGCATCTCGGACAGCTTCTGCCGGTTGCACTTGAAGTGACCGTGGTAGACGGGATCGAAGCGGGCCAGGGTGGTGAACAGCCGGATGTCGGCCTCGGTGATGGTGTCGCCGACCAGGTAGCGCTGCGTCGCGAGGCGTTCGGACAGCCAGTCCAGGCGGTTGAAGAGCCGGTCGTAGGCGGCGTCGTACGACTCCTGCGATCCGGCGAAGCCGCACCGGTACACGCCGTTGTTGACGTCCCGGTACACCAGCGCGTTGACCTCGTCGATCTCCTCGCGCAGCTCCTCCGGATACAGCAGTGGGGCGCCGGGGCGATGATAGTCGACCCACTCGGTCTCGAAGTCGAGGGTGATCCGCGGGAAGTCGTTGGTGACGACGGCCCCGCTGCGCTCGTCGACGATCGCCGGGACGGTGATGCCCTTCTCGTAACCGGGGATCCGCGCGAAATAGGCGTCTTGCAGGCGCGGGATGCCCAGGACCGGATCGACGCCGCCGGGGTCGAGGTCGAAGGTCCACGATCGCTTGTCGTGCGTAGGTCCGCAGACCCCCATCGAGATCGCCCGCTCCAGACCGAGGAGGCGGCGGACGATGATCGCCCGGTTGGCCCACGGGCAGGCGTAGGAGACGACGAGCCGGTAGCGGCCCGGTTCTACCGGGTAGCCGTCGCGGCCGTCACGGGTGATCCGGGTTTCGATGTAGCGGGTGTCCCGCTCGAACGGCCGCTCCGCCGTGACATAGCTCGCCTGCTGATCGTTGTCTGTCGAGTCCGAGTTCGTCATGAACCCAGTGTTCCATCGACTCAGGCGCCGGCGTTCGGATCGCTCACTTCCAGCGCCTCGGTGTCCTCGCGGCTCACCTCATCGATCGCGTGCTCCAGCGGTTCGCGAACCTCCGCGAGGGCGGCCGCTTCGTCGTCGACGGGGCCTTCGAGCGCCCGGGCGAGTTCGGCGGCGACGTCGATGTAGCGCGCCTTGCGCACCTCCGGCTTGTCGATCTCCTCGGCGACGGTCTTGGCTATCACCCGCCGGATCTCGGCGTCGACCTGGGCCAGGTTGCGGATGATCTCGCCGCGCATGTTGCGGGAGGCGACGTCGACGAAGACGTCGCGCGGAGCCGGCGGGTCGACCTCGATGCGCAGTTCCAGGGGCTTGGCGCAGCGGACGGTCAGCGGCAGCGTGATCAGGCCGTCGACGTCGTACCGGATGCGGTCCAGCTTGAGGTCGATCAGCAGCCCGATGGCCAGCGGCAGCCGGACGGTGAAGGTGATCAGCTCGCCGACGTCGCGGGTGATCTCCGGTGCGGCGATCCGCACGTCGGCGATCACCTTGACGACACCCGCGGGTCCGGCGGGCAGCGGCCCCACCTGAAACTCTTCGCCGGCGATCGCGGAAAAGGCGGCCCCGATACGGTCTTCGGTCACCGCGACTTCGAAGAAGTTACGGCCGAACTCTTCGTACGACACATACTCAGGCACCGATATATCCTTACCCATTCCTGGCCGATTGGCGAAACATCGCCGGAACCCGCTGGTCAGCGCCCCGAGCGGTGGGAGGCGTCCGGGATCCGCGGTGGGCACGCGGTGCCCGGGAAGGTCAGCGACTCGAAGTGCCACCATTCGTTGCCGAACGGGCGGCAGAGTCCGTAGCGGTAGCCGTTGCGCTGCAGCCAGGCGGCCCCGGCCCGCGGCGCCACGTCGACGGCCTCGCCGGTGACGTGCGTCGACTCGCCCGGCGGCAGCACCCAGCGGCGTGCCGCGCCCGGGCTGCCGTAGGTCCGCAGCCCGTCGCGCCACAGTCGTTCCTGTTCGGCGCGGCTGCGCTTGCCGGAGTTGATGTACAGGGGCACGCCCGCCGCGTGCGCGTCGTTGGCGGCCAGGGAGTAGCCGACGGCGAGCCGCGGGGTGAGGCCCGCGGTGCCGGGGGCCAGCGGGATGCCGAGCACGTTCGCACCGGCCTTCGGCGGCGCGGCCTCGGCCGCCGACGGTACCGAGACCGCTGTCCCCGCCACCGCCAGCGCCGTGAACAGCGCGAACGCCGCTCGTCGTCCATGAAGCATCGCGCGCATGTGCTGCCCTTTCACCGTCGGCCCGATCCCTCCATCTTGCCAGTGCGGCCGGTCGATACGGTGGACGGGTGAGCACCGATTCCCTTTCTTCCGCTCCGCCCGCACCGGTCCTCGAGTTCGACGCCGTCGACTTCGTGCGGAGCGGCCGGCCGATTCTCCGCGAGGTGTCGTTCACGGTGCGCGCCGGTGAGCACTGGGCGCTGATCGGCCCGAACGGCGCGGGCAAGAGCACCATCCTGAGTATCTGCGGCGCGACCGCGCACCCGACCCGCGGCACGGCGACGGTGCTCGGGCATCGGCTCGGCACCGTCGACCTCCGCGCGCTGAAGCACTCGATCGGCCACGTGAATCCGCGGCACCCGTTGTCGTCGCCGCTGACGGTGTTCGAGGTGGTACTGACCGGGGAGACGGGCAGCAACGACCTGGTCCCCCGCTGGTCGCCCGAACCTGCGGTCCTCGCCCGCGCCGAGGAACTGATCACCGCGCTCGGGCTGCGCCCGATCCGCGACGCGGTGTGGCCGAACCTCTCGCAGGGCGAGCGCGGCCGGGCGCTGATCGCCCGCGCGCTGCTCCCCGACCCGGAGATCCTGCTGCTCGACGAGCCCACCACCGGGCTCGACGTCGCCGCCCGCGAGCGTTTCCTGCGCACGGTCGACGACCTGCACCACACCCACCCGGACCTCGCGACCGTGCTGGTGACGCATCATCTGGAGGAACTGCCGGTCAGCACGACGCACGCGATGCTGATCGGCGACGGCCGGCTGCTCGCGGCCGGCGACGCCGCCGACGTCCTCACCACCGAGAACGTCAGCGCCGCCTTCGACTACCCGATCGAGATCTCCCGGCACGACGGCCGCTGGCAGGCCCGCGCGGTCTGATCCCCCGGCCCGGGATCACTCGCGCAGCAGCGCGCGGAGGGTGTCGATGGTGTCGGCGTCGGCGGCGGGTTTGGCGTCGTCGCCGATGCGGTAGCGCTTGACGCGCGCGAACCGCAGCGCCACGCCGCCCGGATAGCGCGTGGAGCGCTGCACGCCGTCGATGGCGATCTCGACCACGACGACCGGGTCGACGTGCAGCACGTAGCCGTCGTCGCCGGTGGCGATGGTCGGGAAGAACTCGGTCTGCCAGCGCAGGGTCTCGTCGGTGAGGCCCTTGAACGTCTTGCCGACCATGACGAAGCCGCCCGGCTCACCGAAGCGCCCGTCGGGGTCGCGCGCCCCGAGGTGCAGGTTCGACAGCCAGCCGGTGCGGCGGCCGGAACCGCGTTCGACGGCGAGCACCACCAGGTCGTAGGTGTAGACCGGCTTCACCTTGATCCAGTGGGCGCCGCGCCGCCCGGCCGCGTAGGGCGCATCGAGCGACTTGACCATCACCCCTTCGTGTCCGGCGGCGAGTGCCTCGTCGAGCAGGTGGCCCGCGCCCTCGCCCGGCGCGGCGAGGCCGCCGCCGATCACCTCGGGACCGGCGATCGAGGCGAGCACCTCGCGCCGGACGCGCAGCGGTTCGTCGATCAGGCTGCGCCCGTCTGCGTAGAGGACGTCGAAGAACGAGACCGAGAGGGCGGCGTCGACGGTGCCGCCGAACCGGCTCATGGTATCCTGGAACGGCCGCGCCCGGCCGTCGGCGTCGAGCGTCAGCGTCTCCCCGTCGAGGACCAGGTCACCGCCGGGGAAGCCGGCGACCAACTCGACGACCTCCGGGACGCGCTCGGTCACCTCCGCCAGACTGCGCGTGAACGCGCGCACCTCACCGCCGACGCGATGCACTTGCAGGCGGGCGCCGTCGAGCTTGTGCTCGACCGACGCGGGCCCGGTGACCGCGAGGGCCTCCGCCACATCCGGCGCCGACGCGGCCAGCATCGGTGCGACCGGGATGCCGGGTGTCAGGCCGATGGTGCTCAGGTCGTCCCCGGCGAGGGCCCGCGCGGCGGTCGTGCCGAGGTCGCCGGACAGCATGGCGGCGCGGCGCAGGAGGTCCTTGCGCTGCCCGGCGGCCACCGCCGCCGCATCGGTGAGGACCCCGGCGAGCGCGCCGGTCCGGACCTCCCCGGTGATCACCCGGACCAGGAAGTCCTGTTCGCCGGCGGTCGCCCGGCCGAGCAGTCCGCTTAGGGTCTCGCGGCGGACCGTCGTGGATCCGGCGCCGGCCGCGCCGGCGAGCCGGGTGAACGCGGCGTCGACGTCGCCGAGCGTCAGCGACGATGCGGCGGCCGGAGCGGGCCGGACGCCGGCCACGCTGCGCCATCCGACACCGAGCCGGCCCTGCACCGGGCTGCCGAGCAGCAGGCCCACGGCGACCGGGATCTCGGCCTCGGCGAGCCGCGACAACAGCCCGGCCAGCACCTCGATCTTCACCGTCCGGGACCGGGTCGCGGCGGTCCGCGCGGCGGCGTCCACGAGCTCCCCGAGCGACGTCGCCACCGGCCCCTCGATCATGACCGCCAGCCTAGTGCGCCCGCCCGGCGGGCTACGGTGAAGCGATGGCTCCCCTCGACAGCGCAGCGCCGCAGCGGGCGGCCGCCACGTCGACCATCGCCGACCTGGACCGACTCATCACGACCTGTGCCGCCTGCCCGCGGCTCGTCGCCTGGCGGGAGGAGGTGGCCCGCGTCAAGCGGGCCGCGTTCGCCGACGAAACCTATTGGGGCCGAGCGGTTCCCGGCTTCGGCTCGGCCGACGCGTCGATCCTGATCGTCGGGCTGGCGCCGGCCGCGCACGGCGCCAATCGCACCGGCCGGATGTTCACCGGCGACCGCAGCGGCGACTTCCTGTTCGCCGCCATGCACGCCGTCGGCCTGGCGAACCGGGCGACCGCGTGGGCCGCCGACGACGGTCTGGAGTTGCTCGGCGCGCGGATCTCGTCGCCCGTCCGCTGCGCCCCGCCGGAGAACAAGCCCACCCCGGCGGAGCGTCGTACCTGCGCTCCGTTCCTGGCCCGCGAACTGGAACTCCTGGCGCCGACGCTCCGGGTGGCCGTCGTGCTCGGCGCGTTCGGCTGGCACGCCCTGTTCGCGGTGCTCACCGAGGCGGGGTGGACCGTGCCGAGGCCCCGGCCCGCGTTCGGGCACGGCGCGCAGGTCACCGTGCATCACCCCGACGGCCGCACGCTGACGGTGCTCGGCTGTTTCCACGTCAGTCAGCACAACACCTTCACCGGGCGCCTCACGCCGGGCATGCTCGAGGAGGTACTGCGGCGCGCCCAGCAGCTCGCCGGACGAGACGAAGGAGAGATACCGATGACCGCGACCCCGATCGTCCGGATCCGCCGGATCTACGACGAGCCCGATCCCGATGACGGCGCGCGTGTGCTGGTCGACCGTCTGTGGCCGCGCGGCGTCAGCAAGGACCGCGCCCATCTCGACGAGTGGTGCAAGACCGTGGCGCCGTCGACCGAATTGCGCAAATGGTACGGGCACGACCCGGCGAAATTCGACGAGTTCCGGGCCCGCTACACCGCCGAGCTGGACGCCGGCGGCGAGCAGTCGGTGGCGCTCGCCCAGCTGCGCAAGTTGGCCGCGGCCGGTCCGTTGACCCTGCTGACCGCCACCAAGGAGCCCGGGATCAGCGAAGCCGCGGTGTTGCGGCGACTCCTCACCGGAGGCACCTCATCGACGGCGTGAAGACCGTGGTGGCGGCGAGCGCCGTCCTGGTCGACGACGACGGCCGCGTCCTGCTGGTCAAGCGCGGGCACGAACCAGAGAAGGGCCACTGGTCGGTGCCCGGTGGCCGTGTGGAACCCGGTGAGACGCCCGCGCAGGCCGCGGTCCGGGAGGTCCGCGAGGAGACCGGTCTGGACGTCCGGGTCGGCGACGAGCTGTGGACGGCCATCGTGCCGTTCGGCGACGACAGCCGGTACGAGGTCCACGACTTCGCCGCCACCGTGCTCGGCGGGGAACTGCGCAGCGGCGACGACGCCGACGACGCCCGCTGGGTGGCGCCGGACCAGCTCGAGACGCTGCCCCTGTCCACCGGACTGCTCGGCTACCTCCGCGGCGCCGGGATCATCCCGCCGGAGGGATGACCGTCAGAGGTCGTCGTCGAGCGTCAGCTGCTCCACGTAGGCGCCCTGCCACACCGTGTCGAACGGGGTGTTCGCGGCGACCCGGCCCTCGATGCCCGCGGTCACGAACTCCTTCGCGAACTCGACGGCGCTCGCCACCGACGCGCCCTTGGCCAGTTCCGCGGTGATCGCGGCGGCGAGAGTGCAGCCCGCACCCGCGACGCGCTCGTCGCCGATCTTCGGCGCCGCGAAGACGATCGCCTCCTCGCCGTCGTACAGCACGTCGATCGCATCGGGTCCGGGCAGATCGACGCCGCCCTTGGCGACCACGTACCGCGGTCCCAGGTCGGCGATCCGCCGCGCCGCCTCCACCAGCTGCTCCGGCGTCTCGATGACGTCCATCCCGGACAGGGTCCGGGCTTCGAACAGGTTCGGGGTGACGACCGTCGCGAGCGGCAGGATCTGCTCACGCAGGGCGGTGTCGGTGTCCAGCGCCGCGCCGGGCTCCTGGCCCTTGCAGATCAGTACCGGGTCCAGGACGACATGCCGCCACGACTGGCCGCGCAACGCCCGCGCGACGACATCGATCGTGGCCGGAGTGCCGAGCATGCCGACCTTCACCACGTCGAGGTCGTGCGCGGTGGTCGCGGCCTCGATCTGGTCGGCGATCACCTGCGGATCGACCGGCACGAAGCGGTGCCCCCACCCGTTCTTCGGGTCGAAGGAGACGATGCAGGTGATGGTGCCGACGCCGTAGACGCCGAGTTCCTGGAAGGTCTTCAGATCTGCTTGGAGACCGGCGCCGCCGGTCGCTTCGGATCCGGCGATGACATAGGCGAGCTCAACCACGGCTACGAGGGTACTTCCGCCCCGGTGCGCGATGGTGGCGGCGTCTCACGAACCCGGCCAGTAGTGGCTGTCGGGCAGCGCCCGCGCCCCGAAGATCGCCTGACCGACGCGCACACACGTGGCACCCTCGGCGACCGCGACGTCGAAGTCGCCGGACATGCCCATCGACAGTTCACCCGGGCCGATCAGGTCCGGGTCGGTGTCGCGAGCCCGGTCGCGCACCTCGCGCAGCGTGCGGAAGCACTCGCGGACGCGCTCGGTGTCGTCGGTGAACAGCGCCAGGGTCATGAAGCCGCGGACCCGCAGCGTCTCGTAGCGAGGCAGCTCGGCGAGGAACGCGGGCACCTGCGCCGGTTCGAGCCCGTACTTCTGTTCCTCCGCCGAGGTGTTGACCTGGACCAGCACGTCCAGCGCCCGGCCGTGGGCCTGCAGCCGCCGGTCGAGCGCCTGCGCGACCCGCAGGCTGTCCAGCGCCTGGAACTCGGCGGCGAACGCCGCCACGTCCTTAGCCTTGTTGGTCTGCAGGTGCCCGATCACCGACCACGCGACACCCAGATCCGCCAGTTCCTCGGACTTCCGCCGGGCCTCCTGCACCTTGTTCTCGCCCAGCTCGCGGCATCCGGCCTCGACCGCCGCTCGCAACCGCTCCGCGGGCACCGTCTTGGACACCGGCAGCAGCCTCACTTCCGCGGGATCGCGCCCGGCGCCGAGGGCCGCCGCGTCGATCCGCGCCCGGACGGCGGCGAGATTCGCGCGGAACTCCGCCACCGTCGTCGCGGCCGGGTACCTGGCGGACTGCTCGTTCACGTCACGTTCCATGCCCCCATTGTCCGGCGACGACGTAGCGTCGACAGACATGGGACCCCTGGACGAGCTGCCCCCGGACACCTGGAACGACGGCCCCACCCTCGCCGACTTCACGACGTCGGTGTCGACGGCGCTCGGCTTCGGTGACCTGGCGCCGCTCACCGTGCCGGCCGGGCACACGGTAGTCGTGCTGCTGATCGACGGGCTGGGTGAGGTTCTGCTGCAAGAGCATTCGGTGTTCGCACCGACTCTGAGCCGGCACCGGACGACGACTCTGCGGGCGGGCTTCCCGTCGACCACGGCCACCAGTCTCACCAGTCTCGGCACCGGACTGTGCGCCGGCGAGCACGGGATCATCGGCTACAGCTTCGCGCCCCGCGACCTGGAATCGGCCGCGCGGCACACCCTCAACGCACTGCGCTGGACGCTCGACACCGCCGACGGGCCCGACGCATCGCGGCTCTTTCCGCCGGCCGTCGTGCAGCCGATGCCGAGCGCGTTCGACGAACTCGCCCAGGGCGGCGCCGACGTGGTGGCGGTCCTGCCCGGGGCGTTCCGCGGCTCCGGTCTGACGCGCGCCGCGTACGGCAGTCCCGCCGACTACCGCGATGGGTCGTCGCCGGAGGCGGTGCTGGGCCACCTGCGGGATCTGCTCGCCGAGGGCGATCGGGGGCCGCGGCTGATCTACGCGTACGTACCGGAACTCGACGCCGCCGGACACAAATGGGGACCGGGCACACCGGAATGGCGGGAGCGGCTGCGACTGGTCGACTCGCTGGTGCGGGAGGTGATCGCACTGCTCCCGGCCGGGGCGACGCTGGTGGCCACCGGTGACCACGGGATGATCTCGGCGGGCCGGCGGATCGATCTCGACACCGACACCGAGTTCACCGAGGGCACGGTCGCGCTGGGTGGTGAGGCGCGCGTGCGGCACGTCTACGCGGAGCCCGGTGCCGCCCGGGACGTCCTCGCCGCCTGGGCGGCCCTGCTCGACGGCGACGCCCACATCGCCTCCCGCGAGCAGGTGATCGACGAGGGCTGGTTCGGGCCCGCGATGGCGACGCACGTGGCCGACCGGATCGGCGACGTGGTCGCGGTCGGGCGGCGGGACGTGCTGCTGACCAGGAGCCTCGCCGAACCGATCGAGACCCGGATGCCGGGTCACCACGGCGGCTGGACCGCGGCCGAGCTGCTGGTGCCGCTGATCGTCGCCGCCGGTTGACCCGTCCGTCCAGATTCGCCAGCGCCGTCCAGATTCGCTAGCGAGATCCTAGGCTGGAGACCTGCACCGACCGCCGAGGAGCCCCATGCCCGCGAAAACCGCCGTGACCGTCGACTTCACCGCCCCGGTGGAGTCGGTCAACGATCGGACGATCCTGCGCCTGCCCGCGGCGGCAAGCGCCCGGCTGCCGTCCCGCGGCCAGGTGGCGGCGACCGGCACCCTCGACGGCCACGGATTCGGCACCGTCGTCGAGCCTGACGGCAAGAAGGGCCACTGGATCCGGTTGGACCCGCCGCTGCTCGAGGCGGTGGACGCCGCGACGGGCGACACCCTCCGCGTCGAACTCACCCCGACCAAGGACTGGCCGGAACCCGAGATTCCGGACGACTTCCAGGCCGCGCTGGCCGATGCCCCGGACATCGCCGAAGTCTGGGCCGCCATCACACCGATGGCGCGCTGGGAATGGGTGCGCTGGATCGGGGCGACGAAGAATCCGGCGACCCGGGAGAAGCGCATCCGCGTCGGGATCGACAAGCTGCGCCACGGCAAACGCCGCCCCTGCTGCTTCGATCTCTCCTCATGCACCGACCCGGCGGTCGCCCGAAGCGGTGTCCTACCGAGCAGCGAGTAGCGCCGGCCGGGCGGCGATCCGCCTACTGCTGCGCGGCCCACTCGGCGACGCGGCGGGCGCTCTCTTCCTCGGAGAGGTCCTCGACGCGGGACATCACGTTCCACCGGATGCCGTACGGATCGAGCAGGGACGCGAACCGGTCGCCGGAGACGAAGTGCATCGCCGGCTCGCGCAGCGTCGCCCCGGCCGCGACCGCTCGCTCGGCCACCGCGTCGGCGTCCTCGCAGTAGAGCGCCAGCGAATAGCAGACGCCGTCGGTGGGCGGCGGCACCAGCTGGTACTCGGGTGACGGGACACCGAGCTGGAGCCGGCCGTTCCCGAAGTCGAGTTCGGCGTGCGAGATCACGCCGTCGAACTCGGTGGACGCCACCAGCCGCGCCCCGAATACGCGCTGGTAGAAGTCGAGCGCGGCCGCGGCGTCGGGAATCGCCAGGAACGGCGTCAGCGAGGTGAAGCCGTGCGGGACTCCCGCCGTGGTGTGTTCCCCGGTGACGCCGCGGGTGGGGACGGGTACTGATGCGTTCTGCGTTTCCATGCCTCGACCGTACGGCCCCTCCCGGTCACCGGGCTTGTAGATTCGCGACCGTGGCAGATCTCGACGACGGACGCGGTGTCCTCTATCCGGCGCGGTTGCCGTCGCTGCGCCGGCTGATCGCACCGGACGACCTGCGCGACCGGATCCGCTGGTTCTGGATACCCCGCTGGGACCTGCCGGCCGGCGAGGTCTCACGCCAGGAGATACTGCCGTTCCCGGCGTCGAACCTGGTGATCGAACCCGAGGGGGTGGCGCTGGTCGGTCCGGCGACGGGCGTGTCGTACCGGGATCTGACCGGGCGCGGGTGGGCGGTCGGCGCGTTGCTGCGCCCCGCCGGACTGCTCGCCCTGCGGGACGTCTCCCCCGCCGCCGATCCGGCGGCGCTCCGCGATACCCAGACCCCGTTCCCGGCGGCGGAACTGCACGCCGCCGTGGTCGCCGCGATGCACGACGAGCAGGACGGGCCGTCGCGGGCGACCGAGGTGTACGCCGACTGGGCACGCGCCGGCCTGGCGAGGCCCGACGACACCGGCCTGCTCGCGAACGCGATGGAGGACCTGATCGCCGGTGACCGCGAGATCATCCGGGTGGACCAGCTCGCCGACCGGATGGGGCTCACGGTGCGGGCCGTGCAACGGCTGGCCCGGCGCGGTTTCGGCGTGCCACCGCTCGCGGTGATCCGCCGATACCGATTGCAGGAGGCCGCGCAGCGGCTGCGCGACGAGCCCACGCTGACCATCGCCCGGATCGCCGCCGATCTCGGCTACGCCGATCACGCCCATCTGGCCGCCGACTTCCGCACCGCGGCGAACCTGACGCCCCGCGACTACCGGCGCGACGCCCGGTGACGGACTCCGGTCAGCCGCCGCGCAGCTCGCGCTTGAGCAGCTTGCCGCTCTGGTTCCGCGGCAGCGAGTCGGCGAAGCGCACGGCCTTGGGCACCTTGAACGGCGCGAGCCGCGCCTTCACGTGCGCGATCAGCTCGTCCTCGGTCGCCGCGGCGCCGTCACGCAGCACGACCACCGCGGTGATCGCTTCGATCCACTTCTCGTCCGGCGTGCCGATCACCGCGACCTCGGCGACCGCGTCGTGCGTGTACACCGCGTCCTCGACCTCGCGCGAGGCCACCAGGATGCCGCCGGTGTTGATCACGTCCTTGATCCGGTCGACCACCGTCAGGTAGCCCGCACTGTCGCGAGTCACCAGGTCGCCGGAGTGGAACCAGCCGTCGCGGAACGCCTCCCGGGTGGCGTCCGGGTTGTCCCAGTACCCCAGGCACAGCTGCGGCGACCGGTACAGCACTTCCCCCGGCTCCCCGTCCGCGACGTCCATACCGTCCGCGTCGACCACCCGGGTCTGCACGAACAGCGCCGGGCGCCCGGCCGACGACGGCCGCTCGGCGTGCTCCTCCGGGCGCAGGACGGTGGCCAGCGGGCCGATCTCGGACTGCCCGAAGCAGTTGTAGAAGCCCAGTCCCGGGAAGCGTTCGCGGAGCCGGTTCAGCACGGTGACCGGCATGATCGACGCCCCGTACTGGGCCTTGGTCAGTGATGACAGGTCGCGGGTGTCCAGATCGGGGTGACCGGCGAGCGGTACCCACACCGTCGGCGCCAGGAACAGCGAGCCGATCCGGTCACGCTCCACCACGCGCAGGATCTCCGCGATGTCCGGCACCGGGAGCAGCGTCACCGTCGCCCCCACCGACAGGTACGGAAGCATGAACACGTGCATGCCGGCCGAGTGGTAGAGCGGCATGCAGATCAGCGGGTTGTCGGCGGCGGCGAGATCGAGTCCGACGATGCACGAGGTGTACTCGTGGATGAGCGCACTGTGCGTCATCATCGCGCCCTTGGGCTTGGACGTGGTGCCCGAGGTGTAGAGCAGCTGCACGATGTCGGTGTCGGCCGCCCCCGGGTCGAGCTCGGGGACGTCGCCGCCGCTCGCCAGAGTGAGCAGCGAGTCGTCGGTGTCGCGCAGCGCGACCACCTGCTCGACGGGCGTCCGCGCCGCGATCGCGTCGAAGGTCTCTCGCAGCGCCGGGTCGACGAGCACGGCCCGCGCGCCGGACTGGACGAGCAGGTAGCTCAGTTCCTCGCCGGTCAGCGCGTAGTTGATCGGCACGTGGATCAGCCCCGCGCGGGCGGCGGCCAGATAGCCGATCACATAGGCGTCGGAGTTGGTGCCGTAGGCGGCGATGCGGTCACCGGCGGTCAGTCCCAGGGCGAGCATCCGCGCGGCGGCGCGGGAGACGGCGTCGTCGAGTGCGGCGTACGTCAGCTCCCGGTCCGCGAAGCGCAGCGCGACCCGGTCGCCGTGCCGGGCGGCGCTCCGCGCGACGATCCCGTCCACGGTGTCCGCCCGGGCCCGGGCGACATCCGGGACGTGCGCGGAAAGTGCTTCTGACATGGTCTTTCCTCCTTACGGTCGAGGACCGTCCGCCCCGGGCACCGGCGCGTCGATCGGCCGGTGAGAAGCGTCCGAAAGTGAGACGTCCACAACGTGCTATGCAACACAACACTAGGTGTCAGTGAGTTGAACCACAGCCACAGAGAGGTAAAACACATGACTGTCACCGACACCCGCCCGGACACCGAATCCGGCGAAACCACCAAGACCCTCGACGCCCTGGTGATCGGCGCCGGCGTGGCCGGCCTGTACCAGGTCTATCAGCTGAAGAAGCTCGGCCTGAACGTCCACGGCTACGAGGAGGCCTCCGACGTCGGCGGCACCTGGTACTGGAACCGGTACCCGGGCGCCCGCTTCGACTCGGAGGGTTACATCTACCAGTACATGTTCGACGAAGACCTCTACAAGGGCTGGAGCTGGAGCAAGAAGTTCCCGGACCAGTCGGAGATCGAGGACTGGTTCCACTACGCCACCGACAAGCTCGGCGTCCGCGACGACTTCGACTTCAGCACCCGGATCACCAGCGCCGAGTTCGACGAGGTGACCGGCCGCTGGACGGTCACCACCGACCGCGGCCAGATCATCGACACCCGGTTCCTGGTGTCGTGCGCGGGCATGCTGTCGGCGCCGCTGACCAGCATGTTCGAGGGCCAGGACACCTTCCTCGGCGAGATCTTCCACACCTCCCGCTGGCCGCGGGACGGCGTCCAGCTGCTCAACAAGCGCGTGGCCGTGATCGGCACCGGCGCGACCGGCATCCAGGTGATCCAGACCATCGCGCCGGACGTGGAACTGCTCAAGGTGTTCGTCCGCACCCCGCAGTTCACCCTGCCGATGAAGAATCCCGACTACACCACGGCCGATGTGCGGGCTTACCACGACAAGTTCGAGCACCTGCGCGACACCGTCAAGACCACCGTGGTCGGCTTCGAGTACGACTACACCACCAAGGAGTGGGCCGAGCGCACCGAGGAGGAGCGCCGCGAGCTGCTGGAAGAGTGCTACAACGACGGCTCGCTGAAGCTGTGGATCGCGTCGTACCTGTCGATGTTCGTCGATCCCGACGTCAGCGCGGCGGTCTCGGACTTCGTGCGCGCCAAGATCGGGGCGCGGCTGCGCGACCCGAAGCTGATCGACCTGCTGGTCCCGAAGCCCGAGGACTTCGGCTTCGGCACCCACCGCGTCCCGCTGGAGCGCGGCTACTACGAGGTGTTCCACCGCCCCAACGTCGAGGCGATCGGCGTGCGGAACAACCCGATCACGCGGATCGTGCCCGAGGGCATCGAGCTCGCGGACGGCACCCTGCACGAGGTGGACGTCATCATCATGGCGACCGGCTTCGACGCCGGCAGCGGCGCACTGTCCCGGCTCGATCCGAAGGGCCGCGGCGGCCGGTCGCTCGCCGACGACTGGAACCGGGAGATCCGGTCGACCATGGGCTTCATGGTGCACGGCTACCCGAACCTGCTGACCACCGGCATCCCGCTCGCGCCGTCGGCCGCCCTGTGCAACATGCCGACCTGCCTCCAGCAGCAGACCGAGTGGATCTCCCGTCTGATCGGTCACATGCAGGAGAACGGTCACCGCGTCGTCGAACCGACGCTGGAAGGCGAGGAGGCCTGGGTGCAGCACCACGACGAAGTGACCCAGGCGACCCTCATCGCCAAGACCGACTCCTGGTACAACGGCGCGAACGTCGAGGGCAAACCGCGCGGCCGCGTCCTGTCGTACCTGGGTGCCGCCGATTTCCGGCAGCGCACCGACGAGAACGCCGACCGGGGCTACCCCGGCTTCCGCTTCGCCTGACCGCCCGCGGCCCGCCCGCCTCACGAACGTCTCGATCCGAGACGCCGCCGGCCGCCACCGAGCCACAATGGTGAGCGGGAACACATCCGATCCGTCCGGCGGCCGGGCCCGGCGTCCGCCACGTCATCCCCGAAACATCGACCCCAAGGAGACCCCCAGCAATGGCCATCGACAACCCCTTCTACACACCCGAATTCCAGGGCGAGTACGACCTGATCAGCATCGGTGAACTGGCCCTCGAGGAAGGCGGGGTGATCCCCGACTGCGAACTGGCCGTCGCCACCTACGGCACCCTCAACGAGGCCAAGGACAACGCGATCCTGATCCCGACCTGGTTCTCCGGAACACACGTCACCTGGCGGGACGTGTACATCGGCCCGGAGCACGCGCTCAACCCGGAGAAGTACTTCATCATCGTCGTCAACCAGATCGGCAGCGGCCTGTCGACCTCGCCGCACAACGCCGACGGCGCGAACGCCGGGCTCTCGATGTCGAAGTTCCCGCACGTCCGGATCGGCGACGACGTGGTGGCGCAGGAGCGCCTGCTGCGCGAGCACTACGGCATCGACACGCTGGCCCTGGTGGTCGGCGGATCGATGGGCGCCCAGCAGACGTACGAGTGGGCGGTGCGATTCCCCGAGAAGGTACTGCGGGCGGCCCCGATCGCCGGCACCGCGCAGAACACCCCGGACGACTACCTGATCGCCCAGGTGGTCTGCGAGCAGATGACGTCCGACCCGGGCTGGAACGGCGGCGAGTACGCGTCGAACGCCGATGTCTTCGACGGCCTCAAGCGCATGTCGCACATCTGGGCCATCAAGGGCCTGTCCAGCGACTTCTGGAAGCTGGAGGTGTACAGGGCACTCGAATTCCAGAACAAGGAGGAGTTCCTGGCGGGCTTCCTGGAACCGGTCTTCACCGCGATGGACCCCAACGACCTGCTCACCCAGGCCTGGGCCTGGCAGCGCGGCGACGTCGCGCGGCACACCGGTGGCGACCTGGCGGCAGCGCTCGGCCGGATCACCGCCAAGGTCTTCGTCCTGCCGATCGACCTCGATCAGCTGTTCCCGCCGGCCGACTGCCGGGCCGAGGCCGACCTGATCCCGAACGCCGAGTTCCGCGTCATCAACGACGTCCTCGGCCACCTCGGGCTCTTCGGCGTCGCACCGACGTACATGGAGCAGGTGGACGCCCACCTGAGCGAGCTGCTGGCCGCCGAGGTCTGAGTCCGCCCCGAGTGGACGACGCCTCGTCCACTGTCCGTTCGGACAGGGGGCGAGGCGTCCGATCGGACGGGATCGGCATCCGATCGGCCATCGGCGGCGAGTGCGACCGACATAACTCCCCTTCTGCGCGAACCCTGAAACCGGAGCCGAGGAGGCATTCGACATGACCGCGACCCGTATCGATCGTCGTGAGGCGACCAGCCCGATCGGTCTGCCCAGATACATCGAGCAGTCGTGGCGGCGATCGCGGGAGGCCGGTCTCGCCCCGGACCGGACCATCACGCAGATCGAGTACGTCACCGATCTCGACTTCCAGCGGCGCCTGGTCCAGTGCGCGTCCCCGGTGCTCGATCAGTTGCACACCGACCTGTCGGGCATGCCGCTGAGCATCGCGCTGACCGACGAGCACGCCCGGGTGATGCTGCGGCGCGACGCCGACGGACGGCTCGGCGATCTGCTCGACCGCGCCTGCTTCGCCCCCGGTTTCGACTACTCCGAGGCCTCGGTCGGCACCAATGGCGTCGGCACCGCCATCGAGACGGGGATGCCCGTCTACATCGACGGCACCCAGCACTTCAACGCCGGGATCCGCGGCTTCACCTGCGCGGGCGCCCCCGTCCACGACCCGGTGACCGGTCGGCTGGAGGGCATCATCGACATCAGCTGCCAGACCGGGCACGCCAATCCGATGATGCGGCAGCTCGTGGTGTCGGCGGCCCGCGACATCGAGAGCGCCCTCAGTTCCAGCGGCTCGGCCAAGCAACTCGCCGTGCTCGACGCCTTCGTGGCCGCCTGCCGCCGCCGCACCACCGCGGTCTACTCGCTGAGCTGCGGCGTCTTCATGTCGAACACCGCCGGAACCCCGCTGCTCGACCCGATCGACGAGGCCTTCCTCCGCGAGGAGGCGCAGTCGATGCTGGTGCCGTCGCGGCTGCGCCAATTCACCCTGACCCTGCCGTCCGGGCAGGTGATCGAGGTGAAGCGCACCCTCATCGAGGAGGGCGGCGAGTCGGCCGGAGTGGTCCTCGAGGTGGAACACGCCCCCGCCGCGGTTCGCACCCCGGCGCGCGCCATGAGCGGCCGCGCCCCCGCCCTGCCCGGCTCGGTGGGCGGTTCCCCGCAGTGGTCGCGCTGCCGCGCCCGGGTGTCGCAGCTCGCCGCGGAGGGCACCAACACCCTGCTGATCGGCGAGGACGGCGCCGGTCGCGCCACCCTGGCCCGGGGTGCGCAGCTCAACAAGAATCCGCAGGCGGTCTGCGCGATGGTCGACTGCTCGTCCCCCGCCGTCGTCACCGAGGTGCGCGCGGCGATCGCCTCCAGCGCCCCCAGCGTGGTGCTCCGGCGGATCGACGCCCTCGCCCCGGACGACGACGCCGAGATCGCCGCGCTGGTCTCCGCCGACCAGCACCGCTATCCGGCACGATGGATCGTCGGCACCGCACGGCCGGGCGGTGACGCGCTCCTGGAATCCGCGCTGGTCCAGTGCTTCGCGATGACCGTCGAGCTCCCTGCGCTCCGGCATCACCCCGACGACATTCCCGAGATCGTCCGCATGCACGCCCACCAACTGGCCCCGAATCGCGCGCCGGCCTTCACCGACGGTCTGCTGCGCGCGCTCAAGAAGTACCCGTGGCCCGGCAACGTCGCCGAACTGGTGACGGTGTTGCGGCACGCGCTGCGCGTCAACCTGACCGGCCCGCTCACCGAGAACGACCTGCCGCCCTCGGTCCACTCCGCGCCCAAGCGGGTGATGACCTCCCTGGAGACCGCCGAACGGGACACCATCGTCGAGGCCCTGCGCGAATACGGCGGCAACCGGACGAAGGCCGCGCGGGCGCTGGGGATCGCCCGGTCGTCGCTGTATCGCAAGATCGACGTCTACGGCATCCACCTGTAGACGCGACGACCGGCCGCTCGCCGAGGCAGGTGCCCGGTCCACGCACCCGCGCGCCGCGGTTCGGGCACTCTGAGAAGGCATCCGTTCATCAGGGAGGACATCATGGCCGCAACGGTCAATTGGAAGAAGCTGGCGGGGCGCACCCTGGTCGAGCCGGGCAGCACGGTCGATCTCGCGCGGGACTTCGACACGGGCGACAAGCCGAAGGGCCTGAAGAAGGCCGACGGTCTCGCTCAGCTGGAGGAGGCCAAGACGCAGCTCTTCGCGCTGCAGGACAGGTTCTACGCGCAGGCCGATCGCTCGCTGCTGATCGTGCTGCAGGCGATCGACGCGGCGGGCAAGGACAGCACCATCAAGCACGTCATGTCCGGCGTGAATCCGGAGGGCGTGGACGTCCACAGCTTCAAGGCGCCGTCCGCGCAGGACCGCGCCCACGGCTACCTGTGGCGGCACCAGCTGGTGACACCCGAACTCGGCCGCATCGGCATCTTCAACCGGTCGCACTATGAGAACGTGCTGGTCACGCGCGTGCACCCGGAGATGCTGTGGCCGGAGTCGGCGACCCTGCACCGCAAGGGCCTCTGGAAGCGGCGGTACCGGGACATCAACGACTGGGAGCGGTACCTGACCGACAACGGCACCACCGTCGTCAAGCTGTTCCTCAACGTCTCCTACGAGGAGCAGGGCCGCCGGTTCCTGGAACGCATCGACCGCCCGGACAAGAACTGGAAGTTCTCGGCCACCGACATGGCCGAGCGCGCTCTGTGGCCGGAGTACCAGAAGGCGTTCAGCGAGATGCTCAGCCGTACGAGCACCGAGTACGCGCCGTGGCATGTGATCCCGGCCGACCACAAGTGGGCGAGCCACCTGTCGACGTTCGCCGTGTTGCTCGAAGCCCTGTCCGGGCTGAACCCGGCGTACCCGGCCGTCTCCGAACAAGAGAGGGCGAGCCTGTCCGGCTACCGGGCCGAGTTGCTCAGGCAGGTGCCGGCTCTCGCCGCGGACGAGGAGGGCTGAGCCGCCGATCGGGCGGGGCCGCAGTCCGGGCGGGGCCGCCGATCAGGAGAAGCGCAGGTCCAGGGTCGCCATGCCGAAGATCTTCTTGTCGTTGGCCTTGGCGGTGAGGATCATCGTGCCGCTGCGCGTCTCGGGGTCGAGCGACTTGACCTTGCCGCCGTACGCGATGTCACCGCGGCCGTCGGCCGGCACGATCGCCGGGGCGGACAGGCGCACGGCGAAGCGGCGGACCGCGCCCGGATCACCCGACCACGCGGAGATCACGCCCGCACCCAGGCCCATGGTCAGCATGCCGTGGGCGATCACATCGGGCAGGCCGGCCAGCTTCGCGATGGACTCGTCCCAGTGGATCGGATTGGCGTCGCCGGAGACGCCCGCGTAGTTCACCAGGTCGCCGCGGGAGAGCCCGGTGTGATGCTCGGGCAGCAGGTCACCCTTGGCCAGTTCGTCGAAGCTCCGCGACCCGACGGCGCGGGTGGCCCCGGCGGTCGAATCGGCGGGCGCCTCCCCCTCGCGGACGGTCTTGACGTAGTCGGCCGCCGCATCCTCCACCGAGAGGATGTCGACGTCGTGCATCATCACCTTGGCGACGGCCGCGGAGATGCCCGGATCCACCTCGTCGGCCGAGACGCCGACGACGGTGGTGTGCATGCGGTGCACGGTCTCCCCGTGCTGGTCGACGAAGGTGTTGGTGATGGTGATCATGTCCTTGCCGGCGATCCGCCGCACGGAGGAGAGCTCGACGTCGGTGCGCAGCACGTCGCCGACGACGATCGGGCGGTACTGCTCGAAGACCTGCTCGGTCTGCACGTAGGTCTCGTAGCCGACCACCACTTCTTGCATCAGCTTCTGGTTGGCGGCCATCGCCGGGATCGATGTGAACGTCAGCGGAGCCACCAGGCCCGAGTAGCCGAGGCCGGCCGCGGCCGCCTCGTCCCAGTGCACCGGGTGGTAGTCCTGCACCGCGCGGGCGTACTCGCGAACCTTCTCGCGCCCGACCTGGTACTCGTGTTCCATCACGTAGTAGTGGCCGACGCGCTCGATCAGCGCGGTGTTCTCCGACGTGGTCATCGATTCTCCCAGTTCCCGGGCCGGCCCCCGAAAGGCAGGCAACCTACGAAATCGTAGTACCGGGCGAACTCACGCTCGTCGTCGGCCGTGCCACGATGGCTTCATGACCACACGATCCGGTACCGCGCCGTCGGGCGACATCGAGCTGTATTACGACGAGTTCGGCGACCCCGCCGACCCGCCCGTGCTGCTGATCATGGGACTCGGGGCCCAGATGGTGTTCTGGCGCGAGGAGTTCTGCCGGCTGATCGCCGGCGCGGGCTACCGGGTGATCCGCTTCGACAACCGCGACATCGGCCTCAGCGGCAAACTCGACGGCGCCCGCGTCGGTGGTCCCCCGCTTCCCGTGAAGCTCGGCCGCACGTTCGCCGGTCTCCCGGTGCCCGGGGCGCCGTACCGCCTGCCGGCCATGGCCGACGACGCCCGCGCCGTGCTCGACCACCTCGGCATCGACCGCGCTCACATCGTCGGCGCCTCGATGGGCGGCATGATCACCCAGATCTTCGCGGCCAGGCACGCCGACCGGACGCGAACGGCGACCATCGTGATGTCGAGCAACAACAAGGCCTTCCTGCCGCCGCCCGGCGCCCGGCAGATGAAGGCGCTCATCACGCCCCCGCCCAAGGGGGCCGGCCGCGACGAGATCATCGAGCACACGACGCGGGTGCGCGCCGTCATCGGCAGCCCCGTCTACCCGCAGGATCCCGCGGTGGCCCGCCTGCACTCGGCCGAGTACTTCGACCGCAGTTACTACCCGGCCGGCATGCTGCGCCAGTTCGCGGCCATCCTGGGCACCGGATCGCTCGTCGGCTACAACCGGCGGATCGCCGCGCCCACCCTGGTGCTGCACGGCACGCACGACAAGCTGATGCGGCCGTCCGGCGCCCGCGCGATCACTCGCGAGGTCCCCGGAGCACGACTCGCCATGATCGACGGCATGGCCCACGATCTGCCCGAGCCGCTGTGGGACCGGATCGTCGGTGAGCTCACCGACCACTTCGACACCGCCACCACCTGATTCGTCTCACCCATTTCGCGACAGTCTCATAATTTTCTGCGACAGCCCGGGCGTGTCGTTGTTCATGCCTTGAATCACCGATATATCCGCAGTTCGCCGCGCTTCAGTCTCAGCTGTCTCACTATATTCTGCGACCCTACCCACAGATTCGCGACACTTTTGCGATAGATTCTTCTGCCATGACCATCGACCAGGAGAGCGCCTCCGCGTTCCGGCTCGGGTACGCCCGCACCGGGACCGGATCGCCCGGCCTCGAAGCGCAGATCGACGCCCTGACCGATGCCGGCATCGAGCCCGCGCGGATCTACACCGACAAGACCGAAGCGCCCGAGGCGGTGGAGCGTCCGGGCTGGACCGCGCTCCTCGACTACGCGCGTCCCGGCGACACCACCGTCATCATCGGTCTCGACCGGCTCGGGCGCACCACGCCCGAGGTGCTGGCCAGTGCCCGCGAACTCACCCGCCGCCGGATCGGGCTGCGCTCCCTGCGCGAGGGCCTGGACACCGCCGATCCCACCGGTTCGACGATCGTCGGCGTGCTGGCCTCGCTGGCCGAACTCGACGACGAGGCCGCCGCGGCCCGGCCCGGCACCGGCGGCGGGCGTGTGGACTCGGCGGTCGGGCGCCCGCGTGCCCTCGACGACACCCAGGTGGCCGCCGCCGAGCGGATGCGCGTGGCCGGGCTGCGCGTGCCGGAGATCGCCGCGCGGCTGGGCGTCAGCCGGGCGACCGTCTACCGGAGTCTCGCCGGGCGGCGGGCACAGCGATGACCGCCCACGACCCCGGCTTCGGGGAACTCGACATCGTCACCGAGTACGGCACGGTCACCCGCCTGCCCACGTCGTTCCCGCTGATCGACCCGGAACTGGACGACTGCCTGGACCCGGACCTGTTTCAGAAGGGCTTCGAGGACTCCCTCGCCGATCTCGACGCGCTGCCCGTTCCGTGGGCCCGGCATTACGCGTCGACGACGCTCGCGCAGGCCCCGGACCCGGATGCCGACGAACCCAGTCACCTGCGGGGCTACCGCGCCGGACTGTACGGCTTCCTGCGGCAGAACCGGAACTGACCGGTCAGGCGTCGGGCAGCGTGAGGATCTCGGCGCCGGTGTCGGTGACGACCAGCGTGTGCTCGAACTGCGCGGTCCATTTGCGGTCGACGGTGACGACGGTCCAGTCGTCGTCCCACTGCTCCCAGTCGAGGGCGCCGAGGTTGATCATCGGCTCGATGGTGAAGACCATGCCCGGCTCGATGACGGTGTCGACCGACGGCTCGTCGTAGTGCAGGACGATCAGGCCGTTGTGGAAGGTCTCGCCGATGCCGTGACCGGTGAAGTCGCGGACCACGTGATAGCCGAAGCGGCTCGCGTAGGCCTCGATCACGCGGCCGATCACGTTGAGCTCGCGGCCCGGCTTGACGGCCTTGATGGCGCGCTCGGTGGCGATGCGGGTGCGCTCGACCAGGTCGCGGTGCTCCTGACTCACGTCACCGGCCAGGAAGGTGGCGTTGGTGTCACCGTGCACGCCGTCGATGTAGGCGGTGACGTCGATGTTCACGATGTCGCCGTCCTGGATGACGGTGGAGTCGGGGATGCCGTGGCAGATCACTTCGTTGAGCGAGGTGCAGCACGACTTGGGGAAGCCGCGGTAGCCGAGCGTCGACGGATAGGCGCCGTGGTCGATCATGTAGTCGTGCGCGATGCGGTCGAGCTGATCGGTCGTCACACCGGGGGCGACGGCACGGCCGGCCTCGGCGAGCGCGTTCGCCGCGATCTTCCCGGCCACCCGCATCTTCTCGATGGTCTCCGGGGTCTGCACCCAGGGCTCGTGGCCCTCCTGCGCCTCGGCCTTCCAGACGTACTCCGGGCGGGCGATCGCGTCGGGAACCGGCAGGGTCGGCGAGACCACGCCGGGAGTCAGGGGTGCACGAACCGTCATGGCTCCCCAGTCTACGGACCCGGCCGGGAGGCTCCGATTCGCTCCCCGCCGCGACCGATACAGTGGAAGTGAAGTAAGCCAACCCTTAAGGACACCCTGTGCCGTTTTCCCGCCAGGCGGTGCTGACGCTGGTCGCGCTGGTCGCCCTGCTCACCGCCGGCTGCACGACGGCGCCGATCGACGTCAACGCCGGCCGCGACCCGTCGTCGGCCCACCTGCGCGACGGTGAGCGGATCGCGACGCTGCCACACGCGGATCCGGTGCCGATCGAGAACGATCCCGCGGCCGGGCCGCAGGCCGACCGGATCATCGCCCTGGACCGCAACGGCACGCTCGGCGCGATCGTCTGGGCGCTGGGCCTCGGATCGCACGCCGTGGGACGCGACCGGTCGACGACGTTCCCGGCCGCGCAGGGGCTGCCCGTGGTGACCGACGCCGGGCATTCGATCAACGTGGAGAAGGTGCTGGCACAGCACCCGACGATCGTGCTCGCGGACCGGACGTCGAGCCCGAACGGGGTGCTGGACCAGCTGCGAGAGGCGCAGATCCACGTCGTCGAGTTCACCGACGAGCGCAGCGTCGCCGGGACCGGCGCGCTGATCACGACCGTCGCCGGCGCGCTGGGCGCCCCCGAGGCCGGGCAGAAGCTCACCGAGCGGACGCAGCGGGAGATCACGCAGGCGCGCCGGTCGCTCCCCGATCCGACCGGCGACCCGATCATCGCCTTCCTCTACATCCGCGGCGACCGGTTGATCCTGCTCGCCGGGCCGGATTCCGGCGCCGACGACCTGATCGAGAACCTCGGGGCCCGCGACGCCGGGACGGCGGGCGGGCTCACCGCGGCGTTCAGCACGGTCAGCACCGAGTCGCTGCTGCGCATCGATCCCGAGGTGATCCTGGTGATGACGCAGGGCGCCGAGTCCGTCGGCGGCCTGGACAAGGTGGCGCAGCTCCCCGCGGTCGCCGGGACCCGGGCCGGGAAGGCCAAGCGCATCATCGCGATGGACGAGACGCAGATCCTCGCGTTCGGCCCGGACACCGGGCTGATCCTGCAATCCCTCGGAAAGGCGATCTATCGATGAGCGGCCTCCCCGCACCCGCCCATCGGCGCCGCGGCATCTGGGTGATCGCCGGGACACTCGTGCTGCTCGGCGTGGTGGTCGTCGTCTCCGCGGGTACCGGGCAGGTGCACGTCTCCCCCGCCGAGGTCCTAGGCTCCATCGCGCACCACTGGCATCTGGACCTGGGTCCGCTGCCGGCCGACCAGCAGGGCGAGAACGCGCTGTGGGTCTCCCGGTTCCCGCGCATCGTGCTCGGCGTGCTGGTGGGCGCGGCCCTCGGTACCGCGGGCTGCCTGCTGCAGGGCGCCCTGGCCAATCCGCTCGCCGAGCCCGGCATCATCGGTGTCTCCTCGGGGGCCGCGGTGGGCGCGTGCCTGATGTTCGTGGTCAGCGGCGCCAGCGCCAACGGCTGGGCGGTGGCCGGGGTCGCCGCGCTGTTCGGCCTGATCACCACGATCGCCGTGTACGTGCTGTCCATGCGCGACGGCGCGACCTCGGTGGTGATGATCGTGCTCACCGGCATCGCGGTGAACGCCTTCGCCCTCGGCATCATCGCCTACCTCACGACCGTGGCCTCCACCGCCAGCCGCGAACAGATCGTCTTCTGGCAGCTCGGCTCGCTGGCCGGCGCGGTCACCTGGACGCAGGTGCAGGTGGTGGCCCCGCTCGTGGTCGCCGGGGTCGCGGCGTCGGCGGTACTCGTCGACAAGCTCGATCTGCTGGCCCTCGGCGACGTCGGCGCGTCCGCACTCGGCGTCAACGTGGAACTGGTCCGCCGCCAGGTGATCGTGCTGGTGGCGATCCTCACCGCCGCCGCGGTGGCCTTCACCGGCATCGTGATGTTCGTCGGGCTGATCGTGCCGCACGCCATGCGCCTGCTGGTCGGACCGCGGCACAGGCTGCTGCTGCCGGCGTCCGTCGTCGGCGGCGCCCTGTTTGTCGCGGCGGCCGACCTCGCGGCCCGCAC
This sequence comes from Gordonia sp. PP30, assembly GCF_023100845.1. Lineage (NCBI taxonomy): Bacteria > Bacillati > Actinomycetota > Actinomycetes > Mycobacteriales > Gordoniaceae > Gordonia > Gordonia sp. PP30. Next base: position 1,936,443 of record NZ_CP095864.1, on the reverse strand, counting down.
CCTCACCTCGGGCGAACTCCCGCTGGGCATGCTGACCTCGCTGATCGGCGGGCCGGTGTTCTTCCTCCTGCTGCGCCGCAGCGCGAAGACGGGATGGTGACGCCCCCGTGACCACCAGCGCTCCGACCGCCGGCACCCTCGTCGCCGACGACGTACACGTGGCTCTCGGCGGCCGGCCCGTCCTGCACGGGGTGAGCCTGACCGCCCGGCCGGGTGAACTGCTCGCCCTGGTCGGGCCGAACGGCTGCGGCAAGTCGACGCTGCTGTCGATCCTCGCCGGGATCCGGACGGCCGACGACGGACGGGTGCTGCTCGACGACCGGCCCCTGCACGAGTTCGCGACCCGGGAACTGGCACGCCACCGCACCCTGGTGACCCAGACCAACCGGATCGACACCCCGTTCACCGTGCGCGAGGTGGTGGAACTGGGCCGCTACCCGTGGCTGCGCACCCCCGAGGCGACGCGTTCGGCCGAGCTGATCGACGCCGCGATCGACGCCTGCGAGATCACCGATCTCGTCGACCGGCCCTTCCCGCAGCTGTCCGGCGGCCAGCAGGCCCGGGCCTCCCTGGCCCGGGCACTCGCCCAAGACACGCCGGTCCTGCTGCTCGACGAGCCGACCGCGGCCCTCGACATCGGCCACACCGAGCAGGTCCTGAAGATCCTGCGCGACCGCGCCGCGGCCGGCGTCGCCATCGTGCTGGTGGTGCACGACCTGTCGCTGGCCGCGGCCTACGCCGACCGCGTCGCGGTGATGAAGGACGGGCGGCTGCTGGCCGTCGGGCCGGTCGCCGAGACCATGACCGCGCGGCTGCTCGCCGATACCTACGACCACCCGGTGCGCGTCACCACGCACCCGGAGACCGGCGAACTGCTGATCACGCCCGACCGCGGCTGACTACTTCCCCTTCTCCACGAACTGCGCGGCGACGATCGCGCCCGCTCCGGCCAGGAGCAGCAGCACACCGCCGAACAGCGCGAGCCACAGACCGAAACCGGTCGAGATGTGCGGCATCGCCGCGCCGACGTCGATGCCGTACTTGCTGAGGTCGCCGTACTGGCTCACCGACTGCTTGGCGGCGTCCCGCGCGTCGCCGACGTCGGAGATGTCGTTGGCGGTCACGATCACCACGATGAGACCGAACAGCGCCGCCACGCCGCCGGCGATCAGCGGCAGGAACTTCTGCTTGACGGTGAGGAAGAGCGCCGCACCACCCGCGGCCGCGCCGAGCAGGCCCAGGATCAGGGTCCACACGCCGTCACTGTCGGCGTCGCCGGAGATGCCGAGGTACGACTTGTCGCCCACCGACACCCACGGCAGGAAGCTCGCGATGAACGTCAGCGCGCCGGCGCCGACCACCACCCACAAGGCGATCATGGTGAGCTTGCCGAGGCCCGCGCCCAAGGCGGGGCCGGCCGGCGGCTGCGGGTGTCCCTGCTGCGGGTGTCCCTGCTGCGGCTGCGGGTATCCCTGCGGGGCCTGCGGGTATCCCTGCGGAGCCGGACCCGGGTAGCCCTGCGGCGGCGGGCCGGGGTACGCCTGCTGCGGCGGACCGGCGTATCCCTGCGGCGGTGGGCCGTATCCGGGCGGCGGCCGGTGGCCGGGAGGCGGCCCCTGGGGCGGCTGCTGGCCGTAGCCCGGCTGGTTCGGGTTCTGGCCGTACGGATTCGGTCCACTCATGTGGGATTCCCCTTCGTCGTTCATGTCGGTGCCGGGCGCCGCGCACCCGGGCGCCGCGTGCGACGATAGGCCACCGATCCGGCCGGGGCCAGACCGCCGAGCGGATTTGAGTAGAAACCCCTATGTGCTCAGTAGCCGGGTGGCAGCAGGTTGAAGAAGTCGCGCGTCACGTTGACGGCGTTGGTGGAGTCACCGCCGAGGACGATCAGCGTCGCGAAGGCGAGGTCGCCGCGGTAACCGGCGAACCAGGCGTGCGAACCGCCGTCGACCTCCGCCTCACCGGTCTTGCCGAAGACCGGCCCCGATCCGGCGATCGAGGTCGCGGTGCCCTCGGTGACCACGGCGCGCATCATCGGCCGCAGCTGGTCGTAGACCTTCGCGTCGAGCGTGGGCCGCGGTCCGACCACCTTGGTGGGCCTGCCGTTGATGAGGATCGGCACCGGGGGCCGGCCGGTCGCCGCGGTGGCCGCGACCAGCGCCATGCCCAGCGGCGTCGCCAGGACGGTGCCCTGGCCGAAGCCGTCCTCGGAACGCCGCACCAGGTCCGGCTCGATCGGCACCGAACCCGACTTCGCGTCGATGCCCGCGATGTCGTACTGCGCGCCGAGCCCCATCGCGGCGGCCGCGTGCGGGAGGTCCGAGGGGCCCATCCGGCTCGCCAGCTCGGCGAACGAGGTGTTGCACGAGTTGGCGAAGGCCCGCAGCAGGGGCACCGGACCGAGGGAGAACCGGTCGTAGTTGGGGATCAGGCGCGGCCCGATCTGGATCTCGCCGGGGCACGGCACGATCGTGTCCGGAGCGGCCAGGCCGGACGCCATCGCCGCCGACGAGGTGACCATCTTGAACGTCGAGCCCGGCGGGTACGTGCCCATCGTCGCGAGCAGGCCGCCACGGTCGGCGGCCGGATTCTGCGCGATGGCCAGCAGTTTCCCGGTCGAGGCCTGCATCACGACCATCATGGTCTGCTTCCCGACCGCGTCCACCGCCTGCTGGGCGGCGTTCTGCGCGGTGCGCGAGAGCGTCAGGGAGACGGCCGGCGCCGGCGTCGCCGGATGGTCGGTCAACACATCGGCGACCAGACCGTTCGGATTGAGCACCGACACCCGCCAGCCGGAGGTGCCGCCGACGTCGTCGGCGACCCGCGTCTTCACCTGGTCGAGCACCGCGGTCGCGAAGTTCGGGTCCCGGGCCTGCAGGATCGCTTCTTCCTGTGTGACGACCCCGGGCACGGCCAGTCGGTCGCGCAGCCGGTCGAAGTCGGCGCCCGGGATCCGCCCGATCGGCAGCGGATCGTTCGAGGCGGTGGCCTTCTCGGCGATGCCCTGCGCGGTCAGGCCGGGGATCAGCGGTCCGAGGACCGTGGTCAGGCGGCTCGCCGAGTCGATCACCGAGCCGTGTTCGGCGGCCTGCTTCGCGTCGAACGAGATCGCGACGACGGTCCCGGTGCCCATCACCTCGCTGCCGTCGGATTCGTTCACCGCGGCGCGGGGCGGGGCGAAGGTGGCCAGCGACAGCCGCTGGTCGGCGCCCAGCTCGGGATGGATGTCGGTCGACGCCCACCGCACCGCCCAGCCGGTGTCGCTGCGGCCCATGGTGAGCGTCGCCGGATAGCTCCACTCCCGCCGCCCGGGGAGCTTCCACGTGTAGGTGACGTCGACGTCGGCGATGTCCCGGTCCAGGCGCACCCGGCCGGCGCGGGCGGACATGCTCTCCGCGTCCAGGCCGCTCCACGCGGACGCGAGCGCGCTCTCGGCGCGCGCCGGATCGGTGGTCAGCTTCGCCGCGGCCGCGTAGTCGCGCGCGGAGAAGTCGTGGAGAAAGCGGTCGGCGACGCCGCGCGGGCCGTCGTCGTCGGTGGCACAGGCGAGCAGCGTCGACAGCAGTGCGAGGGTGAGCACCCCGATCACCGCGCGCAAGAGCCTCATCGACACCCGATCCTAAACCTCGGCCGTTCTCAGCTGTACTCGACGCGCCAGCGTGAGGTACGAAGAAGGCACTCCCACCTGTGACAATTGGCGTTACGACACATCAATTTCTCTCGCAGGCGCTGAGCGGGCCGCAGCCCGCCGTGAACGTCCGATTGTCGGACACGCAGCCGGCGCCGGTCCTTCTAGCGTCTTCATACACGGGCGGCCGGTGGCGCACGCCACACCCGGATGGGCCGCACCGGATGACGTGTGGAAGGAACGACATGGGACGTGTAGCGGGCAAGGTCGCTCTGGTGACCGGCGGTGCCAAGGGACTCGGTCTGGCGACGGCCAGACGCCTCTTCGAGGAGGGCGCCACGGTGGCCATCACCGACGTCGACGACCACGGTGGTGCTGCTGCGGCGGATCTCGATCCGAGTGGTGAGAAGGTCGTGTTCTATCGCCAGGACGTCACCGATGAGGCCGAGTGGGACTCGCTGACCCGGACGATCGTCGATAGGTTCGGCAAACTCGACGTGGTCGTGAATAACGCCGGAGTGGCCGCGTCGCGCACGGTGGAAGAAGAGACCCTCGAGACCTGGCGATGGCTGATGGCCGTCAACCTCGACGCGGTGTTCCTGGGAACCAAGGCGGCGATCGCCGTGATGAAGGACAACGGCGGTGGCTCGATCGTCAATCTCTCGTCGATCGAAGGCATCATCGGTGATCCCGGACTCGCCGCGTACAACGCGAGCAAGGGCGGCGTGCGGATCTTCTCGAAGTCGGCGGCGCTGCACTGTGCGAAATCCGGCTACGGCATCCGGGTGAATACAGTGCATCCGGGGTTCGTCTGGACCCCGATGGTCGAGGAGTACGCCGCCGAGCAGGACGCGGCCCTCGACGAGGTGACCGCGGCGCTGGTGGCCGCGCATCCAATCGGGCGCATGGGCAAGCCCGAGGAGATCGCTAACGCGGTGCTCTACCTGGCGTCCGACGAGTCGTCGTTCTCGACCGGTTCGGAGATCATCGTGGACGGTGGCTACACCGCGCAGTGAGCGAGCGGACTCGGTGAGCGGCGCACGCACTCACCGAAGCGGCTCAGCGAGTGGGAAGACGTACGAGGGCGCGCCCGGTGAGACCCATCAGGCGCGCCCTCTGGCGTCGCGATAGCGCGCGGAACACCGCTCACACCGTCGCCGTCCCGACGTGCGGCGCGGATCGTCGCGGCCGTCGAGGTACAGGTTCGAGTGCGCCGGGGATCAATCGATGAGCACCGTCGCGAAGGTGCCGACCTGTTCGAAGCCGACGCGCCGATAGGTCTCGCGCGCGGCGGTGTTGTAGCCGTTCACGTACAGGCTCGCGACGCGGCCCTGGCGGGCGAGCGCCGCGACGACGGTGGCGGTACCGGCCGCACCGTATCCGCGCCCGCGGAACTCCGGATCCACCCACACGCCCTGGATCTGCCCGACACCGCGCGACATCGACCCGATCTCGGCCTTGAACACCACGCGCGGGCCGTCGAACCGGGCGTACACCCGGCGGGCCGAGATCAGCGACGCCAGGCGCCGCCGGTACGACCGGCCCTCGTCGCCGCCGCGCGGATCCACACCGACCTCGCCGATGAACATCTCCACGGCCGCCGGGAAGTAGACGTCGAGGTCGTCGAGCGTCACCAGCCGGACCTGACGGTCGATCGGGCACGACGGCGGTTCGTCGAGCGCCAGCAGCGGCTGGCAGTCGCGGATCTCGCGGGGCGTGCCCCAGTTCGCGGCGACCCGGTCCCACAGGCCGAGCGCGAGCGGCTGCGGGCCGACGACGGACGTGCACTGCCGGGGGACGGACAGCGCGCGCTCGGCGAAGGTGTCGAGCTGGGTGCCGGTGGCCGCGGTCGGCATCAGGTTGGCTCCGGAGAAGCAGAGCGAGTCCTCCGGGCGCGAGGCGGTCCACAGTTCCCCGCCCAGGAAGCGGGGCGCCAGGCCGAAGGCCTCGACGCGGGCCGCGATCATGCAGTTGACCACCGGGTCGGCCGCGAGCGCCCGGGCGACGGCCGCGGCATCGCGGGAGCCGAGCGGCCGGTCACGCAGCAGTCCGAGCATGCTCACCTCCTCGTCTCGCCGCGGTCGGCGCCTCCGGCGGCGTCAGCTGACCGTCACCACCGGGGCGCCGCTTCCAGTCTCCCCCGTCTCCTCGGCGATCCGCATCGCTTCTTCGATCAAGGTCTCCACGATCAGCGCCTCGGGCACGGTCTTGATCACCTCGCCCTTGACGAAGATCTGGCCCTTGCCGTTGCCGGAAGCCACGCCGAGGTCGGCCTCGCGGGCCTCACCGGGACCGTTGACCACGCAGCCCATCACCGCCACCCGCAGTGGCACCTCCATGCCCTCCAGGCCGGCGGTCACCTCGTTGGCCAGCTTGTAGACGTCCACCTGGGCGCGGCCGCACGACGGGCACGAGACGATCTCGAGTTTGCGGGGACGCAGGTTGAGCGACTGCAGGATCGCATCGCCGACCTTGATCTCCTCGGCCGGCGGCGCCGACAGCGAGACGCGGATGGTGTCGCCGATGCCATCCGACAGCAGCGCGCCGAATGCCACCGCCGACTTGATGGTCCCCTGGAACGACGGCCCGGCCTCGGTGACGCCGAGATGCAGCGGGTAGTCGCACTGGGCGGCCAGCTGCCGGTACGCCTCGACCATGATCACCGGGTCGTTGTGCTTGACCGAGATCTTGATGTCGCCGAAGCCGTGCTCCTCGAACAGGCTCGCCTCCCACAGCGCCGACTCGACGAGCGCCTCCGGGGTGGCCTTGCCGTACTTCTTGAGCAGGCGCGGATCCAGGGAACCCGCGTTCACGCCGATGCGGATCGGGATACCGGCCTCGCCGGCCGCCTTGGCGACCTCCTTGACGCGGCCGTCGAACTCCTTGATGTTACCGGGGTTCACGCGGACCGCGGCGCAGCCGGCGTCGATCGCGGCGAAGATGTACTTGGGCTGGAAGTGGATGTCGGCGATCACCGGGATCTGCGAATGCCGGGCGATCTCGGCGAGCGCATCGGCATCCTCCTGCCGCGGGCAGGCCACCCGGACGATGTCGCAGCCCGAGGCGGTGAGCTGCGCGATCTGCTGCAGTGTCGCGTTGACGTCGTGCGTCTTGGTGGTGCACATCGACTGCACGGAGATCGGCGAGTCGCTGCCGACGCCCACCTTGCCCACCTTCAGCTGGCGGGTCTTCCGCCGCGGCGCCAGCACCGGCGGCGGGACGGGGATGCCGAGTCCGATCGGATCACTCATGTCCGTAACTCCTAGAACACTTTGATGGGGTTGACGATGTCGGCGGTGAGGGTGAGCACCATGAACGCGCCCATCACCGCGACCACCGCGTACGTCAGCGGCAACAGCTTGTAGTAGTCGACCGGGCCGGCCGGGGCGCGGCCGAACCAGCCGCGCACGGTGTTGCGCAGCTTCTCGAACAGGGCGATGGCCATGTGGCCGCCGTCAAGCGGAAGCAGCGGAATCAGGTTGAACGCGCCGAGGAAGAAGTTGACGCTGATCAGCAGCAGGAAGAAGACGTCCCAGTAGCCGTGGTCGACGGCTTCACCGCCGATCACCGAGGCGCCGTAGACGCTGACCGGGGTGTCCGGGTCGCGCGGACCGCCGGTCACCGCGGTCCACAGCGCGCCGACCTTCGACGGCAGCCCGATCAGGGCGTCCCAGGTCTGGGTGAAGAGGTCGCCGGTGAACGACGCCGCACCGCCCCAGATGCTCGCGAGGTCGTAGTGCCGCACGTAGTCGACGTGCAGCCCGACGCCGATGGCGCCGACGGTGACCGGACGCAGCGACCCGTCCGCGTCCTTCGTCATGCGCTGGACCCGGGTCACCGGCACCGTCAGATCCTGTCGCCGGCCGTCGCGTTCGACGGTCAGCACCACGTCCCCGGACGAGGCCTGCACGCGGTGGACCAGGTCGGTGTCGTCGGCGACGGAGTGCCCGTTCACCGCGACCAGCCGATCGCCGGGCCGCAGCCCGGCCGCGTTCGCGGGCCCGTCACCGGTGCAGTCGGCCAGCTTTCCCGTCGCGTCCTGGGTGGGCGCCACACAGCCGACCGTCGTCGCGTGGACCGGCTTGTCGCCGAGGATCGGCAGACCCCAGCTGAGGCCCACGATCAGCACCAGCACGATGCCGAGGATGAAGTTCTGGGCCGGGCCGGCGAGCAGCACCACGAGCCGCTTCCACGTCGACTGCCGGTACATCGCGCGTTCCCGCTCGTCGGGCGTCATCTCCTCGTGCGGGGTCATCCCGGCGATGTCGCAGAAACCGCCGAGCGGGATCGCCTTGACACCGTACTCGGTCTCGCCGCGGCGGGTGGACCACAGCGTGGGACCGAACCCGACGAAGTAGCGGCGGACCTTCATCCCGGTCGCCTGCGCCGCCCACATGTGACCGAGTTCGTGCCAGGCGATCGAGATGAGCAGGGCCAGCGCGAACACCACGATGCCGAGGGCGAAGCTCACTGGATTCCCTGTCTTGACGATGGTCAGCTGAGTGCCGGCTGGTCAGCTGCGACGGGCCGCGACCAGCGCGGCGGCGCGTTCCCGCGCCCACCGGTCGGCGGCCAGCACGTCCTCCACAGTACCCGGCGGCGCCGTCCACCCGTCCGCCTGCGCGAGCACCTCGGCGATCACCGTCACGATGTCCCGGAATCCGAGGGCCCCGGCGAAGAAGCCCGCGGCGGCCACCTCGTTGGCGGCGTTGTAGATCGCGGTCAGGCAGCCACCGGCCTCCCCCGCCTCCCGGGCCACCCGGATGGCCGGGAACACGTCGTCGTCGACCGGCTCGAAAGTCCACTGCGACGCGGTGGAGAAGTCGCAGGCGGCCGACGACCCGGGCACCCGGTGCGGCCAGCCCAGCGCGAGGGCGATCGGCAGCTTCATCGACGGCGGCGAGGCCTTGGCGATGGTCGCGCCGTCGATGAAGGTGACCATCGAGTGCACGATCGACTGCGGGTGCACGGTGACGTCGATCCGGTCGTACGGGACGCCGAACAGCAGGTGCGCCTCGATCACCTCGAGCGCCTTGTTCACCAGGGTCGCCGAGTTGAGGGTGATCATCGGCCCCATCGACCAGGTGGGATGGCGGCCGGCCTGCTCCGGTGTGACGTCGGCGAGCTGCTCGGCGGTCCAGCCGCGGAACGGGCCGCCCGAGGCCGTCAGCACCAGCCGGTCCACCTCGTCGGCGGCACCGCCGCGCAGGCACTGCGCGATCGCCGAGTGCTCGGAGTCGACCGGCACGATCTGTCCGGGTGCGGCGGCGTCGAGCACCAGGTGTCCCCCGGCGACCAGGGATTCCTTGTTCGCCAGGGCCAGTCGTGCGCCGGTGCGCAGGGCGGCGAGCGACGGCCGCAGGCCGATCGATCCGACGACTCCGTTGAGGACGACGTCGGCCTCGACCTCCTCGATGAGCCGCACCATGGCGTCGCCGCCGCCGAGCACCCGGCCGCCGAGCCGGTCCCCGACCGCCCCGGCCGCGTCGGCGTCGGCCACCGCGATCCGCCCGGCGGGCGTCCCCGTCTCCGCCGCCTGCCGCGCCAGCAGATCCGGGTTTCCGCCCCCGGCGCCCAGGCCGGCCACCTCGAAGAGTTCGGGGTGTTCGGCGATCACCTCCAGCGCCTGGGTACCGATGGAGCCGGTCGAGCCGAGAATCAACACACGCGTGGTCACACCGGTCATTGTGGCGCACCCCGATCGGGTTATGCTTGAACCCCGACGTACTAAGCTGCGTCATACGACCGGGTCACAAGACTTGGGTCATACGACATGGCCGAAACCCGTCGAGTCATCCGTCAAGGCTGCCGATCCCGAGGAGTTTTCAAGTGGCAAGCACCGAGGTCGAAACCGTCGATACCGGCTGGGTCCGGGAGGATCCGGACGCGCCGTCCGCGCGCTTCGGCTGGTCGGGCACGGCACCGCGCACCTACGCGATCGCGTCGTTCGTCTGCGGTCTGATCTGCTTTGCGATGCTCCGCGGCAACCACGTCGGCCACGTCGAGGACATCTGGCTGATCGCGATCGGCATCGTCCTGGTCGTCTGGCCGATCTGGGCGCTGCGCCCGCGGAAGACCTGGAAGCGCGCCTAGCGTTTCTCCGCGTCATCGCTGCAGGCCGGTCCCGGGTGCATCCCGGGGCCGGCTGTTCTCGTTGCGGCCGATTTACTCCGGAGCCACCCCGGCGAGCAGCAGCGTGAGCTGGTCGTCGAACCGTTGCCCAGACGGACGGAAGCCGTGGTGACCCGCGCGGACGGTCAGCGGGTAGTCGTCCCCGACCGCCTCATCCCGATCCCGTAACGAATATCGCGCCTGGTCCTGTCGTTCCTGCTCTTCGATCACGAAGCCGACGACGAACGCCGTCACGATGTCGACGACGTCGACGATCCGCTCCAGGGTGAGGCCGCGCCGCGTCCAGTGCTCGAGCGCCGCTTCCCGGCCGCGCAGCACCCCAGGGTCCATCAGCCGGGTCCCGGAGAAGGTGCGCGCACCGTCACGATGCGCCAGATACTCCTCGCGGAGGATCATCGCGTAGCCGCGCAACGCCCCGGCGAACGAATCGCCGGATGTCGTGTCGGCGAACCGTCGCTCCACCCGCCGGGCCACCTCGGTGCCCATCTGGTCGAGCAGATCCTGCTTGGACGCCACGTGCCAGTACAGCGCGGGCGCCTTGACGCCGAGCCGCCCGGCGAGCGCGCGGACCGTCAGTCCGTCGATCCCGGCGTCGTCGAGCAGCGCGAAGGCCTCGTCGATGATCCTGTCCCGACTCAGTTTCGCGGCCACCTTGACAGCTTAACAGCGTTAGAGGACGCTGGAGACAGTCCTTAACAACGTTAAATTGGAGGTAGTCGTGAAGGCAGCCATCGTCACCGCACCCGCACACGACCCCGTCGCCGGGGAGTTCGACGAGCCGGTTCCGGCCGACGGCCGGAGCATCGTCGAGCTGGTCGGCGCCGGGATCCACAACATCGTCCGGATGCGGGCATCCGGCGATCACTACAGTTCCACCGGCAGCTGGCCGCTGGTCCCCGGGATCGACGCGGTGGCGCGCACGGCCGACGGCACGCTGGTCTACACCGGCATGGCGCCCGCGCCCTGGGGCACGATGGCCGAGCGGATCTCGGTGCCGGACGACTTCTGCGTCGCGCTCCCCGACGGCGTGGATCCGCTCGCCGTCGCCGCCGGCTGCAATCCCGGACTGGCATCGTGGATCCCGCTGAGCACGCGGCGCACCGCGGTCGCGGCGACGGGCCGGACTCTCGGCACCGTGCTGATCCTCGGCGCCACCGGCATGTCGGGCGGCCTCGCCGTCGACAACGCGCGGGCGCTCGGCGCCGAGCGCGTGGTCGCGGTCGGCCGCAACGCCGACGTCCTCGACCGGCTGGCCGGCGAACACGGCGACGCGATCGCCACCGTGGCCCTGACCGGCACCGACGAAGATTCCGATGCCATCCGGAACTCCCTCGACGGGCACGCGCCGAGCATCGTCGTCGACTTCCTGTGGGGGCCGGTCGCCGAGCGGACGTTCGTCGCCGTCGCCCCGCTCGCTGAGGCGACCGAGGTGTCGCACGTCGAGGTCGGCACGATGGCCGGCGCCGACGCCCGCGTGCCCGGCGCGCTGCTGCGCAGCCGCCGCTACACCCTGAGCGGCAGCGGCCTGGGCAGCGTCGACCACGAGGTGCTGATGGACGGCCTGGCCGGCTTCATCGAGCAGGTCGCCGCCGGCACCGTCCGCGTCCCGTATACGGTCTATCCCCTGTCCCGCATCGGCGAGGCCTGGGCCGACCGCGGTCCGGAGCGCGTCGTGGTCGTGCCGGATTGAGGCGGATCGGGTCAGAACGGCCGTTCTTCGAGAAAGCCCGGGTATCTGCCGTAGACGTCGCGGGCTTGGCGTTCGCGGCGGTTGGCCTCGCGTTCGGCACAGAGGCGCACGTACGCGACCTGAGTGCGTGCGCGGTCGGGATGGGCCCGGTGCGATGGGTCGGACCCGAGGTCGTCGCCGCGCACAGTGCGCGGCGCGAAGAGCGCAGCAGATCCCGCGCTGACCCATAGCCGTCACGCACACCCCGAAGAGCCTGATCAACTCGTCGGAGGCACGGCGGCATGCTCAGTCTAGCGTCGCAGGATACGTGGAATCAGCGGCCGGGACCGGCCGCCGATCGCACGTTGACCGGCTGCTACTTCGAGGTCGGCATGACGAACTCCGCCGCCGCCGATCCGGCCTCCGGCCAGCGCACCGTCGCCGCCTTGTATCGCGTGTAGAACCGCACCCCTTCCCTACCGTGGATGTGGTGATCGCCGAACAATGAACGCTTCCAGCCCCCGAACGAATGAAACGCCATCGGCACCGGAATGGGAACGTTGACGCCGATCATGCCTGCCTTCGCTTGGCTGATGAACATCTGTGCGGCACGCCCATCGGCAGTGAACAACGACGCGCCGTTTCCGAATTCGTGCGCGTTGACCAGCTCCAGAGCGTCGGTGAACGACGACGCTCGGACGATGCTGAGAACCGGACCGAAGATCTCTTCGCGATAGATCCGCATGTCCGGAGTGACACGGTCGAACAACGACGCGCCGAGGAAGAAGCCACGATCGGTTCGTCCGCTCCGGCCGTCGACGACGAGCTCGGCTCCTTCCGCGACGCCGGCCTCGATGTAGGACACCACTCGCTCGCGGTGCGCGGCGGTGATCAGCGGCCCCATCTCCACCCCAGGCTCGGTCCCGGGACCGACACGCAGCTCCGCGATCCGCGCGACGAGCGCATCCCGGACCGCATCGCCGATCTCGTCGCCGATCGGAACCACGACGGAGATCGCCATGCAGCGCTCGCCCGCGGAGCCGAACGCCGAACCGATGAGCGCCGAGACCACGTTGTCCACGTCCGCATCAGGCATCACCACCAGGTGGTTCTTCGCTCCGCCGAGCGCCTGGACGCGCTTTCCAGCGTCGCTCCCGGTCTTGTACACATGCTCGGCTACCGGGGTGGACCCGACGAAACTGACGGCTTCGACATCGGGATGGGTGATCAGCGTGTCCACGACTTCGCGACCGCCGTGGACGATGTTGAAGACACCGTCGGGAAGCCCGGCTTCCTTGAGCAGCTGCGCCATCTCCATGGCGAGAGTGGGCACCTTTTCGGACGGTTTGAGCACGAAGGTGTTTCCACAAGCGAGGGCGATGGGGAACATCCACAGCGGAACCATCGCCGGAAAGTTGAAAGGCACCACGCCCGCGACGACCCCGAGGGGCTGCCGCAGGGACATGCCATCGACTCCGCGTCCGATGCTATCGGTGAATTCGCCTTTCAACAGCTCCGGAATGCCGCAGGCGTATTCGACGACCTCGATTCCGCGAAGCACCTCGCCCCTTGCGTCGTCGAGCACTTTACCGTGTTCGTCGGAGATGATCGCGGCGAGGCGGTCGATGTCACCGAACAGCTTCTCCCGGAAGGAGAACATGACGCGGGCGCGAATGTGCGGGGGGATAGCCGACCAGGCGGGGAAAGCGGCAGCCGCCGCGGCGACGGCGGCCCTGGCGTCCTCGGCCGTTCCTGCCGGAACTTGCTTGGTGATCTCTCCGGTCGCGGGGCAGTACACGTCGAATCGAGCGACCGCCGCATCGGAGTATGCCGGGCGGCCGTCGATCCAATGCCCGACGAGGACCGGTTCGGCTGTTTCGAAAGTGGTAGACATAGCGAAAGCTCCTTGCTTGGGGTATCTGACGAGATCAGTAGATGGCGCGATAGATCGCACAGATTTGGTCCGCGCTGGGTACGACGGGATTGTTCTGCGGACTTCCCGAGGCGAGCGCCTGCTCGGACATGGTCGACAGGAGTCGCGTCCAATCATCCGGGGCGATGCCCAGCTCGTGCGGAGCCGGAACCGCGAGGTCTTGATTGAGGCGACGGAGTTCCTCGACGAACTTCCCGGCCGCAGCGAGATCCGAATCCGCAGCGTCGGCGGCACCGTAGGCGCGGGCGCAGTCGGCGTAGCGCGCGGTCGCGCCTCCGAGTGAGAACTCGGCGACCGCCGGGAAGAGCATCGCATTGGAGAGCCCGTGACTGATGTGGAAGTGCGCGCCGAGTGGGCGGCTCATGCCGTGCACCAACGCGACACTGGAGTTGGAGAAGGCGATTCCGGCCTGCGTCGACGCCAGCATCATGTGCTCGCGTGCTTCCGCATCGGAACCGTCCGCGTACGCGCGCCTTAAGTACCGGCCTATCGTGGCGATCGCGGCCAGCGCGAGCCCGTCGGAAAAGGAGTTGGCCTGGGCACTCACGTACGCCTCGACGGCGTGCGTCAACGCGTCGATACCGGTGTCAGCGGTCAGCCGGGCGGGCATCGTCATGGTGAGCGTGTAGTCGACCACCGCGGCGATCGGCAGGAAGGCCAGGCCGGGGCAGAGCATTTTCTCGCCGGACTGCGAATCGGTGACCACCGTGAAACGTGTCGCTTCCGAACCGCTTCCCGCCGTCGTCGGAATCGCGACAATCGGCAGCAGCGGCTCGTCGGTCTGCGCCGGGGCCTTGAAGTCCCGGAGCGGACGCTCCGTAGTCGCCAGCAGTGCGACGGCTTTCGCGGTGTCGAGCGAACTGCCGCCACCGAATCCGATCACCCCGTCGCAACCACTCGCGCGCAAACGGGCGATCGCCGGGCCGAGCGATTCGGTGGTGGGATCAGGCACCACATCGTCGAAGACGGTGCAGTCGATGCCGGCCTCGGCGAGGAGTTCGACGACCCTCGCCACGGCGCCGGTCGAGGTCAGGAACGCGTCGGTGACGATCAGCGGCCGACGACATCCGGTGTCGGTCAACACTGCGGGCAGCTCAGCGAGCGCGTTGGCACCGATCCGCAGGATTCGGGGCAGGGCGATGAGAGTGGGCATTCTGGCGGTTCCCTCGTGTCGTTGCTAAGGAGAAGTGCTCCGCCTGTCTGGGCGGTCGAATGTCACTCTTCCCGAGGCCGCCGAGTGCCGACAACGCCCAATTGCCCACATGCTTGTGCAGTCGTGCACACCGGTGAGCGTTCGGCCGCACCTACACGACGATGCCGTACTCCTTGATGTGGTGATAAAGGGTGCTCCGACTGATTCCCAGATAGTCAGCGGCGTGAGCCTTGTTTCCGTGACAGATTTCCATCGCTCGGATGAGCGCGTCGCAGCTGGCCTGCTGCCAAGGGGTCATCGCCTTCGTTGTCGCCTTCGAACGGAGCTCCGGAGGCAGGTCGGCGACGTCGATAAGGGTGCCGCGCAAGGCCGCCAATGATCGTGTGACAGCAGCCAATTGCCGATGATTCCCGGGCCACGAGTATGACTCGAGAATCCGCGTCGCCTGCGGGGTGAACCGGTACCGCACTCCCGGCCCGGCCAACTCGTTGAGCGTCGAAACGATCTCCGAGCGGCAGTCTCGGAGCGCCGGGAGATTCTGCCTGTGGTCGAACAAATCCAGAATTCGATGGAGCGGACCGTTCTCTGCCCCCGGCTTCTCGCTGGTCGCCACGATCTGCACTCCCATCGAGAGTAACCGCTCCACGTCGGCCAACGCCTGCGCCGACAATTGATCGAGGTCGTCGATCGCGATCAGATCTCGGCCACCGGCGCGCACGAGACTCCGAAGCTTCTCGCCGACCCTCGCCGGATCGTCAAGGCGACCATCGACGCGGCAATGCCGCCGCGCTCCGACCGCACTCTTCAGTGCTGTCGACCGGCCGCTACCGCCCTCGCCGACGATCGCCGCCGCCGCCGCCGACTCCTGGAACTCGTCGATCCACTGCTGCACCGGAGACCACCCGCGCAGCGGCTCCGCCGAACGCGGCACAAACGGCCGCTGCCGCGCCTGTATCCGCACAAGAACGCCGTCCGTGCCCGAAATGGCTTCCAGATTCACTGCGGCCGAGCCGCCGTTGGCGAGTTCGACGTCGGTGCTGGTCCGTCCTCGAAGACCCGCAGCCAGGTCCCGGAGCATGGTGATGTCCGATGATGTGAGCACCCGCGCCGCCGCAGCACTCTGGAGTACCGCCGACGACGACACGGCGACCACGATCGCGGCAGGGTGGGTTGCCGCGGCTTCGAAAGCACCGATCACCGCTTTTGTACGGCTTCCTGCGCTTTCCCGAATACTCCGCTCGATCTCCATGATCGCAGTGTCGATGAATGGACGCATCAGCGCGGACTCGGAACCAGCCTCGGTCATCACGTCCAGCACGCCGATCAGTCGACTCGTCAGCGGATTGAAGATCGGCCTCCCGTAGCAGCTGTAGTCGTGAAGGCCCTCGACATAGTGCTGACGCCCCTTCACGAAGAAGGGGCGGCGGGTCTCGAACGGGGTCGCGAGAGCGTTGGTCCCGGTGGTGTCTTCGCGCCAGATGGCACCGGGCCGAGCACCGATCCGCTCGACCACGGCATCGATCTCGGAACAGCCATTGACGGTCGTCAGCATCTCTGCCTGGTCGCCGACCAGCATCACGGACAGCCGTTCGCCGGC